>DATCEH010000054.1:0-18553 GCA_036510225.1 Solirubrobacteraceae bacterium | reverse complement strand
CCGGCCGCCGGCTCGACGACCTCTACCCCCACCACCGCGTCCCGCTCGAGCTCGAGCCGCTCGACCTCGACCGCCACGGCGACGTCGACGCCGCCGTGATCGCCTACCCCCACGGCGCGTCGGCACCCGTCGCCGCCGGTTTCCGCACGGCCGGTGCCCGCGTCGTCGACCTGAGCGCCGACTTCCGCCTCGACGACGCCCGAGTCTACGAGGAGTGGTACGTACCCCACCTCCACGCCGACCTCCTCGCCGACGCCGTCTACGGCCTGCCCGAGCTCCACCGCGACGAGATCCCCGGAGCCGACCTCGTCGCCTGTCCCGGCTGCTTTCCGACGGCCGCGCTGCTCGCCCTCGCCCCGCTCGCGCAGGCCGGCCTGCTCGCCGACGTCGTGATCGACGCGAAGACCGGCGTCTCCGGCGCCGGGCGGACCCCGACCGAGAAGACCCACTTCGTCTCCGTCGCCGAGAACGTCGTTCCCTACGGCGTCGGGCGCCACCGGCACATGCCCGAGTTGGACCAGGAACTGGCCAGAATGGGAAGCCCAGTCACTGCCGCGTTCACGGCGCACCTGCTCCCGCTCGATCAGGGCGAGCTCCTCTCCTGCTACGTCACCCCGACCCGTCCGGTCGACCAGTTCGAGCTGGAGGCTCTGTTCGCCGCCCGCTACGCCGACGAGCCGTTCGTCGAGCTCGTCAGCCGGCCGCCCGGCGTCCGCGACGTCCGCGAGACCAACTTCGCCCGGATCCACGCCCACTCCGACGAGCGGACCGGCAAGCTGTTCGTCTTCGCCGCGATCGACAACCTCTGGAAGGGGACGTCCTCCCAGGCCGTCCAGAACCTCAACCTGATGTTCGGTCTCCCCGAGACCGCCGGCCTCCTGTGAGCTTCTTCTCCTCACGCTGGGTCGACCGCCCCGACCACGTCCGCGAGCTCGATCCCGACGCCCCGCTCCCGGCCGGCTTCCGGGCGTCCGGCGTCGCGTGTGGCCTGAAGGCCGACGGCGGCCTCGACCTCGGCCTGCTCGTCTCCGACCCGTCGGACACCGTCAGCGCCGCCCGCTTCTGCCGCTCCGGCGTGCTCGCCGCCCCCGTCCTCACCTGCCAGCAGCGCTGCCGGCTCGACTCCCTGCGCGCCGTCGTCGCCAACTCCGGGACCGCCAACGCCGCGACCGGCCGGCGCGGGCTCGACGAGGCCGCCCGCGTCCAGGGCGCCGGTGCGATCGTCTCGCGGGCCGAGCCCGACCAGGTCGCCGTCGCCTCGACCGGGGTGATCGGCGTGCTCCTCGACGGCAGGCTCGTCGTCGCCGGCCTGCGCCACGCCCAGGCCCAGCTGCGGCCCGGCGGGGCGGCCGACTTCGCCGCGGCGATCCGCACGACCGACGCGATCGACAAGCACGCCTCGCTCGAGGTCGAGCTCCCCTCCGGGACCGTCCGTCTGAGCGCCCAGTGCAAGGGCGCCGGGATGATCTCGCCCCGCTTCGCGACGATGCTCTGCTTCGTCCAGACCGACGCCAAGCTCTCCGCCGCGACGGCCAACCTCCTCCTCGGCGTGACCGTCAAGCGCTCGTTCGACCGGATCTCGGTCGACGGCCAGCTCTCGACCAACGACACCGTCATCCTGATGGCCAGCGGGGCCAGCGGCGTTCGCGTCGAAGCCGAGACCGACGACGAGCTGCGCCTGGGGGAGGCGCTCGACGCGCTCCTGCGGCAGCTGGCCCTCCTGATCGCCCACGACGGCGAGGGCGCCAAGCGCGTCGGGCGGATCCATGTCGCCGGCGGCGACCCCGATGCCGTCGGCCGTGTCGCGCGGGCCGTCGCCGACTCCCCGCTCGTCAAGACCGCCCTCTTCGGCGCCGACCCCAACTGGGGGCGGATCGCCCAGGCGATCGGCGGCGCGATGCCCGACTCGGCGCCGCTCGACTTCGATATCTCGATCGAGGGCGTCGACGTCTGCTCGCACGGCGCCGCCCGCGACTTCGATCTCCCGGCCCTGGCCAGCGCCGTCGAGCGCGACGAGGTCGAGTACGACGTTCGCCTCCCAGGTGAAGGAGCCGAGGCCGAGATCTTCTTCTCCGACCTCTCCTACGGCTACGTGACGATCAACGCCGAGTACACGACATGACCACCGACCCAGGCCAGTCGACCGCAGGATCAGACCGGAGGCACCCTGATGCGTGACGTCGGCACCCTGCTCGAGGCCCTGCCCTATATCCGCGAGTTCCACGGCAGGACGATCGTCATCAAGTACGGCGGCGCCGCGATGAACGACCCCGATCTCTGCGAGGAGTTCGCCCGCGACGTCGTCCTCCTCAAGTACGTCGGCCTCAATCCGATCGTCGTCCACGGCGGCGGACCCGAGATCACCTCCTACATGAACCGGCTCGCGATGCCCGTCGAGTTCGTCGAGGGCCTCCGCGTCTCCGACGAGGCGACGGTCGAGATCGCGAAGATGGTCCTCGTCGGCAAGATCAACAAGGACATCGTCCTGCGGCTCAACCGCCACGGCGGGCCCGCCGTCGGCCTCTGCGGCGACGACGGCTCGCTCTTCCGTGTCCGCCGCCGGACGTCCCCCAGCGGCCAGGACATCGGCTTCGTCGGCGAGATCGAGCGCACCGACGTCGACGTGATCCGCCACGTCGCCCAGGACTACATCCCCGTCGTCGCCTCCGTCGGCGCCGACCCGGCTGGCAAGTCCTACAACGTCAACGCAGACCCCGCGGCCGCGGCGATCGCCCGCGCGATGGGCGCCCACAAGGTGATCTTCCTGACCGACGTGATCGGCTGGCTGCGCGACCCGACCGACCCGGCCAGCCTGATCGCCAAGACGACGACCGACCAGGTCGACGACGCCCTCGCCGGAATCGGCGGCGGCATGCGGCCGAAGCTCGAGGCCTGCGTCGAGGCCGTCCGCGGCGGCGTCGGCGCCGCGCACATCATCGACGGCCGGATACCCCACTCCCTCCTGCTCGAGCTGTTCACCGACGTCGGGATCGGCACGAAGATCTCCCCAGAGCAATGACCGACGATCCCGAGGGCCCCGAACGATGACCGACTCCCCCGACCGCCCGCCCGCGCCGACCGACGAGACCGCCGCCGACTGGGCCGACGACTACCTGACCGCCAACTACGCCCGCTACCCGGTCGAGTTCGTCCGCGGCCTCGGCACCCGCCTGTGGGACGCCGAGCACAACGAGTACCTCGACTTCCTCACCGGCATCTCCGTCTCCAGCGTCGGCCACTCCCACCCGGCCGTCGTCGCCGCCATCACCGACCAGGTCGCCCGCCTGATCCACGTCGGCAACCTCTACTACACAGACCCGATGGCCCGGCTCGCCCGGCGGCTCGCCGAGAGCTCGCTCGGCGGCCGCGTGTTCTTCACCAACTCCGGCGCCGAGGCCGTCGAGGCCGCGCTCAAGTGCGCCCGCAAGGCCAAGCAGGGCGGGACGATCGTCTCCATCCACGGGGCCTTTCACGGGCGCACCTACGGCGCCCTCTCGGCCACCCCGCAGGAGGCCAAGCAGGCCCCGTTCGCGCCGCTCGTCGGCGGCTTTCTCGCCGTCCCGCCGCGGTCCGACGCGCTCGAGCGGGTCGTCGACGACGGCGTCGCCGCCGTGATCCTCGAGCCGATCCAGGGCGAGAGCGGCGTCCATGTGCTCAGCGACGAGCTGCTCCGGTCGGCGCGGGAGCTCTGCGACCGCCACGGCGCGACGCTGATCTTCGACGAGGTCCAGACCGGCCTCGGCCGGGCCGGGACGCCCTGGGCCTACCACCAGTCGGGGGTCGTCCCCGACATCCTGACCACCGCCAAGGCACTCGGCGGAGGACTGCCGATCGGCGCGATGATCACCGGTCCCGCGCGCGCCGACACGTTCGCCCCCGGCGATCACGGCTCGACCTTCCCCGGCGGGCCGGTCGTCTGCGCGGCCGCCCACGCCGCGCTCGACGTCCTGCTCGACGACGCCCTCCTCGGGCGGGTCCGCGAGCTCGGCGAACGGCTCCGTGAGGGAGTCGCCGCCCTACCGCACGTGGTTGGCGTCCGCGGGCGCGGGCTGATGATCGGCTTCGACCTCGATGTCGACGCCCCCCGGATCGCCCGCCGGGCGCTGCTCGAGGAGCGCCTGGTGATCAACGCGACCGGGCCGGCCACGCTCCGCCTCCTGCCCGCGCTGATCGTCGAAGCCGACGAGGTCGACGAGGCCCTCCGCCGGCTCGGGCGACTCCTCGCGGATTGAGCTCGGATGACGGGGCGGGAGCCCGGCGACCGATTTCGGAGCTCTCAGCCGGGCCGTGCGCCCGATCCTTCCTGGAATGTGGTTGACAGAGAGTCACTCAGGGTTGCCAGAGCGCCACTCGCGGGTTGCCAGAGAGTCACTCGGGTTGCCAGACAGCCACTCGGGTTTCGCGGGCTTCGTTCGCGGCCGGCTGCACGTCGGTGCGGGAGGCGGAGGCCGGGGGCCCTGGTGCGGGTGCGGGGGCCGGGTGCGGGTGCGGGTGCGGGAGCGGGAGCGGGTGCGGGTGCGGGTGCGGGTCGGGGCCGGGGGTGTCGGGATGTTGGTCGACCGGGTTCCTCCAGGGTGGCGGAGGTGGGTGTCGTCGACGTTCATCGTGAAATGGTTGCCTGAGTCAGTCAGCTACTTTTTTTGGAGAGTCTCCTTCTCCACGACCCGGGCAGCGACGCCGGGCACGCACGGGCTGTCGCCGGCCGATGGACCGCGAACGCCGACAGACTCAGTCAACCTGTTTTCAGTGAGGCGGCGAACCTCAACCCGGCCGGACGCGACGTCCGGGGCGACCAGGCCGGCCGCCGCCGCCGCCGACCGCCCCCGCCGCCGGTCAGCCTCCGGATAGGCTTCGCCGCGCAATGGCCGACCACCCACCCCGCACGACGAGCTACGAGGCCGACCCCGAGGACGTCCACCGGGTGCTGCTGCTGTACTCCGGCGGCCTCGACACCAGCGTGATGCTGAAATGGATCCAGGACGAATACGAGGCCGAAGTCGTCGCCTTGACGGTGAACCTCGGCCAGCCGGGCGAGGACTACGAGGTCGTCCGCGGCAAGGCCCTCCAGCTCGGTGCGATCGACTGCCACGTGGTCGACGCCCGCGACGAGTTCGCCCGCGACTTCGTCGTCCCCGCGATCAAGGCCAACGCCCTCTACGGCGGCGGCTACCCCCTGTTCACGGCCCTCGGCCGGCCGCTGATCGCCAAGCTCGCCGTCGAGTACGCCCGCCGGACCGGCTGCGACACGATCGCCCACGGCTGCACCGGCAAGGGCAACGACCAGGTCCGGATCGACGGAACCGTCGCGACCCTGGCTCCGGAGCTCAAGGTGATCGCGCCCGTCCGCGAGTGGCGGATGGGCCGCGACGAGGAGATCGCCTACGCCCGTGAGCACGGGATTCCCGTCAAGGGGGGCACCGAGATCGCGCCCTACTCGATCGACGACAACCTCTGGGGCCGCTCGTCCGAGGGCCGCTGGATCGAGGATCTCGACCACGCGCCCGACGACGACGTCTTCCAGCTCGTGACCCCGCCCGAGCGGGCTCCCGACGAATCCCAGACGATCGCGATCGGCTTCGACCGGGGTGTCCCGGTCTCACTCGACGGAGAGACGCTCGGACTCGTCGAGCTGCTCGAGCGGGTCGCGGCGATCGCCGCCCGCCACGGCGTCGGCATCGTCGACCACATCGAGGACCGGATCGTCGGCCTGAAGGTCCGCGATATCTACGAGGTTCCCGCCGCCTCGGTGATCCTCCCGGCCCACCAGGAGCTCGAGAAGCTGGTCTGCACGATCCATCAGAACCAGTTCAAGGCCGGCCTCGACCGCCAGTGGGCCTACCTCGTCTACGCCGGCCTCTGGTGGGAGCCGCTCCGCGGCGACCTCGACGCCTACATGGAGTCGGTCAACGCCCAGGTCACCGGGACGGTTGCCGTCAAGCTCTACAAGGGTCACGCCCGGCCGGTAACGCGTGAGTCGCCCAACGCCCTCTATGACCAGTCGCTCGCCTCGTTCGGCGAGTCCGGCGGGCTCTTCGCGCAGGCGGCGTCACCCGGTTTCATCGAGCTGTGGACGCTCCAGTCGCGGATGGCCTGGCGGCTGCGCGACGCCGGCTGAGCGCGGCGGGACGCCGGCTGACGAGCTGCGCGGGAGGGCGACCGAGCTGGGGTCAGTTGGTCGAATTTCCTCTCGCGTAACGCGGCGGCCTCCCGAGCGCGCTATGTTCAATGTGCGGCTTCGACGCCGGAGACGGCGAGAAGGGACGGCATGTCAGTACGAGTGCGCTTCAAGTGCCAATTCTGCGACGCGTCTCCCGACCGGGTGACCCAACAGAGTCTCGAGAGCCAGCTGCGGGAGCTCGTCTTCGGCGAGTACCTCGATGCGCCGCCGGGCGACTGGCTCGTCTGGCACGGTGGGGGCCCGCTCGGGCCACGACGCTACGCGTGCTTCGCCCACCGGGGCGAGCTCACGGCCTTCCTGCGCAGTCACTACGGGACGATCGGCTACCAGGTCTGGAAGGTCGGTCCGTATCCGATGACCAGGCGCTCCACCGACACCGCCCTCGCGGTCGCAAAGGGCGGGCTCTCGCCGATGCCGAAGTGGGCTTTCGGGCCGAAGATCGGCTGATCGGCCGCGGCTTCTCGGCAGCAAGCCGAGCGGCCGTCGGGAAATCCTCCGCGGGTCGCAGTTTGCGGGGAAGCCGGGAGGCGACGTCTGGCGCTCCGCCTACGATGAGCGCGAGCGATGAGCACCCCGTCCTGCGCCCACCTTCACGTCCACTCGGAGTACTCGCTGCTCGACGGCGCCTGCAAGATCGACGCCCTCGCAGAGCGGGCCGCGGCCTTCGGCCAGCCGGCCCTCGGCCTGACCGACCACGGTGTGATGAACGGGGCCGTCGAGCTCTACAAGGCGTGCCGCAAGCACGGCATCAAGCCGATCGTCGGCTGCGAGGTCTACTACGTCGACGACCACGTCGCCGCAACGAAGGGTCGGGTCGAACGCAACCACCTGACCCTGCTGGCGGCGTCTGACGAGGGCTACCGCAACCTCGTGAAGCTCTCGTCGGCCGGCTTCCTCGAAGGCCTGAACCGCGGCCGGCCGACTGTGGACATGTGCCAGATCGAACGCCACGGGGCCGGCCTTATCGCGCTGACCGGCTGCCTGGCGTCGCGCTTCTGCGCACGCCTCGGCGACGGCCGCGACGACGAGGCGCGGGCCCACGTCGAGGACCTGATGGGGGCGATCGGCAGCGAGAACGTGTACTTCGAGGTGCAGAAGAACGGCATCCCACTGCAGGATCGCTGCAACGAGGGGATCGTCCGGATCGCCAGGGAGCTCGACCGGCCGCTGGCGGCGACGGGCGACGTCCACTACCTGCGGCGGGAGGACTACGAGAACCACTCGGCACTGCTCTGTGTCCAGACCAAGAGCACGCTGGCCGAGCCGAAGATGACCTTCGACACGAACGAGTTCTATCTCAAGGACAACGCCGAGATGGCCGACGCGTTCGCGGCCTGGCCGGAGTCGCTGGAGACGACGCTGGAGATCGCCGACCGCTGTGAAGTGGAGATCGAGCTCGGGCGTCAGCTGATCCCGTCCTACCCAGTGCCCGACGGCGAGACCGACCGCAGCTTCCTGCGGGGGCTGGTCGAGGCCGGCCTGCGCGAGCGCTACGGGGATCCGCCGCCGGCCCACGCAGTCGAGCGGATGGAGCTCGAGCTCGGCGTGATCGACCGGATGGGCTTCAACGCGTACTTCCTGATCGTCTGGGACTTCGTCAGCTTCGCGAAGGCCAACGGCGTCGCGGTCGGCCCGGGCCGCGGGTCGGCCGCCGGGTCGATCGTTTCCTACTCGCTGCGGATCACCGACCTCGACCCGCTCAAGTACGACCTGCTGTTCGAGCGCTTCCTCAACCCCGAGCGGGTCTCGATGCCGGATATCGACATCGACTTCTCGGTCCGTGGCCGGGAGAAGGTCATGCAGTACGTGATCGCCAAGTACGGTAAGGAGTCGGTCGCGCAGATCGTCACGTTCGGCAAGATGTTCCCTCGAGCGGCGACGCGGGACGCCGCTCGGGTGCTCGGCCACGACTACGCGGTCGGCGACCGCCTGGCGAAGCTGATCCCCGATCCGATCATGGGCCGATCGCCGTCGTTCGAGGACTGCCTCGCACCCGGCGAGGCCCTCCGCCTGGCGTGCGACGCCGACCCGACCGACGCGCGGATCGTCGAGGTGGCGAGGGGTCTCGAGGGGATCGTCCGGAACTCGTCGATCCACGCGGCCGCCGTCGTGATCGCCGACCGTCCGTTGACCGACATCGTCCCGCTCCAGCTGGCCGACGGCGGAATCGACGAGAACGGTGACCGGCAGTATCGGATGGTCACGCAGTTCTCGATGAAGCCGGTCGAGGAGCTCGGACTGCTGAAGATGGACTTCCTCGGCTTGCGGAACCTCGACGTGATCGAGGATGCGCTCGACATCATCGAGCGGTCGACCGGCGAGCGCCCGGACATGACGAACCTCGTGCTCGACGATCCGGCGACCTACGAGATGATGGCCCGCGGGGATTCGGTCGGCGTCTTCCAGTTCGAGTCCGAGGGCATGCGGGAGACGCTCAAGAAGGTTCGGCCGACCGAGCTCGAGGACCTGATCGCGCTGAACGCGCTCTACCGGCCGGGCGCGATGGACCAGATTCCGACGTATGCGCGCGGCAAGCACAACCCCGACGCGATCTCCTACCCGGACGATCGGCTGCGCCCGATCCTCCAGTCGACCAACGGGGTGATCGTCTACCAGGAGCAGGCGATGCTGATCTCCAAGGAGATCGCCGGCTTCAGCGGGGCCAAGGCCGACGACCTGCGCAAGGCGATCGGCAAGAAGAATCGGGCGGCGATGGCCGAGCTGGAGCCGGAGTTCCGCGCGGGCTGCCGCGCGTCGGGCACGACCGACCAGGTGATCGACTGGCTGTGGACGACCAACGAGCGGTCGGCCGACTACTCGTTCAACAAGTCCCATTCGGCCTGCTACGCGCTGATCGCCTACCGGACGGCCTGGCTGAAGGCGACCTACCCGGCCGAGTACATGGCGGCCTTGATCTCGTCGGTGATGTCGACCAAGGACAAGGTCCCGTTCTTCGTCGCCCGGTGCGAGGACATGGGCATCGAGATCCTTCCGCCGGACGTCAACCTCTCAGACCACGAGTTCACCGTCGTCGAGCGGAACATCCGCTTCGGCCTGGATGCCGTCAAGGGCGTCGGCTACCAGGCGGTCGAGGCGATCAAGCGGGCGCGTGACGAGGACGGCCACTTCGACTCGCTGTGGGACTTCTGCGAGCGCGTCGACGCTCGCGCGGTCAACAAGAAGGCGATCGAGGCGCTGATCAAGTGCGGTGCGTTCGGGTCGACCGGGGCGACCCGTAAGGGCATGCTCGACGTTCTCGAGCAGGCGCAGGGCGCCGGCCAGAAGACGCAGCAGGACGCCCAGATCGGCCAGTCGTCGATCTTCGATCTGGGCGGTCTCGACGATGCGGCGGCCGGTCGGGCCGGGCCGTCCCGGGCGGCCGGGCGGCCGCCGATCTCGCTGCTCGAGTTCGATCAGGCCGAGCTGCTGGCGGTCGAGAAGGAGGCGATCGGCCTGTTCATCTCCGAGCACCCGCTCAAGCGCGTCCGCGACGCCCTCCATGCGGCCGTCGACTGCCGGTTGGCGGGGGTCGGCGACCGGCGCGACAAGGACTGGGTGACGGTCGGCGGGATCATCACGGCGGCCAAGAAGATCCGGACGCGGTCGGGCACGGACATGATGTTCGCGACGCTCGACGATCTCGAGGGCACGGTCGAGATCCTCGTCTTCGGCGGGTCGCTCGAGAAGCTCGAGGTCAACCTCGCGGTCGACGAGATCGTTCTGGTCAGGGGACGGGTCGACCACAAGGAGGGTGGGACGTGCGTCGTCGCCCAGTCGGTCGACCCGTTCTGCCCGGCGCCCGAGGAGGTCGAGCGGGCGAGAGCGGCGGCGGTCGAGGATGCCGTGCCCAAGCCGCTGCGGGTTCAGGTCGACACCGAGCGTCTGTCCGACGACGCGATCGTCGACCTCCGGGACCTCCTCTCGACGTCTCCCGGCGAGTCTGAGGTTCATCTCGAGCTGGCCGACTGGCAGCTGTGTCTCGGCCCGGAATTCCGCGTCGAGCCGAGTCCCGGCCTGCGGGCCGAGCTCGAGCATCTGCTCGGCGGACCGGCCCGCCTGGTGGCCTAGCCGGTCAGTCGTCGTCGCGAAGCGAGAACGTCAGCGCGAGCTCGTCGGCCGTCGGACCCTTCCGCTCGGGGCCGGGCGTCTCCAACACGCATGGCAGGCCGGCGAAACGCGGCTCGCGCAGGAATGCGCGGCACCCGGTCAGGCCGAGCTCACCGTGACCGATGTTCGCGTGCCGGTCGCGGTTCGAGCCGAGCGGGGTCTGCGAGTCGTTGAGATGCAGCGAGCCGATCAACCCGGGTCCGACGGCGCGCTCGCAGTCGTCGATCACCCCCGCCAGCTCGGACTCGCCGCGAATGTCATAGCCGGAGGCGAGCAGGTGACAGGAGTCGAGGCAGAACCCGAGCCGGGGGTGCCGGCCGGCCGCGTCGAGGAGGGCTGCTAGCTCATCGAACGAGCGGCCGAGCGTCCCGCCGGTACCGGCGGTGTTCTCGAGGTGCAGAGGGCACCGCTCGGACTCGTCGAGCGCCTGGCCCAGAACCCGGCCGGCTCGCTCGATCGCCTCGTCGACCGGACCGAGCTTGGCCGACCCGGGATGCAGGACGACGGCGTCGGCGCCGATTTCGTCGCCGAGCCGGAGCGCGCCGATCAGGCCGGCTAGCGACTTCTCGACGATCTCGGGGTCGTCGGACGCGCAGTTGAGCAGGTACACGGCGTGAATCAGCACGCCGTCGATCTCGCTCGCGGCGATCGCGTCCCGGAAGCGGGCGAAGTCCTCCTCGGTGTAGGCCGTCGGTCGCCAGGCGCGCGGCGACTGGTTGAAGATCTGAATCGCCTCGGCACCGAGCGCCGTCCCACGCTCGACGGCCTTGGAGAGGCCGCCGGCAGTCGACACGTGGGCGCCCACGAGAGGGCGGCTAGCATCCGGCGGGCTCATGAGACTTCGATTTGCTCCTTCTCCGACCGGCGCCCTGCACATCGGCGGCGCTCGCACGGCTCTTTTCAACTGGCTGATGGCGCGCGGTGCCGACGGTCGGCTCGTGCTGCGGATCGAAGATACCGACCGGGAGCGGTCGACGCCGGAGAACGTCGAGCAGATTCTCGACGCCCTTCGGTGGCTCGAGCTCGACTGGGACGAAGGGCCGATCCTCCAGTCCGACCAGGCCGAGCGCCATCGGGAGGTCGTCCGCCAGCTGGTCGAGTCGGGCCACGCGTATCGGTCGACCGCGACGGCCGACGACGTCCGCGAGTACAAGCGCACGCACGGCGACGATCGCGGCTTCCGCGGCCAGCCGGAGACCGCCGGCGCGGTCCGACTGCGGGTGCCGGACGACGGGGACACCGTGGTCGACGACCTCGTGATCGGCGAGGTCTCGTCACCGAACGCCTCGCTCGACGACCTCGTGATCGCACGGGCTGACGGAACGCCGCTCTACAACCTCGCTGTCGCAGTCGACGACCTCGACTCCGAGATCACCCACGTCGTGCGGGGCAACGATCACCTGACGAACACGGCCAAGCAGCTGCTCGTCTTCGGCGCGCTCGGCGCCGACCCGCCCCGGTATGCCCACCTCCCGCTGCTCCACGGCCCCGACGGGAAGAAGCTGTCCAAGCGCCATGGGGCGGCTTCGGTGCAGGAGCTGCGCGACGCCGGGTACCTACCCGCCGCCGTGCGCAACTACATCGCCCTGCTGGGCTGGGGGGCGGCCGACGACCAGACTCTGCTGAGCACCGACCAGCTGATCGAGCAGTTCGACATCACCCGAGTACAGCGGAACCCGGCACGCTTCGACGAGCAGAAGCTCCGTTGGATGAACGGACGCTACATGCGCGAGCTCAGCCCGTCCGACCTGACCCGCCAGCTCGAGCGCTTCACCGGCCGCGAGGGCCTCGCCGGGGCGGCTGCCGTCTCGGCGGAGAAGCTCCAGACGCTCGCGGACTTCTGGCCGCTGGCAGGATTCGTGTTCGACGGGCCGGAGTTCGACCCGGCGGCGGTCGAGCGGTGGCTCGGCGCGGACGGTCGCGCGGTCCTGGCGACCACCCGGACGGCACTGGCCGAGCTCGACGAGTTCGATCTCGATGGCGTTGAACGGGCTCTCCGAGGTGTCGTCCAGGCGCGGGCGCTCAAGCCGAAGGATGTCTTCCAGCCGCTGCGGGTCGCCCTCGCCGGCCGGCCGGTCTCGCCCGGGATCTTCGAGACTGTCGTCCTGCTCGGCCGCGATGCCGTGCTCGACCGGATCGACCGAGCGCTCGCGACCAGCTGAGGCGGGTTCGCGGAGACACCCGCCGGAGCAGGGTTCTCCTGGACTCGGAGCGCTCGCCCGGCCGGCGAGGAGCGGCGCCCGGACGCGTCGCTAAGTTTCGGTGGCGCGTGTGCCGATACGAGATCAGGGATTGCGCCATGGCGATCGCACTCGAGGACCCGGCGACCGCCTGAACCGACAGAGAGACCGAAATGCCCGCAAGGAATGCAGCTCAGAGTTTCGGCCCTGGCCCCAGCGCTCCCCGCGTGATCGGCTCCGAACGGCCGGGGGAGGGTCACGGACGGCGCCTGACGGCCGCCTTCGAAGCACTCGAGACCTTCCCTGCGCTCGCCGAGTCCCGCAGCCGGCTGCTGCGCCTGGCCGCGGCCGAGTCGATCGATGTCGCCGAGATGGTCGGCGTCATCGAGTCGGACATCGCGCTGATGGTCGCCGTGCTTCGCGCGGCCAACGAGGTCAACACGAAGCGACGTGTCAGCGTCGAGAGCATCGTCGACGCCGTGCGGATCCTCACGCCCGAGGCCGTCGGCGAGGTCGCCCGCCGGACGCCGACCTTCGACTTCTTCGAGCGGACCGCAGTCTGGGAGGGCACTCCCGAGCGGGTCAGGCTCCACGGCCTGGCGACGCGGGCGGCGGCAGATGGCCTGGCGGCCGAGATCGGCTACGAGTCGCGGGATCGCCTGATGGTGATCGCGGTGCTCCACGACATCGGCAAGCTCGTCCTGATGCATGCCTATGCTGGCTACCCGGCACAGGTCCTCGGCGACGCGCGGACGCCGGAGGATCGGATCCGCAACGAGCGCCGCGAGCTCGGCGTCGATCACGCGCTCGTCGGCGGCGTCCTCGCCCGTCGCTGGGGCCTGCCGAAGTCGATCGCCTCGGGGATTGAGCGCCACCACGCGGATGACGCGACCGGCGACGCGGCACTCGTGCGGATCGCGGACATGCTCGCCCACTACGCCGAGGACGGGGCGGTCTCGCCGGCCGAGATGCTGCGGGTCGGCCGGACCTTGGGAATCGGTCCACGCCAGCTGCGGACCGTAATGTTCAATCTGCCGAACCAGGGGACGATGACCCGCCGGCGTGCGGTCGAGGCCTGCCCGCTGTCCGAGCGCGAGATGGACGTCCTGCGCCAGCTGACCGAGGGCAAGGTCTACAAGCAGATCGCACACGAGCTCCAGCTCTCGACGAGCACGGTCCGCACCCACCTCCACAACGTGTATCGCAAGCTCGGCGTCGTTGACCGGGCGCAGGCGGTGCTGACGGCGACCGAGAAGGGTTGGATCTAGGCGAGCTGCCCGCTCGGGTCGGTTCGGGCGGACCGCTCGGCCCGCCGGTTCTCCGGGTACGATCGACGTGTGATCTCGATCACCAGCAAGTCTCCGTACGCGATCCAGGCGCTGGCCGAGCTCGGTCGATGCGGTGGGGATGCGCCGGTCTCGATCGGGGAGCTCGCCCGGCGACGGGAGATCCCGGTGCAGTTCCTCGAGCAGCTGTTCGCCGTACTCCGGCGGGCGGGAGTCCTCCGGTCGCAGCGGGGCGTCAAGGGCGGCTACAGCTTCGCCCGGGATCCGGCGTCGATCACCGTGCTCGAGATCGTCGAGCTGCTCGACGGGAGCGTCGGCAAGGATGCGACCGGGATCTTCGCCGAGGCGGCTCAGGCCGCACGGCGCGTCCTCGCCGAGGCCACACTGGCCGAGATCGTCGAGCGCGAGGCTCGGGCCGCCGGGTCCGCGATGTATTACATCTAGACGGTCGCAGCGGGCTCGTGGCTGAACCTCGCCGTCGAGGGGTTCGGGCAAGTCCACCGACAACGCCAAACGCCGCAGCGCGTTGCACGGCGGCCTGGCCCCGTCGCTGCGATCGAGGCGTGTCTCCGCTCGAACAGCGCGCACGAACGCCGTTCGTTTACGAACGCCGTTCGTGTCGACCCGCCAAAGGCAGACTCGCGCCTCGAGAAGGTCAGTCGAAGGCACGCTGCACTCGAAACGATGATCGAGTGGAACCGAGACACGACCCGAGCCACACGACCCGAGACACGACCCCCGGCCGCCGGCCGACCGAGGCGCCGGCTCGCCGTGCCGTCGCCGTGCCGACGCCGTGCCGTCGTAGTGTGAGTTCGTGCCGACCGTTCGAGCCCTCCCCGACGACCGACCTGATCCGGCCGTTGCACGGCCGCGTCGCCGCGTGGTCCGTCTGGCCAGGGTGCTCTCGCTCTCGCTCTCGCTCGCGCTCGCGGCTGCCGCCGGGCTCCGCCCGGCCCTGCTCGCCGCCGGCCCGCCACCCGCTCCCGGGCCGGCCTTCGACTCCGCCCGGGCGTTCGCCACCGCGAGGGTCCAGGTCGACTTCGGTCCGCGTCCGGCCGGCTCCCCGGCTGAGCGGTCTGTCGCCGACGTGCTCCGACGGATGCTGCCGAACGCTCGCTTCGAGCCGGTGCCAGGCGGCCTGCGCAACATCGTCGGGGGCCTTCCGGGGCACGAGCCGGCGATCGTCGTGGGAGCCCACTACGACACGACACCGGTCGCCGGCTACGTCGGCGCCAACAACAGCGCCGCCGGCGTCGGCGCGGTCATCGAGATCGCGCGTGACCTCTCCGGCGACGGGAGCCGCCCGGGCCAGCGGGCGGTCCGCTTCGTCCTCTTCGACGGCGAGGAGGCCCCGGCCGGGTTCACGGACTTCGCGGCACAGGGACTCCGGGGCAGCCGGGCGTACGTTCGTGCTCACGCCGGCACGACGGCCGAGATGATCCTGCTGGACTTCATCGCCAACCGCGAACTACGGATCCCCCGCGAGGCCGGCTCCGACCCGCGGCTCTGGTCACGCCTGCGCGCCGCCGCTGGATCGGTCGGGGCGACGGGCGCATTCCCGGACGCGGTCAGCGGCGAGATTCTCGACGATCAGATCCCGTTCGCGCAGGCCGGGATTCCGGCGATCGACCTGATCGACTTCGCTTACGCCTGCTGGCAGAAGGCCTGCGACACGCTCGGCGAGATCTCGCAGTCCAGCCTGGACGAAGCCGGCCGCACGGTACTCGCGCTTGTCCGCGCGGAGCGCGACCAGCCCGGGTGAGGCCGGCGCGCAGCCGCCCGGGCGAGGCCGCGCCGCCGCCGCCGCGTCCAAGTCCAGGTCGCGCGATTTGTACGGCTGTCCATGGTGGGGAGGGCTCGGCGCAGGTTATCTGGAGGCCCTATCGCCGACCCGGCGATCGCCTCGCGTTGCCAAGGCACGCGACGTCCTATACAAGAGAGGGAGCAATGCCCGCGAAGATCCTCGTCTCCTACGACGGAACCGACAACGACGTCGACGCACTCGCGCTCGGACGGGTCTTCGCTCACGCAGGTGGGGAGCTCGGCCTCGCCTATGTTCGTCACCACCGGGAGTCCGAGGAGCAGCGTGAGGAGATCGCCGAGACCGACGCCGAGACGCTGCTGGCGGACGGTGCCAAGTGGGTCGGGCTGCCTGACGCGCCGCGTCATGTGGTGATCAGCGGGTCCACCCACGAGGGCCTGATCGCACTGGCCAAGGAGCACGGCTACAACATCATCGTCTTCGGCTCGGCCTACCGGACGACCCCCGGCCACGTCCAGCCGGGTGTCTCTGCCGAGCGCCTGCTCGAGAGCCGGCCGACCGTCGCCGTCGGCGTCGCGCCGGCCGGCCTCCGAGTCAAGGCCGAGGTCGTGATCTCGATCGCCGCGTACGTTGACGGCGAAGGCGATCCGAGCGCTCAGGAGACGGCGGCATCCCTGGCCGAGAAGCTCGAGTCGAAGATCCTCGAGCGGGCGACGCAGGCGCCGGACCTGCTCGTCGTCGGCTCGCGTACGGGTGCCCCGGTCGGGACGGTCGACCTCAGCGGGGCCGCCCGCTACCTGATCGAGACGGTCCGCTGCCCGGTCCTGATCGTCGGCCGCAACTCGCCGATCATCTTCTGAGCCGGCATCCCGGGCGGCCAGGAGCCGCCCGCGGACGGCCGGCGGGGTAGGCCGGCGCTCAGCGCCCGGTCCGGCGTCCGGCATCCGGCGCTCAGACTCACTACATTGGGACGATGGCTGGAATCCCGATCAACATTGCCGATTGCATCGGCGGCACGCCGATCGTCCAGCTGACCCGCCTGCTCGAGCCGAACTTCGAGACGCGCCTCTACGCGAAGATCGAGTCGCTCAACCCCGGCGGGAGCGTCAAGGATCGGATCGGCGTCGCGATGATCGAGGCCGCCGAGCGGGCCGGAACGATCGAGCCCGGCCGGACGACGATCGTCGAGGCGACCAGCGGGAACACCGGAATCGCCCTGGCCTTCGTCTGCGCGGCGAAGGGCTACGACCTGATCCTCACGCTGCCCCAGGGGATGAGCCGCGAGCGAGCCGGTCTCCTGCGCCTCTACGGGGCCCGGGTCGAGACGATCGAGTCGCTCGGCGGGATGCACGAGGCCGTCGCGGCGGCCCGGCGGCTCGGCGAGCGGGAGGACTACTTCCTGCCCGACCAGTTCTCGAATCCCGCGAACCCCGAGGCCCACCGGCTGACCACGGGCCCAGAGATCCTCGAGGCGCTCGACGGAGCCGCGGACATCCTCGTCGCCGGCGTCGGAACCGGCGGGACGATCACTGGGGTCGGCGACACGATGCGTCGGGCGAATCCCGACTGCCGGATCATCGCGGTCGAGCCGGCCGGGTCGCCGGTCCTCAGCGGCGGCGTCGCCGGACCCCACAAGATCCAGGGCATCGGGGCCGGGTTCGTCCCGCCGGTCCTCGACCGATCGCTGATCGACGAGGTGATCGCCGTCACCGACGAGGACGCCCTCGACACGGCGCGGCTCGCCGCCCGCCGTGAGGGTCTGCTGGTCGGGATCTCGGCCGGCGCCGCCCTGTGGGCCGCGCTCGAGGTTGGACGCCGGCCGGAGTCGCGCGGCATGCGGATCGTCACGGTGCTGGCCGACTCCGGCGAGCGGTACGTGTCGATGCCGTTCTTCGCAGTCTGATCACAGCCGGCGATGTCGCGCGAGGAGCCGGCTGCCGGGCGTCGCTAGTGTGTCGGCAATGCTCGGTCTTGGACTGGTGGCGCGGGTGGCCGGCGAGCTCCGGCGCGACATCGCCGCCGCGCGCGCCCGGGATCCGGCTGCCCGGGGTGTCGGCGAGGCCGAGCTCCTCGTGACCTGGCCGGGGATTCAGGCGGTTCTCGCCCATCGGGTTGCCCACGGACTCCACGGGGCCGGCGTGCCGCTCGTGCCGCGGACGATCGCCATGGTCAGCCGGGCGGCGACCGGGATCGAGATCCATCCGGCTGCCAAGATCGGTCCGGGGGTGTTCATCGACCACGGGTCGGGCGTCGTGATCGGCGAGACCGCCGAGATCGGGAGCGACGTGACGATCTACCAGGGCGTCACGCTCGGGGGGACCGGCTTTGCGTCAGGCAAGCGGCACCCGACCGTGGAGGACAACGTCACGATCGGATCCGGCGCGAAGCTGCTCGGCCCGATCACGGTCGGCCACGGGGCGAAGGTCGGCGCGAACAGCGTGATCATCCGGGACGTCCCGCCGAACTCGACGGTCGTCGGCAATCCGGGTCATCCAGTCCGGATCGATGGACGCCGGGTCGAGGGCCCCGACACCGACTGGATCCACCTGCCGGATCCGGTAGCCGATGCGTTCACCGGCCTGGCCAGCCGGATCGGGTCGCTCGAGCGGGCGATCGCCGAGCTCGCCGGCGAGCCCGCGCCGGCCCGGAAGCCGCGGACTCCGTCGGATCTCCGGCCCCTGCGGACGGTGACCGGCCGCAACCCGGCCGGCGGCTGATCGTCCTGCTCGGACGTCCGCGTCAGCGCGTCGTCCGGGCGTGTCGCCGGGTTCGATCGCACCGGGTATGTCGTGCGCGTGCAGGAGGCCCGAACGAGAAACAGCGCTCTCTGACTGGCGGTTGTTGGAGGGCGGAGTCTCGTGGACTGGGTCGTGGAGAGAAGTGGACTCTCCAACGAAAGTAGTTGACTGACTCACTCGACTTTCGCGGTTTAGAGGCCGGCGGCGGCCCAGGCGTGTTGGACGTCGTTGATTTCTTGGGTTGTGGGGGTCTGGGGGCGTTGTGGTTGATATTGCGCGGCGATGATCACGCGGCGGGTTTT
>DATCEH010000053.1:0-28976 GCA_036510225.1 Solirubrobacteraceae bacterium | reverse complement strand
GCCAGCGCGCTGTCCGGGAGGACGCCGCGGTACGGCGCGAGCGCGCGTTCGCGGTACGCGGCAGCGGCCTGCTCGGGGTCGATGTTCGCGACCCACAGCCCCGGCAGCTCGACGACCTGGACCGGCTCGCTGCCGGCGTGCATTCCGAACACGTCGTCGAGGTTCGACGCCGGGTCGGTGCTGATCAGCAGCGTGCGGAGCCCCGTCTCGGCCAGTGCGACGGCGACGGTGCTCGCCGTCGCCGTCTTGCCGACGCCGCCCTTGCCGGTGAAGAAGACATGGCGCGTTGGCCAATCGACCCAGTCGAGGCCGGGCAAGTCCCGGACCTTGGGGAGTCCCATTCAGCATCTCGTGTCCGGCGAGCAGCAGCCGGACGACTTCGCCTCGGGGATCGGTTCGGTTGCGGCCGCGCTCGTTGCGGTGAGGGCCGCGACGAGCTCGTCGCGGCTGGGGTAGTGGCCGTACGAGGTGATCTCGCCGTCGATCACGAGGACGGGCAGCGCCTGGTCGCCAAACGCTTGCATCAGCCCCGTGACCTTGGGGTTCGCGACGAAGGCGTCCGGGTCGCTGGTCAGGTTGTGCCGCGCGACGCTCGCGCCCTGCGCCTGCGCCCAGCGGAGCTCCTCGCGGACGTTTAGGAGCTGCTCGTCGACGCTCGGGCCGCAGACGCCCGTCTCGCAGCACATCGCCGTCTCGTACAGCTCAAGCTGCGGTGTTCCCACCGTGGTAGCGGTGCTCTGTTCGGTTGTCTGGTCGGCGGCGCTCATGCTGGCTCCTTGATTGTGTTGGCGGCGTCGAGCTCGCCGACGAGTTGATGAACGCGCTGCTTGATGTCGTCGCGGGTGGCGCGGACCTCTTCGATCGGTCGGCCCTTGGGGTCGGCAAGGTCCCAGTCGATGTAGCGCTTCCCGGGGATGTAGGGGCAGGAGTCGCCGCAGCCCATCGTCACGACGACGTCCGCCCACTCGGCGAGCTCGGTCGTGAGCAGCTGTGGCATGCGGCCTGATAGGTCGATGTTCTCCTCGGCCATCACCGCGAGGACCTCGGGGTGGACGCGGTCGCCGGGGGTGGTGCCGGCGGAGCGCGCCTGGTGGCGGCCGTCGGCGGCGTGCTCGAAGAGGGCTTGGCTGATCTGGGATCGCCCGGCGTTGTGCAGGCAGACGAAGAGGACGTTCACGCTCTGTGGCTCCTTCTCAAGGGGACGGGCGTTAGTTTCCGGGTGGTCGGGTCGAGTTCGTAGCAGTGCTCGGCGCGCAGGCATTCACGGGTTTGGCGGTGCGCGAGCGTCATCACGTGGCTGCGGACCTTGACGTTGTCGTAGCGGCCAAGGACGGCGTCCGCGCAGGCGCGGATCTCGGCGTCTGTGCGCTCCCCGGTGAACTCGCGCTCGAGCTGCGGCAGCAGGCGAATCAGCCGGGCTCGGTGAGCGGTCGGGTCGGTGCGGAGCGCCTCGAGGTTGGTGTCGATCAGTTCGCGGACCTCCTGCTCGATCAGGTCGCGGATCGGACGGATCTCCTCGAGCGGCAGGCCGGCCGGGTCGGGGATGTCCCACGCCTCGACGGTCGTCGGGACATACGGGCAGACATCGTCACAGCCCATCGTCACCGCCCAGTCGGCGTGCAGCTGCATCTCGGTCAGCAGCTTGCGCGGCTTGCGCCCGGACAGGTCGATGCCGACCTCGTGCATCGCCTCGATGACGTTCGGCCAGAGCTCCTTCGCGGGCGAGGACCCGGCGGACTCGCTACGGACGTCATCGGGCGCGTCTCGCTCGAGGAAGGCTTGCGCCATCTGCGAGCGACCGGCGTTGTGGTTGCACACCAACAGCACGTACTTCATCTCGAACCTCCCGGGCTCAGCGATTCGACCAGGTCAGCGACGTGGTGGTAGAGGTCGTAGGGGATCCGGCGCACCGCCTCGATCGGCTGGCCCGCGGGGTCGGCGACGTTTCAGTCCTCGTAGCGTTTCCCCGGGTAGACGGGGCAGGCGTCGCCGCAGCCCATCGTGATCACGACGTCGGCTGCTTGGACGACCTCGTCGGTCAGGGGCCTGGGGAACTCGAGCGTCATGTCGAGAGGACTTCGGGCATCGCCTTCTCGACCCGTTGCTCGTGCTGGGCCACGGCCCAGAGCCGCTCGCGGGCGAAGCGGTCGACGATCGCCGGGAGGAAGTTCGGGCCGATCGTCGGCCGTCCGCCGAGTTGCATGAAGGACTCGTCGACGCAGCGCGCGAGCGTCTCTCGGGAGAAGATTCCGTGGAACTCCTCGGCGAGCTCGGCGATCGTCACATCTAGCGCGCGGCGCATCAGCGGGGCGTCTCGATGCTGCTCATGACAGGCCTCCCGACCACCGAAAAGCCAACTCTACCCATTGACAAAGATGAGTTCAAGCGATATATGTGTATTGATGAGCATCGATCTGGAACTCACACCAAAGACAAAACGCGCCCCTGGCGAACCTTGCTGCGAACCCGTCGTCTACCCGGACGTCGAGCGTCAACAGGCCGAGCAGCTCGCGAGGGTCGCGAAAGCGCTCGGCGACCCGGTCCGGCTGCAGCTCGTCGACGTGCTGCGCAAGCACGCCGGCAAGGTCTGCGTCTGCGAGCTCGTCCCGCTGTTCGACCTCGCGCAACCGACGGTGTCTCACCACCTCAAGGTGCTGCGCCAGGCCGGCATCGTGGGGTCCGAACGCGAGGGCCTGTGGGCCTACTACTACGTGATCCCCGACGCGCTGAAGGAGCTCTCCGCATGGCTGACGTGACCGACATCCGCGAAACCGTCCGCGAGCGCTACGCCCGCGCTGCGGCCCGCGCCGCCGGCGGCGCGTACGACCAGGCACGCGCGCTCGAGGCCGAAGCCGGCTGCTGCGGGCCCGGCAACGGGTGCGGCGACACGCCGACCGCGGACGGCGTGGCGTTTGGCAGCGTGCTCTACGGCAAGGAGGCCGGCGACGCCCCGACTGCCGCGGTCGAGGCCTCCCTCGGATGCGGCGTCCCGACCGCCGTCGCCGACCTGCGCGACGGCGAGATCGTCCTCGACCTCGGATCCGGCGCCGGCGCCGACGTCCTGATCTCCGCGCGGCGCGTCGCCCCGACCGGCCGGGCGATCGGACTCGACATGACCGACGAGATGCTCGCGCTCGCCCGCGCCAACGCCGCCGCAGCCGGAGTCGAGAACGTCGAGTTCATCAAGGGTTACCTCGAGCAGATGCCGATCGCCGACGGAAGCGTTGACGTCGTGATCTCCAACTGCGTGATCAACCTCTCCGGCGACAAGGAGCAGGTGATCCGTGAAGCGGCGCGCGTCCTGCGTCTCGGCGGCCGCTTCGCCGTCTCCGACGTGATCGCCGACCCCGACATGAACGAGGCGACCCGAGCCGACATGGTGGCCTGGACTGGCTGTATCGCCGGAGCGCTCACCCAAACGGAGTTCCGCGAGGCGCTTCAGAGCGCCGGACTGGACCAAATCGAGATCCACGAAACGCACCGCGTACACGAGCACGCGAGCGCGGCGATCATCCGTGCCCGCAAGCCCGAGTCGAGGACATGCTGCGAACCCGCCGCGCTCCCGACGTGCTGCGACCCGGCGGCGAAGGGAGACTGCTGCGGCGTCACTGCCGCGGACAGCCCGCCGGCGAGTTGCGGCTGTGCGAGCTGACTCGTTCGGGGCCGCTCGGCCCGGTCGACGTGAATCGCCGGACCATCCCGGGAGGGCTTCTGGGCTCCCGTCCGGGGGAACGCGACCGTAGGGAGCGTGGGCGGGCGCGTCACCGCGAGGCTTCGGGGCTCGCCAGCCGGGATGAGGGCGTGGTGTGTTGGGGGTGCTTGCTTCGCCGGTCGCCGGTTTTCTCAAAGTCCGGAGACGTTTCCGCGCCCCCACACCAGGGGCGCGACTCGTCTCACAGACCGCTTACTGCACGCGCCGGGCCAGTCGTCTAGATTGCCCGCCGGCACGGGGGATGTCCGCTGAACGACGGCCGTCGGGTGGCCGTCAGAGGGGGCGGAACGACAAGAGGAGGAAGTGCATGCTTCAGCAGGCGCCCGCTGGAACCAGCCCCGCCGCCAGGTTGGCGCGCGTCGGGTCTTGGCTCCGGCCGGCTTCGCCGTCCGACCGAGCAGGCAGCCCACCGTGCAACGCCAAGCCGCGAGGCATCGACCGGACGCAGCAGCGGCCGGACGTTGTCAGAAGCGCCTGGGCGCTACGCCGGCACGTCGCACT
The DNA here is from genome assembly GCA_036510225.1 of Solirubrobacteraceae bacterium. Lineage (GTDB taxonomy): Bacteria > Actinomycetota > Thermoleophilia > Solirubrobacterales > Solirubrobacteraceae > Palsa-513. Next base: position 24,763 of record DATCEH010000053.1, on the reverse strand, counting down.
GCTGACGGTCCCGCTTGTCTGCGCGGCGTGCGGCGCCTCGCACGGGCGTGAGACGGTCGCGAAGGCTCCCGTCGCCAGGACGCCCAGGACCACCGCAGTGGCGAGCTCGCCCAAGGCGGCCCCTCCTGCCGCGCCGAGTGGGGCCAGCTACGCCGTCAACATGGCCATCGCCGGCGGCTACGCGGCCCGCGCCACCCTGGTGTTCGGTCATGTCCAGCACGTTGTCCCGGGCGACGTTCCCGGGTGCAGCGTCAATCCGGCGTCTGACGCTGAAGTACCGGGGACGCTCACCGTGACCAACCTCACGCCGAACTTCCCGCTGTCGCCAGGGATCGAGCTCAGCTACGACAGCGAGACGCTGACGGATTCCTCCGGCTCCGCCTGCAGCGAGTACCTCTACTTCCGGGCTACCGGTCCGCTCAGCTTCGACCAGTCCATCCACGAGGGGATCTGGATCATCTTCCCCAACTACTACACCCCGAATACTCCCCAAGGGAGTCCGGCGTCCTACGCCGCCGAGAAAATAGGGCTGTCTTACGCCGACCAGACCGCCGACAGCGACGGTCCCGGCACCCAGGCGACCGTGACCGTCACCGGACCTGGCGTCACGTCGAGCGCCGGCCAATACGGTGGTACCCCCCAGATTCGGGTCGCCAGCATCCTGCGCGGCTCGTAGTCATGGACGCCAGCATCCCGCCCGATTGGCGATTGGCGGCTCTACTCGGGCCGAACGAGCGGATTGGCGGGCGGCAGGTTCGCGAAGGGCGCCGGCTCTGATCGCAGCAGCGCTCCGACGAACCACGGGTGAGGCTGGTAGGCCCGCTGGCGGAACTCGACCTCCCCGATTGGCTTGCGGATGCTCCCGTACGTCGCGAGATGCACCGCGCGGTCAGGCCCGCCGAGCGCCTCATAGGCGACCAGTTCGGGCCGTTCCGCAGCCAGGAGCGTGGCCTCGGCGATCCGCAGGATGTCCTTGGTGAGCTGGCGCTGCCGTTGCGACTCCTTCGGTCGCCCGTACCCGATGGCCGCGAGGACGGGACGAAGGTGGCCACACCCGAGGCGAGGTTGACCGCGAATCACGAACGGGCGCTGGTTCGCTGAGTCTGCGAGCGCAGAGTCTGCACGGTCACCCCCAATAGACCCGCATTGCGCACGGAGGGCCCGAGCACCGCACGTCTTACCGTACCTGCGACCCGCACTCTGCGCAGACTTGGCCCTTTCCATGGCAGGTGGGCACTTCCGCGCATTACCCAGACTTGTCCAAGCCCCGCGTCCGTCACATGCGGAGCAGCGCCGCGTACTGAACTTCCCACACTTCGAACATTGTTGGGCCATTCCTTTGGTTGTCTATACGTCGTTCGCAGCGCATCCTGCGGACCGCGCGTGGCGCGGGTCCACACGTCCACTTCGTACAAGGTGTTCCCGCGCCTGCAGTACTGCGCTCACCGACGGCGCGGTCCGCAATCAATGGCCGAGACAGATCCAGCCCTCGCAGCAGCGCACCGAGATCGGGCGACCGCGGGATCAGCTCATCAAGACCCCCGGCCGCCACGCCCAATGGCCTGGTTTTCCAACCGGCGCGACTGGCCCAGTATTCACCCGGCGCCCACAGCCAGTTGTCCCGATGCGAGCAGGGCGGCATGTCGACGGGCAGCGGCCTCCAACTTCGGCGAGGCTGCAATATTCGAACATGCTCCTCCCAAGCGCATCGGTCGGTCGGTCCCATCTTGGTTCAGCGGATTCGGGATTCGGGGATTCCGTTGCGGCGGCACGCCAGCCGGCGCCGGGGCGCTCGCGACGGCGTGTCCCACAAATGTGTCCCCCAGCTGACGAGCGCCGCTGATCGCCGATGGCCTGAGCGCGGTTTGCGGCGAGCGCGCTCTTTCAGGTGTCGAGGGCGACGGTCGTCGTGGCCGGGTCGGGTACGACGAACAGGTTGTTCCTCACGGGGAACTGCTCGGTGGTGCCGTCGGGGTCGTGTTCGGTGACGTGGTCGACGCCGTCGGGTGCGATCCCGGTGATTGATGCCCCGTTGGACGCGGCGCGGTAGGTCTCGAGCTCGCCGGCACCGACCGCGGGGAGCGACTGGCACGTTGATCCGCCGTCATCGTTGACAGGGTTCGCCGCGACGGAGATCGTGTAGAGGCAGAGCGAGTTCGTGCCGGGGACGAGCCAGATCTGGGGCGTCTGTGCAGGGTCGCTGAGGAGATGAGCGAGCGCGAAGTTCGGAGCGAACTTCTGCGTTTCGATCGAGATCGTCGACAGTTCCGCGCGAAGCTGAGCTGGCATTGCGATCGGCGAGGGTCGGTTGAAGGCCGCGAATGTGGGATTCGCTGCGACCACGGGAGCCGGCGACCCGGATTGGCTCGGGCCTCGGCCGTCGGGTTGGGCTGGGCCGCGTGTTGTGAACGCGAGGCCGGCGGCCGTCACGGCGAGCACGCCGATCAGCGCGAGGCAGCGTTGGCGGCGTCGCTGTCGCCCGCGGGCGTCGTCGATCACTCCGTAGTCGATGCTGATCGCGATCTCGGTCATGCCGGCCCCTCCCCGCTTAGAAGTTATGCATGCTACGCTGAATAGCATCATAGCCGCGTTTGACATAGACCGCGCCGACCCAGCCCTCCTGCCCGACCAGGTCGCCGCGCAGATCCGCCGCGCGATCGCCGACGGCGCGGCGAAGCCGGGCGAACGCCTGCACCCGGCGAGACCTTGCCGCGGTAGTCGGCGTGAACGCCAACACCGTACCTCGCGCACTGCGGCTTCTCCGCGACGAAGGCCTACTCGAGTTTCGTCGTCGCCACGGCACCCGCGTCAGCGGCAGCGGCACTCCTGAACGCGGTGCCGTCCTCGCGCGAGCGCACGAGCTTGTCCGCTTCGCCCGCGAGCACGGCTACAGCCCCGGCGAGCTCGCGTCCCTCATTCAACGCCTCGAATAGAACGACGGGTCCTTCCGCGCCCCGGGCTCCGTGCCTCGGCGGTCAACGAAGATCTCCACGTCGGCCGCTGCGTGGATCGCCCGACTAACCGCGGCGCTGCGGCCAGCGGCCGGTTGACGCCCCGACGCGGATCTGTCTGCCGAGAGCGATCCGCGCCGCTGTACTCGGTTGAATCCGGCGGCCGCGGGGTAGGCCGTCGCGACCTTGTTGACGACACGCCGATGAACGCAGGAACGGGCTCCCGATGAGGTTCTTCGTGATCGTTGCCTCGACCGCGCTCCTCCTCGTGGCGGCGCTCGCCGCGCTCGCCGGGGGCGGCGTCGTCGGGGTGATCGGCGCGGTCCTTCTGGCTGGGATCGTCTGCCTCGCCGTCCACGACCTGGTGCAGCGCAGGCATTCGATCCTCCGCAACTACCCGGTGGCCGGGCATCTCCGCTTCCTCTTCGAGGCGATCCGCCCGGAGATGCAGCAGTACTTCATCGAGCGCAACTACGACGGTCGTCCGTATGACCGGGATACACGGACGGTGATCTACGAGCGGGCGAAGGGAATCCACGAGGAGCAGGCCTTCGGCACCGAGCGCGACGTCGCCGACCCGGGGTATGAGTGGCTGCTCCACACGAACGCGCCGCTCGACCCGGCGAAGGACCAGCCACGAGTCAGGATCGGCGGACCCGAGTGCACGCAGCCGTACGACATGGCCCTGCTCAACGTGTCCGCAATGAGCTTCGGCGCCCTCTCGGCGAACGCGATCCGCGCGCTGAACGCCGGCGCCAGGCTTGGCGGCTTCGCCCACGACACGGGGGAGGGCGGCCTGACGAAGTACCACCTCGAGAATGGCGGCGACCTGATCTGGGAGATCGGCAGCGGTTACTTCGGCGCCCGGACCAAGGACGGTCACTTCGATCCGGACCAGTTCCGCGAGAAGGCCGCCCACGAGCAGGTCAAATGCGTTTCGCTGAAGCTCTCGCAGGGTGCCAAGCCTGGGATCGGCGGGGTGCTCCCGGGCGCGAAGGTCTCCGCCGAGATCGCTGAGGCCCGGGGCGTTCCCAAGGGTGAGAAATGCGTCTCGCCGTCGCACCACAACGCCTTCACCACGCCGCGTGAGCTTGTTCGCTTTCTCGCGAGGATGCGAGAGCTGGCCGGCGGCAAGCCAACCGGGTTCAAGCTGTGCGTCGGCGCACGCCACGAGTTCCTGGCGATCTGCAAGGCGATGCTCGAGGAGGGCACCGCCCCCGACTTCATCGTCGTCGACGGTTCCGAGGGCGGGACGGGTGCGGCTCCGCAGGAGTACGAGGATCACGTCGGGACGCCGCTCACCGAGGGCCTGATGATGGTCCACAACGCCCTCGTCGGCACCGGCCTGCGCCCGCGGATCCGTGTTGGCGCGAGCGGCAAGGTCGCGACCGGCTCGGACATCGTGAAACGCCTCGCCCAGGGCGCCGACTACACGAATGCCGCCCGGGCGATGATGATGGCCGTCGGCTGCATCCAGGCCCAGGTCTGCCACACCAACAAGTGCCCGGTCGGCGTGACGACCCAGGACGCCCGTCGGGCTCGGGCGCTTGACGTGCCCGACAAGACGCGACGGGTCCAGCGCTTCCAGGAGGCGACCGTCAAGCAGGCCCAGCAGATCATCGGCTCGATGGGCGCGGCTGATCCGTCCGAGATCGAGCCGTGGATGCTGATCCGCCGCGTCGACGAGGCCCGGACGAGCTCGTTCGCCGAGCTCTACGAATGGCTTGAGCCCGGCGAGCTGCTCGTCGGCCCCCCGACGACGTGGGCGGCCGACTGGGCGCGGGCCGACCCCGACTCGTTCAAAGCTCGTGCGAGCAGACCGAAGGAGCGCCATGCCGACCGTCGCTGAGCTGATTGTCAAAGGACTCGCGGACCTCGGCGTGAAGACGATCTGGGGGGTCGTCGGAGACGCGCTGAACCCCGTGACCGACGCGATCCGCCGAGACGAGCGGCTCGAGTGGATCGGCGTCCGCCACGAAGAGGCGGGCGCCTTCGCCGCGGGCGCCCAGGCCCACCTGTCGGGGACGCTCGGTGTATGCATGGGGACCGTCGGGCCGGGGTCGATCCATCTCCTCAACGGTCTCTATGACGCCAAGAAGTCCAGGGTGCCGGTGCTCGCCGTCTGCGGTCAGGTGCCGCTCGCTGAGATCGGCAGCGACTTCTTCCAGGAGGTCGACAACGACCAGCTGTTCGCCGACGTCGCGGCGTTCTCACGGACTGTGATGAGCCCCCAGCAGATGCCGCTGCTCTTCGAGCAGGCGGTCCAGACCGCACTCGCCCAGAAGACCGTCACCGTCCTCACCCTCCCGGGCGACGTCGCCGCGATGGACGTTCCCGACGGGACGGCCGAGCCCCACTTCACGCAGGCCGACCCCCCGCTGAGCGCCGATCCGGCTGGCCTTGCCGCCGCTGCCGGGCGAATCGACGCCGCCGCATCGGTTGCGATCCTCGCCGGTCAGGGAGCGCGCCACGCTCGTGACGAGCTGCTCGCACTGGCCGAGCACCTGTCCGCGCCGATCGTCCTCACCTTGAAGGCCAAGGACGGGCTCGAGCGGGAGAACCCCTACGAGTTGGGACAGACCGGGATGATCGGCAACCCGGCAGCCCGCAAGGCACTCGACGCAGCCGAGCTCCTGCTGATGGTCGGAACGGACTTTCCCTACGTCGACTGGTATCCGAAGGGCAAGGTCGTCGTCCAGATCGACATGCGCGGCGAGCACATCGGCCGACGAACGAGCGTCGATGTCGGTGTGATCGGCGACTCCCGTCTGGTGCTCGCCGACCTGCTCGAACGGGTGGTGCCGAAGCCTGACCGCTCGCGGCTCGACGAGCATCGTGCGGACTATGAGGATTGGCGCTCGCGCCAGCGCAAGCTCGCCGAGCCAGGGCACGACGACGGGCTCGCCGGTCGGGCACGCGCCGTGCTCGACAATCCCGACCATCTGATCCGGCCGGAGGCGCTCGCCGCGGCGATCGACAGACACGCGGCCGACGACGCGATCTTCACATCCGACACCGGCATGTCGACGGTCTGGCTCTCGCGATTCGTGACGATGCGCGCCACCAGGCGCCTGGTCGGGTCCTACAACCTCGGGTCGATGGCCAACGCGATGCCGCACGCGCTCGGCGCCCAGGCGCTCGACCGCAGTCGCCAGGTCATTGCCTTCTGCGGCGATGGCGGCCTGACGATGCTGCTCGGCGACCTCCTCACGGCTGTGGCCTACGACCTGCCGGTGACGTTCGTCGTCTTCGACAACGGCCGGCTCGGGATGGTCAAGCTCGAGCAGGAGCAGGGCGGCCTGCCCGAGTTCGGTACCAAGCTCCACAACCCCGACCTGGCCGCCGTGGCCCGAGCGATGGGACTGACCGGGATCCGGGTGACCGATCCCCAGGAGATCGACGGTGCGATCAGGGACGCGCTGGGGACGGCCGGTCCGGTCCTCGTCGACGTCCTCACCAACCCCGAGGAGGTCGCCCTGCCGCCGAAGATCACGACCGGCGACGCGTGGGGCTTTGCGGTCGCCAAGCTCAGGGAGGTCGTGACCAGTCGCGGAGCCGGCTGACCGGTGTCTCGGCCGGCCTTGCCGCGGGCGGACGGCGCGATGCTCGTCGAGAGCGGTGGGCGCTCGTCGATGGCGAGTGCCCGGAGCGCGATCGAGATCACGGCATCTGCCGCGCTGTCCATGATGACCGGCTCCAAAGCGGCCGGCGCCGCCGCCGGCCGGCATCGGTGCTAGGGAGGCGACTGTTGCCGGGGGACCGGCGTGGACTTGGCGACCGCGTCGTATCCGCCGGCGTCGTTGCGCGTGATCGTCGTGCCGGTCCACTCGCGCAGCGGATGCACCTCGGTCGCCCGCAGCCGGCGGCAGATGCCGCGTACGGCGACGTAGATGAAGATTGGTGCGATGAATGCGGCGATGCGGAAGAACCACACCTGGCTGACGTATGGAATTCCGACGCTGACGAGGATCCGATCGGCTGACCCGGCGGTGAAGATGATCGCCACCCAGCTGAAGAAGGCCGCGCCGGTCGCCGTGCGCCAGGGGTTGTCGCGTGGGCGGTCGAGCAGGTCGTGGCGCGCATGGTCCTTCGTGATTCGCCGCTCGAGTGCCGGCCATGCATAGAGGACGGTGAAGACGATGCCGGGGAAGAGGATCCCGCCGAAGAAGGGGTTGGGGATCGCCGTGTAGCCGAAGAGGTGGATCTCGAGCGGTGGCATCAGGCGCAGGGCGCCGATCAGCCAGCCGAGGTACCAGTCGGGTTGGGCGCCATTCGTGCCCAGGTACGGCTCGAACGGCCCGTACTGCCAGACGGGGTTGATCTGGACGAGGCCGCCGAGCAGGAAGAGGACGCCGGCGACGGCGAACAGCAGCCCGGTCGCGCGCAGAGCGTAGCCGGGCCACAGCGGGGTGCCGACGACGTTGTCCTCGCGGTGTCCCGGACCGGCGAACTGGGAGTGCTTCTGGCGCATGATGATCGCGAGATGGGCCCCGATCAGCGTTGCCAGGAGGGCCGGCAGAAGGAACACGTGCGCGATGAACAGGCGCGGCTCGAAGCTCGCGCCGCCGGGGAACTGGCCGCCCCAGATCAGGAACGCGACGTTCGCACCGACGAGCGGGATCGCGAGCGCTACGCCGTAGCCGATTGCAAGACCCATTCCCGACAGGAGGTCGTCGGGGAGCGAGTAGCCGGCGAAGCCCTCGAGGATCGCGACGACCAGCAGCGTCAGGCCGATCATCCAGTTGAAGTCGCGCGGCTTGCGAAACGCGCCGGTGAAGAACACCCGCATCAGGTGGACGACGATCGCGGCGATGAAGACGAGCGCCGCCCAGTGGTGTGTCTGGCGCATCAGGAGGCCGGCGGGCACGTCGTAGGAGATCGAGACGGTCGAGGCGTAGGCCTCCGAGACGGTCTGGCCGGCCAACGGGGCGAACGATCCGTGGTAGACGGTGTCCGACGTGCTGTCGTTGAAGAACAGGGCCAGGTACGTGCCGGTCACGATCAACACGACGAACGAGTAGAGCGCGATCTCGCCGATCAGGAACGACCAGTGATCGGGGAACAGGTAGCGGAGCGCCTTGCGTAGGAGCGGCGACGCTCCGAGGCGCTCGTCGACGAAGCGAACCGCCTCGCCGTCGGCGTCGTCGCGCACCGGTCGGGCGGACACGTCGTCGCTCACGATTTCGTCGGGCCTTCGCGCCGCACGCTCCACCACGACGGTCCGATCGGTCCGGAGAATCCCCCGCCGGCGATCAAGATCCCGTCGGCGCGGATCGACAGCGGCAGTTGCGGGAGCGGTCGGCCGGCCGGGCCGAACTCGACGCTCGCGCCGTGGAGCACGTCGAAGGTCGAGTAGTGGCACGGGCAGACCAGCGCCGGACCCTGCCGCGCGGTCTGCTGATCGAGCGGTGACCGGTAGAGCGAGACGGCGCAGCCGGCGTGCGTGCAGATCTTCGAGTAGGCCACAAGACCCGCCGGCGCCCAGCCCGCCCTACCGGCCGGGAGGCGCAGGGTCGCCGGGTCGACGCGCACGACGACGACAGGAGAGCCCAGTTCGCGCATGTCGGCGCCCTGCGGAAACGCGGTGATGAACGAGCCGAGACTCACCTCGGCCGCGCTGATCGGCCGCCCGGTTTCGTCGACGAGGGGGATGCCACGCCTCCAGGGCGTCGTGTCGAGCGTCTGGCCGACGTTCGGTCCGAGCGAGTCGAGCGGGACGAGTGCAGCGGCTCCCAGGCCGACGCCGGCCGTGCTCGCGGCGCCGAGCAGCAGGCGCCGCCGCGAGAGGCCCTGGGTACCGGCGGCGAATTCCTGGACGACGTCCACCTCGAGTGATCGACGTCCTTCGGCCAGTCTCGGCCGGGGCTCGACCGCCGTCTCACGGGGAAACACGCGGTCGGCGGCGAGGATCAGCGCCGCGGCGATCGACAGCAGCGCCAGGCCGAGCGAGAGCCCGAGGAGCTGCGTGTTGCTCGCGTCGAATGCGTACAGGAGGCAGAACGCGCCACCGAGAGCCCCGGCCAGCAGCAGGGCGATCGCGACGCCCAGCTCGGCGCCGGCCGTCGTGCCGGTTGTCCGACCGGCACCCGCGGCGCGCTCGGTCGCCGGGGTGGGGTCGGTCCCGTAAGACGGATCCGCGTCGCCCCGGGTCTCGCCCGGTTCCCTGCGGCGGCGCAGTCGCAGGAGCGTCAGCAGTGCGATCGCCGCCCGCACGAGCACGGGCAGTGGGGGTTGGCGGTCGTTCACGTCGTGCGCTTTCCGATCACACGGGCGATGATCAGCAGCGCGCTGAGCGCCAGCAGCCAGGCGACCATGCCTTCTGGGATCGGCCCGATGTGGCCGATGCCCCAGCCGCCGCGGTCGGCCGGATGGCGGGTGTAGATGATGTAGCGCGCGATTGAGTTCAGCGTCTGCTGATTGATCTCGCCGGTCGAGAAGCCGGGCATCAGGTATGGGCCGACGCGTACGGCCTCGGCGATCTGGGTGGCCGTCGCCTGCGCCAGCGCGGGCACCTCGCTGCCGGTGACGATGCCGCCGCGGGCGATGATCTGGTGACAGCCCGAGCAGCTCAGGGCGAACGCCTGCTCACCCTGGGAGAGGTTCCCGGCCGCCGGATCGACCTTTGGGATCGGCGGGCCGCCAAGACTCGCGACGTAAGCCACGATCGCGTCGATCTCCGGCTGCGGATACGCCGGCTTCGATCGCTCTGGATAGGCGTGAGAGTCTGGAAGTGGCATCCGCCCCGTGGAGAGGTAGAAGGCCGCCGCCTGGGCGCCGACTCCGACCAACGACGGCCCCCGCCCGGGGATGCCCTTTGCGTCGAAGCCGTGGCACGACGAGCAGCCCTCGACGAACAGGCTTCGCCCCTGGCCGGCCTGGCTCGAACCGGGCACCGTGCCCGGAGGCTGAGCCGGCGCCGGCGAAGGGGGTGCGCCGGTCGGGACGCGACTCTGCCCGGCGGCGATCGTGTCCAGCCCGAGGCTTGCGAGTGCGACGGCGATCGCGATCAGGAGCAGCGCTCTCCGGTCTCGGCGACGGGGTCGAGCTCGGGGCGGGTTCCGGCGGCGCCGCCTCATGCCCAAGCCCGTTCGGGGTGCTCGCACTCGCCGGCCACGCTCACGGCGGGCTCGGCGGCGTATGACTCACGGGCGACCGCGCGGCGTTCTTCGGCGGCGATCGAGCGCCAGGCGACGATCAGCGCGATCGCTCCCATGACGATCGTTCCTGCGACCCACATCAGCGCACCGGCGAGCCGCTGGTCGGCCAGGGCTGAGACCCCGAGCCGGCTGGCCGACTCCAGATACTCGGCGTAGCGCGGGGAGCCGTCGGTTTCGAGGATCACGCCGACGACACTCATCAGGGGCATGCCGAGGAGCATGTAGACGACCTCCCCGAGGCCGTCCAGCCGGCGGACCCGCGGCCCCGGGGCGATCAGCACGGCCCAGAAGAGGAGACCGCTCCCCAGGTAGAGGATGTGCTCGGCGACGTGAACCGCTGGGTGGGTCAGCGCCAGTTCGAAGAGCGGCGTCAGATGCGTGCAGAGCATCACGGTGCCGATCGCCAGCAGGCCAGCCGCGGGGTGCGAGATCGCGGCGATCACGCGCCCACGCAGCAGCGTTGCGAGGGCGCGGCGGCGAGCCGGCGCCAACGCGCGCAGGGCGAGCGTGATCGGAGCGCCGGCCAGGAGCAGGGGAGGCGCCACGAGGATCAGCAGAAGGTGCTGCACCATGTGAATCGACAGCAGATCCTCCGCGTAACCGTCGAGCCCCGACTCGAGGGCTAGCGCGATCGTCGCCAGGCCGGCGAGGAAGGCCGCGGTCCGACGTCGGGGCCAGTGACGTCGCCGGTGGCGGCCGCGGGCGCTCCGACCCGCCGCGCGGAGATAGATCCCGGCACTCGCGAGCAACGTCAGCGACAACCCCGGATCGAGCCGCCAGGTCCCGAGGATCTGGATCCATGACGGCGCTCTCATGGCTCGATCTCGCTCGCATTCTCGGATCGGCCTTCCAGCGAGGCGACCCGGGTCCGGCGCTCGAAGCGATGCTCGCGGACGAGTCCACCGGTCCCGGCGGCGACGCCGAGGAAGCCGCCGAGGATCAGCCAGCTGCCGACGCTCGCGCCGGCCAGCATCGCGGCGAGCGAGATGCCCACGAGGGCGCTGGCCAGGCTCAGGTCGGGAACCGTACGCAGCCCGGCGGCGCGCCGGCGGATGACCCGCGGGGAGATCAGGATCACGATCCCGATCAGGCCAGTCGCCGCCGCTGCTCCGGCCTGGACGAGAACCGGCAGCGACCGGCCGCCGAACCCGGCCTGCAGCGCGGAGAGGCCGCCGAGTAGGACCGCCCAGAAGACGAACGGCGCGGCCGACGGCTGCCACGGGGCATCCTCGTCGGGCGGTCGCGTCATCGCTCCCTCGACGTCCGCCGTCGATCCGCCGGGGCGGTCGCCGCTCATCCGGCTGCCTCTGCGTGGATCGGCGTTGGGCTGTCACCTACTGAGCGCGCTGTCGCCGCCTCGCGGAGGTCTAGTAGCGGGGCGGGGGATCGGACGGGTGGGAGTCCCGCGAAGTTGTGGCGCGGCGGGGGCGAGCTGGTCGCCCACTCGAGCGTATGGCCGTCCCACGGATCGGGACCGGCGGGCTCTGGGTCGCGGAGCGAGCGGGCGACATTGACGACGAAGACCACGACCGAGATCGCGATCACGCCGGCGCCGGCGGTCGAGAGATCGTTCAGCGTCTGCCAGCCGGCTGACGCAGGGTAGGAATCGGTCCTGCGGCGCATGCCCTCCCAGCCGTCGATGAACATCGGAAAGAACGTCAGGTTCGCACCGAGCGTCATGACCCAGAAATGCAGCCTGCCGAGTCGCTCGCGCAGCATGACCCCGGTGACCTTGGGGAACCAGTGGTAGACGCCGGCGAAGCACCCGAACAGGCTGCCGGCGAACAGGGCGTAGTGGAAGTGGGCGATCACGAAGTAGGTGTTGTGGACGTCGTAGTCGAGCGGCGGCGAGCCGAGCAGGATCCCGGTCAACCCGCCGATCAGGAATTGGACGAGGAAGGCGAGCGCGAAGAGCATCGGCGTGCGCAGGCGGATGCGCCCGCCGGCGAGCGTTGCGATCAGGTCGAAGTACTCGATCCCGGCGGGCACGGCGAGCGCCGTCGAGGTCAGCGCGAAGTAGCGGTTGGCGACCTGCCCGGTGGTGAACATGTGGTGTGCCCAGACGCTGGTCGAGAGCGCCGTGAACGCCAGCAGCGAGATCGCGAACGGCCGGTAGCCGAACAGGCGCCGGCCGGAATGGACGCTGACAACCTCGGCGACGGCCCCGACGAACGGGAAGAACATCACGTAGACGACGGGGTGGCCGTAGAACCAGAACAGGTTCTGGTAGGCGATCGGGCCGCCGGTGCTGTCGAAGATCCCGCCGAAGTCACGCTGGATCCAGAGCAGGGCCATCGCGATCACCAGTACCGGGAAGGACACGATGACCATCAGGCAGGTGACGAGCATCGTCCAGGTGAAGGGCGCGAGCCGCAGCAGTGTCATCCCGGGCGCACGTCGGGCGACGATCGTGCCGAGCACGCAGGACGCCATCACCAGGCAGCCGAGCGTCGCGAGCATCACCCCGAAGATCCAGAAGTCCATTCCGACGCCGGGGGAGTGCGGTGAGTCCGACAGTGGATCGAAGGCGGTCCAGCCTGCGGCCCCGGGCCCGTCCACGGTCAGATAGCCGGACCACATCACGAGACCTCCCGACACGTACAGCCAGAACCCCGTGAGGCAGAGTCTCGGCCCGGCGATCTCGGCGGCGCCGACCTGCAGGGGGACGAGGTAGACGCCGAGGGCGATCGCCGTGGGGACGAGGAAGAGGTAGATCATCGTCGACCCATGCATCGTGAACAGCGCGTCGAATGCATCGGCTCCGACCAAGCCGGTGCTCGGCGTCGCGAGCTGCGTTCGGATCAGCAGGGCCAGGATGCCGCCGGCGATGAAGAACGCGAAGGCCACGACGACGGTTCTTCTCGCGATGCTCTTGTGATCGGTTGCGCCGATCACGCCGACCAGGCCGAGCGAGCGGATCGAGACGGCGGCGGTGCTCACCGAGGCGCCCCGCTGCGCGGCTGCCGGCTGACCCAGGCGGCGAACGCCGTGGGCGTGAGGACGTGGACCTCGAAGCGCATCTCGGTGTGGCCGATGCCGCAGAACTCGTTGCAGTAGCCGCTCGTCTCGACGCCCGGCTTGGGGAACACGAGATCGAACCGGTTGATGACCTTGGGAATCGCGGCGCGCTGGTAGTCCTCGTAGGGGACGTAGAACGCGTGGATCACATCCAGCGAGGTGAGGTCGAACTCGATCGTCTGGCCCGCCGGTACGTAGAGATCTGTCGGCGCCTGGTCACGGCCCGGCTCGTCGATGCCCTGCGCGGGGTAGTAGAAGCTCCAACGCCAATCGGACCCGGTCGCCGAGATTCTCAGCGCCGGAGACGCCGCCAGGGCGTCGACCCGTGACTCGGTCCTGAACGTGACGATCACCAGCGTTGCCGCGATCGCCGCGACGGCCAGCACGTAGACCAGCTCGGCCCGAGGCGCGCCGGTCCGCGTCGACGCCGTTCGTCCCGGCCGGTCGCGAAAACGTACGACCACGAATCCGAGCGCGAGCGCGACGATGACGAAGACCGTCACAGCGATCGGCAGGTACACGCCCCACAGCGCCCGAAACTCGTGGCGCGTCCCGCCCACGGCCGCCTCCTCCTCGTCACCCAGACACCGTCGGCGGCCGATTACCCGAGCGCGGCGAGCAACAAACGCCGGCCGTTGGGCGGGTTCTGCGGAGCGGTGGGGGACCGCTCGCCGGGCGGGCGATCAGATTGGAAAGCCTCCGCGATCAACTGGATCGCCAAGACTCCATGTCGCGCCGGACTGCCGCATCCTCATGGGCGGTCCCGATCGGCCTCCGGATCGGTTTCGCCGCGCGACGGATGCCCGGGTGGGAGGTCGCGGGGCGTGATCTCGTCGTGGACCTCGGTCGTGTCGCCCACCGGGGTCTCATCGTCGGTGAGCTCGCTCACGAGCCCATCGCGCTGCTCCTCGCCTTCGGGGTCACCTTGAGCCGTCATCAATGCCACCGGTCCCTTCCAGTTCGCTTCGGCGCGATCGGCGCCCGGTCTGCCGGCAGATACCCGGGCGAAGGAGACGAAAAACCGGCGCGCCGGGACGCTCGGGTCCGGCCGTGCCTCGCTCGCGGTCCGCCGTCGCAGTCAGCGTGACGCCGCTGCTCGAAACGCGGTCACCGTGCTGGAGCGCGCCGCCGTCGACTTGACAGGCGTAGTGGCCGCCAGCGCGCAGGCGAGTCCGAGACGGCCACTCGCGACCGCCTTGCCGGCGAGGTCGTCACGAGTGCGCGGCGATCGTCCTGGCCACCTGGGCGGCGTTCGCGGGCGCCGGCCCGCCGTCGCGGCCGATCAGCGTGTCCTCCAGGCCGACGCGGACGTCGACGCCGGCCGCCAGCCCCGCGTCGACGACCGCCCAGTTCGCGCGGGCATCACCGTGCCAGAGTCGAGGGCGGCCCAGGACCGCGACGCGCTCGTCGATCGCCCGAGCCAGCCGCACGGCCTCGTCGTCGTCGTGCTCGAAGATCACCTCCACCAACACTCGATGGATTCCCCGTGCCCAGGGCGCCGCCAGCAGCGCATCCGCGTCATCGAGGGTGAAGACACCCGCCTCGATCCCGATCCCGGCGTCCACGAGAGCGCTGCCGAGCTCGATCACACCCGCCTCGCAAAGGTTCAGCGAAACCACGTCAGGCGGGCATTTCCAAAGCCGGATGGCCGTGCTGCGGTCGGCAGCACCGCCGAGATCGATGTCCTCCTGCGTAGAGCAGGAGATCTCGAGCGTCGGGACGGCGGCGCGAACCGCTGCGACAACCGCGTCATGCGTCTCGGGAGCGAGCGACTCGACGCCGTCAGCCGCGCGCCGGGGATGCAGATGCACCGACGTCGCCCCCGCCGCACTACAGGCCGCCGAGTCGGCCACGAGCTGCTCGAGCGTCACCGGTACATCCGGGTGATCCTCAGGGCCGTAGTCCCCGTTGAGCGCACACTGAACCATTGCGCCAGGCTACGCGCTCCAAGCACCGGCGGTCGCCCCCGAGCCAACCGATCACACAGATCCTCGCGGAGTGGGGACGAACCGTCTCGCCGAGCGCCGAGCGCCGAGCGCCGAGCCGAGCGCCGAGCCGAGCGCCGAGCGCCGACCGGCTGACCCGCCCCCTGGGGCACTAGGCTCCCGCGTCGATGACCGTCGAACGCCGCGGAACCGGAGGCTGGGCCGAGCTGATGCCGGTGGCCGACGGCACCGTCGGACCCGGCTCGGAATGGCGCTCCGAGCTCTACCGGATCGCCGTCGACCAGTTCGAGCAGGCGGCCGACCTGATCGGCCTCGAGCCTGACCTCCGGGCCCGCCTGGTCGAGCCCCGCCGCGCCCTGACCGTCAACTTTCCCGTCCGCATGGACACCGGCGAGGTGAGGACGTTCACCGGCTACCGGGTCCAGCACACCCTGACGATGGGGCCGACCAAGGGAGGCATCCGCTACGCGCCCGGCGTCTCACTCGGCGAATGCGCCGCCCTCGCGATGTGGATGACCCTCAAGTGCGCCCTCGTCAGGCTTCCGTTCGGCGGCGCCAAGGGCGGCGTCCGCTGTGATCCCAATCGCCTGTCGGCCGGTGAGCTCGAGCGGATCACCCGCCGCTACGCCGCCGAGCTGATCCCGGTGATCGGGCCCGAGCGCGACATCCCGGCGCCCGACATGGCAACCGGCGAACGCGAGATGGCCTGGTTCATGGACACCTACTCCCAGCAGGTCGGCCACTCCGTACCCGCGATCGTCACCGGCAAGCCGGTCGTCCTCGGCGGCACCGCCGGCCGTCGGACGGCCACCGGCCTCGGCGCCGTCTACTGCCTCGAGGCCGCGATGCGCCGGCTCGGCCGCCCGCTCGAAGGCGCGCGGGTAGTCGTCCAGGGTGCCGGCAACGTCGGCTCGGTGATCGCCGGCGAGCTCCACGCCCGCGGCGCGCGGGTCGTCGGGATCGGCGACGTCAGCGGCGGCGTCGCAGACCAGCTCGGGCTTGACGTCCCCGGTCTGCTCGCCTGGCTCGCCGAAGGCGCCCCGGCCGGCGGCGCCCGGTTCCTGCGCGACTGGCCCGCGGGCGACCACGTCGGCCGGGCGGACATCCTCGACGTGCCCTGCGACATCCTCGTCCCCGCCGCACTCGAGCGACAGATCGACGTCGACCGTGCCCGTCGACTCGAATGCGACGTCGTGCTCGAGGCCGCCAACGGCCCGACCACCCCCGAGGCCGACGCGGTCCTCGCCGAGCGCGAGATCGCCGTCGTCCCCGACATCCTCGCCAACGCCGGCGGCGTCACGGCCAGCTACTTCGAGTGGGTCCAGGACCAGCAGCAGTACTTCTGGGACGCCGGCGAGGTCGCCGACCGCCTCCGCACACAGCTCGATCTCGCCTTCGACCGGGTCGCCGAGACGGCCGACCGGCTCGGCGTCGGTTGGCGGAGCGCCGCCCTCGCCCTGGCCCTCGAGCGCGTCGCCGACGCCGCCCGCCGGCGCTCGATCTTCCCGTAGCGTCCGACCCTCCTGACGACGCGGCGCTCGAGGGCGGCCGGCCGCCTTCCGATCGGTGATCGACCGGCGGCGTCCCGCCACCCCGTCGCGCTCCCGACGAGCCCGCCGCCGGTCTCCCGGCCCGAGCGGCGCTCCCCACCGACCGGCGCGGAGCTCGCAGCCGCCCCCGGACGACGCCTCTCCAGCGGGTAGGCCGGGCCGGGTCGGACGGGCCTACGAGTACGGCCCGAAGATCCACTGCCCCGGCGCCGCCGGGTCGTCCCCCCGCCAGAAGTCCGACCACAGCTCGCGGAACTCCTCCCGCGAGAGATGGCCGTCGCCGTTGAGGTCGAGCTTCGGGAAGACCTCGTCCATCCCGGCGTCCGAGCCCTTCCACGCCTCGACGACCTGCTTGTGCTCGTCGAGCTGGATCACCCCGTCGGCGTTCTCGTCGATCGCCTCGAACATCGAGTCCGCCGTCCCGTAGATCTCCGCGTCCATCGACGGCAGCCGATCGACCATCACGAGCACCTCGTCGAGGCTGACCTTCTCGTCGCGGTTCTCGTCGGCGATCGCCGCCAGGCCCGACCACCAGCCCATCATGATCGCGTCCATCCGTGTCGATTGCGCAGACTCCGGGTCCCACCCGCGGAGGCCGATCCATCGCTGCGTCACCGCCGCGAAGTCGGCCGCCTCGAGGAAGCCGTCCGCGTTCGCGTCCATCGCTCCGAACACGCCTGCGATCTTCCGCCGCTGGAAGTCACTCGCCATCCGTCATCACTCCTTCAAGGTCGTCGTCGGCTGTCCGAGATCAACCTACCGGCGAGTCCCGGCTGAGTCGATCAGGATGTTCCCGGCCCCGGCCCGGGCCCGGCCGACCCGCCACTCGCGGCCACGGTCAGCCTCGTCAGCTCCCGCAGGACGGCGTCCATCCCGGCGATCTCGTACGCCGCCCGCTGGCGCCCGGATCCACCGCCTCGCTCGATCAGCCCCGGCAGGATCTCGAGCTCGGCGGCGCAGCCCAGCTCGTCGGCGTGTTCACGCGCGATCGTCAGCGCCTCGTCGAGCAGCTCGCCGACCGGTCGCAGACGGCCGTCGGCGTCGGGCAGCTCTGCTCGCACGCCGTAGCGCGCCGCCCGGAACGCACCCTCCTCGAGCACGTCTCCCGGCGGATCCGGCCCGGGTTCGGCGTGCGCACAGTGCCGTGCCAGGCAGTGTGTCAGCGCGATCAGGCCGGCCGCGTCCTCCAGCGAAGCCTGGCTGTCGAGGCCGCGAACCTCGACCGTCCCCAAGCGGGGGTGGGGCCGGAGCTTCCACCAGAACCATGTGTAGTCCTCGACATCCGCCGCCCGCGTCAGGAGCAGCGTCGACCGGCGGAAGTCCTCGAAGTCCCGCATCGCTCGCGGCACGCCAGACCGCGGCCACGACCGGATCGTCACCTCTCGCGCGGACTCGAGGCCGGTGTCCCTCCCGTGGCGAAACGGCGAGTTCGCCGCGAGCGCCTGGAGCAGCGGCAGGTGACACCGCAGGCCGTTGAACGTGCGGATCGCCGTCTCCGGATCCGGCATCCCCACGTGGATGTGCATCCCGCTGACCGGGGTTGCCACCGCGTCCCCGAGGAGCTCGCGGATCCGCTCGTAGCGCGTCTTGTCGGTGATCTCGGCCTCGCCCTCGACCGCCGACGGATGCGTCCCCGAGCCGATCAGTCCCGCCCCCGTGTCGAGCACGGCCCGCCGCAGCCGGCCGAGCGCGGCGACCGCCTCGCCGGCACCTCCGCAGACGTTGGTGATCAGCTCGATCTGGCACGCGTGGAGCTCCCGCTCGACCCGTCCGTCGAGATCGCCGAGCCGGTCGCCGACCGCCGCCGACGAGTTCGCCTGACGCCCGGTCACCGGGTCGACGAGGAACAGCTCCTCCTCGACGCCGACCGTGAACGGTTCGCCCTCCCCGAATGCGTCGCCGATTTCGTCGTCCTGGCTCAGGACCCGGGTCTTCCCGTCGCCCACGCCGGCCAAACCGATCGGACGCGAGCCGCCTGACCGCGCAGGCCGGCCGGCGGGCCGCGGTACGATCGCCGGCGTGCCGATCCACTCGCCGCCCGAACCTGCCGAGCGTGGCCCGGAAAATCGGACGACTCCCGCCGGGTCGCCGCGATGACGCCGTCCCCGCCCAGCCCGACCGCCGAGCTCCTCGTGATCTTCGGGATCACCGGGGACCTTGCCAGGAAGATGACGTTCCGCTCGCTCTACCGACTCGAGCGTGCCGACCGGCTCGACTGCCCGGTGCTCGGCGTCGCCGTCGACGACTGGACGGTCGACCAGCTCCGCGACCACGCCCGCAAGTCGATCTCGGAGACCGGCGAGACGATCGACGAGGAGGTCTTCGCCCGCTTCGCCAACCGCCTCTCCTACGTCAGCGGAGACTTCTCAGACGAGGCGACCTTCGACCGTGTCGCCACCGCCGTCGACGGCCGCCGGGACATCGTCTTCTACCTCGAGATCCCGCCGTTCCTCTTCGAGACCGTCGTCGCCGGCCTCCATCGCGCCGGCCTCGTCGCCG
Source organism: Solirubrobacteraceae bacterium (assembly GCA_036510225.1). GTDB lineage: Bacteria > Actinomycetota > Thermoleophilia > Solirubrobacterales > Solirubrobacteraceae > Palsa-513. The sequence continues at coordinate 5,642 of DATCEH010000053.1, read as the reverse complement.
AGCCGGCCCGCGTCGTCGTCGAGAAGCCGTTCGGCCACGATCTCGCGTCCGCCCGCGAGCTGGCCGCCAGCCTCCACAAGCACCTCGACGAGTCCCAGCTCTACCGGATCGACCACTTCCTCGGGAAGCTCGGCCTCCAGGAGATCCTCTACCTCCGCTTCGCCAACACCATGCTCGAGCCGGTCTGGAATCGCAACCACATCGCCAGCGTCCAGATCACGATGGCCGAGCAGGTCGGCGCCGAGGATCGCGGCCACTTCTACGACCCGGTCGGCGCACTCCGCGACGTCGTCGTCAACCACCTCCTCCAGCTCGCCGCCGCCGCCGCGATGGAGCCGCCGGCCGGCGGGGATCCCGACACCCTGAGCGACGCCAAGCTCGCCGTCTTCCGATCGATGCCCGACGCCACGCCCGACCGGTACGTCCGCGGCCAGTACGACGGCTACCGGGAGATCGACGGCGTCGCGCCCGACTCGACCACCGAGACGTTCGCCGCCGTCCGCCTCGAGATCGAGAACTGGCGCTGGCACGGGGTTCCCTTCCTGATCAGGACGGGCAAGCAGCTCGCCGTCAAGCAGACCGAGCTGCGCCTCGTCTTCAGGCACGCCCCGCCCGTTCGCTTCCTCGAAGTCGCCAGGCACCGCCCCGACCCGAGCCAGCTGGTCGTCAAGCTCGACCCCGAGCCCGGCGTCCGGATCGTCCTCGACGCCCACCGCGCCGACCGCGGCGGCCCGGCCGAGATCGAGCTCGACATGGAGTTCGCGCAGGAGGGCGGAGCCGGCGCCACCCCCTACGAGGTGCTGCTGGCCGCCGCGATGGCCGGCGATCGCTCGTATTTCACGCGGCAGGACTCAGTCGAGGAGAGCTGGCGCGTGCTCGCGCCCCTGCTCGCCGACCCGCCTCCCGTCCACCCCTACGCGAAGGGCTCCTGGGGGCCGGCCGAGGCCGACCGCATCGTCGCCGGGATCGGCCGCTGGCACGAGCCGTGGGTTCCCGACTGAGTCGACTCGATCGAGACCCTTCCTCCGGCGGCAACGAACGCTGTTCGTTTTCGAACGCCGTTCGTGTGAACCGCGACGGGCAGGACCCGAGACCCGAGCGGGTCAGTCGACGACAGCTCCCGGTCCTCAGGGCACGTCGCAGACGGTGTCCGCGTGGGTCGCGGCGCCCGCAGTGACGACGGCCGACCCCCGGCACGAGCCGGCGCTCAGCGTGTAGCTCCCGGCCGCCACGGCGATCGCGTAGCTCTGACCGGCGGCGAGCTGGACGCTGGCCACCGGCGACCCGAACGAGTCGGTCACGGTCACGGTGTTCGCCTGGCCCTGACAGACGGTGATCCCCGGCGCCGGGCCGCCGACGTTGTAGACCCCGCCGACGATCAGCCCGTCACCGTACGGCAGCGGGCTGAGCGACGTCGTCGGCGCGCAGTAGACCGGCGCGGCCCCGACCAGCAGCGAGGCCGACCGCGTCGCGGCGATCGTCGTCGACCGGCGGACGACGATCGCCCGGATCGTCAGGAAGCCGGCGGTCCCCGGCGTCCAGCCGGCCGTGAACCGCCCACCGGCGATCCGTCCCTTCGCGAGCACGCTCCACCGGCTGCCGGCGACGGGCGGCCGGCCCTCGAGCTCGGCCGTCGACCCGGCCGGCGCGTGGCTGACCCGGCCGGCGACGACGAGCGCCGTGCCGGCCGTCGCGACCCCCGGAAGGGTCACGGTGATCCGCGTGACCGGTGCGGCCGCCGACGCGCCGGCCGGGGCGACCGCGCCCCAGACCACGGCGCCGGCGCCCAGCAATGCGAGAATCCAGCGGCGGCAGCCGCCCATATCAGTTGGTCAGCATGTGATTGAACCGGCGCAATGCGAGTGGGACGCAGATTCCGACGATGATAAGACACCATACGACCATCGCCGCGATCGGGTGGTCAAGCTGGAGCGACCCGCTCGAGTGGATGCCCTCGGTCAGCTGTCGAACCGACGCGACCAGCGCGGCGATCGGGTCCCAGTGGGCGATCGCCCGTGGGACGGCGCCCATCCCGGCGATCGGGACGAACGTCCCGGCCATGAAGGCGAGCGGGAAGATCACGATGAACCCGACACCCTGCATCGCGTCGGGCGAGCGGACCAGCATCCCGAAGAACACGCCGGCCCAGGTGAACGCGAACACGCCGAGGATCATCAGTGCGGCCAACTCGACCGCGTGGGGCGCGGTCAGGTGGGGGTGCCAGCCGAGGATCAGGCCGAAGCCGACGACGATCACCATGCCGAGCAGGGCTTCGCAGAACTGGGCGAGGACCTGTGCGGTGATGATCGACACCCGGCTGATCGGCAGCGAACGGAACCTGTCGACGACGCCCTCTGTCATGTCATTCGACGTCGCCACCCCGGCACCGATGATCCCGAACGCCAGCGACTGGCCGATGATCCCGGGGAAGAGGTAGTCCTTGTAGCTGATTCCCGGGACGTGGATCGCCGAGCCGAAGACGTAGAGGAAGAGCAGGATGAAGACGATCGGCTGGATCGTCACATCCAGCAGGCGCTCCGGGATCCGCGGAATCGATCGGAGGCTGCGGCCGGTCAGGAGGATGCTGTCACGGGCGTAGCGCCATGCCGGGCTCGGTCGGTCGTCGAGGTGGGGGTGTGGCGTGACGGAGATCATGCGATCGCCTCCTGGGGAGCAAGCTCCGGTTCGGTTGCGGGTCGGCCGGTGAGCGCGAGGAACGCGTCGTCGAGCGTGGGTCGGCGCAGGGCGACCTCGTCGACCGGGATCTCGCTCTCGCTGACCAGGGTTGCCACCCGTGCGAGATCAGCAGCTTCATTTGGAGCAGGGATCGAGATCGTGCGCTGGTCGGGGAGGAGCGTCGTCTCGAAGGACTCGGCCAGGAGTCCGGCGAGCCGGTCGAAGGCGACCGCGTCGCCGGCCACGACGTCGACCCGCTGCTGGCCGACCTGCGCCCGCAGCTGAGCCGGGCTGCCCGCGGCGATCTCCCGGCCCCGGTCGATCAGGACGACCCGGTCGGCGAGCGCGTCGGCCTCCTCGAGGTACTGGGTGCTCAGGAGCACGGTGACGCCCTCGGCCCGGAGCTCGCGGATCGTCGACCAGACGACCTGCCGGCTGCGCGGGTCGAGGCCGGTCGTCGGCTCGTCGAGGACGACGAGTCGCGGCCGGTCGATCAGGCTTGCCGCCAAGTCGACCCGACGGCGCTCGCCGCCGGAGAGGTTCTTCACGAGGCGGTCGCGGACCTCGGTGATCGCGAACCGCTCGATCAGCTCGTCGGCCACCGCCTTCGCCGCCGCGAGCTTCCGGCCGCGGAGCCGCGCCATCAGGATCAGGTTCTCCCGGGCGGTCAGGTTCTTGTCGAGGGCGGCGAACTGCCCCGTCAGCGAGATCAGCCGCCTGACCTGGTCGGCCTGGGTCACGACGTCGTAGCCGGCGATCACCGCCCGGCCGGAGTCCGGGCGAGCGAGGGTCGCCAGCATCCGCACGGTCGTCGTCTTGCCGGCGCCGTTCGGCCCGAGCAGCGAGACGACCGTCCCTGCCTCGACGCGTAGGTCCAGCCGGTCGACCGCCGTGAAGTCGCCGAATCGCTTGGTCAGCCCGTGGGCCTCGATGGCCGGGGGTGAGCCGGCCGTGGTCGGTCTGAATGAGTTAGCCATGTCCAGAAGTCTACAGTCTCTGAACTTTTTCTGCAAGTGAAGTTTCACGGTGGCTGGAGTATTCTTGTTTGATGGCCAACGAGCCGGCGACCGACGGTGCTCCAGGCGACGGTCCCCGCGCGGGGGAGGCGGCCGGACTCGGGGAGTTCGACGACGACCCCCTGATCGGCGGAGACCGGATGCACCGGGTGCTCGTCAGGGAGCTCGGGCCGGACGTGGCCGACGTGTTCAGGCGGATGCGCCACACGCAGGACGAGTGGCAGGATCGGAGACATCCCGACGAGGGACTCCGCGAGCGCAAGAAGCGGATCACCCGCCAGCGGATCTCGGATGTCGCGACGACACTGTTCGTCGCCCAGGGCTTCGAGAACGTGACGGTCGCCCAGGTCGCGGATATCGTCGGCGTCTCGGAGAAGACCGTCTACAACTACTTCCCGACCAAGGAGTCCCTCGTCTTCGACGATGCCGACGCCGGCATCGAGGCTCTGGCGAGGGACCTGCGCGAGAGCCCGCCGACCGAGCCGGCGACGAAGGTCATGCTCCGGGCTCTCAGGTCGGACATCGACCGGTTCGCCGCGGTCCCCGACGATGCGGCCGTGTTCCTGCCGATGTTCGCCGACATGGTCTCGGCGACGCCGAGCCTGCGGGCCGCCTGGCTGGACCTGAACGGCCGTCTGATCGACGTCGCCACGCGCGAGCTCGCCGCGCGAGCCGAGGTCGACCCCGACGAGCCCGAGGTGATGATCGCCGCGCGGGCGCTGGTCGGCCTCCAGGAGGTCTCCTATGCCTCGCTGGTCCGTCACGCCCGCGCCGGCGTCCGTGGCGCCGCCCTGCGGGACGCCGCGCTCGCCGACATCGAGCGGGCGGCCCGCCTGCTCGACACCGGGCTCTGGTCGCTGAACCTGCTCGCCCAGGGCCTGCGCACTCGACAGCAGCTGACCGGGGCCGCCAGGGCCGCCGAGGAGGCCCGCCGGCAGGTCCTGGGCGCGCTGCGCCAGGCCCACCTGACGTGGGCCGAGCTCCGCAAGCAGGTCGCCGACGGGCGTTCCCGCCCGCCCGGCTCGCCCGACTCGCCCGAGCCGGCCGGCGAGTTCGGCCGCGACCGCCAGGCCGCGCGTCGCGCCCAGCACGTCGCCGAGCATGCCGCCCGGCGGGCCGCACGCGGACGACCTCCCGGACCGGGCCGGGGCCGGCCTCCAGGGCAGGGCAGGGGCCGGCCGCCGGACGCCGAGGCCGGGCCCGAGCGGCCCCGCTAGGATCTCGGGCATGGCAGCCGACGACGACAACCTGTTCGGGCAGGCCCACGTCGAGGCCTACCAGGCGACCGGCGGCGAGCGGGGCTACGACTGGCGTGGGACGCACATCCTCCTGCTGACGACGACCGGCCGTAAGTCCGGCGAGCCGCGGACGACGCCTTTGATCCACGTCACCGACGGCGAGCGCCGGTGGGTCGTGATCGCCTCGAAGGGCGGGGCGCCCGAGCATCCCGGGTGGTACGAGAACCTCGAGGCCGACGCGGACGCGACGATCCAGGTCAAGGACGAGCTGATTCCCGTCCGCATGTCGGTCGCCGACGGCCCCGATCGTGACCGCCTTTGGAGTCCGATGACCGCCGTCTGGCCGGCCTACGACGAGTACGCCGCGAAGACCGACCGGCACATCCCGGTCGTCGTCTTCGAGCCTCGCTGACCCACGACGACCGGCGGCCGGCGGGCTCGGCGGCGACCGGGCAGGGTATCTTGAAGGCCCCCGGGGGACTGGTGTAACGGTAACACGGCGGTCTCCAAAACCGTCACTCGAGGTTCGATTCCTCGGTCCCCCGTCAGGCAAGAGCCCTGCTGATCAACCGGTTTCAGGTTTCACAAGCTTCAACTGAAGGCAGAACCTAAGTCAGCTCGGGTTTGGCACTTTCGCTGGGCCGACTGCACGCCGGAGCGGAGCGGAGCGGCCAGGCGGGGGCGGGTGCGGGTCGGGTCGGGTGCGGGGGGT
>DATCEH010000052.1:0-33679 GCA_036510225.1 Solirubrobacteraceae bacterium | reverse complement strand
GGGCGCCGGGAGCGGGAGCGGGCGCCGGGAGCGGGAGCGGGCGCCGGGAGCGGGCGCCGGGAGCGGGAGCGGGCGCCGGGAGCGGGGGCTGGGAGCGGGCGGGCCGGGAGCGGGCGGGCCGGGAGCGGGCGCCGGGAGTGGCGGTCGGGGTCACGCCGATCGACCGGGAGGCGGTCAGGGTGCGGTCGCCGGTGGCGGGGATATCGTGCCTGGGTGGGCGACGCCAAGACGATCCCGGTGGTCGAATGCTGGACCGACGGTGCGTGCTCGGGCAACCCGGGGCCCGGCGGATGGGCGGCGCTGTTGCGGATCGGCGAGCGCGAGCGTGAGGTGTCGGGCGGGGAGCGGCTGACGACGAACAACCGGATGGAGATGCTGGCGGTACTCGAGGGGCTGCGGGCGCTGCGGCGTCCGTGTCGAGTGCTCCTCCACACGGACTCGCGCTACGTGATGGACGCCTTCACGAAGGGCTGGCTCGTCAAGTGGCAGCGCAACGGCTGGCGGCGGGCGGACAAGCAGCCGGTGAAGAACCGTGAGCTGTGGGAGGAGCTGGTCGTGGAGTGCGGCCGGCACGAGGTCGAGTGGACGTGGGTGAGGGGCCACGCGGGAACACTGGACAACGAGCGGGTCGACGGGTTGGCCGTGGTCGAGCGGGACCGGTTCGCGAGCGGGGGATGAGCCGGATCGCGGTGCGTGAGCGCGGGCGGACTCCGGGGCGAGGAGATGCACGGTTCGTTTCGAAAAGCAGTTGACCGACTCACTCGGGTTTCGCACTTTTTCGCTTGGCCCGCTGCACGTCGGTGCGGGGCGCGGGCGGAAGCGCGGTCGGGTACGAGGGGGGGTCGGCACCGGGGTTGGGATGTGATTCGGCCGGACTCCTCCCGGGCGGCGAAGGAGGATGCTGAGACGTTCGTCGCAAAGTGGTTGCCTGACTCAGTCAGCTACTTTTCTTGGAGAGTCCCCTCCACCACCCAGTCGCACAGCAGAGAGGGCTGCCCGACCTCCCGAAGCCCGGACAATGATCCTCGACGGCACGCCCGCCGAGCCCCCGACGCGACCTCGGGCACGCATGGGCCACCGCCGGGCCAAAAAACCGCGAAGGCCGACTGACTCAGGCAACTACTTTCCTTTGGTCCCTCCACCGCGCGTTCCGCCGAGCGCCGGTTGACCGCGAGCGAGGCGTGGGCGAGACTTCCGCGGCTCCTAGGCGCGGCGGCCGGCGAATAACCGGAAGACGGTGCCGGTGACGAGCCCGTAGACGGCATGGGCGCTCGCGTCCTCGGCGAGCACGACGGGCGGGTAGCGCCAGATCGGCTCATACAGCCCGGCCGGGGCGAGCGTGGCGTAGCTCGCGCTCCATGCGGTCATCCCGGTGATCAGACCGTAGGACGGGCGCCGGCGGGTCATCGATCCGACGACGATCCCGTGGTTGACGCCCCATGCGACACCGGTCGCCCAGTGCATCACGTTGGTCATCAGTCGTGCGCTGCCGGGTGGAAGGTCACTCTGAAGGAACCCCTCGACGAGCCGCCGGCCGACCTGCGCCGGAGCCGGGGCCGCGTCATAGGACTCGACGCCGGCGGCCGTCTCCCAGTCGCGGAACCCCTGATCGCCGCCGTCGGCGGCGTAGCGCCTGTAGAGCAGGACGTCCATCGCGGCCGTCCCGGCGGCGCCGGCCAGGGCGCCGCAGGCGATCACGGCGAGGGGGGTGGGGGCCCGGCGTGCCAAGGGATCTCCAGTCGTCGAGGGCGGTCGTGGTCGGGATGCTAGGCGGCGCCGACGAGTCCGGCCGGCTGCCCGTCTGGGATCACTGCGGATCTCGAGGTCACCCACGTGGCGCTGGCGTCGACGAGCGTGGCGAGCATCGCCCTGGTCGCGGGTGAGTGGTATCCGTTCGCCCTGGTGGCCGCGACGATCTGGCGGACGGGTCCGTCGGTTCCGAGGCTGCGCAGGACGATGTCTCCGCGGACGCTGGTTGCCGCCAGGTCGGGGATCATCGCGATGCCGACGCCGGCGGCGACGAATCCGGCGATCGCCGCGTAGTCGTCGTTCTCGAATGTCAGGTTGGGCTCGAACCCGGCCGCGCGGCAGGCGGTCGAGAAGATCCGGCTGTCGGGGCACGACGTGGTCGTCCCGAGCATCCACTCCTCGTGGCGGAAGTCGCCGAGGCTGATCCTCTGGCGGTGGGCGAGCGGGTGGGCGGCCGGCAGGGCGATGTACATCGGGTCGTCGAGTAGCCAGAGGTGGTCGATCCCCGGAGCGAGCGGCTCGCCGATCCCGCCGAGGCTCAAGGCGATGTCGAGCTCGCCGCAGGCCAGTCTTGGGAGGGCGTCGGCCGGCTCGGCCATCGTCAGGGTGAGCGTCACGTCCGGGTAGGCGCGCCGGAACGCGGCAATCGCCAGGGGGGCGATCGTGGCGGCGACGGTCGGGAAGGCCGACATTCGCAGGCGGCCGCCGCGGAGCTCGCCGATCGCGCGTACTTCGGCTTCGGCGTCGGCGAGGCGGGCGAGGATCGCGTCGATGTGCACGACGAGGGCCTCGCCGGCGTCGGTCAGGCGAACGCCGCGGGGGTTGCGTTCGACGAGCGTGGCTCCGAGCTCGCGCTCGAGCGTGGCGATCTGCCGAGAGATCGCCGGCTGGGTGTAGGTCAGCGCGGCCGCCGCGGCCGAGAAGGACCCGTGGCGGCCGACCTCTCGGAGGACGCGCAGGCGGTTGAGATCAAGCATTACCCCAGGTTATCGCAAGTGCGCTTAAGCCTCATTTGAAGTTATTGGTCGTCGGTGGCATCGTGGTCTGCATGAGCACTTCCACCGCCAGCCAGGTAACACTCCGGCCGTCGACCTCGCACGACGCGGCCGAGATCATCCGCCTCGCGACGATCGACAGCGCGCCGGTGCCGACTGGTCCGCTGCTCCTCGCCGAGGTCGACGGCGAGCTCCGGGCTGCGCTGGGGATCACCGACGGCGGGGTCATCGCCGACCCGTTCGTGTCGACCTCGGCGCTGGTCGAGCTGCTGCGTGTCCGCCACGGCCGGCGCCACTCCCGGGATCGCCGGTCCGGGCGCCGGCTGCGGTTCGCCCCGCGGGCCGGGCGGGGGGCGGGACGATGACCCAGCTCAACCAGCTGATGGTCATCGAGCGCCGGCGGGACCTGATCCGCGCGGCTGAGCAGGCGTCGGTGAGCCGCGACCTCGACCGGGGCGGCCGGACTCCGAAGCGGCAGGCCGGACGGTGGCGAGCGGCTCGGTGACTGGGCGTTCACCGGTGGTCGGGGCGGCGTGGCCGGGAGTGGTCCGAGGCAGGTTGCGCGGATCGGAGCGCGCCGGACGTCGGGTGAGCCAGCGTGCGCCGGCCGTCTTCCCGGCCAGAAGAAACCGCGATTACCCGGCCGGCCTGACCAGCTCAAGCTCGCCGTCACTGCGTAGAGCGGACACGGAGCCCGGCTGCTTGCGTGGGTCGCAGGTGCCAGGCGCTTCCGGACGAATGGACTGTGTCGTCGGCGCGGCGCCCGGGCCCGTGGCAACGAAGCCGACCGCGCTGGCCCGGCGCGACCAGCACCACTGGTTTCGATTGTCCACGGCCGCGTCGCGTGGGAGAGTGATGTGGAGGTCGACTCGGCCACTATGAACCGGTCTCGAGCGGCGCGCCGCCGAAGCCCAGTTCGTTGCCGTCGGGGTCGTGGTACAGGGCCTTGCGTACTCCGTTGGACAACGTGAGGCGCTCGTCGGGCCGAAGCCCGCGGGCAGCGATCGCATCCACGCGTGCATCGAGATCGTCGACCCAGACCGTCACCACGCAGTTGCCCGCGCCGTCGGCATGCTCCACGACGTAGATCGACCGCTCTTCGGCCAGCGTCCACACCGCCTCAGTGGCGTGGGGGAAGAACGTGGGCTCACCGAGCAACCGCTCGTACCACGGTCGGGCGGCTTCGAATTCCCGGACGCGCAGCCCCGCGAAGAGGTGCAAGGACATGACCGCAATTCTAGTATCGACGGTGCAGCGCGGCTGTGCCTCGGGGTCACATGCGCCCGACGATCGGCGTCAGCGAGCGTCAGGGCCGATCCGGCGCTCGAGGGCGAGGACGCGGGCTGCCGCCTGGCGGACCCGCGCGCGGAAGGCCGGGGATCGGCGGGCGCGGGCGAGCAGGTACGGGTAGATCAGGTGGTAGGAGCCGGGCCCGGTCATCAGGACGAGATCGGCTCCGGCGGCGATCGACCGCCCTGCGGCGATCTGGACGCTCGAGCGTCGGCGCACGGCGGCGGCCTCGATCGAGTCGGTGACCACGACGCCACGGAAGCCGAGCGAGCGGCGCAGGAGGTCGTCGAGGACGCGGGGTGACTGGGACGCGATCCGGGCGGGGTCGAGCGCTGGGTAGAGCGCGTGCGAGACCATGACAAGGGGGACGCCAGCGGCGATCGCCGCCCGGAACGGCTGGAGGTCGCGGCGGTCGAGCTGGGCGCGCGAGGCGGCGACGGTGACCGCAGCGTCGTCGGTGTTGGCGCTGGCCGCGCCGAGGCCGGGGAAGTGCTTGGCGGTGGCCGCGACGCCGGCCGCAGCGTAGGCGGCGACTGCAGCGGCGGTCGCCTCGGCCACCGCGGCGGCGTCCCCTGGGAAGGCGCGCGAGCGCATGATCGAGGCGTCGCCCGAGGCGACGTCGGCCACCGGCGCGAAGTCGACGTTCAACCCGAGGCGACGCAGAGCGCGCCCGGTGGCCCGGGCGGCAGCGCCGGCGGCCGCCGCGTCGGGCTGCCCGGACTGCGGCGTGGTGGCGGCGGAGAACGGGAGGGTGCGCGTGGCGCCACCCTCCTGGTCTGCGCCGATCAGCGCCAACCCGCGGGCGGAGCGCTCGAGCCCACGGGTGAGGGCGCGCACCTGGCCCGGCGAGGCGACGTTCGCGCCGGTGAGGATGACCCCGGCGGCGCGCCGCCGCCGGAGTATCCGTCCGACATACGACGGCTCGTTGGTGCCGGCGAAGGCGAGGATCAATGTCTGACCGACCTGCTGCTCGAGCGACAGGCGATCAACCGCCGCGATCGGCGGGCGGGCCTTCGCCGCACGGCGGGGCGGGGACGTCGGGTTCGCGGCCTCGCAGCCGGTCAGGAGAGCGGCCAGAACCGCCAGGCCAGCAATCAGGGCGAGCCCGGCGCCCCTTGGGCTCGGCCGGGTCAGACGCCCGCTGTGTCGCGTCGATAGGGCGGCTCGAGCCAGCAAGGTCAAGATGACGCTCCACACCCTTAGGGCACCCGCCCCGCGGACCGTGGTGCTCGCTCTCGATCGGTAGACCGGCCGTTGGTCTGAGGCGCGGAGGGACAGAGCTATGGTTGTGCCCGGCGGTGCCGTTTGCGTTGGGGGGCGAATATCCGCAGAGTCCGCGGCCGGACGGCGATCGTGGTGTGAGCGCTGAGATATTCGTTGGCGGTCGCGATGATGCGGCGCCGTCCGGGCGTGCCGAACGCGAGCGTAGTGGTCGCGCGGCCCTGCGTGTCGGTGGTGAGGCGGTGGCCGGAACCGATCGAGACGGTCGCACCAGGTACCGGCGACACGACGCCGGCGACGGTCACCGTGACGGTGAAGCGCAGCGTGATCGGGCGGTGCGCGACGGCGCGCGTGTGGTTGACCGTCAGGGCGAGCGGGCTGGTCGCCGGGCAGGAGGCGTTGAAGTAGCAGGCCAGCGCGGGCTCCGCATTGACCCGACCTGCGAGGGCCAGCTGGCCGGCGACCTGGGCGGCGGCCGCAGCGAAGCCGGAGATGGATTCCCCGATCGGGACACCGGCAGCGAAGAGCCCGGCGTCGCAGACGCTACGGTCGATCCGGGCGGGGGTCGCCGGGCCGGGATCGGTGACCGCGTCGAGCGCGAGGGCGACGGCGATCGGGTTGGTCGAGGCCACGAGCAGGTGGTCTGCGACCGCGAGCGGGCAGATGTCCTGGATCGCGACGTTGGTGATGTCGCCCGGCCCGTCGAGGAACACGGTGCTGTCGCCTGGGAGATTGGGTTCGACGAAGTCGTCGACGTAGGTGGCGATGTCGGTGTAGGAGATGCCGGCGAACGTCTCCTGTCCGGAGTTGAGCGCCTCGATGAACTGCGAGGCGTAGGTCTGCTGCCACAGCGCGGGAGCGCACGTGATCGCGCAGAGCGCGTTGACGGTCAGCGACCCGTGGTTGGGGGAGTCCAGCCCGATCACATCCGCCACCATCGCGCGCGTGTCCGGCCAGAACCGCAGCGGCCAGCGTTCGGCCTCGCCGCCCTGGCTGGCCCCGATCAGCGCGATGCGCTGCCCCGACGCGCGGTACATCGTGCGGATCGCGTACACGAGGTAGTCCGCGCGGTTCTGGATGTCGTCCATGTTCTCGGCATCCGCGCCGGGGAGGTCGCTGGTGCAGTAGGGAATGCCGCGATCGCGCAGCACAGGCTCGTAGCTCCAAGAGAAGTTCTCGGCGCTGTCGACGGCGGTCGACGCCACCAGCAGCACGGGCTCCACAGGGGCGTGCGCGAGAGTGCCGGTGCATCGCAGGCTGGCCGCCAGTTGCGCTTGTGGCACGCTCAGCGCGGGCCCGGGCTGGTCGATCGGCGCGTAGGTGGCGGCCGCCTCCGTCGTCCCCACGCCGACGGTGGCGCCCGCGAGTGCGAAGACGGCCGCGACGCACGCAGCCCAACGGTGGATGATCTTCATCGCTCGTGGATCGACATCGGCTCAGCGTCGCACATCTACCCACACGCCTCCCCTGCGTTGCCTCACCAGAATTCCGTCCTCGTTCATTCTTCGGATTGGGAGCCTCGCTCGTCGCGTTGGGGTCTGGCGCGCCCGCCCGCAGTCACGGCCATCAGACTCTCAGGCGACTCTGGTCGTGATTGGCCGATGGCCATGCCGAGTCCGGCCAGCTCCTCAGCGAGTCTGAGGAGCAGGGCGCGGGTCTCTGGGTTCGATAGAGCCCCGCGCAGCTCCCCGAAGTGGGACAGGAGAATTTGCAGGTCCAAGCCATCAGAACGTGTCGGACCCGACGCACGCGGCCTTCTTGATCGAGCCACGCCGCGAATCGCAACTGGTCATGCTCGGCACGGCCAGGCAACCTGGTCGCTGAGCTGGCGTCGCCGATCGCGGAGTCGGTCGGGCTCCCCAGCGGACTCGACGGCCTGGGCGATGGCGATCAGGTTGTCGAGCAAGCGTCGCAACTCGCCTGGACCAAGCTCGCGGCCACATTCGACGAGCGCCTCCCGTCGCATGCCACGGTGAGTCACAGGGCCTGACTGTTCCTCGCGGACCGTGCGGCTTTCCCCTGATCGTTCATCTGCCGTTATGCGGTGGCGCGGCGGGTAGTTGCACCGTGACACGGAGCCCGCCAGCGGCCCGGGCGGTCAGGGTGAGGGTTCCGTCGTGTGCTTGGACGATGCTGTTGACGATTGCCAGACCGAGGCCGACACCGGCGTGGTCGGTGCGTATGCGTTCGGCGCCGCGACGAAACGGCTCGGCAAGCGTAGAAGCCAGGGCTGGGGCGAGCTCCCTGCCGGTGTTCTCGACGGTGAGCACCGGACCTTCGGGATGAGCCCTGGTCGTGACCCACACGGTGCCCCGCTCAGGCAGATTGTGGACGATCGCGTTGTGCACGAGGTTCGTGGTCAGCTGCAGCAGGAGGGCGTGTGAGCCGACGGTTGGGGCCTTGTCGCCGGAGGTCTCGATGGTGACGCCGCGCTCCTCTGCGAACGGGAGCAGCGTTTCAGTGGCTTCTTCCGCCATCAGGGAGAGGTCGACGTGTTCTCGGGCGAAGGACCGCTGGTCGGCGCGACTGAGCAGGAGCAGTGCTTCGGTGAGGTCGATCGCCCGGCCGTTGACGACGTGGAGGCGGTCGACGAGCTCGTCGAGGTCGTGGTTGGGATCCTTGCGGGCCACGTCGAGAAGGGTCTGGGTGATCGCCAGTGGGGTGCGCAGTTCGTGGGAGGCGTTGGCGGCGAACCGCTGCTGTTCGGCGACTTGTGCCTCGAGCCGCTCGAGCATGACGTCGAAGGCGTCGGCAAGCTCGCGGAACTCATCCTCGCGCCCTTCCAGCTCGATTCGGTGGGAGAGGGATCCGGTCGTGGCTTTGCGCGCGGCGCCTGTGATGCGGCCCAGCGGGGCGAGCATCCGGCCGGCGAGGAGCCATCCTCCCGCGAGACCGAACGCGAGCAGGAACGCCATCACCGCGGCCGCCCTCGGAGCGAAAACGTGCAGAAGGTTGGACCGGACGGGAAAAACACCGGGAACGCGGCTATCGGGGTTGATGAGGATCGCACGGTCGGGGACGTAGCGCAGGAGGAAGACCCACACGGCGGCGAGCAGCAGTGCGCCTGCGAGCATCAGGAACCCGGCGTAGCTGAGCGTGAGTTTGAGTCGGACGCTCAGGCCCGGGGCTCTATCCACGGTCGCCTTCCTCGAGCCCGGCCTCTGGTCCCGTGTCGATGCGGTACCCGGCGCCGGCCACGGTGGCGATGATCGTCGGTTCGCCGAGCCGCTTGCGTAGAGCGGAGACCGTGATGCGCGCGGCGTTGGTGAACGGGTCCGCGTTCTCATCCCACGCCCGTCTCAGTAGCTCCTCGGCGCTGACGACTCCGCCTTCGGCGGCGATGAGCACTTCGAGTACTGCGAACTGCTTGCGGGTCAGCGCGACGTAGCGGCCGTCGCGGTAGACCTCACGCCGAAACGGGTCGAGGCGCAGACCTGCGATCTCTCGCACAGGCGGCCTGTTGTGGGCGCGCCTGCGGTCGAGCGCCCTCAGACGGAGGACGAGCTCTCGCAGTTCGAACGGCTTCGTCAGGTAGTCGTCGGCTCCGAGCCCGAACCCGGCGGCCTTGTCGTCGAGCCGGTCAGCAGCGGTGAGCATCAGAATCGGCATGCCGCTGCCGGAGGCGACGATGCTTCTGGCGATCTCGTCGCCCGACGGCCCGGGGATGTCGCGGTCGAGGACGGCGATGTCGTAGGCGTTGACACTCAGCAGCGCCAGCGCAGTGCCGCCGTCACCGGCTATGTCGGCCGCGATCGCCTCCAGGCGTAGGCCATCGCGGATCGCGTCCGCCATATAGGGCTCGTCCTCGACGATCAGCACCCGCATGCTCTCGATGCTACGAGCTGGTGCATATCGTCGGCATATCGAAAACCGCATACGGTCCGGCAACGCCCGTCCGTCTTGACTGGGCGGCGTGACCCACAGGGCCCCAGTACGCACGGCAGCCAGGCGTACCCGAGCGACCGTGTACGGACCGCGCCGCCGCCGGGCGCTGCTCGGCGCGGTATTCGCTCTACTTCTCGGCTACACCGCGGTCGCGGCAGCCCGCCACCCGCCCATCGACCACACGCCGGTGCTCGGCGACGAGGGCCGCGGCGACCCGTCGCCAGCCAGGTGGCCGCAGAGCGGCCAGGCCGCGCTGATGCTCGGAACCAGCCGGCCGGCGACGAGCCCGGGCGAGCAGCCCGTCCCGATCGCGAGCCTGGCCAAGGTGATGACCGCCTACCTGACGCTCGAGCACTACCCGTTGAGTGGCGCAGAGGACGGGTTCACGATCACCGTCAGCGACGCCCAGGCCCAGGACACCGGTCAGGGCCAGTCGGACGTGGCGGTACGGCCCGGCGAGGCGCTGACCGAGCGCCAGCTGCTCGAGGCGCTGCTGATCCCCTCCGGCAACAACATCGCCCGGATGCTCGCCACGGGGGTGGGGGGCAGCGAGGAGGCCTTTGTCGCCGAGATGAACGCGCGGGCGCGCGCGCTCGGGATGGATCACACGATCTACGCCGATCCGAGCGGGTTCGATGTAGGCACGGTCTCAACCGCCGCGGATCAGCTGCGCATCTTTGGACAGGCGATGCGCTCCCCAGTCTTCCGCCAGATCGTCTCGATGGCCAGCGTGACGCTGCCTGTCGCGGGCACGCTCTCGAACTTCAACCCGCTGATCGCCGAGGGCTACGCCGGCAAGACCGGATCCGACGCCGCGGCCGGGGGGTGCCTGGCCTTCTTCACCCGCGTCACGGTCGGCGGGCACGGGGAGACCGCGGTCGGCGTCGTGCTGGGACAGGGACAGGGCAGCGACACGTCTGCGCTCCTCGGCGCCGCCGGCGAGGCGGCCACGCAGCTCGTCGAGTCCGTCGCGCCGGACGTCGGTGTGCGCGGGCTCGCCGGCCCCGGCGCCCGCGGCCCGGAAGGAGACGCCGGCGGCCCTCCTCTGCTGCTCGCTTCCAGTCGCCCCTCATCGCAGAGCTGATGTCAGCGCCCTCACTACCCACAGGAGCAAATATGAATAGACCGCGACGGCCGCCGGCCGCACTTGTCCTGATCGCCGTGGTCGCCCTGAGCGGGTGCGGTTCGAGCGCGCCCGCCGAGAGCGCCTCCGGCAGCGGCGGCGGCGCCGGCACTGCCTCTACTGCGCAGAAATCCGTCAAGTTCGCCGAGTGCATGCGCAGCAACGGGGTCAGCGAGTTCCCGGACCCGGGCCCGTCGGGCGAGCTCACCATCGATGGGGTCGCGAACGGCTCGTCGCTCGACACGAACGCCCCGGCGTTCAGACAGGCACTCAGCGCCTGTAAGGACCTCGAGCCGGCGGGGTTCACGGGCGGCAAGCGGAGCACCGGGCAGCAGTCGGCGGCCCTCAAGTTCGCCCAGTGCATCCGCGAGAACGGCGTCAATGACTTTCCGGACCCGATCAGTGGTCAGCCTCTCGTCGACACGAATCGAATCCCGTCAGCCGCGACTAGCAGCGGTATGAGCATTCTCAATGCCGCGATGCTGAAGTGCCGCGATTTCGCGACAGCGGCAGGCGTGGGCCGGCCATGAGGCGTAAGACCCGGACACTGGCCGCAGCGATCGCCCTTGCTGCGGTGGTCGTCACCGTCGGCGTGGTCGTCATGTCCGGTGCGAAACAACAGGCCCTCGGCGCAGCGCAGCCGCCGGCGAGTACCGCGCAGGTGGAGAGGAGGACGCTCTCGGCGATGGTCTCGCAGGCTGGGGTCCTGACCTATCGGGCGCGATCGGACGGCTCGCCGTATTCGGTGATCAACCAGGCGCCCGGGATATACACCCAGCTGCCCGCGGTCGGTGATGTCGTCCCGCAGGGGAGAGTGGTCTACCGGGTGAACGACTGGCCGGTTGTATTGCTATATGGCTCGACACCTGCCTACCGGACCCTGTCGGCCGGGGCGGCCGGTCCCGACGTGGCCGAGCTCAACGCGGATCTGGTCGCGCTCGGCTATGCCACCCGAGCTCAGCTCGGCCCAGCGTCCGGCTCCTTCGGGCCGGCCACCACGGCGGCCGTGACGAAGTGGCAGGCCGGCCTGGGAGTGACCCAGAACGGCAGGCTGACCCTTGGCCAGGTGGTGTTCGAACCCTCCGCGGTGCGGGTGACGAGCGTGCCGGCGCTGCTCGGGGGTGGCGCCCAGGCCGGCGCGACGGTGATGCAGGGTACCTCGACGGTTCGCGAGGTGCAGGTGGCGTTGAGCGCCGCGGAGCAGACGAGCATGGCGGTCGGGGACAGGGTGAGCATCACGCTGCCCGACAACCGGACCACTCCAGGCGTCGTCTCCTCGGTGGGGACCGTCGCCAGCTGCCCTTCCAGCCCCGGGTCGGGCGGGCCGGGATCGAGCTCCGCCGCGCCGAGCACCGACATCTGCTCCTCGGGCGGCTCGGGGAGCGCTTCGCCGACCGTCACCGTCGCCGTCACCCCCTCTGACCGCGCCGCCACCGGCACGTGGGATCAGGCGCCTGTGCAGGTCGGCATCACCACGGCCGCCGCGCCCAACGCGTTGGTCGTGCCGGTGACCGCGCTGCTGGCCCAGTCCAGCGGCGGCTACGCGGTCGAGGTCGTCGTCGCAGGCGCGTCCAACCATCTGGTGCCGGTCTCGCTCGGTCTGTTCGACGACGCGGCCGGGCTGGTGCAGGTCACGGGCTCCGGGCTGGCCACCGGCCAGGAAGTGGTGGTCCCGACGACATGACCTCGACTCCGCGACCCGCACCCGCACCCGCACCCGCACCCGCACCCGCACCCGCACCCGCACCCGCCAACAACCCGGTCGCAGCCGCCGGTGACGCATCTCTCGGCGGTGCAGCCGTGCCTGTGCTCGACGTGGACGGCGTGAGCAGGACCTATCCCGGCGAGCCGCCCGTCGAGGCCCTGCGCGGGGTCACCCTCACGATCGGGCCAGGGGAACTGGTCGGGATCGTCGGCCCCTCGGGCTCGGGCAAGACCACCCTGTTGCAGCTGATGGGGACCCTCGACCGGCCTACCAGCGGCCGGGTGCGGATCACCGGGCTCGACGTGGCAGCGATGCCCGACGAGGACGTGGCCTACCTGAGGGCCACCCGGATCGGGTTCATCTTCCAACAGTTCTTCCTCGCCGAGCACGCGACCGCGTTGGACAACGTTGCCGACGGGCTCCTCTACGCCGGCATCCCCCTCAAGCAGCGCCGCCAGCGCGCCCTCGACGCCCTCGAGCTGGTCGGCCTGGCCGAGCGTCCTCATGCCCGTCCAACCCAGCTGTCGGGCGGACAACGCCAACGGGTCGCGATCGCCCGGGCCCTGGTCGGCCAGCCGGCCATCGTGCTCGCCGACGAGCCGACCGGGAACCTCGACCAGGCCACAGGGCAGTCGATCCTCGCCCTGATCGATCAGCTCCACGAGGCCGGCTCGACGATCGTGGTCATCACCCACGACCACGCCATCGCCGAGCGGATGCCCCGCAGGGTCGAGCTCATCGACGGCCGCATCGTCGCCGACACCGGCCCCGCCGCCGGCGCCAGACCCCGCCTGGGCCCGCTCGCGGGGCCGCCCGCCCACGCACGCCAGACGGCGTCCGGCGCGCCTGTGGGCGAGGAGCCGTCGTGACGACCACCGCCACCCTGAGCCGGCAACGGTTACAGCTCTCCGACCTGACGCGGCTCTCCACCGTCGGACTGCGCACCCGAAAGCTGCGGGCCGGGCTGTCCGCGCTCGGGATCGCGATCGGCGTCGCCGCCATCGTCGCCGTCCTCGGCCTGTCGGCCTCCTCCCAGGCGGGCCTGCTCAACGAGATCAACCAGCTCGGCACGAACCTGCTCACCGTCAGCAACGGCCAGAGCGTCACCGGGGCAACCACGGAACTGCCCACCACGGCTCCGGCCATGATCGGCCGGATCGGCGGTGTGCAGCAGGCGCAGAGCACAGGGGCGGTCAACGGCGCCAACGCCTACCGCACCCCCTACGTCCCCTCGGTCGATACCAACGGCCTGACCGTCCAAGCCGCATCTCTCGACCTGCTGCCGGTCCTCGCCACCACCGTCGCCCAAGGCCGCTACCTCAACGCGGCCACCGCCCAGGAACCCGTAGCCGTACTTGGCGCCGTTGCCGCCCAGCTGCTCGGGATCGACCGCATCTACGCCGGCGAGCGGATCTGGGTCGGCGGCCAATGGTTCTACCTCGCCGGGATCCTCAAACCCGCCGTGCTCGCCTCGGCGATCGACACCTCCGTGCTGGTCGGCTATCCCGCGGCAGGCAAATACCTGGGCTTCGACGGCCACCCCTCCACCGTCTACCTCCGCGCCCAAGACGACGAGGTCAACACCGTCGACAACCTCCTCGCCGCCACCGCCAACCCGGAGAACCCCGGCGAGGTCAACGTCAGCCAACCATCCGACGCCCTCGTCGCCCAGGCCGACGCCAAGAGCGCCCTCAACGGCCTGTTCCTCGGCCTCGGCGCCGTCGCCCTCCTCGTCGGCGCGGTCGGCGTCGCCAACATCATGATCATCTCGGTCCTCGAACGCCGCTCCGAGATCGGCCTGCGCCGCGCCCTCGGCGCCACCAGAGGCCACATTCGCACCCAGTTCCTCTCCGAAGCCGTCCTGCTGGGACTGCTCGGCGGCACCGTCGGCGTCGCGCTCGGCGGCGCATCCACCGCCGTCTACGCCCACACCAAACACTGGGCCACCGTCATCCCCACCGAAGCCTGGGCCGGCGGCATCGCCGCGTCCCTCGTCATCGGCGCCCTCGCCGGCCTCATCCCCGCCCTACGAGCCGCACGCCTCTCACCCACCCAAGCCCTGTGGTCCGTCTAGCCACCGACCCGATGCATCCTTGACGCCTTGGGGACAACATCCTCTGCTGTGGCACGGTCTCAACGGTGCCGGAAGGAGACGGCCCAAGTCGTCGATGGAGCCAACCGGGATCGAACCGGTGACCTCCTGCTTGCAAAATGAAAATTGGCCTGCCGGAAGCCGGAAGGGTCAGGTGCAGGGATTTAGGTCGGCCAAAGCCCTGTGCTAATGCGGTCAAATCAGGGTCACGCGGTACCCGAAGCGGTACCCGATCCAGGGTGGTACCCGAGTGGTACCCTGAGGTGAAATGGGTCCTTTGGTGACTGTGAGGTAGTGAGTCCCGTGAGCTCTCCGACGGGAGCCCTCGTGGTGCGCCTGGACGTCAACGGTCAGCCGTTCTTCGACGCGAAATGGCGGCGCGGCGGCCGCCAGGTCAAGCGTCGGATCGGCCCGGCCTGGCTCGACCCCGGTCCGGACGGCGGCTGGGTCCCGCGGCGCGGGCGCGTGCCGGACGGTTGGTTCGATCACAAGCGGGCGACGGTGCGGATGGCCGAACTGGTCGACGAGCACGAGGGCGCCGAGGCGGCGGTCGAGCGGGGCGAGCGCGATCGGCGCGAGCACGGGGCGACGGTCCGCGAGCTGGCGGCGGAGTGGCTGCACTACGTCGAGCACGAGAAGCGGGCCAAGCCGGGGACGCTCGTCGACTACCGCTACTACCTCAGCGAGCCGGGGCGAGCGCACAAGCGTGGCAAGGGCCACAGCGCGGGGTTGATCTCAAGGCGTTCGGCGATCGCCGGGTCGGGGAGATCACGACGCGGGACGTCGCGGTGTTCCTCCGCGGCCTCGACCGGGCGGGGATGAGGGCACGGTCGGTCAACAAGCATAGGCAGATGCTCTCGGCGATGTTCGGCTACGCGTGTCGTGAAGACTCCTACGGGCTGCCGCGCAACCCGGTGACGGCGACGACCAAGCGCCGGGAGATGCCGGCGGCGGTGCTCGACTTCTACGAGCCGGAGGAGGTCGAGGCGCTCGCGCGGGCAGCGGCCGCCGGCCTGCACCGCCCGCCGCCGACACGGCGCCTGTCGGCGGACGAGCTCCAGTGGCGGGCGTGGGAGGACCGCCAGGACGGCGAGCTCTACCGGATGGCGGCGTACACGGGGACGCGAATGGGTGAGCTGCTGACGCTGCGCTGGGAGGACGTCGACCTCGGCCAGCGTCGGGTGATCGTGCACCGGGCCGTCAGCGCGGGAGTCGAAGGCCCGACGAAGAGTTGGCAGGCGCGAGCCCTCCCGCTGGCCGACCCGGCCGCGATGGCGCTGGCGCGGCTCGCCGAGCGCGGGGACTACAACGAGCGCAACGATTACGTGTTCTGCTCGCGGCTGGGCCGTCGCCTCGACGGTTCGTCGCTCCGCCAGCGCTTCTACCGGGCACGAGACGCAGCCGGGCTGCGGGCGCTGCGCTTCCACTTGCTGCGCCACGCCGCCGGATCACTCGTGGCGCGTGAGGCGGGGGCGCACTTCGTTCAGGCGTTCCTCGGGCACTCGCGGCTGAGCACGACCGAGCGGTACCTCCACGCAAAGGCGCGCCCGCAGGACGTCGACGCCCTCAACCGGGCGTCCGCGGGAGCGGCGGGCGAGGCGACGGCCCCGGTGGAGTGATGGTCCTCAACCAGAAGTCGGCGTGAAAGCTGCTCGAGTCCAACGGGTGGACGATGGTACGGCGGCAAGCACGTCGTGAAGATGACGAAGCCCGGTCAGCGGCCGATCACGCTCCCGCACCACAAGAACCGGAATTATCCGGCCGGCCTGACCAGCGCTATCCTGCGTCAAGCGGGCCTCAAGTAGCGACTGGGCGGCGACGATCGGTAAACCATGGAGTACACGGCCACCATCCACCATGAAGACAGCAGCTACTGGGCGGAGATCCCCGAGCTGCCAGGCGTCTTCGCCTCAGGCGACACGGTCGACGAGCTCCTTGAGGGACTGAAGGAAGCGGTCGGGCTCTACCTCGGCGAGGCCGACGCCAGCGCGACCGAGCTGTCCGAGCTCAAGCTCGCCGTCACCGCGTAACGCCGCCGCGGACCCCGACTACTCAACACTGGCCTGGTCGAGTCATGCCCGGATGAAGGAGTTCCACCCGCGTGCGTCGCTTCGTTGTATGGCCGATGGGCTTTGATCATGGTGATCGTGCCGGAAAGGAAGCGCGGGTGGTCGGCGTGGAGCAGTGAGCGAAAGCCAGACGGTTGCACCGGAGTCGAGGGCTGAATCCGGCAGAGCAGTCGGCGGAGGATCAACCTCCTCGGTCGCGCGCGGCAACCTCGTCGGCCCTCGCGTGCACGCCATCCTCGCTTATCGACCTCGCGTCACTGGACCCTCACGCGGTGAATCGTGCGGCGTCGATTAGCTGACGGTCGATGGCATCCAGCCGTTCGGATTGCTCCTCCAGTAGCGGCGCCAGCGAGGCGTAGGTCGCAACATCTCCAGCGGTCGCCTTCAGCGGCGGGATCAGTCTCTGAACCTCGCCGAGCCACCAGCTGCGCAGGGCGCGGTTGCGCTGTGGTAGGCCAGAACCTGCGGCCCTGCGGTCCGCATCGCTTGAGATCGCTTCAACCAGATGACGGATGGCCTCATCTTGGGCGTCACCCAGATCTGTGCCGTCATACATGGCGGTCGTGGCCCGCAGCTGTGTCAGCGGCCATCCGGCTGAGAGTGCCGCGTGCTCGCTGCCTGCCTGCTTCCATGGATCGACTATGCCGATCAGGATCGATTGCTCGAATTTCACGGGCGCGGCGGCGCGGACCTCGTCCAGACGACCGGACGCGCGTAGAGCCTGGAACGGTGGTCGTTGCGCGATGTAGCCGGGCAGGCTCGCGATGAGCTTCGCCGCGTCTTCTGGCTTGGACTGGTCGAGCAGAACCTCGATCTCCGTCATCAGCGCCTCCACGTCCTGCGGATGTGCCTTGACGGCCGCGTCGGCGAGGGCGCCCGCGCGGTCGAGGCGGCTGGCCCTTTCGTCGGCCGGGCGCAGCGCAGCTAGGCGGAGCAGTAGGCGCGCCTCCGTGAGGATCCGGGCGGCGTCACTCTCGTGCGCGGGCGGATCGGCGCCGGGCATCAGTTCAACCGGGTCCCGCGCATCGTCGGTACCGACGCCGTGCTCGCTCTGCGCCCGCACCAGCTTCGCAAGTTCGCGCGAGTTCGCGTTCGCGTTGCTTGGAAAACGATCACCGGCGTCGCGCAGAACCGCGCCGGCGTCGTCCAGTCGCCCACACCGTCGCAGCGCCGTAGCGAGGTTGGTCGCGATCACCGGATCGTCGGGAAAGCGTTCGACGCCTTCCGCGGCGCGCGCGAGCGCGGTGCTGAAGTCGCCGATCGCGATCAGCGCGATGACCAACGTCGACCAAGTGAATGGGTTAGAACGCTCCCATGCCCAGGCCTCGTCGGCCCACTCGTGCGCCAGCCGCTGGTCGTCGGGGCCGAGCGCCGACGAGAGTTGGCAAAGCGTCTTGGTGAGCATGGAGGCGTCCCCCGCCCGCTCCGCATAGTAGCGCTGCTCGTTCAGCAGCGCCGTCGCGGCCTTCTTGGCTTCGGCATCGTGTCGGCGCAGGAGATTGGCAATCTGCCCAGCACGAAGGAACCAGTCCGGATCAGGCTTGGGCAGCGAGAGCCCAGCGTAACGCCGCGGGCGGTCGCCACGCGGCGCGCCGAAGACCGCAGCCAGCCACTCGCGCGGTCGTTCTTCGAGTTTGTCTGCGCGCGCGTCCCAGACTGCTGCCCAGGCTTCAGGAAACGGATACGCCGCGCGCGTCTCGACGGCAGCCGTGCGAGCGACCTGCATCGCCTCGCGCTGTCCCAGCGCTCGGTCCTGAACACGCTGATCCAGTGCGCATGCGAGCCGCAGTACGCCCGCCGCGACCGACTCGCGGAAGCGGCCGCGGTCAGGGCCAGCGATCCGGCGCAGCCCGAGCAGGCCGATGCGGCCGTGGAACGGCGCGACGCCGGGAGCCAGATTGCAGAAGGACCACCACTTCTCTCGCAACGACTCGTCGTCCCCCTGCGTGACCGCGAGGACCGTCCAGTACCAGCCCAGCGGATCGCGCGCCGCATGGCGCGTCATCGGGCCGAGCACGTCGTCGGCTTCGCCCACGCGCTCCCGGAGTACGGCGGTCGCGGCGGGCTTGTGGTCGATCAGTGCCACGACGCGCAGGGCTCGATGCCACGTGACGCCCGGCGATCCGGCGTGCCACAAGCTGCGCGAGTCCCAGTGCATCACGATCCAGTCGGCCAGTGCCCCGTCGAGTGCCTCCCCGAAGGCCGGGCCGATCTCACTGAATCCATCGGCCCAATCCAGCAGCAGCTCATCGGGGTCTTCGGCGTTGAGGTGGCCGTGGAACCACTCTTCGGTGAACAGCTTCGTCAAGCTTCCGACCGGGTCGTGCGCGAATGCGGGCAGCCAGTCCGGTGGCGAGCCGGCAAATGCCTCATCGATCTCGGCCACCAAGCTCACTAGAGGTCTCCGTCGGTCTCAACGGCGAGCGCCCAAAAGTCTGGATTCGCGTCGCAGACGGCGGCTAGGTGAATAGCGCGGGCGTCGGCGAGTGTGGACGGGACCGCGGAGGTGATGCTGCCGACGGCCCAGACCATGTCAGCCGTGTAGTTCAGCGGCGGATGCAGCGCCTCCTGCCAGGGCGTATCGCTCCCTCCGCCACTCAGATCGAGGCAGCTGCCGCGCCCGCAACCCGCTGGCGCCGTGCAGAACGCCGTCGACAGACCGCCGTCGAGCACGGTCGGGCGAGCGAGCAAGCACCCGCCCCGCCTGGACGTCCGCTGGACCAACCGCGCAGGATAGCGAAAGGCCACGACGTCGATCCTCTTGCGCAGCCGCGAACCGGGGTCGTAGAGAGAGAGTCCGAGACGGTCACGCACTGTGTTGGCCCACGTCACCGATGGCGTCTCGAGTACCTCGGCCACGCTCTCCCAGAAACCGACGAAGACGGGGCGATTGTCGAGGCCGCCTGCTCCTTGCCAGATCTGCAGCCGGTCGTTTAGCTTCGCGGACTCGACCGCCGTGGCCTTGGCGTTCGTTCTGCGGTCCAGTGCGACGGCCTCCGCCCACGCTCTCAGCGTGACGACGTCAGCGCAGGAGCGGCGCGCGATCGCTCCGAGATCTTCGATCCGAACGAGCTCGAGCACCCCATCGGTGGTTGCGAACTCATCCAGCGGATCGCGTAAACGGAACGTCTCTGGCGTGCTTGCGGCGCTAGCGTCGAACACGTCCGTCCGCGACCCTGCGCGCACGCTTTCTTTGAGGTAGAGCGCATGGTGGGCATTCCAGGACGTCATCCGCTCCCGCGTCGTGCCCGGCGTTAGGTTCAGGTCTCCAGCCGGCAGATAGGAGGCCCTGCGCGTGCCTGCGGTCGTTGTCTCGAGCCGGAAATTCCGTGGTGGAAAGCGACCATCGTTCAGCTTCGTGGCGTTGCTGAGCTCCTCGAGCAGGGCCGAAAATGCCGATGCACCGGAGAATGAATGCAATGCGGGTAAATGAATCGACGCTGGCTCTCGCGACGCCGAAGTGTGCGGCGCCGTTCCGCAGCATACGGCGTGGCATGGGCGCGATGAAGTCGGACCTCGTTCAGAGGGCGCTCTGGAGTAATCGAGCACTCGTAGTTTCTGGGGTTTCGCACTTTTCGGTCGTGTTGTTGGCCGCGGCGATCTGCGGGGGTGGCCGGTGAGTGGTCTTGGGGGGTGCTCCCGGGCCCTGGTTTAGGGGTCTGAGCGGGGGAGTTTGGGAGGAGCACCGGCGGACGCCTCGAAGTCGTGGGTGTCCATACCTTGTGCCGCTGCGGGTGGCTGCCCGGTCGCGGCTCCCACGGAAGGCGCCGCCGATGCTCCTGCATGTTCCCGTTTCGCTGGACGAGTTGTTGTCCCTGCTCGCGAGTGCGTTCTCGCAACCCACGTTTCAGACGTTCCGGGTGCTGATGATCGGGCAGATCTCGCAGACGGGGCTGCGCACGGTGACCGGGATGCTCGTCGGCGCGAGGTGCTCTGGGGTCTGGCATCACGCTCGCGCGCACCGTTTCTTCAGTAACGCGGTGTGGTCGGCGGACGAGCTTGGGCTGCGCCTCGCCGCGCTGGTCCTCGAGGGGTCCTGCGAGCCGGGTGCCGGGGTCGTGGTCGCGGTTGACGATACGCTGCTTCAGCGTCTTGGGCGCAAGATTCACGCGACGAGCTGGCATCATGACGCGACTGCGAACCAGCGCAGAGCGGGCTCGGCGTGGGGCAACAACTGGGTCGTTGTCGGGATCGTCGTGAAGCTCCCGTTCATGGAGCGCCAGGTCTGCCTGCCCGTTCTGTTCAGGCTCTGGCAGCCGCGGCGCAAGCACCTCAAGGCCGGCAAACTTGACCCGCAGCGCCCGGGAAAAGCCGAGTTTGCGCGGGAGATGATCGATCTGCTCGCCGCTCGCCTGGAGGGCCGCCAGTTGCACGTCGTGGGTGACGCCGCCTACGCCTCGAGGGCGTGGAGTGGCCTCCCGGCGAGCGTGACGACGACCTTCCGGGTCCGCTCTAACACCGCGCTGTATGACCCCACGGTGCCACCGAGCAAGGGCCGCGGCAGACCCCGCAAATGGGGTGAGCGGCTCCCCGGCCTGACCCAGATCGCGACCAGCGCCACAACGACGTGGACCACCGCAACAGTCGAGCGCTACGGCAAAACCGAGACACTGCAACTCCACGAGATCAACTGCCGATGGCGCTCCATGGGCCCCCAAACACCGGTCCGCGTGATCCTCGTCCAAGACACCGCGCAGGCCAGCGGCTACCAGATCGCGCTGCTCACCACCGACCTCCACGCCACACCCGCTCAGATCGTCGCGCGCTACGCACTGCGCTGGCCAATCGAGGTCTGCTTCGAAGAAGCCAAAACCCTCGCCGGCGTCGGCCACGCCCGCAACCGCACCCAGAAAGCAGTCGAGCGAACCGTGCCCTTCCAGTTCCTCGCGATCACGATCACGATCCTCTGGTACACCAAGCACGGCCACCACCCCGACGTCCTCGCCGAACACCGCGCCCGCGCCCCCTGGTACCTCACGAAGACCAGCCCATCGTTCGCCGACATCCAAGCCAAAACCCGCCGCGTGATCATCGCCGCGCAATATCAACCACAACGCCCCCAGACCCCCACAACCCAAGAAATCAACGACGTCCAACACGCCTGGGCCGCCGCCGGCCTCTAAACCGCGAAAGTCGAGGTAGTTTGGAAACACGATTTCCGCTCCAGGACGGCCGGGTGGAACCGATCGGCGACGTCGCGCACGGTTCGCAATCTTGCTCCCTGTTCCGCGGCGGCCGCGAACTCCCGCACCCGGCCATGTGCTCGAACCGCGTACCGCCGTACCGCCCTTCCGCGGCGCACGAACATCGCCTCGTCCTCCAGGAAACCGAGCGCAGCGCGGACGGCTTCCTCGTGGCATTCGACCAACCCTTCCGAGACCTCCCGACAGGCGACGGCGAACAGGACGCTGACCGACTTCGGCGCCGAAAACGTCAGGTCGAGCGCCGCGACCTCCGGCTGACTCGAGCTCGCGCGAAGCCGGCTCTCAGGCGCCCGCGGGTCGCGGCCCTCGAGCAACGCAGTGAACTCGCCCGCGCTGACCCGGCCCTCGAGACCCAGCTCGCCGGCACCGGCGCCGACCCATTCACCGGGCGCCTCGCCGGCGCCCCGAGTAGTAGTCGTCACGGCCCTGCGCGAGCTGCTTGGCGTAGTAGGCCTGCTGCCCGAGGACCAGCTTTCCAATCGATAGCACGGAACAAAGTGAGCAAAATGACTCACTCTTGGTGATACTGTGACGCGAAGCTCAGCCGAAGGCTGAGCAAGTGTCGGGACCTCATTCCGACTTCGCATCGCGAGATGGCCACGGATCGGGAGACGCGACACGTCCGGGGTCGAGTGGTGCTCGATGCCGTGCAGCTCAGAAGAGGCGGCCGAGCGCTGGCGGGCCGAGCGGACGGCGCACGTGGCTGATGAGGCCTGATGGTGGACGGCCGAGCGCGACTCGCGTCGCGGACACGGCGGACGCCAGGGCGGGCGGGCGGTCCCAGGCGATTGCCCGGCGGGCGCCGAAGAGGGTGACGTTCGCCTTCCCGGGGAGGGCCGCGCACGGTGCGATGACGCCGGCGGCGAGCGGTCTCAAGGCCGCGCCCAGGGCTTGGCAGGCGCTCCAGTCGTCGTCGATGAGGTCCTCGTCGGTGACGCCGTGCTTCTCGCGCTCGTCCCGCCGCCGGAGGTCGATCAGTCGGGCCGCCGGGATGCGACACACCCAGAACGGCATCCGGACGAGATCCAATTCGTCCTCGCTGTTCAGGTTCTCATGGCGGATCAGCTCGGCCCATGCGGCCTCGGGGTCCAGCGACCAATACTGGGTCGGCTCGTCTCCGGCGCGGTTCCAGCGCCCGCTGCGTGAGTTTGGCCGCGCCCAGAACGGGACGTCGTAGCTGGTCCATCGGAACGCGACCTCGCTGACCGGGCCCGTCCCCAGAAGTGTCGGCGCCTCAGACGCCACCCTGAACGCGTCCGGCTCGTGCCGCGATCAGCAACGCTCGCTCATTCGCCGGCTCGTCGAGCAAGGCGATCGGCGGGCGGCCGCCGAGGTCCGCGCGCGGACGATGGAACCACGCGTAGACCCCCTGGTCGGTCCACGCGTGCCGCAGGATCGCGACTACTCGGGCGAGCACCTGGATGCGATGCGAGCTCGGGCCGCTCCCGTGACGCATCCGCTGGAGCTGGCGCTCGGACACCCCAAGCAGCTCAGCCAGCTGCTTGACCGCCAGGCCCGGAACCCACGCCTCGAGCAGGGCAATCGTCAGCGCGCAGTCGCGAAGCTCTGCGGGAGGCTGTTCGTCGAGCAGGTCACGAAGGACATGACGAATCGCCTCCGCCTCGAGCAGAAACCGATCCGCGACATCGAGCGGCGGGGCGCTGACGCCAGCCTGCAGCGTGACGAGATCCAACAGACGCCGTCGAATCTCGTCGCGAGCATCCGCATCAACGTGGAGCGGCAGTCTGGCGTTGACACGGCCGGCAGCCGTCAGCACGGTCGCGTGGATTCGCTCGAACACGTCGGCGTCCAGGGCATTGCTCTGCACCGCCGCCTCCAGCGCTTCCTGAAGGCCCGAGATCTCCTGATCAGCCTCGAAAACGGCGTCACGCTCCGAGGCGTCGAGTACTGGCATGGTTCTCTCCTGTCGCCGAGACGTCGCCTACACCCGACATGATAGCGGCAGCCGTATGTCCGTGCTCCGTCCGCGGCGGGCATATCGTGTGTCCATGGCCGCGCCAAATCGACAGCTGCTGACGGTGCCCGAGGTCGCCGCTCGGTTTCAGGTCACCGCGCAGACGATCCGCAACTGGGTCGACCACGGCACCCTGCCCGCCGTGCGTGTCGGCCGCGCGTTCCGCATTCGCCCCGAAGACGTCGACGCGCTGCTGGAACGAGCCAGCGCCGACAGCAGCTCACTCGCCACCCGACGCGATCTCTGGAACCCCGCGACGACGACCCTCCCGCGTCGACGCGGCGGAGCGGCCCGGTCAATCTGGGATGACGGCGAGAGCGACATGTGGCGCCGGTCAAGCCCGCGTAGCCCTGCACGCTCCTGGCCGGGCCCGAAGCTGGTGTCGCAGTCTCTCTGGACGTACGTACGGGTCACGGTCCCAGCGTCTCGTGCCGATCGACTTGTGTGGGCACTACGACGATCGACCGCCGGCCCGGACAGTTCGCCGAAGAGCGGTTCAAGTCGCGCAGGAAGGCCTGGCTGCGTCAAGTCTGGTGGGCGTTCCCGCTGGCGGCGCTCGTGGTCGTGGCCACGGAGGTGATCCTTGCCCTCGTGTTCACCCCGAAGCACCCCGGCTTCGTGATCGGATTCGGTCTCGGCGGCGCCGCAGGAATGGTGATGGCTCTGGTCGAGTCTCCACCGTGGTACGTCGAGCGCTGGCGCGTCGGAGCAGAAGGCGAGAAGCGGACCGCTCGCGCCGTCCGCGCGCTCGTGCGCGACGGCTGGGTACTTCTCAACGATCTGCCTCGGGGGCCGGCGAACATCGATCACGTCCTGATCGGCCCGCCCGGGGTCTTCCTGCTCGAGTCCAAGAACCTCAGCGGATCCCTGTCGGTGTCCGACGACAAGCTGAGCGTGCGGTGGCTCGGAGAAGTCGAAGAAGACCCGTACGTCAACCGCACGATCGGCGGCCGAGCGCGCGCGGCGGCCGCCAAACTCTCCTGCGAGCTTCACACCCCAGCAGGACGCCAGCCCTGGGTGCAGTCCGTGATCGTCCTCTGGGCAACGTTTGAGCAGGGCACCGTCGAGCACGCCCGCGTGATCTGGACGCAGGGCGATCGCCTCGTCGCGGTCCTCGCGGCAGCAAAAGCATCGAGTCAACTGAATCCGCGTGATATCGCCCACATCGCGGACCAGGTCCGCTCCAACTTCGCGGGCGAGCTGGCGCGAGGCGAGCCCCTACGCCGAGCGGCGGGCAGGCGGCAGGCCTGAGGCTTGGTTCTCGCGCTCGGCCTCGGCGAGGTCGCCTGCCGCGGTCGCCAGATCGTCGTAGGCACCTGCAACATCGAGCAGATCGGTCCCGGTCGCGGCGCGGTTCAGCTCAGACACCGCGACGTCGAAGCGGCGCCACAGCTCCTGTGGACCCCGCCGTCCGGAGCCCGGGCGCAGCTCGTGCGGCGGATTGCTTGCGGCCGCCCGGTGCGGCGGCCACTCGAAGCCCGCCTCGTGGGCATCGCGGCACGCGACGGCCTCAGCCTGGGCGGCATCGGCGAGCTCGGCCAGGCGGGCGCTGAAGCCCGCGTCCGGGGGTGCCGTGCGGTGTCCTTCGAGCGCCCGACGCCATTTCTCCTGCGCGTCGCGGAAGGCCGCCTGCGCCCGCTTCTCGTCGTTCGCCATGTCCACATCCTCGCAGGTTGGTCGGCTGGCAGATAGCCGACTAATTCCCGTTGATTGGCTCAGTTGGCGGCGTGGCGGGTGGGTCGCCGGCGCCGGCGACCTCCGTCTATCGCGTCTATGCCGGTCCATTTGGCTATTTTGGTCTATACTCGCCCCATGGCGTCGCCGGCCGCCGCCCCGAATCCCCGCCCGCGGCCCACTCGAGACGACGTTCTCGATGCGCGGGAGGTCGCCACGCTGCTGCATCTGCCGCTCTCCACGGCGCTTGAGTTCGCCCGCCGCGGCGTGATCCCCGGCCACAAACTCGGCCGCCGCTGGATCTTCCTGCGCGACGAGATCGAGGCCGGCGTCCGGCGCGCCTCGCCGACCAAACCCGCCAGCCCGAGCACGTCTCAACGTCCTGCTTCGAAGGCAGGGAAGCCGACATCGGACCACCAAAAGCGGTACCCGATGGCGGTACCCGATCGCGAATCGGGGCCCCAGCCGCGCCTTTTCGGCTGAGCCGACCCGGCGATTTGCAGGGGTTTCCTTCGATGGAGCCAACCGGGATCGAACCGGTGACCTCCTGCTTGCAAAGCAGGCGCTCTCCCAGCTGAGCTATGGCCCCGCGCCTGGCAGTCTAGACGGCACGCCCCGGCGAATCTGCCGGCCGGCCGGCCGGCTACTTGTCGAAGTCGAACTCCTGCGGTGGGGCCTGCTCGAACCAGAGCCTGTCGTGCTCGGGTGTCTCCTGGAGGAACTCCGGCGTCTGCTCGAGGACGTCGTCGTCGGCCTCCTCGTCGTGGTCCTCGATCACGTGCTGCGCAGGCGGGTAGTGCACCGGCGGCGGCGCGACCGGCGGCGCCGGCTGATGCTCGGAGGTCTGCGGATCCTCGGCCTCGACGTACTCGTCTTCGTACTCGTCGTCCTCGTCGTAGAACTCCGCCTCGAACTGACCCGCCGGTGGCGCTTCGTAGACCGGCTCGCCCGGCGGCAGGTCCGCCGTCAGCGGGTCGCCGCGGACGACCGGCCCGAGCGCCTCCCGCTCCTGGCGCGCAACCTCCGTCGCGTCGGCACCAGCCCGGCGTTTGAGCTCCAAATGCTCGCGGATCGCTTCATCGAGCAGTCCCATCAGCCGAAAGCCTAACGCGCTTCGACCGTCTTGTTCTTCCCACCTCGCTTGGCCTCGTACAGAGCGGCGTCCGCGGCCGCGATCAGGCGCTCGACATCCCCCGCGCTCTCGGGCAGCGCGGCCACGCCGATGCTTGCCGTGACGCGCATCGTCCCGGCTCCCGACAGCCGTGGAATATCGAGTTCCGCGATTCCGGCCCGGAGACGCTCGGCCAGGCGCGTGGCCCCGTTGAGGTCGGTCTGCGGCAGCACGATCGCCAGCTCCTCGCCCCCGTACCGAGCCGGCGCGTCGATCTCCCGCGAGTAGCTGCGCATCAGCGCGGCGACCTGCCGGAGAACCTCGTCGCCCTGCTGGTGGCCGTAGGAATCGTTGACCGTCTTGAAGTCGTCCAGGTCGACCATGACCAGCCCGACCGGCTGATCGAAGCGCCTCGCCCGCTCGGCTTCCGACTCGAGCGCCTCGACGAACCGCCGGTGGTTGAACAGGCCGGTCAGCTCGTCGGTCACCGCCTGGCGCTGGACCTGTTCGTGCAGGCCGACGTTCTCGACCGACACACCGGCCTGGCGCGCCAGGTACGCGAACAGCTCGCGTTCGCCGTCCTCGAAGTCCCCGTCCGCCCGCGCGACCGAGATCACGCCGAGGACGTCGCTCGACCCGTCCGACCCCCGCAGGACGTGAGCCAGGGCGCTGACCTCGCCGACCCGGCGCGCGCCCGTCTCACCCGAGCGCAGGGCCTCCTCCTCGGCGTCCTTGAGCGCCGTGTCGTACTCGCCGGCCGGACCGACCCGGGCGCATTCGACGAGCGGCGCCCCCGGCCCCGGCCGCGCGGCTGCCCGGCCGGCCCTCGCGCCGGATCCGTCGACCGCCGTCCGCAGGACGATTCCGAGAATCGCGTCCCGGTCGAGGTTGGCCGCGAACGAGTCTCCCAGCCGCTGCAACGATCGTTGCAGCCGGCGGCGCTGCTGCCGGAGCTCCTCGAGCCGGGTCTCCAGTTGGCCGGCCATGCTGTTGAACTCCTCTCCCAGGGCCGCGAACTCGTCCCGGCCGCTGACCGGCACCCGGGTCGCCAGGTCCCCCTTACCGAGTCGCCGGGCCGCACCCAGGAAGCTGGCGATCTGGTCCTGAAGGGACCGCGAGACCAGTAGCGCGAGCACGAGGGCCAGCGCGAGCAGGCCTCCGAGGATCAGGGCCGACAACAGCCTCGTGTTGGCGATCACCGAGCCGGCTACCGACGGCTCGAGGACCGAAATCGTGATCGCCTGGCCGGGGAACCCCTTGACCGGGAACGAGACCACCTGGTAGCGCCT
Organism: Solirubrobacteraceae bacterium; assembly: GCA_036510225.1. Taxonomy (GTDB): domain Bacteria; phylum Actinomycetota; class Thermoleophilia; order Solirubrobacterales; family Solirubrobacteraceae; genus Palsa-513. Next base: position 6,297 of record DATCEH010000052.1, on the reverse strand, counting down.
GCCGGACACGGCCACGCTCCCACTTGCCGGCAGGCTCCCCGCGATCCGAGTCAGGGCGCTCGCAAGCACGGCCTGGTCGTGTTCGGCACTCGCCGACCCGGGCTGCACGTCGCGGCCGGAGAGCGCCGGGCCGACGGCCAGCAACCGCGTGCCGTCCCTGACGATGATCGACGCCCCAGTCACCCGGCTCGCGATCCGCGCGTAGCCGGCCGCACTACGGAGGGACAGCTCCAGGACCAGACGCTTCGGCTGCCCGGGTATCGCCAGCTCCCGCACATCCGGCGCGACGGCCGTCCGATCGCCGACGTCGGCGATCGTCCGCTTGAAGTCGGCGCTGTAGATCCCCAGGCGAAGCACGCCGTTTCGACTGGTCAACATTCCCGCCCGCTTCGCCGCCGCCTTCACGTCGTCGGCCCGCAGCGCCGCCGCGAGCGCCGGGTCGCCGGTCGGGCCACCGGCAGCGCCGAAGATCTTCGCCACAGCGGCCCGCACGCCGGAGTCGTGCCCGTCGACCATGTACAGGCTGCTGGCCGCAGTCCCGAGCGCCGTCACCTTGGCCGAGTCCTTCGCGGTCTGGCTGTCTGCGATCAGCAGGTAGAAGACGAGCGCCACCGCGAGCATCGGCACGACGACGATGACGACAAAGAACAGCGTGAGTCGCTTGCGAAAGCTCATAGCTTGGCGTTGGGACCTGGGCCGGAGACTACTTCGCCCAAGCCCACCATTCCTATCGGCAGAACCGCGTCACATCCGAGCACGTGTCCCTACTCACGCTCCCGCGTCTAGACTTCGTATGCCCGCCCCCCATCGGCGGCGTTGCAGCGGGGCTATAGCTCAGCTGGGAGAGCGCCTGGATCGCACCCAGGAGGTCGCCGGTTCGAGCCCGGCTAGCTCCATCACACAGAAGCCCCGCGAGTGCGGGGCTTCTGTGCTTGTCGACCGACTCGTCCGAGTGACGCGCACGCCACCTCGGTCCCCCACGCCAGGTCAGGCGGGGACCTCGTAGATCCTGCCCGTGAGGTCGCCGAAGTACACGTTCCCGGCGTTGATGCCCAGGCCGATCACCGGGGCGACGAACCCAGTCACGAATGGGCTGGGCGTACCGCCCCCGGTCGGGATCGTGACGACCTCCGGGCCCTTGCCCGTGCCACCGAACAGCGACACGTACAGCGTGCTCCCGACCGACCCGATACCCATCGGCGACGCGTGCTTCGGGAGGAGAATCAGCGGCTTGTCGAACTTCCCGCACGACCTGGCCACCACCCACGTGCACGTCGGGAAGCCGTAGTCCTGCCCGCTCTTGGCGACGACGATCTCATCCGGCGGGATCTTGCCCTTGTCCTGGGAGAGGTCGGACACGAACGGGTGCTTCGAGCCGGCCGGGAACGTCAGCTGGAACGGCTGGCGCAGGCCCCGCGCGACGACCCGCAGCCCCTTGCCAGACGCCGTCATCGACACGACGGTCTGCGCGAGCGGCGACGGATCCTTCGCGTGATCGAATTTCTCGTTCAACGCGACCCCCGCGTACAGCCGGCCGTCCGGACCGAACGCCAGACCGTTGAAGCCGGGGAATCCCTTCCTTCCGACGGAGATCGTCTTCGTCGCGCTGAACGCCGACCCGTTCCAACCGCTCAGGCCGACGATCTTCGGACCCGTCGACACGTAGAGCGTCCCTGCTCGCCACACCAGACCGAACACGACCGCCGGCGTCTTCGGGATCTTCGTCGCCGTCCCGCCCGACACGACGAACAGGCCGCCGGGACCGCTTGGCATCTCCTGCGGCCCCGAGCCGACGAACACAGTCGACCCGTCGAAGGCGAACGCCGTCGGCGTCGGCACGCCGGTCCCGACCACCTGCACAGGCTTCCCGCTCGCCGCCACCGGCAACGGCGGCGGCCCGGCCGGCCCGGCCGCCCCAACCGACCCGACAAACGCCAGAGAACCGACTGCTCCAAGCAGCCCCGCACGCGAATAGATCGAAACAGGCAAAAGATCCCCCAAAGCCCGAGTTGACGAAGAGTTTCCGAAGGATAACCTCAGCCCGCCCGGACCCGCAAGGCGTGAAGCACCCCGCCGGGCTCCGCGACGACCCGCTCATCACGCAGGTCCCCACCCGTCGGATCTCCCATCCGCCGGCTGGCCCGCGCGATACTGGACGGGTGGCCGCCCTCCCGACCGCCCGCCATCTGCTTCGCGCAAGGGACCTCGCCGACGCCCGCTACTTCGAGCCGCTCGGCGTCGACGACCTCGCCCGGGCCGCCGGCCTCTCCCGCGCCCATTTCAGCCGTGAGTTCCGCCGGGCCTTCGGCGACTCCCCGCACGCCTACCTCCTGACCCGCCGCCTCGAGCGCGCCGCCGCCCTCCTGCGAAGCACCGACCGCTCGGTCTCAGACATCTGCCTCTCGGTCGGCCTCCGGAGCCTCGGCTCCTTCACGACCAGCTTCACCCGTACCTTCGGCACGCCGCCGACCGCCTACCGCACCGCCTTCCCCCCGGCCAGCAACCTCGCCCGCGTCCCGACCTGTGTCCAGCTCTTCTACGGCCGCCCCCAACACCGCACGTTTCGAGAAGACACCAACCCAGCCCGGTCCTAGCATCGCCTGAGACCACCTCGATCCGCTCACACCAGGAGACCCGAATGTTCTCAATCGCCAGCGCCCAAGTCTGGGTCCACGACCAGGACGACGCGCTCGAGTTCTACACCAAGAAGCTCGGCATGGAGGTCCGCGCCGACGTCACCCTCCCCGAGATGGGCGACTTCCGCTGGCTCTCCGTCGGCCCCGTCGGCCAGCCCGACATGGCGATCGTCCTGATGCCGGTGCCCGGCCCCCCGATCGTCGACGCCGAGACCGCTGAGGAGATCCGCGTCCTGATGGCCAAGGGCTTCGCCGGCACGGTGTTCCTCGTGACCGACGACTGCCAGGCCTCCTACGACGACCTCAAGTCCCGCGGCGTCGAGTTCTCCACCCCGCCCGAGGAGCGCCCCTACGGGATCGACACGTCCTTCCGCGACCCGTCCGGCAACGCCTTCCGCCTGACCCAGGTTCGCGAGTTCGCGGGTGTCTGAAGCCGGCGGTACAAGCTCGGCCGGGGCGGATCAGCCGCCCTTGCCGAGCAGCCGCCACATGCTCTTCGGCTCGGGTTCCCGCGTCCGCACGTGCAGCGTCCCGCCCGGACCTGACATCCGGATCCGCAGCACCGGAGCGCCCCCGACCCTCGCCACCCCCGGTGCGTCGATCACCTGGCTTGCGAACAGGCCTCCGCCCTCGACGCTGACACCGATCCCCTCCGGCACGATGACCGTCACCGTCCCGAACAGGTTGTAGATCTCAAGCTCCACCTCCGGTCCCGCGAGGCGCGCCTGGCGCAGATCGAGGTCGATCGTCCCGAAGATCGACCGGAACGACGACCGCTCGGCCAGCTCCCACGGCCCCCGGCGGACGATCCGCGAACAGAAGGCCCGATAACGGGCGGCAACCGCCACCGGCGGCGCACTCGAAATCCCCCCAGTCGGCAGGTCCCGGGTCAGCCCCGCGAGGTCCTGACCGGTCCTCGCGACCTGGGCCGCCCCGACCCGGTCAGAGAACTCCTCGAGCGTCAGGCGGCCCTCGGCGACCGCCTCGCGCAGCAGCTCGACCCCCCGCTCGCGCTCCGCGTCGCTGGCAAGAATCGGCGTCTGGTCCGCAGGCTCGACGATCCCCGAACCGTAGCGCGCCCTCCCCGAGCCGCACCCACGATGCTGCTATCGGTTGATAGCACGCGCTATGCTGCGCGGGGATGGCCGAGCGACCCCTCGTGCTCGTTGCAGGCGCCTGCCTCGGCGGATGGGCCTGGCAGGACGTCGCCCGCCTGCTCCGAGCCACCGGCCACGACGTCCACCCGGCGACGCTGACCGGCCTCGGCGACCGGGCCCACCTCGCCGGCCCGGCGGTCGACCTCGAGACCCACGTCACCGACGTCGTCAACCTGCTCGACTGCGAGGACCTTCACGACGTCGTCCTCGTCGGCCACAGCTACGCCGGCACCGTCGTCACCGCGGTCGCCGACCGCCGGCCCGAGCGCCTGCACGCCGTCGTCTATCTCGACACCGGCCCGCTCCCCGACGGCACGGCGATCATCGACGTCCAGTCGCCGGCCCAACGCGCACAGCAGGAGTCCACCGTCCTCGACGGCTGGCGCTGGCCCGTGCCCGACCGCCCGATCCTCGAGACCGGCATGTTCGGGAGCGTCGCCGGTCTCACCGACGCCGACTTCCAGCTCCTCGCCGACCGCGGGACGCCCCAGCCCTTCGCCACGTTCACCCAGCCGGTTCGCCTTGCCGCCGCCCCCGACCCGCGGATCCGCCGCGTCGCGATCCTCTGCTCGCACGGCGGCATGAGCCTCACGGCCGTCCGCGCCCTGATCGCCGCCGGCGATCCCCGCGCAGCAACCTTCGCGGCCGACGACTGGGAACTCCATGAGCTCCCCACCGGTCACTGGTCGATGCTCTCGCTGCCCGAACCCCTCGCCAGGCTGCTCCACGAGGTCGCCGCACCCGCCGCGTGAGGCCAGCACAAGAACCTGGACGACCACACCGCGCCCGTCCCTGCCCCGTCAGACTTGACGGCGTGCCCGCCGGCTCGGCTCAGCCCAACGTCCCCGGTCGAGGGATCGTCGCGAGCTACAGCCTGCGCTTCTGGTCCCTCGTCGTCCTGATCGGCGCCGGCACCGGCCTCGGCGGGGCCCTGCTGATCGAGCTGCTCCACGCCGTCCAGCATCTCGCCTGGTCCTATCGGTCAGGCGACTTCCTCGACGCCGTCAAGCGCGTGTCCCCTACCCACCGGGTGCTGATCCTAGCCGGGGCAGGGCTGCTCGCCGGTGTCTGTGGGATCGGGCTCACCCGCCTCGGCGGCGCCCGCGGCGAGGGCGGCGGCGAGGTCTCCGAGGCGATCTGGCTGCGGGCCGGCCGCGTCCCGCTCATCCCGAGCCTCGCCCGGGCCGTCACGGCGATCGTGCTCGTCGCCCTCGGCGCCTCGCTCGGCCGCGAGGCAGCCCCCCAGCAGGTCGGCGCCGGCCTGGCCAGCGCCCTGGGCGAATGGGCCGGCCTGCCCGCCTGGCAGCGCCGCCTGCTCGTCGCCTCCGGCGCCGGAGCCGGAATGGCCGCGGTCTACAACGTCCCGCTCGGCGGCGCCCTCTTCGCGCTCGAGGTCCTGCTCGGCACGCTGACCCTCCCGCTCGTCCTCCCCGCCCTCGCGACCACCCTGATCGCAACCGCCGTCGCCTGGATCGCCCTGCCCGACCGACCGACCTACGCGATCCCGACCTATTCCCTCAGCGGGTCGCTCGTCGTCTGGGCGATCGTCCTCGGCCCGATCGCCGGCCTCGTCGCCGTCGGCTTCGTCCGCCTGATCGCCCAGGCCCACCGCCTGCGCCCGGCCGGGCGCCCGGTCCACCGGGTGCTCGCGCCCGTCGTCGTCTTCACGAGCCTCGGCGCCGTCGCGATCGCCTATCCCGAGCTGCTCGGCAACGGCCGCAACGTCGTCGCGCTCGGGCTCGTCGGACAGCTCGGCGCCGGCCTGCTGGCCGTGCTCCTCGTGCTCAAGCCACTCGCCACCGCAGCCTGCCTCGGCAGCGGCGCGCCCGGCGGCCTGTTCACACCGACCCTGACGGTCGGCGTCCTGCTCGGCGGCCTGCTCGGCCAGGCCTGGTCCCAGCTCTGGCCCGGAGCTCCGCTGGGTGCCTACGCCGTGATCGGCGGCGCCGCCGTGCTCGGAGCCGCGATGCAGGGGCCGCTCGCCGCGGTCGTCCTCCTGCTCGAGCTGGCCCACCACGCCGACGCCCTGATGGTCCCGATCCTGATCGCCGTCGTCGAGGCCACCGTCGTCACCCGCCTGGTCGGCGCCCCGTCGATCTACTCGGCCCGGATCTCCGCCGCCGGCGCGGGCGACGGCTGGGGTGGTCATCGTGAGAGCGCCGACCCGTTCGCCGACGCCGAGGCGCCCGGGGACCTCCTGCCGGCGTCGATCCGCTCGGGCGATCCGCCGGCATGAGCACCCAACCCCTGGGGCCCGCGGCGACCGGCCACCACGGACCGGCGGGTCGCTCGAACGTGACGACGCTCGGCTGGGCCGCCTTCTGGAGCGGGATGGCCCAGGAGATGATCTACCCGCTGCTGCCGGTCTTCCTCGTCGTCGCCCTCGGCTCGTCGAAGACCGCCCTCGGCGCGGTCGAAGGCCTGCTCGGCGTCGGCATCACGATCGCCCGCCTGTGGACCGGCCGGGCCCTGGACCGAGGAGGATCGCCGCTTCGACTGACGCG
>DATCEH010000051.1:0-24563 GCA_036510225.1 Solirubrobacteraceae bacterium | reverse complement strand
CTGTCTCGGAATTAGCTGGAGTGGCTGGCGAGTGGCTGGGCGTGATCTGGCGTCGCACGGTGTCCGCGGGCGTGCTGGTCGCACGTTGTCGGACGCCGGGTGGCGCCAGGCACGTCCAGACGCCGCCAGACGCCGAGATAGATTTGAGACAGACCACTAGGCCCCCGGCGGGTAGACCGCGACCTCCGATCCTGAGGCGAACGTCACGTGGCTCGGCGTGGCCTGTCCGAGAAAGGCCCACTCCGGGCCGTAGAGGCCGGCGAAGTCGACATCGAGGTCCAGGCTGTGCACCTTGTGCAGAGTCCACAGCGGGTGCTCGACCCGGTACTGGCGAAGCTCGCCCCGACGGGTCCGCCCGAAGCCGAACGTCTGGTGGGTCAGCCAGCGGCCATCCGAGTCCTCCGCCGGCACCACGCCCTGCCGGTCGACCTCAGCGGTCACCGTCGAGAGCCGGGCGCCCAACACGTGCCTGACTCGCAGGCGGTCGGGATTCCCCTCGGCCGGCCGGACGTCGCTGCGCATCGGGATCCTCACGTACGGCTCGTTGTAGCGGACCCGGGCCACCACCACGACCGGCCACCTGGAGACGAATTCCCGGATGAAGATGATCCCCCGGTCATTCCCCGCGCGCACGTAGAACCGGAGATTGACCTCCGGGAAGTTCACGTTCCCCGGAATCGGCACGCCATAGACCCGCGTCCGGGCGAAATCGAACGCCACGAAGCTGACCCGCGCCTGGCCCCCGAGATGGTCGATCGACAGCCCGTCCGGGAGGTAGGCCGCCACGGCCGCGTCAGGGACTCCATAGGTCGCGACCAGGAGATTCTCCCACCTTGCGGTGAGAAATGGTCTGCGAGGCGAGCGCGGCGCGGCCGGGGTCATCACCCTCCGAGGATCGCAGCAAATGCGTGATTGCGAGCGCCCGCGAGCAGCGCTACGATCGCAACGGAACGCACTTCGGGGGGATGTTCGCCGTGGAGGGGTCGGTGAGCCGCAACGACGAGGTCCTGCCGGCGACCCGCTGCGTCAGCCTCGCGGTACCGGCGCACCGCCGCCCTGACCGCCGAGCCCGCGTCGGAGCAGTGCTCACGCGGCCTTCGGCTTGCGGCGGATCGCGAACAGCGGCGCTCCGCACTCCGGGCAGCGTCCCTCCCATCCGTCGCGGCCGTTCGGCAGAGTGATCTCCATCGCCCCCTCGATCGTCACCTTCTCGCCGCACACGCACCACCCCGTCGGCCCGGCGTCCGGCGCGGCGCCTGCTCCGCTGGGCTCAGGCACCGGCGAGCCCGTCCGGGACGAGGACGAGCTTCCCCCGCACGTGGCCGTCCTCGCTCAGACGGTGGGCGTCAGCCGCCTCCGAGAACCGGAAGATCCCCGCGACCGGCAGCGTGAACCGACCCTGGGCGTGAAGCTCGGCCGCCTGGCCGAGTGCCTCCCACGACCGGCCATCGCCACCCGTGGTGATCCGGACCCCGTGCTCCGGAGCCGTGAAGTCCGCGATCGTGACGACGTTGTCCGGGCTCCCGGTCAGCTCGATCAGCGCCGGCAGCGCTCCGTGACCAGCGGCGTCGAAGGCCAGGTCGACGCGATCCGGCGAGAGCCCCCTGACCCGCTCGACGAGTCCCTCCCCGTAGGTCGTCGGCTCGGCGCCGAGCTCGCGTAGGAAGTCGTGATTTGACTCGCTCGCCGTCCCGATCACCCGCGCACCCCGCTCGCGGGCGAACTGGACCGCAGCGATTCCCACCCCACCGGCCGCCCCGTTGACGATCAGCGTCTGGCCCTCGGACAGGCCGAGCAGTTTCAGCACGCGGAGCGCCGTCTCGACGGCGACCGGGTACCCCGCCGCCTCAGCCCAGCTCAGGCCGGCGGGTTTCGCACCATAGTGGTCGAGCACCGCGTACTCGCCCGTCGCCCCGCCGACCGCGCTCCCGAAGACCTCGTCTCCGATGCTCGCGTCCCCCACCCCGTCGCCGACCTCGTCGACCACGCCGGCCACGTCGCTCCCGGTGATCCGTGGGAACGCGTCCGGGATGACCCCGGCCATCGCGCCCTTGCGGATCTTCCAGTCGACCGGGTTGACCCCGGCCGCGTGTACCCTGACGCGGACCTGGCCGTCGCCCGCGTGCGGCTCGTCCACGTCATCCACCCGCAGGACCTCCGGGCCTCCGTACTCACCGAATCGAACAGCTTTCATCTCGGGCCTCCTTTCTCACAGGCGCCGCTCCCGCCGGGCCCTGCTGAGGATCTGGGAGAAGTCCATTCCGACCGAGTCTACGCTCGCGGCTCCGACCCGCCCGCGCCGCCGCCTACTCGCCGTCGGTGCCCTCCGTTTCGGCCATACTTCAGGGGACGGCAAGCCGGTGACGGGAGTTTGATGGCGATCGGGGTTTGACCGAGCATGAGGTGCCGAGCGTGCGGTGAACCGCATCCCGACGGTCTCGCGAGTTGCCCGATCTGCGGCGCCGCAGCGAGGACCCCGCCAACGTTGGCAGGCGACCGGCCGCCCGAGCCGTCCCTGTCCCCGCGCATCGCCGAGGCGGTCGGCGGCCTGCGCGGCGAGCGCAAGCTGATCACCGTCCTGTTCATCGACGTCGTCGGCTCGATGGACCTCTCCGAGGACCTCGCATCCGACAGCTGGGCCACCGTCGTCGACGACTTCCTGACTGCGGTCGAGCGGACGGTCGACCCCTTCGGAGGCACGGTCGACAAGTTCACCGGCGATGGCGCGCTCGTCCTGTTCGGCGCCCGCCAAGCCACCGAGGACCACGCTCGACGAGCCTGCCTCGCAGCCCTCGAGCTCCGCGGCACACTCGAGCGCCTCGCCGACACCCTCGCCCAGGGCCACACCTCCGGTTTCCGCGTCCGCATGGGGATCAACTCCGGCGAGGTCGTCGTCGGTCATCTCCGCGGAGGCCGCGGCACGCCCGAGGTGATCGGTCATACCGTCGGCCTCGCCCAGCGGGTCCAGTCGCTCGCCCAACCCGGCTGCATCTACCTCTCCGAGCGGACCGCCGCCCTCGTCGAGAGCGGGTTCGTCCTCGACGAGCTCGGCCCCGCGAAGGTCAAGGGCACCCAGCGACCGGTACGCGTGTTCGCCCTCCAGGGGCTGGCTCGAGCCCGCACCCGCCACGAGGCGCCGCGAACCCGCGAATGGTCGTCGTTCGTCGGCCGCGACCGCGAGCTCGCCGAGCTCGAGACCGGTCTTGCCTGCGCACTCGACGGCGACGGGCAGGTTATCGAGCTCGTCGGGGACCCCGGCGTCGGCAAGAGCCGGCTCTGCTGGGAGTTCGTCGATCGCTGCCAAGCCGCCGGGATCACCGTCGTCAGCGCGAGCGTCACCGCGCTCGGGCGAATGCGCCCGCTCGGACCGGTCCTCGAGATGCTCCGCGCGGGCTTCGACACCGACGCCGACACACCACACGAGCTGGCCCGCGACCAGATCAGCTCGGCCCTGCGCCGCCTCGGCGACGAGATCGCCGGTCGGACCGAGCTGATGTGGGACTTCATGGGCGTCACCGCCGCCGGACAGAACCCCGCCCCGATGGACCCCGACGCTCGCCGCCGGCGGGTGATCGAGCTGATCGGGGACATGGTGCACGCCCGCAGCCGGCTCGAGCCCGTCGTCCAGCTGATCGAGGACGTCCACTGGATGGACGACGCCAGCCAGCCGTTCCTCGACGGGCTGATCGAGGCCGTCGCCGGGACGCGGACGCTGCTCGTGATCAACCACCGGACCGGCTACGCCGGCACCCGCGTATCGGCCCCGCATTGCCGTGTCGTCCAGCTGACGCCGCTCAACCACGTCTCGAGCGAACGCCTCGTCAACGAGCTGCTCGGCACCGACCCATCGCTCGAGCAGCTCGCGATCCAGGTGCAGCGCAGCAGCGAGGGCAACCCGTTCTTCATCGAGGAGCTCGTCCGCAATCTCGTCGAGCAGGGAACGATCCTCGGAGGCCCCGGTCACCACCGCCAGGTCGCGCCGCTCCGGGCGAGCCTCCCGCCCAGCGTCGAGAACATCCTCGCCGCACGCATCGACCGCCTTCCGGAGACCGACAAGCGAGTCCTCCAGACCGCGGCGGTGATCGGCCGGGAGTTCGATCCCGCCCTGCTCGGAGCAGTCGCAGCCGGAGACGCCGAATCCCTCCAGTCCTCACTGGCCGCCCTCTGCGCCGCCGCCCTCGTCGATCGGCTCGAGACCGGGATCTGCAGCTTTCGCCACGCCCTGACCAGGGAGGTCGCACACTCCTCGCTGCTGAGCGCCGATCGCCGGCGCCTCCACGCCCTGGTGGCCCAGGCGACGATCGAGACGCTCCAGTCCGATTCGCTCAACGAGCAGGCCGCCCTGATCGCCTACCACCTCGAGGCGGCCGGCGAACCAGGTCCGGCCGCCCACTGGAACGCCCGCGCCGCCGGCTGGGTCGGCCTCAGCCACCCGGCCACGGCCCTCACGCACTGGCGCGAGGTCAGCCGGCTCACCGCGGCCCTCCCGGCCGACGAGCAGGCCGTCCGCCTGGCGATGACCGCCGCCCTGAGGAGCCTGACCCTCTCCTGGCGGCTCGGCGCCGGCACAGAAGAGGTCGCCGCGCTCTACGCCCAGGGCCGGGACCTCGCCCGGCGCGTGGGCAGCGTCGGTGCCGAGGCCCTCGCGGTCGGCAACTACGCCGCCGTGCGCGGCTTCTCGGGTCACGGCCGCAGCTTCCTCGAGCTCTCCGAGGAGGCCGTCGAGCTCGGCCGGCGCTCAGGCGATCTCGGCATCCTGCAGACGACCCGCGCCCCCCTCCAGCTCTCGCTGATCCACCGCGGACGACTCGAGGAGGCACTCGCCGTCGGTCGCGCGATGCACGCCGACGCACGCGAGCACCCCGAGGCAGGCGCCGGGCTGGCGCTCGACTCGCCACTCGCCTGGAGCCACTACAGCCAGGCTCTCGCCCTGATGTACATGGGCGCCCACCAGTCCTCCCGCGAGCTCTTCGAGGCCGCCGTCGTCCAGGCCGAGACCGACAGCAACCTCGAGGTCGTCTGCTGGTCCTCGGCCTACCTCAGCAGCGTCCTCTGCGCCCTCGTCGACCTCGACGGCGCCCGGGAATCCGCGATGCGCGCCGTCGCGATCGCCGAGCGGGCCGGCGACGGCCTGTCGCTCGCCCTCTCCTATTCCTGCCTGTCGGCCCTCGAATCGGCCGAGGGCCGGCTCGACGCAGCCGCCTCCAGCGCCCGCCGGACGCTGGCGATCGTCGAGGAGCACCACGCCGGAAGGATGCTCGAGCCGCTCGCTCACGCCCAGCTCGCCGTCGCCAGCCTCGCGCTCGGCGATCTCGACGCCGGCCACCGCGAGGCCCAGGTCGCCGTCGAACTGGCGCGAGCCTACGAGTCGGTCATCTACCAGATCGCCGCCGAGCTCGTGCTCGCCCGGGCCCTCCGATCGATCGGCCGGACAAACCGGGCCGACGCCCTGCTCGCGGAGGTCGAGCGCACGATCGACCGCACGGGTGCCCGGAGCTTCTCCCCCGGGCTCAAGGTCCAGCGATGCCAGCTCGGCCCCGACGACCCGATCCCGACCTGATCGCCGCCCTCAGCCCGGCCGCCGCAGCCGGTCGGGCACGCCGGCCAGCAGGTAGAAGGCGAAGACCAGGACGACGACGAAGAAGCTCACCGGCCACCCGTGGCCGGCCGGCGGCCAGTCGTAGCTGTCGTAGGCCAGGACGATGCCCACCCACGTCGCCCCGACGCCGATCGCCCCGGCGGCGGCGATCGCCATGCCCGGTCGTCTCGTCATCCGCAGGGCCGCCGCCGCGGGTCCGACCAGGAGGGCCGTGCTCAGGATCGCGCCGATCGTGACCGCCGCCAGCGAGACCGCGATCGCCAGAGCCAGCAGGAAGACCGCCCCGATCGCGCGGACCGGGAGTCCACGGGCCGCGGCGATCTCCGGGCTGACCGAGCTCAGCAGGAGCGGCCGGTAGATCACCCCGAGCAGGCCGATCGCCAGTACGCTGAGGACGACGACGACCGGGATCGTCGAGCTCCCGATCGCGAAGACCGATCCGAACAGGATCGTCACCGTGGCGCCCGACGTGCTCGCGTAGATCGTGTCGAGATACAGCAGGAGCGCCGCCACGCCCAGGCCCGCGCCCAGCACGATCCCCGTCGCCAGATCCCGGCCCTGCGGCCGCTGGATTCCGATCAGCTCCATGATCCCGGCAGCCGCCACGCCGATCGCCACGAATCCCCAGAGCGGGCCGACGCCGACGAGGAAGGCGGCCGCCCCACCCGTCGCCCCGAGGTCAGCGATCGCGTGACCGGCGAACGCCTGCCCCCGCATCACCGTGAACACGCCGACCGCCCCCGAGACGATCGAGACCGCCGCGCTGACCGCGAGCGCCACCTGGACGCCGCCGTCGGCGAAGAAGCCCCGCGCGAAGATCGCTCCGAGCAGGCCGTTCACCTCAGCAGCCCGTCGCCGTGCAAGCCGATGCTGATCACAGCCGCTCGGTCGAGACCCTGTCGGCCACGGCCTTCTCGAGTGCGCGAACCTCGGCCAACATCCACGACTGATAGTCGTAGCCAGGTGCCGGCATCGTCTCGTAGACCCCGACCACCGGAACGCCCGAACGCCGCGCCTGCGCCAGGAAGTCGGCCGTCAGCGAATCCGTGACCTGCTGGTTGTAGACGAACACCCTGACCCGGCGCCCCGACAGCAATCCGTTCTCCAAGGTCACGTCCTGCGGCGCCGGGTCGACGCCGTTCATGATCTCCGACTGCAGCGTGAGCGGACTCACATCATCGCACCCGGCAGCCTCCAGCATGTAGTCACCGACCGGCTCGGTCGTCGCGACCGGCGTCCCCGGGAACCGCCTGGCGAAATCGGCGAGGGCCGCGTGCCACGGCTCCAGCGACCGGTCGAAGCCCGCTACGTTCGCCTCGAAGTACGCCGCATGCCGCGGCTCGATCGCCGCCAGGTCGCGGGCCACCGCGGCCGCCACCAACGCCATCGTGCCCGGCATGTACCAGAGGTGGGGGTTCGCCGTCGAATCCGGCAGGCCGAGCAGCTTCTGCACGTCGATCACCCGGCGGCCCGAGCCCGCCGTCGCAGCCTCGATGTCGTTCATGAAGCTGTCGTAGCCCAGGCCGTTCTGCACGACGACCCGTGCCGAGCCGATCACCCCCGCGACGCTTGGGCTCGCCTCGAACGAGTGGGGATCGGCGTTCGGATTGCTCTCGATCGCACTGACCCTCACGTACCGCCCGCCGATCTGGCCGATCACGTCGGCGTACTCGTTCTCCGCCCCGACCGCAACGATCGCCCCCGCGCTGCGGCTGCCCGTCGACGCCGGGGTCCCCGGCCCGCAGCCGACCAGGATCAGCCCGGACGCGATCAGGCCGAGCAACACCCCCGTCCTGCCCAAGCTCGAGCGCAAGCCAGATCACGTCCTTTCCCGCCGCCACCGCCAGCCACCGATCGGCGACTCCCCTCAGCCTACCAAAACAAGACTGCATCTCGTTTATGGCTGAACGGCGGCGTCGGAGCGCTCGGCGCCGGCCGGGTCGGAGCGTACGATCGCCGGGTGCCGGCCCGCATCCACGTCGCGCGCGCCGGTCCGGATCAGACGATCGGCTCGCAGCTCTCGGCGATCGCCAGCATCTGACGGTTCGTCAACTCGGTGTCCTCCGTGTTGTTCAGCCAGTAGACGGCCCGCCCGGCGGTCCACGACACCACCCGGATGTGGCTGCCGTCGAGGTAGACCCCGTACGTCCGTCGGCCGATCCTCCGCGACTGGTGCGGTCCGGCGAGGATCGGCGGGTTGAGCCAGTTTGTGCCCTCGATGCCGTAGAACTCGCCAACCAGGCCCCGGGCGATCGAGATCACGTACGCCCGGTGCTTGACGCCGCCCTCGTCGCGCAGGGTGTACGCCCGCACGTCATCCGCCGCCGACGTGCTCTGCACCCGCAGACCCGGCGCATACATGCTGAACGGCAGGCCGACCGACGCGACGTTCGCAAGCCCGGTATCACCAGCCGGCGTCGCCGTCAGCCCGAGCGCGGCGACCGTCCTCGCCGACGTCGCCCCATGCAGGGCGACGGTCGGCACGCTGAGCTTGGCCGGCGGGTTCCCGTGGAGGAAGTCGGAGACCGTCGCCCGGATCTGCCCCGGGGACGCGACCACGTAGCTGACAGCGCCGATCGTCGCGTTGTGGTCGCTCTGGAATTCGACCTGACGGATCGGTCGCCCGAGCGAGAAGGCCGCCAGCGTGAACAGATGGAAGATCTCGGCCGTCCCGTGGATGTCCGTCGCCACCGCGCTGTGCAGCGCCTTGAGCAGGAGATCCTCCTTGCTGAGCAGCCCCTCCACCCCGATCTGCGCCTTCGCCTGGCGGACGAAGTCCTGCTGGCGCGCCACGCGGACGAAATCCGAGTCGGTGTGCCGGTAGCGAACGTAGTCGAGGGCCGTCTCCCCGCACAGCCGCTGATACCCCGGCTGGATGTTGATGCTCGCGAAGTTGTCCTCCACGCTTCCCGTGTTCACGTTGAGATAGTGGCGATCGACGTAGACGTAGACGCACCCGATCACGTCGATCAGCTTCTGAAAGCCGGCGAAGTTGACCGACACGATGTGGTTGATCTGGATCCCCGGCAGCGTGCTCTCGACGGTCTTCGCCGCCAGCGACACGCCGCCGTAGGTATAGGCCGAGTTGATCTTTCCGGTGGTGAGCGCCCCGTCGGGCATCGTGATCGTCGTCCGCAGGTCACGCGGCACCGACAGCTCGGACGTCTGATGCTTGCTCGGATCCATCCGGATCAGCAGCAGCGTGTCCGAGTGCGGAGGGTCCGACCGGTCGAAGGAGTCCTTCGAGAGCTTGCGGGCATCCGTACCGACCACGAGGATCGTCTCGGCCTTGCCGGCCTGCGCCGGCGTGATCACCCCCGCCGCGGTCTGAAGCGACGCCGGACCGATCAGGTCGGCGACGTGCTTGACCTCGAGCAGCACCGCAGCCACCGTCGCGATCGTCGTCAGCGCCACGATGACCAGGCTCCCGGCGAGGAACCGCCTCCACGGACCGCGGCGCGAACCGGCGGCCTGGAGCGGGGCTACCACGACGCCCGAGTCCCGACGCAGGGCTCTGACCGACAGGCCCTCCAACCGCCAGACACCGGCCCAAACAATCGTCCAAGCAACCCAACGAGGTTAGCCCGTGCCGCCCGAGCCCCGCCCCACTCCCGCCGGGCTCAGCACGGACTAAGGTCTCCGCGTGGACGTGATCGACGAGCTCGTCGCCAACAACCTGGCGTTCGCCGCCTCACTTCCGATTCGCCGGCTCGACGTCCGGCCGGCCCGCCAGCTGGCGATCGTCACGTGCATGGACTCCCGGGTCGACGTCTTCGCCGCGCTCGGCCTCGGCCAGGGCGAGGCCCACGTCCTGCGCAACGCCGGCGGCGTGATCACCGACGACGTGATCCGGTCCCTCGCCGTCTCACAGCGACGGCTCGGGACCCGGCGGGTGATGCTGATCCACCACACCGACTGCGGCATGCAGACGCTGACCGACGACGACTTCCGTGCCGAGCTCCAGCAGGCGACCGGCGTCGCCCCGGCGTTCGCGATCGAGTCGTTCACCGACCTCGACGCCGACGTCAGCCAGTCCGTCCGGCGGGTCCGCCGCTCCCCGTTCCTCCTCCACCGCGACGTCGTCCGCGGCTTCGTCTACGACGTCGACACCCGCCTGATCCGCGAGATCCACGTCGACGCGGACGGCTGAGGCCGCGGGGCAACCGGGTGATATTCCGGGCGGCGAGGATCACGCGGAGCGGGCTCTCGCCGAGAGCATGCCGTCGAGGATCACTGCCCGGACTCGAGAGAGGTCATTGCAGCTCTCTCCGCGGGGGACCGGGTCGTGGAGCAGGAGACTCTCCAAGAAAAGTAGCTGACTGACTCAGGCAACCATTTCACGATGAACGTCGACAACGTCCACCTCCGCCGCCCCTGGAGGAGCCGGTCGACCAACATCCCGACACCCCCGCCGCCGACCCGCACCCGCACCCGCACCCGCATCCTCCGCACCGACCCAGCCTGGCCGAGCGAGAAGCGCGAGACCCGAGTGACCAGTCAGCCACTTCTCGACGAGACCGCAGCGGATCCCTACTCGAACAGGGTCAGAACCCGCTCGGGCGGTCGGGCGAGTACCGCCCGGTCGCCGCGCTCGACCAGCGGCCGCTCGAGCAGCCCCGGCCGGGCGACCAGCTCCCGGAGGATCGCGGCGTCGTCGGCGAGCGGCAGGTCGCCGGCGCCGGGCTCCTTCATCCGCACGACGTCCCGCGGCCGAAGGCCGGCCTTCGCGAGCACGGCCGACAGGCCGTCCACGCTCAGCATGTTCCGCGCGTAGTCGACCCGCTCGAAGGCGACTCCCCGCTCGGTGAGCAGGCCGATCACCCGCTGACACGTCGAGCACGTCGGCTTGTCGTAGACCGTAACCTCGCTCACCCCGACATCCTCGCACGCCGCCCACCGCGTGATCGCCGCCGGCCGCAGGTCCTCGTGATCGATCGTCACACCCCAGTGACGATCCCGTGAAACCCCCACCCGACGGGTTTGTCGGGGCAGGCAGACCGGACACGATCCCCCCGACCACACGCCGATCGAAGGGGATCACATGTCCGAGATGACCCGTCGTCGTCTGCTCTCGACCGCCGCCGGATCCGCAGGCGGCCTGCTCGCAGCGTCCCTCCTGCCGCCGCACCTCCGCAGCGCGATCGCCGCCGGACCGCCGGCCGGCAGCATCAAGGACATCGAGCACGTGGTCATCCTGATGCAGGAGAACCGCTCCTTCGATCACTACTTCGGGACCCTCTCCGGCGTCCGCGGCTTCGCCGATCCCAGCGCTCTCAAGCTTTCCACCGGCCGGTCGGTCTTCTACCAGCCGAACCCGTCGAACCCCGACGGATACCTCCTTCCGTTCCACCTCGACACCCGGAAGACGAGCTCCCAGGCGATCCCGTCGACCAGCCACGCCTGGGCCGTCCAGCACCAGTGCTGGAACAACGGGGCGATGGACGGCTGGCTCCCCGCCCACATCCAGGCCGACGGCGCCGCCCACGGTCCGTACACGATGGGCTACTACGAGCGGCAGGACATCCCCTTCCACTTCGCCCTGGCCGAGTCGTTCACGATCTGCGACGCCTACCACTGCTCCGTCCTCGGCCCGACCTGGCCCAACCGCCTCTACCTCTTCTCCGGGATGATCGACCCCGCCGGCACGCACGGCGGGCCGATCATCTCGAACGTCGTCCCCAAGCCGTACACCTGGACGAGCTACCCCGAGCGGCTGACCACGGCCGGCGTCAGCTGGCGCGTCTACCAGCAGGAGGACGACTACGGCTGCAACCCGCTCGAGTTCTTCGCCAACTTCCAGGCCGCCGCGCCCGGCTCGCCGCTGTACGACGGCGGCCTCGCGATCTCCGCGGCCGACCAGTTCGAGTCCGACGCCCGCGCAGGCACCCTGCCGACCGTCTCGTGGATCATCCCGACGTCCGGCCAGAGCGAGCACCCGTCCTACATCCCGGCCGCGGGGGCCGACTTCCTCGCCAACAAGCTCGACGCGATCGCCGCGAACCCCGAGCTTTGGAGGAAGACCGTCTTCATCCTCAACTTCGACGAGAACGACGGCCTCTTCGACCATGTCCCGCCGCCCACGCCGCCGCCCGGCACTCCCGACGAGTTCGTCGGCGGCCTGCCGATCGGCGGAGGGATCCGCGTTCCGTGCATCATCGTCTCCCCGTGGACCGTCGGCGGCTGGGTCGCAAGCGAGCCGTTCGACCACACCTCGGTCCTCCAGCTCCTCGAGCAGGTCACCGGCGTCCAGGAGACGAACATCACCGCCTGGCGACGCCAGACCTTCGGCGACCTGACCTCAGCGCTCGGCATGCGCCCGCCGGTTCCCTTCCCGCCCCGGCTTCCCGACACGAAGGCCGCCCTGTTCCGCGCCGAGGTCGACGTCGAGACGCTCCCGGCCGCGACGATCCCCGGCGCCGCCCAGACCCCACCCCAGCAGGAGACCCACCGCGACGAGCTCGGCGTCCTGCTCGGCGAGCTCGGCGGCCTGATCTCGACCGTCACCCCGCCCGACCGGCGGGCCGCCCTCCCGGCGACGGCGAGTCGCCTGATCGAGAACCGCACGACCCACCGCGCGGACTTCCCCGACGGCCCGGGCCAGACGGCCTTCCCCGGGATCCTTGCGGCCGCGCTCGACCGCGACGCGACGCCCGCCGTTGTCGGTCCGCGGGCCTACGTCGCCGGCCTCGTCGCCGGCGCCGTCGGCGTGATCGACACGACCGCCGACACCCTGCTCACAGCGATCTCCGGCGTCACCAACCCCTACGGCGTCGCCGCGACGCCCGACGGGACGACGGTCTACGTGACCAACTCCGGCACGAATACCGTCGGCGTGATCACGACCGCCACGAACAAGGTCACCGCCAACGTGACCGTCGGCCTCTATCCACATGGGATCGCAGTCACGCCCGACGGCACCCATGCCTACGTCGCGAACACCGGACCCAACACCGGCTCGACACCGACGCCCGGGCCCGGCGGAGCGAACACCGTCTCGGTGATCACGACCGCCACGAACACCGTGACGGCAACGATCAATGTCGGGCAGGCGCCCGAGGTGATCGCGATCTCGTCCGACGGCGCGACCGTCTACGTGACCTGCCAGGACGGGCTCTACCTGATCGACGCGGCCAGCGCCCGCGTCCGCGGCGTCGTCGCCCAGCTCGGCGGGGCCCACGGCGTCGCCGTAGCACCGGACGGGTCCACCGTCTACGTGGTCGACTCGACCCGGAACGCCCTCGCCCTGGTGGATCCGTCCACCGCACGTGTCGCCTCCGAGATCCCGGTCGGCCAGATGCCGTGGAACGTCGCCCTCACGCCGGACGGGACCACCGCCTACGTGACAAACGCCAACGCCGACACCGTCTCGGTGATCGACACCACCACCCGTGCGGTCGTCGACACCGTTCCCGTCGGTCACGTCCCAACCGGGATCACGGCCAGCACTGACTCGATCTGGGTGACGAACAACACGACCGGCTCGGTCTCGAAGATCATGATCGCCACCAATCAGGTCACAGCCTCGGTCGACCTCGGCTTGAGCAGTGAGCCGACGACGATCGCGATCGCGTGAGCCGCCAAGTCGTCTCCGCGGGGAGTTGTCTCCAGGACCGGCTGGTGGGAGCGATGCCAACGGCGAGTCAGACCGCGACGACGGGATCCCCCAGCTTGACCAATCCCGGCTCGACGATCTCACCGTAGACCCCGAAGGCCAGCGGCTCGGTCGTTCGCAGCCCACGACGGTACGAGAGCAGGTCGAGTGTCGGAAGGTCGACGACCCCCGTGTCCGGGGACTGGGTCGTCACCAGGCACCGGCCGACGTGACCGCGCATCGCGACCAGCGCTCCGCCGATGCGGACGTTCCCGCCGACCCAGAGATCCTCCTCGTGGGCGGCCGGACCAGTGACCTCGACCAGCATCCGGAAGCGTCTCGCGTCGATCCCGCGCCCGTCGGCCAAGCCCTCCAGCCGGGCAACCGAAGCCGTCGAGATCAGCGATACCGCCCCAGCACGGCCGCGGTCGACGCCGCCGAGCACCGGATCGGCCCTGACCATGCGGAGTCGCCGCCCGGCGAACTCCGACAGCGCGTCAGACCAGGGTCCGCTGACGAGGCGGGCGACCGGACGCCGCGAGAAGAAACGCGTCTCGATCTCCTCCCCCAGGCTGATCGCCCCGGACACGACCGACCCACCGGGAAACGTCATCGTCAGCCGCCCGCCCACAGCGTCGTAGTCGGCACGCACGGCCGCGAGAATCCCGACCAGCTTCCCGTTGACCAGCCTCGCCCGGTCGTCGACCAGGTAGAAGGACCGGTTCCCGGCGACGCCGGCCGGTTCGAGCAAGAGCTCCTCTCGTGCGAGGAGACGAAGCCCTTTGACGGGCGTCGTCGCCAGCGCCGTGACGAGAGCGGTGGCCCGGCCCGGCCGACCGGCGCCGTCTGCGAGGACGGCGCCGGCCTCGACGACCTCGTCGACGCTCACTCCGGGTTGGCCGACGAAGCGACCATTCCAGCGCCGGTCGGCGCCGGCGTGAAGCCGAACCCATGGGCCGGCGCGAGGTCGGACGACCCTTCGAGCTCCGCGGCGATCGACGCCTCGAGCGTCTTCTCCAGGTCGTCCTCGATCCCCGCGATCGTGCCCGGCTGCCTGAGGTTGAGCACGAACAGCCACGAGCCGCCGACCACGAGATAGGCGAGGAAGATGTACGGGAAGAGGTTGATCGGCGACGGCGGAGCCGGATAGAAGCTCCCGATCGTCGGCACGAGCAGACACGCGAACGCGAGGACCGCGACGAGGACGTGCCGGCCACGGAGCTCGCCGACCTTGCGCAGGTAGAACGGCGCGGCGATCGAGATCATGAAGTAGGCCAGCAGGAACCCGAACGCCGCGAGCGTGCCCGCGTCATCGAACATCGTGACCGCCCCGGTTCCCGACGCGTGGAGCACCAGCGCCACCGTCAGGATCACGCCGCCGTAGATTCCGAGCGCCGCGTGCGGCGTCTTGTTGACCGCGTGCACCCGGTGCATCACCTTCGGCAGGTACCCGTGCCTGCCGAGCGGGAACGCGATCCGCGCACCCGCGTTCAAGCACGACAGGGTCAGCGAGAAGAAGCTCACCATGGCCCCGAGGCAGACCGGGATCTTGAAGAACGTCACGTGGTAGAGCGAGGCGATGACCGTCAGCGGAGCCGTTATCGACCCGAGCGACGTCCCCGACTGGCGAGTCGCGAAGACCTCGACGTAGCTCATCACGACCATGAACGCCCCGGTGATCAGAAGGCTCCAGATCACCGCGCGGGGCACCGTGCGCAGCGGGTTCTTCGCCTCGCCGCCCAGCGCCGTCGCGCTCTCGAAGCCCACGAGGCTGAAGATGCAGATCACGATCGCGAAGTCCATGCCCTTGAACGTCACCCCCTTCAGGCTGGTCTGGGCGCTGTCGATCGAGACCCCGTGCTTGAAGAGGACGACACCCGCCAGGCTCAGGATGCAGGCCACCGAGAGGCCCTCGAAGAGCAGCGTGAGGAGCGACGAGAGGCGAATGTCCTTCCACGCGATCGCGACGCACGTCAAGCCGCTGAGCAGGAAGAACGCGAACGGCGTGACCGTCGAGTGGATGCCCAGCGACGCGACCAGCTGGGCCGAGAAGACCGCGAAGCCCGAGAGCCCGGCGATCGCGATGAACATGTACGACCACATCAGCGTCCACCCCGACAGGACGCCGGCCACCGGGCCGAGTCCACGAGCCGTATAGGCGTACATCGAGCCGGCCGTCGTCGAACGTCGGGCGAACTGGTTGAGACCGCCGACCACGAAGAGCAGCATGATCGTGCCGAAGAGATACGCCGCCCACGTCCCCTCGCCGGCGTCGCCGAACGCCAGGGGAATGATCAGCACGGCCGTCATCGTCGGCGAGATCGCCGCGACTCCTTGGGCCAGCAGGGGCGGAAAGCCGAGGGCGTTGCGACGCAGGCCTCCGGCCGCTCGCGTCGTTGGGCGATCGGGTTCGGCGACGGCGGTGCTCATCAGGGTCGGTCTCCTTGTCCGCTGGACGAATCGGGCCGCTGACCTCGGGAGCCGAAACCACCCGAGTGACTCGGCAGATGATCGGACCGGCGGCGCGGAATGTCTTTGGCCCGCCGTCCCAAGCCAGGGAGCCAAAGAGGCCAACGTCGAACGCGACCCCAACGCCGCGCTAACGCGATCGCAACGTCGGCTCGGCCTTGAACGCCCCCGGACGATCCGGTCGTGGCCTTGAATTGAGCTACGTTTGGGCCGTGGCACGGCCGGTCGGCATCCGACTCGAGACCCGCGGGCCGTTCTCGCTGCGGGCTGCCGCCGAGTTCGGCTTCGGCCCGAACGAGGGCCGGCCGCCGGCCTTCGACGGGGCGATGCGCCTCGCCTTTCCGGTCGACGGCGGCCTCGCGTATGCCGGGGTCACAGCCCGCCAGCCGGCCGACGACGGGCCGGTCGAGCTCGAGCTCGAGCTCCATGGCGACGCCTCGCCCGACGCGGTCGTCCGCCAGGTCGCGAGGGTCCTCTCACTCGACCACGACGGAAACGCCTTCCTCGCGGTCGCCGACGCCGATCCGGTGCTCGGCCGCCTCCAGCGGGCACACCCAGGCCAGCGGCCAGTGCTCTTCCACTCGCCCTACGAGGCGGCCGCCTGGTCGGTGATCTCCGCCCGACGACCGTCCGCACAGGCGGCCGTCACCCGGCGGCGAATCGCCCACGAGCTCGGGACCAGGTTCACGCTCGCCGGCGTCGAGCTCGACGCCTTCCCCCAGCCCGCGGCCCTGCTCGAGGTCGGCCCCGGGCCCGGGCTTCCCGAGGAGAAGGTCGCCCGCCTCCACGGCATCGCCCGGGCGGCGCTCGACGGCGAGCTCGATGTCGACCGACTCGTCGAGCTCGGGCCCGAGCGGGCCATCGAGGAGGTCCAGCGCCTCCGCGGGATCGGTCCGTTCTACGCCGGCCTGATCGTGATCCGGGCGACCGGCTTCGCCGACGCCCTGCTCGAGGTCCCCGAGGCCAAGGGGCTCGCCCACGCCCAGCGTTTCTACGGCTTCGACCACACCCCGACCTTGGACGAGTTCGCCGCCCTCGCCGAGCGGTGGCGCCCCTTCCGAACCTGGGCGACGGTTCTCGTCCGGCTGGCCGGGGACCACGGAACGGCGTAGGAGGAGTACGGCGGGGGTCCCCTGATCGACTGACATCGGTCTGGTCACGACCACCACCTGATGGGGCGATAGGTGTCGTCTC
Organism: Solirubrobacteraceae bacterium; assembly: GCA_036510225.1. Classification (GTDB taxonomy): domain Bacteria; phylum Actinomycetota; class Thermoleophilia; order Solirubrobacterales; family Solirubrobacteraceae; genus Palsa-513. The sequence continues at coordinate 7,710 of DATCEH010000051.1, read as the reverse complement.
AAAACCGGGCGATGCTGTTCCCAGCCGGCCGAGCTCGTTTGAAACGGCGCCGGCCACAGGGTCCACTCCTCCAGCCAGGGACGGTAGCCGGAATGACCACAACCATGATTCACCCCGCCGACGCGGCGCTGCTCGGCTGGCTCGGCTACGCCGGGCGGTGCGACAGCTCACACGACGACTCACTTGACGGGTTCCTCAGACACGGTGAAGCGTTGTTCGGTGCGGGTCACGTCATCGGCGACTCGAACCTCCGGGCGGCCGAGGTCTGGCGCGCCCTGGCCGGCCGCGGTGTCAGCCTGATCGGCGCCAGCTTCGATCCAACCGGGACCATCAAGGTGTGGGGGCCGCGTCACGCCGGCCGACGGCGCGACCTTGGTTGCCGGCTCTACGCCGGTGAGCCTCCCACTCCGGCCACGGTCTCCCGGCCCGGGTCGCCGGCCTGGTCGCGGTGGAAGCGCGACGCCTCGGCATGGGCACGCCAAGAGGTCAAGCGGACGGCCGCGGCGCAGTCGCGCTTCGCCGCCGAGCGGCTCCGCCTCCAGCTCGAGATGCTCTGGGCGGCACCGGCCTCCCCGGTGGATCAGCCGCCGGCGTCCGGCGCGGGCGGACCGGTTCGCCCGGTCCGTCGAGCGTACGGAGAGAACGCCGGCCTCACCGACGCGGGTCGCCCCGGCGATCCGGCCGGACCTCACCGCATGGACCGTCGCCGGTCGGATCGGCGCTCGACGGCGCGCGGCAGCAGCAGTCCAACACCGGCCCGAGTTCCACGACCGCTCCTCGATCCTCGCGAGAAGAGAGACCGCCCATGAACCCGGCAAGCACTCAACGCTCATCAGCATCCACGCTCCTCGGGACCGCAGCCGCACTCGGGACCGCAGCCACGCTTGGGATCGCCGGCATGCTCGCGATCGCGACACCGCAGGCGAAGGCCAACCAGACGTCGGGCGGCGTCGCGACCACGCTCGGCGTCGTGTTCGGCGGCGTCGCGTCGCCGCGCCGCCCGGCCACCAAGCGCCTGACCCGCCGCCGGCGGCCCCTCCACCCGGCGAAGGTCAAGCACACCGCCGCTGCCACCCCGCCGGCCGGCTCGGTCGCGCCCGCACCAGCATCCCAGGCCACACCAACACCCCAGCCGGCAACACCAGCCGAGCCGGCGCCCCTCGCCCCGTGCGCTGAGGCCGACCTGGTCCCGGCGTCAGGCAACGCATCGACCGTCGAGGCTGCCACGCTGTGCCTGATCAATCAGGTCCGCGCCCGGCACGGGATCGGACCGCTCGTCGAGAATCCGAAGCTTCTCCGAGCGGCGGTCAGCCACGACGACGACATGGTCGCGCAGGACTACTTCAGCCACCTCGGACCGGCCGGCGACACTCCGGCGAGTCGGATGCAGGCCGCCGGCTACGTCACCGCGTCGTCTGCGGGCTCCTCGCTCGGCGAGAACATCGCGACCGCCACGCCCGGTCTGGCCACGCCGAGCGCGATCGTCGCGTCATGGGTCGCGTCGCCGTCGCACCTCGCGGACATCCTCGACGCGAAGTTCCGCGACACCGGCATCGCCGTCGTCGCGGCAGCACCCGCCGTGCTCGGCTCGGACGACGCCGGCGCCACGTACACCGAGGACTTCGGCGTGGCGTGAGCACGGTCGTCGTGGTGTCTGGTGCGGGTCAGTCGACGGGCGGCCGGCTCGGACGCTCGTCGGCGACCGACCAGGTCAGTCGAGGAGCTCCTCGGACCGACCGAGCTCGGCCGGCAGGGTGATCTCGACCGTCGTCGCGCGCCCGCCGGCGCTCGTGCTCGTGCTCGTGAGGCGCAGGGAGCCCCCGGCGAGCGTCGCCCGCTCGTTGATCGACGCGAGGCCGAGGTGCCCCGGCCGCGGCCGGATTGCCTGCGTGGGGTCGAAACCGCGGCCGTCGTCGGTTATCCGAACCGTGAAGAAGCCGTCAGTCTCGTCGAGTGTCACGCGGACGTTCGCGGCTGCGGCGTGCTTGTCGACATTCGTAAGCGCCTCCTGCACCATGCGGTAGAGCAGGGTCCGGGTCCTCGCCGGAGCCTCCCGCGTCGTCCGGTCATCGAGTGTCGCGTGGACGTCGCCCGCCGAGAAGCGGTGCTCGAGGAGGATCTCGAGCGCAACGGCGAGGCCCTGCGTGTCCAGCTCGGCCGGGACGAGCGCGAAGACCATCGCCCGCAGCCGGTCAACCGCGGCTCGGACTGTGAGCTGAAGGGCTTCGACGAGATCGCGGTGGCCGGGATCATCGAGGTCACGTGCGAGCGTCTCCAGCCGCATCCCGACGGCGACGATGGCCTGGATCGGGTCGTCGTGGAGCTGCTCGGCGATCCTCCGGCGCTCGTCCTCGTGGGCCTGGAGGAGCTGGCCGACCAGTCGCTGGCGCTCAGCACTGACCAGCTCGAGCTCGTTGATCGTCTGGACCAGCTTGTCGTTGATCAGGCGCCGCTCCTCCTGCTCGAGATGCGCGGCGTGCAGCGGCGCGACGATCTGCCGTTCGAGGCCGAGTGCGTCCCCGACGACGCTGACCATCAGCGACGGATGGCACGGCTTGGGCAGAAAGCGGGTCACGCCACACGCGTCGGCGAGGAGGCGGACCTCCCCTTCGGTGTAGCTGGCCGTCGAGAAGATCACGCGCACGTTCCGCAGGTCGGGGTCCTCGCGGAGCCGGCGGACGAACTCGTAGCCGTTCATCACCGGCATCAGGATGTCGGTGATGATCAGGTCCGGGCGCTCGTCCCGAGCAATCGCGAGCGCCGCCGCGCCGGAGGACGCCTCGAGGACGTGGTAGCCGGCATAGCCGAGCACGGTGGCCGCGAGGTCGCGGTCAGCCGGCCGATCGTCGACGACCAGCAGCGTGGTCAAGGACCCGCCCACCGTCGTGGATCTCGGGCTCGCCGCCCGGCTGGGAGGAACCGCTCGATCTGGGTGATGAACGTCGTCGGCGCGATCGGCTTCGGGATGTAGCCGTCGAACCCGGCGGCGAGGATCTGGTCGCGGTCACCGACCATCGCAGACGCGGTGACGGCGACGATGTTGACACCCCTGAATGACGGCTCCCGACGGATCGCCATCGCAGCCACGTAGCCGTCCACGACCGGCATCTGGACGTCCAACAGGATCAGTTCCGGCCGCTCGTCGACCGCCCGTCGGATCGCCTCGGCGCCGCCACCGGCCAGGACCGAGGCGTACCCGGCCGCCGTGAGCAGGTAGCGCATCAGCTCGAGGTTGTCGTCGTTGTCGTCGGCGACGAGGATGCGTGGCACCGTCACGTCACCGACTCCTCGGCGAACTCGACGACGAACGTGCTGCCGTGGCCCGGCCGGCTCTCGAAGGTGATCGCCGCGTTCAGCAGGCCGGCGAGCTTCTGACTGATGTAGAGCCCGAGACCAGTCCCCTCGTAGCCGTGCGGTTGGGACGTCGCCAGCTGTTCGAACTCCCGGAACAGCCTGTCCTGGTCTTCGTATGCGATGCCGATCCCCGTGTCGCGCACGCTGAAGCGGGTCAGCGCTTGGTGATGGCTGTGACTCTGTTGTGCGCCATCACCTACTTGGTGATGGCTGGAGACTCTGTTGTTCGCCATCACCTACTTGGTGATGGCTGTGACTCTGTTGTTCGCCATCACCTACTTGGTCGGATCGGCTTCGCTCGAGCCGCAGGGTGACCGACCCGGACTCGGTGAACTTGATCGCGTTGTTTGCCAGATTGATCAGGATCTGGCTGAGCGCGCGGCGGTCGGTGGTCAGGATGACCTCCTCGGCGGGCGCTTCGATCGCAAGCTCGAGGCCCTTGGACGTGGCGAGCGGACGGAGGCTCCCGGCGACATCGTCGAGGAGCTCGGCGCACGAGACCGGCTCGAACACGACGTCGACCTTGCCCGACTCGATCCTGGCGAGGTCGAGCAGCTCGTTGATGATCGACAGGAGATGCTGCCCATTGGCCTCGACCGTCGCAAGCTGCTTGCGCTGCTCGTCGTTGAGCGGACCCGGCAGCTCCATCAGCAGGGTCCCGCTGAAGCCGAGGATCGAGTTGAGCGGCGTCCGGAGCTCGTGGCTCATGCTCGCGAGAAATCCGTCCTTGGCCGAGTTGGCCGCCTCGAGGGCGGCCACGGTGCGCCGGAGCTCGGTCGCAAGTCGGACCTCCTCGGAGATGTCCTTGGAGATCAGCAGGAACCCGATCGGCTGGCCTTCCCGGTCTCGGCGCGGCGTGAGCACGGCCCGGGCGGTGAAGCGGGTACCGTCCTTGCGCAGGCGCACGACCGTCCCGCCCCAATTGCCGTTCGCCAAGGCCCCGTCGACCATCCGCCCGGGCAATCCGGCTTCGACGTCCTCGCGGATGTTGAGCAGCTGCGTGGACCTGCCGATCGCCTCGGTCGCGCCGTACCCGTAGAGGCGGCGGGCACCTTCGTTCCAGAGCAGGATCCTGCTCTGGAGGTCGGTGGCGATGATCGAGTACTCGGTCGACGACTCGAGCAGGTTCTCGAGGAACTCGACGGCCGCCGCCGGGTCTCCGAGATCCGACAGGTCCAACGGCGTTTGGCTCATCGCCGCCAGTCGGCCGCGACCATCAGCTACGCGGGTGGTGCCTCCGGGGGGGTACCGGCAAATGCGAGCACGATGCTGGCGCTCGGAGTGCCTTCGCGTCAAACGAGCTGCTTATGACTTCCACCACCTAACGCTGCAGTTCGGGACAGGCACCCTCGATCCGCGCAAAACCTCGGCAGCACGACACGCGCACATCGAACTACAGCCGCCGCAGTGAGGTTAGCTCATGACGATCAGGCCACAACCGCGCCGCAGTCAGAGGCGAGCGAAGCATCGCCGCACGGGGCCGCCGAGGCCGTCACGACTGGCTGAAGAGTGTCTCGTTGACGAGCTTCACGAAGTCGCGGATCTCGATCGGCTTGATGACGCACGCGCGGACTCGCGCGGCGCGGACTCGGTCTGAGTCACGGGCGTCGGCGTCGGCGGTGACCACGATCACAGGGACGTCTCCCGTCGCGCTGTCGCTGCGGAGCGCCGCCAGAAATTCCAGCCCCGTCATGTCGGGGAGTCCGAGGTCGAGCAGGACCAGATCAACGGGTGCGGCTCCCGCGACCGCCAATCCGGTCGCCCCGTCAGCCGCGGTGATCAGCTCGATCCGCGGATCACGCGAGAGCAGCACGCGCACGAGCTGAGCATTGTCGGCGTCGTCCTCGACATAGAGGACGCGAACCTGCGACCGGCCCTCCGCGCCCGGTTGTTCGGCCGACGCCTGGTGGTCGATCTTCACGGTCCCGACCATGGACTGATTCTGTCATCGACCCACCGGACGAGGAATCCATTCCCGGGGGGATCCGCACGGCGGACGGCTAGCTCGTTCGATTGGGGGAGCCGAATGGTACATTAGGCATATCTCTATGCGTGACCGTACTCGAGTATTGATCGCGGACGACCACCCGCTCGTGCGTGACGCGCTGGCCGACGCGATACGGCGGCGTCCGAATCTCGAGCTCGTGGCTGTGGTCGGCACCGGTCGGGAGGCGCTCGAGCAGGCCAGCCGGCTACGGCCGGAGGTCGCTGTACTCGACGTGCGAATGGAAGACCTCGACGGACGCAAGGTGCTGCATGCGATTGTCGGAGAGGCGATCCCCACGCGGGTCCTGTTCCTGTCGAGCTCCAGCGATAGTGCAATCGTGTACGACACGTTGGCGGCCGGCGCCGGCGGGTATCTCGACAAGGGCGCCTCAGCCGCGGAGATCTGCGACGCGATCGCCGCGGTCGCGCGAGGCGAGACCGTTCTGAGCCCGGCCATCGAGGCGGGAGTGCTACAGCAGATCCGCGTGCGAGGCACCGTGGCGGGACCCCGACTGACCGCGCGTGAACGGGAGATAATCGGTCTCATCGCGGATGGCCTGTCGGCCCCGGAGATCGGCAGGCGCCTGTTCATCGCGCCGTCGACCGTGAAGACACACATGGCGAATCTCTACGAGAAGCTCGGCGTCACCGAGCGGGCGGCGGCCGTCGCCGAGGGCATGCGCCGCGGCCTGCTCACGTAGAACCCGCCGCGGGCGACTGACGGCTTCGTCTGCTGCGCCTGCGAAGCGGGCTGCGGCAACCCCCCGAGGCGGTCAGCCGTCTGAGTCAGCCGTCTGAGTCAGCCGCCTCGCCGTGACCGTCGGCGTCGGCGCTGCGCCGCAGCCAGTCGGTCAGCTGCGCTCCGGCGTCGTTGATCGACTCGCCGGCGTCGCGGAACATCGTCCGGAAGCGCTCGGCGTAGTGGGCGACCGCGTCGCTGGCCTCGGCCCGCGGCCGGACCGGCTCGTCGCGAGTGACGTAGGACCCGTCGACGATACGGTCGTACTCGCCTGACTTGACCCACTCCATCAGGGCGTGGACCCGGCGGACCGGCATCGGGTGGGTGAGCTTGAGGTCGAGGAGCAACCGTGACAGCCGCTCGAGACCCGAGCCCTTCTCCCGGTACTCGAGGCCCTGGGTCATGAAGACGTCGAGGTCGAGCCGGGAGGCCTCGGCGCCGGCGGCGATCGTCATCAGGACACGGCAGACGCTGAGCGGGTCCCGCGTGACCAGGGCAGCCGCTCGGTCGCAGGTCAGCTCGGCTGCCCGCGACCACTCGAGCAGTGCGTGACGCAGCGGGAACAGCGGGAGGGGGATCCCGGGGAGCGTGGTCAGGCGCATCAGGATGATCAGGGCCGTGCTGTAGAGGACGTGGTCGGAGAGGACGTGGCCGGCCTCGTGGCCGAAGACCGCGCGGAGCTGCTCGACGTCGAGCAGGGCGACCATCGCCGACTGGACGACGACGATCGGGCGTCCCGAGCCGATCGTCATCGCGTTGGCGATCGGGAATTGGGTCAGGTAGAGGTCGGGGACGGTGTCGATGTCCAGCGTCGCGTAGGCCCGGTTGTGGGCAGCCCATACGTCCGGGAGCTGCTGCTCGCCGAGCCGGACGGCCGCCCCGAGGTAGGCCTGGCGGAGCGCCCGCTCGTAGCCGAACTCGATCAGCTTGCGGACCACCGTGTCGAGGTGGGGAATCGCCTTCAGGGCGGCGGTTGCCGCCCGGTCCGCGGGATGCTCGTAGGCCTTCGATGAGATCCGCCTGAGCTTGTAGCCCTCGACCGGCAGCGTCATTCGTCACTCCTCACGGTCCGGCGCCCGCCGGCCGGCGGGATCCCGCCGGCCTCGCACGCACAGGTCCACCGTAGCGCGCCAAAGCTCGGGGGACGTCCGCCGGCGGACGGTTGCGCACTTCCTTGCCTGGCGTGCCGACGTCGGCGCGGGACCGGGCACGGGAGCGAGCGGGGGCGGTGGCGGGCGCGGGAGCGGGAACGGGAGCGGGAGCGGGAGCGGGAGCGGGAGCGAGCGCGGGAACGGGAGCGAGCGCGGGAACGGGAGCGGGAACGGGGAGCGGGGGCGGGGGGCGGATCGAGTCGGTCCGGGATGCGTGGGATGTGATCGGGCGGGCGGGAGGCGAAGAAGATGCTGCGGCGGTACCCGTTCGCGAAGGGTGGAGGAGGAGATTCGGGCGGCAGAGGTGAATGCGAGACCTTCGTCGCGAAACTAGCTGACTGAGTCAGTCAACTACTTTCGTTGGAGAGTCCGCTGCTCCCACGACCCGGTCCGCCGCAGAGGGCTCGCCGGCCGCTGAGCGCCCGAGCCCGGCCCGAATGATCCTCGACGGCACGCTCGCCAAGCCCCCCCCCGCCGCGT
>DATCEH010000050.1:0-12263 GCA_036510225.1 Solirubrobacteraceae bacterium | reverse complement strand
TGGGCGAGCGCCTCGGCCACGGCGGCCTCGAGCCGGTCGCGACGCCCGGCGTTGGCCAGCGGCCCGAGCTGGGTGCCCTCGCGCAGGGGATCGCCGACCCGCAGCAGACCGGCGGCCGCGGCGAGCTCGTCGACGAAGCGGTCGTGGAGCTCGGCGGCGACGTAGACCCGCTTGACCGCGCCGTGCGTCTGCCCGGCACCCGCGCACCCGGCCCACAGGGCTCCGGCCACCGTCCGGGGGAGGTTGGCGTCGGCGAGCACGATCATCGGGTCGGCCCCACCCTGCTCGAGGACGGCCTGGCGCCCGGCCGTCGCGCACTCGCGGGCAACCTCGCCCGCGACACGGGCGCTCCCGGTGAACAGCACCCGCCCGACACCCTCGGCCCGGCTGACCGCCCGGCCGAGCCCGGCTCCGCCGTGGACGACGCGGACGAGACCCTCGGGCAGTCCGGCCCGCGCCAGCAGCCGGGTGATCCGCGTCGCCGCCAGACTCGCCCGGGCGGCCGGCTTGAAGATCGCCCCGTTGCCGCCCATCAGGGCGGCTGCGATCTGGCAGAGCGGCTGGGCCAGCGGCGCGCTCCCGGCGCCGATCACCCCGATCACGCCGACCGCCTCGTGCTCGACGCGGGCCCGCTTGAGCGGGTGCAGCGCCCGCGGCACGCCGATCCGCTCCTCCGCGAGCAGGTCGGCCCCGTGGGACCCGAGCCAGCGGAGCGTGTCGATCGCCGGGAGCAGCTCGAGCGCGGCGACCTCCGCCCGGGGGCGGCCGCCCTCGCGGGCGACCAGGTCGACCAGCTCGTCGAACTCGTCGATCACGGCCTGTGCCGTGCGGCGCATGTACCGGGCCCGGTCCTGGAGGCGGAGGGCAGCCCACAGCGGCTGGACGCTCGCGACCTGGCCGACGATCCCCGGGAGCTGGGACTCGGGGGTCACGAGCACCGTGCCGATCGGCTCGAGCGACGCCGGGTTGCGGGCCTCGATGCTCTGCCCGGCGGTTGGGATCGAGTCCTCGCTCATCGTGGGGGGCGCTCGGGCAGGCGCCGCCCGAGTCTGATCTCGTCATGGCGTCGGACGAGCTCCTCCTCCTGCCGATCACCGGTCCAGAAACGGATCCCGGACAGCCCGACCGGCATCACATCCTGGGAGGTGAGGTGACCCGGATTGCCGTGGGGGTAGTCGTAGCCCTCGCCCCGTCCGAGCGCCTTGGCTCCGGCGTAGGCGGCCGAGCGCAGCCACGGCGGCGGGGGTGCCGCGCCGTGGTTCGCGACGTGCTCGCGGGCGGCGCCGAGCGCCTTGCCGGCGGCGTTGGACTTCGGCGCGAGCGCGAGGTAGATCGTCGTCTGGGCGAGCGCGTACTCGCACTCGGGGAGGCCGACGTGCTCGACTGCCCCGGCCGCCGCCACAGCCAGCTGGAGGGCCTGCGGATCGGCGTTGCCGATGTCCTCGCTCGCGAAGACGACCATCCGCCGGACGATGAACCGGGGATCCTCGCCGCCGTCGAGCATCACCGCGAGGTAGTAGAGCCCGGCGTCCGGATCTGATGCCCGGCACGCCTTGATCCACGCCGAGATCAGGTCGTAGTGCTGGTCGCCCGACTTGTCATACCGGACCGCCCGCCGCTGGAGGGCGTCCTCGGCCACGGCCAGCGTGATCGGGTCACTCGTCGCCGCCAGCTCGAGCGCGCCCAGCGCCGTCCGGGCGTCCCCGGCGGCCCGCTCGGCGATGAAGGCGATCGCCTCGTCGTCGGCCTGCACCCCCAGCTCCCGGTCGAGCGCCCGCCGCAGGAGCGTCTCGATCTCGGCGGCGCTCAGCAGCTCGAGCTCGTAGACCCGGCAGCGCGACAGGAGCGCGCCGTTGACCTCGAAGTACGGGTTCTCCGTCGTCGCGCCGATCAGCGTCACCAGGCCCTCCTCGACGGCCGGCAGGAGGGCGTCCTGCTGGGCCTTGTTGAAGCGGTGGATCTCGTCGAGGAAGAAGATCGTCGGCTCGCCGGTGGTCTGCCGGCGGTGCTGCGCCCGGGCGATCACCTGGCGGACCTCCGGGCGGCCCGTCTCGACCGCGCTGAGCTCCTCGAACGCCCCGCTCGCCGCCGCGGCCACCAGGCGGGCGAGCGTCGTCTTCCCGGTTCCCGGCGGCCCGTAGAGGATCATCGAATGCGGGTGGCCCTCTTCGAGCGCGCGGCGGAGTGCTCCCCCCTTGTGGAGCAGTTTCTCCTGGCCGACCAACTCGGCAAGGGAGCCTGGTCGCAGGCGCACGGCCAGCGGGGCCTGGTCGACCCGGACGCCCGTGCGGGTCCGCGGCGGGCCCTCGTCGGGTGGGAAGAGCTGGCCCTCCATCCCAGGCAGTATCGCGTGAGAGAATCCTCGCACCGTCCTGCTCGCCGCCGCCGGCCTCCGACCTTCCTCGCGATGCGCGCCGCCGGAGCCACGTAGCACCCCGCCGGGTCCATCCGGCCGGCGGTCTAGGGTCACCCGGATGGTGGCGCCTCGGGTGCTCGGCCCGAACGAGCTGGAGGCGATCGCCGGGGGTGCGTTGCCAAGCGCGGCGCGCAGGCGTCTGGAGGAGCTCGCCGGCATCGACGGGATGTCGACGTCGTTCCTCTCCGCCGCGGAGAGCTCGCTCGCCGGCGGGCTCGGCGTCACCGTGCTCGGCCAGGTCGTCGGCTGCTGCGCCGGCAGTCTCCGGCTCGGCGTGATCCGGGCGGTCGGCCCGGGCTCCGAGGCTCGACACAAGCCCGGTGCCGCCCGCTGGCTCGAGCGCTCGGGGGTCGTCGAGACCTGGACCACCGCACGCCTGCGGGCGGTCTCGCGGATCCAGGAGCAGGCTGCGATCCTCGGGGCCGACGCCGTCGTCGGCGTCCGCGCGACTCGCCGGCAGCTCGAGTTCGTCGCCGAGGTCGTGCTCACCGGGACGGCAGTCCGGACCGGGCCGCAGGCGCCGGCGCCGGGAGCCCGGCCCCTCGTCACCCGCGCGTCGGTCGCCGAGCTGGCGAAGCTCCGCGCGTGCGGTGCGGATCCGGTCGGCCTGGTCGGCGGCTGCGCGTCGGTCGCGGCGGTGCCGTCGAGCGCGACCACCCGAGCCCTGCGCCGCCGCCGCCGCCGGCGTCCCAGCCAGGAGCTCGACGAGTTCAGCTTCGCCTTCGGCGAGACCCGCCGGCGGGCGGTCGCGCGCCTGCGGACGGAGGCCGCCGGCAGTGGTGCCCGAGGGGTGATCGGGATCGAGCTCGACGACCTGGAGGCCTTCCGGGGTGGTGGCGGCGACTATCACGTCGTCCTCCACCTGCTCGGGACCGCGGTCCGCCGCCCACCGGCCGTGGAGCGGGAGCCGGTCGGCGTCACGCTGCGCACGGGATCCGGCGCCGGATGACGGCGGGATGACCTCGCCGGCCGAGCCGGATTCGACGGGCGCCGACGACCGGCCGACAGGCGACGACGTCCCGCGCAGCGGTCACGCCCGACTCGCCGAGAACCGGCGGGGCCTGTTCACGTCGGACCTGACCGTCAACGAGTACCTGCTGGTCGAGGATGCCGGATTCGAGCCGCTCGGCCTGGTCGTCGGCAGCTCGATCTACCAGGTCGGCTACCAGCGGCAGCGGTGGAACCGAAGCCAGGAGCTGACCGTCCTCTCCGAGGCGATGTATCACGCCCGCGAGCTGGCGATGACCCGCATGGAGGAGGAGGCCGACGAGCTCGAGGCCGACGGGATCGTCGGCGTGCGTCTCCAGATCGGCCGGGTCGAGATCGGCCGGCACATCAGCGAGTTCGTCGCCGTCGGGACGGCCGTCCGCCATCGCGACGGCCACGCCTACCGGGCGGCGAACGGACGGCCCTTCACGAGCGATCTCTCCGGCCAGGACTTCTGGACCCTCCTGCGAACCGGCGCGCGACCGGTCGGCCTGGTGATGGGCAGCTGCGTCTACGCGATCGGCGCGCTCGCCGCCGTCGCGACCCGCTTCCGGGGGTCGTTCGTGACCCGGGAGCTGCCGAACTACACGCAGGCGCTCTACGACGCCCGGGAGCTCGCGATGGGTCGCATGCAGCACGAGGCGACCGCGCTCGAGGCCAGCGGGATCGTCGGCGTCGCGCTTACCGAGCACCAGCACGGCTGGGAGCACCACGTGACCGAGTTCTTCGCGATCGGGACGGCCGTCGTCCGGGCCGGGGCCCGCCAACCGACGATCGCGCCGACGCTGACCCTCGACCTCAACGATCCGCCCCAGACGCACACGATCAGGTGAGCGCGCCTCGCGCCCACCGGGGCCCGCCGCGCATGGGTTTCCGGGTCGATCCGGGGCAATCCGGCGGGGCCGCCCGGCGAACCCACAAATCGTCGGGAAACTGGGTTAGAGTGGCCTCCTGCCCCTACCTTGGAGGAGGAAGGTTTCGTGAAGAATCCCCGCGTCGCGTCCGGCCTGGCGCTCGCCCTGGCGAGCGCCGCCGTCCTGAGTGCCTGCGGAAGCTCGTCGAGCAACTCTTCGACGTCCAGCACGTCGGGGTCCTCCGGCGGGTCGGCGGCAACCGTCGTGATGGGGACGGCGCCCGACTACCTGGACCCACAGCTCGGCTACACGACCCAGTCCGCTGAGGCGACCTATCCGACCTACACGGGCCTGGTGACCTACGCCCACAAGAACGGCGCCGCCGCCCTGACGGTGATCCCCGGCCTCGCGACTACCGTGCCGACCGTCTCCAACGGCGGCAAGACCTACAAGGCGACCCTCCGCCCGGGCCTCAAGTTCTCCAACGGCGCGGTCGTCAAGGCCAGCGACTTCACCTACTCGATCGAGCGGGCCCTCAAGCTCAACTGGGGCGGCGACGCCTTCTACACGGCGAACATCGTCGGCGCGACCGCCTACCAGAAGGGCACGTCCCAGACGATCTCGGGCATCACGACCGACGACGCGACTGGGAAGATCACGATCAACCTGATCGCTCCGTACGGCGCCTTCGACAACGTGCTCGCCTTCCCGTCCTCGGCGATCGTCCCGTCCGGCACGGCGATGAAGAACCTCTCCAACAACCCGCCGCCCGGCGTCGGGCCCTACCAGATCACGAACGTCGTCAACGGCGAGGCGTCGTGGACGATGACGATCAACCCGACCTACAACGCCGAGGCGATCCCCGGAATCCCGCCGGCCCACGTCAACGTCAACGTCAAGGTCGAGGCCAACAACCAGACCGAGGCCGAGGACGTGCTCAACGGCACGGCTGACGTCTTCGACCCGGGAGACACGCTCCCGCCGGCCCTGATCTCGCAGATCACCGGGTCGAGCCACTTCACCAAGGAACCGATCCAGCAGACCTTCTACTTCTTCCTCAACACCAAGATCAAGCCGTTCAACAACATCCTCGCCCGTGAGGCCGTCGTCGAGGCGCTCAACCAGTCGGCGCTCTCCCGCCTCGACAGCGGCAACTTCAGCCCCGGCTGCTACTTCCTCCCGCCGGGGATCGTCGGCCACCCGACCGCTCCGTGCCCGTACGGCGACCCGAGCGCCGGCGGCAGCATCGCCAAGGCCAAGGCCCTCGTCGCGAAGGCCGGCCTGACCGGCTACCCGGTCGACGTCTACGGGGAGACGCGGTCGCCGCGCAAGGAGTTCGTCGACTACTACGCCAGCGTCCTCAACCAGATCGGCTTCAAGGCGACCGAGAAGATCCTCGCGGATGCGACGTACTTCCCGACGATCGGGAACCTCAAGCTCAACCCGCAGACCGGCTTCGCCGACTGGAACCAGGATTTCCCGAACCCGATCGACTTCTACCTGCTGCTCGACAAGTCGTCGATTCAGTCGACCAACAACCAGAACTTCAGTCAGGTCGACGATCCCCACATCCAGAGCGAGCTGAAGGCCCTCGGCAGCGTGCCGGCGGCCCAGCTGGGCACGGTCTCCGCCCGCTGGCAGGCGCTCGACCAGTACGTCGCAAAGCAGGCCTACGAGGCCGTCTTCGGCTACCAGCAGTGGCCGAAGTTCGCGTCCTCGAGGGTCAACTTCGCGGCGCTCGACTTCATCCCGCTCTACGGGATCGACTGGAGCTCGATCCAACTCAGCCAATAGGCGGCTGACGTCCCGGGGCGAGGGTCCGACGCCCCGGGACGTCGACTGAAAGGACACGGGCATCGACCCCGCGACAACGACAGGGACGGCGTTCTCCGGAAGCCTCACGCCCGAGCTGGCCGGCGCCGCAGAGCTCGGCCTCGCCCCCGAGATGGGGCCCTACCAGATCGCCTGGCGGCGGCTGCGGCGCAACCGCGTCGCGCTCGCCTTCGGTCTGCTCTTCGTCGGGATCGTCGTCCTCTGCCTGCTCGCGCCGGTCTACGCCAGCGACATCGCCCACACGACGCCGAGCGCCAACCACGAGACCGAGACCGTCAGGATCGGCTCGAAGACCGTCGACGTCGTCTCCCTGACCGGTCTGCCGATCGGACCGACCTGGCACGGGCGCTTCTTCCTCGGGGCCGACGCCGAGGGCCGCGACGTCGCCGTCCGGCTGCTCTACGGCGGGCGCAACTCGCTCGAGATCGGCGCCGTCGCGACCCTGATCACAATCATCTTCGGCCTGCTCGCCGGGATCGTCGCCGGCTACTTCCGCGGCTTCACAGACGGCGTGATCAGCCGCGTGCTCGAGGTGATCTGGGCGTATCCGGTGATCGTCTTCGGCGCGGCGGTCGGCGTGATCGTCAACGTCGGCGGCCTCAACCTCGGCTTCGTCAAGCTGACCGGCGGGACGCTCCTGGTCCCGGCGATCATCATCGGGATCGTCTATATCCCGTACGTCGCCCGGCCCGTCCGCGGCAAGGTGCTCTCCGTCCGCGGCCTGGACTTCGTCGACGCCGCCCGCCAGCAGGGGCTCGGCCACATGCGGATCATGGTCGGTGAGATCCTCCCCAACGTGACGACCCTGGCGATCGTGATGATCCCCCTCCAGCTCGCCCAGTCGATCCTGCTCGAGGCGGCCCTGTCCTTTCTCGGCGCCGGCGTCCAGCCGCCGAGTCCGTCCTGGGGCACGATGATCGGCGACGGCACCCGGCTGATCCCCGGCGCGATCCACCTGACGCTCGTCCCGGGGACGATGCTCGTCCTCTGCGTGCTCGGGATCAACATCTTCGGCGATGGCGTCCGCGACGCCCTTGACCCCCGCGCCAAGCTCCGGATCGAGCCCTGATGGCCCGCTTCGTCGTCCGGCGGATCGGCTCGGCGATCCTCGTGATGTTCGCGACCTCCGTGCTGACCTTCCTGATCTTCCAGGCGATCCCCAGCGGCGACCCGGCCTTCCGGCTGGCCGGCAAGTACTCGACCCCGGCGCAGGTCGAGTCGATCCGCAGGGAGTGGGGCTTCGACAAGCCGATCTACGTCCAGTACGTCAAGACGATGGAGAAGATCTTCGACGGGTCGGTGATCTCCTACACCCAGCAGCTCAACGTCGACCAGACGGTCATCCACGACCTGCCGGCCACGCTGTCGGTGACGATCGGCGGCGCCGTGATCTGGCTCCTGGTCAGCGTTCTCTTCGGCGTCCTCTCGGCGATCCGGGCCGGCCGCTACCTCGACCGCGTGCTGACCGTCCTGGCATTCATCGGCCTGTCGATGCCGGCCTTCTTTCTCGGCGACATCGCCCTCTACTACCTCGGCTACAAGGCGAAGATCTTCCCGCTCGGCGACTACGTCCCCCTGACCCAGAACCCCGGCGCCTGGTTCTCGCACCTGCTGCTCCCGTGGATGACGCTCGCCGTCCTCTACATCGGGATCTACTCGCGGATCCTCCGGTCGAGCCTGCTCGACACGCTCGGCGAGGACTACGTCCGCACGGCCCGGGCCAAGGGGATCTCCGAGCGGCGCGTCCTGATCCGCCACGCCCTGCGCAACAGCATGATCCCCCTGATCTCGCTCTGGGGCCTCGACTTCGCCTCGCTGCTCGGCGGCGGGACGATCCTGATCGAGGAGGTCTTCAACATCAACGGCGTCGGCAAGTACGTCGGCGACTCGATCGGCCGGCTCGACGTCCCCCCGATCCTCGTGATCACCGTCTTCGCGGCGTTCGCCGTCGTCGCCCTCTCGGCGATCGTCGACATCCTCTACGCCGCGCTCGACCCGCGGATCCGGCTGTCGTCGTGACGGGCTCGGCCCCCCCACCGGACGTCGATCCCGGTGCCGCCCCGCCGACCCTGCTCGAGGTCAGCGGGCTGAGCGTCTCGTTCCGCACCGAGCAGGGCGTCGTCCACGCCGTCGAGGACGCCTCGTTCACCGTCGGCCGGGGCGAGGTCGTCGCCGTCGTCGGCGAATCCGGGTCCGGCAAGTCGGTCACCGGCCTCACGCTGATGGGCCTCACCCAGTCGCCGAACGCGACGATCGCCGGCTCCGCCAAGCTGTCCGGCCGTGAGCTGATCGGCGCCAGCCAGGCCACCCTGCGCGAGGTTCGGGGTGCCGAGATCGCGATGATCTTCCAGGACCCGATGAGCTCGCTGAACCCCGTGGTCCGGGTCGGCGAGCAGATCGTCGAGCAGATCCGCGCCCACGAGGAGATCGCCCACGACGCCGCTCTGGCCCGGGCGGTCGAGCTGATGGAGCGGGTCGGCATCCCCCGCGCCCGCGACCGCAGCCGGGCCTTTCCCCACGAGTTCTCCGGCGGCATGCGACAGCGCGTGATGATCGCGATGGCCCTCTCCTGCTCGCCCCGCCTGCTGATCGCCGACGAGCCGACGACGGCCCTCGACGTGACGATCCAGGCCCAGATCATGGAGGAGCTCGGCCTCCTGCGACGGGAGACCGGCGCCGGGATCCTGCTCGTCACCCACGACCTCGGCGTGGTTGCCGACATCGCCGACCGGATCATCGTCATGTATGCCGGCCAGATCGTCGAGCAGGGCTCGCTCGACGACCTCTTCTACGACCCCCAGCACCCCTATACCTGGGGCCTGCTCGGGTCGATCACCCGCGTCGACCGCGTCCGCTCCGCCCGCCTCCCGGCGATCCCCGGCCAGCCGCCGTCGCTCCTCAATGCGCCGGCCGGCTGCCACTTCCGCCCGCGCTGCCCCCACGCCTTCGACGCCTGCACCCAGCCGCCGGCGCTCGAGGCCCGCCTGCCCGGGAGCCCCGCCCACCGCGACCGGTGCTTCCTGGAGCCCTCCGTCAAGCGGCGCATCCGCACCGTCGACGGCGCGATCGGCCTCGCGACCGGTGAGACGGTGATCTCGTGAGCCTGCGGGCGGGCGACGAGGTCGTGAGCTTCCGCGGGATTGGCCAGGTCGTGAGCTTCCGCGGGATTGGCGAGGTCGTGAGCTTCCGCGGGATTGGCGAGGTCGTGAGCCTGTGGGCGGCCGACGGGCCGGTGAACGCGTGAGCACCGCGCCGGCCCCGGCCGCCGAGCCGGACGCCGTCGGGGCGACGCCGCTGCTCGAGGTCGAGCATCTGAAGGTCTACTTCCCGATCAAGTCCGGCGTCCTCGTCAACCGGACGACGGGCAACGTCCACGCCGTCGATGACGTCTCGCTGCGCCTGACCGAGGGCGAGACGCTCGGCGTGGTCGGCGAGTCGGGGTGCGGCAAGAGCACCCTGATCCGGTCGATCGTCCGCCTCGTCCCGCCGACGTCGGGCAGCGTGCGCTTCCGCGGCCGCGACATCACCTCGGCCGGGCGGAGCGAGCTCCAGCCGATCCGCCACGAGATGCAGATGGTCTTCCAGGACCCTCAGGCGTCGCTGAACCCGCGCAAGCGGATCTCGCAGATCATCGCCACACCGCTGCGGGCCCGCGGCGTCCCCCGCGACCAGATCGAGGCCAAGAGTCGCGAGCTGGTCGCCCAGGTCGGTCTCAACCCCGAGCACCTCGAGCGCTTCCCCCACGAGTTCTCCGGCGGCCAGCGCCAGCGCATCGGGATCGCCCGGGCGCTCGCCGTCGAACCCCGCCTGATCCTTCTCGACGAGCCGGTCTCAGCCCTCGACGTGTCGATCCAAGCCCAGGTCATCAACCTTCTCGAGGAGCTCCAGGAGACGCTCGGCCTCTCCTACATCTTCGTCGCCCACGATCTCTCGGTCGTCCGCCACGTCTCCGATCGGGTCGCCGTGATGTACCTCGGCAAGGTGATGGAGCTGTCAGCCGCCGACGATCTGTACGACAAGCCGATCCACCCCTACACGAGCGCCCTGCTCGCCGCGATCCCGATCCCCGACCCCCGCGAGAACCGTGCCCGGACGCGCACCGTCCTCTCGGGCGAGCCGCCCAACCCGATCAACCCGCCGACCGGCTGCCGCTTCCACACCCGCTGCCCCCACGCGACCGACATCTGCCGCGAGATCGAGCCGCCGCTCGCCGAGTACTCCGGCGGCCACCTGGCCGCCTGCCACCACCCGTTGAACGTCACCGGGCCCGAGCTGGCGGCGACGACGCGCTCGAACGCATCGCCACTCAGCGCCGGCGACGGGCTCCCGAAGCCGTCCTGACTCGTCTGACGGGGCGCCTGGTCTGCCGGGGCGTGACTTCGGCGATTTCCGCTCATTGTTGGGGGTCAGGTCCCGTTTCGGGTGATGTTCTGCGGCGGCGGGTGTGGGCTCACGCGCGCGGCGGCCCTTGGCAGGCGAGCATGTCGTCGAGGATCGTCGCTCGGGCCCCCGCGGGAGGTCGGGAGCGCGAGGGCTCTGCGGGGGACTGGGGGGGAGGGGAGGAGGGGACTCTTGGGGGGAGGAGGGAACTCTCCAGGGAAACTAGCTGCCTGAGTCAGGCAACCATTTCGCGATGAAGGTCTCAGCATCCTCGTTCGCCGCCCGGCAGGATTCCGGTCGATCGATCCCACCCCCCGCGCCCGCGCGCCCGACGCGCACCCGCCCCGGCCCCACAAGGTCGAAACCCGAGTCCGAACCCCACCGGCCCTAGCCCACCGCGGGACGCCGACGCAGCCCGGCTGGCAGCAGGGCGTCGGCCTCGTCCCGGGTCAGCGGGAAGTGACAGGCGGCGAGCGTCCTGTTGCCCTTGTCCTCGAGCGGCGGGTCGTCGATCCCGCACTTCTCCTGTGCCTTCGGGCAGCGCGTGTGGAAGCGGCAGGCCGACGGCGGATTCGCCGGACTCGGGACGTCTCCGGTCAGGATCGCCCGCTCCCGTCCGGCGCCGCTCGGGTCGGCGACCGGGACCGCCGAGAGCAGCGCGCCGGTGTAGGGATGGCGCGGGAAGTGGTAGAGCGACTCGCTGGGGGCCAGCTCGGCTGCCCGGCCGAGGTACATGACCATCACCCGGTCGCACATGTGACGTACGACGGAGAGGTCGTGGGCGATGAAGATCAGCGTTATCCCGAACTCCCGCTGCAGCGCCCGGAGGAGGTTGAGCACCTGCGCCTGGATCGACACGTCGAGGGCCGAGACCGGCTCGTCGGCGATCAGCAGCTTCGGCTTGAGCGCCAGCGCCCGGGCGATTCCGATCCGCTGGCGCTGCCCGCCGGAGAACTCGTGCGGATAGCGGTTGTAGTGCTCGGGGTTGAGCCCGACCGTGTCCATCAGCTCCTGGACCTTCCGCTTGCGCTCGGCCGGGTCGGGTTCGAGCCCGTGGATCTTGAACGGGTCGGAGATCACCGAGCCGACCGTCTTCCGGGGATTGAGGGCGGAGTACGGGTCCTGGAAGATCATCTGCATCTCGCGTCGGAGCTTCTTGAGCTCGTCGCCCTTCAGGCGTGTGATGTCCCGGCCTTCGAAATGGACCTCGCCGGCGGTCGCGTCGAGCAGGCGCATGATCAGGCGGGCGGTCGTCGACTTCCCGCAGCCGGTCTCCCCGACGATGCCGAGCGTCTCGCCCCGGCGGACCTCGAAGCTCAGGCCGTCGACCGCTCGGACCGCGCCGACCTTCCGCTGGAGGAGGATTCCCTTCGTGATCGGGAAGTGCTTGACCAGGTCGCGGACCTCGACCAGGGGCGGCTCGGCGGTCGCGCTGTTCACGCGTCGCGCTCCTCGCCCGCCGGGATCGGACCAGCGTCCGCCTCGATCTCCGCCACCGTCGGCATCGGGTTCGCGTCCGATTCGACGGCGGAGACCTCGAGCCCTGCGATTCCCGCCGCCCGCTCGGCGTCGCGTCCCCTGCGCAACTCGCCCCAGATCGCTCGCCGGGCGTCGGGTGCCAGCAGACACGCGACGGCGTGACCCGGCCGGCCGGCGACGGGCGCGATCTGCGGATCGATCCGTGTGTGCTCGGGCTGGGAATACGGGCACCGCGGGTGAAAGTGGCAGCCCGACGGCCTGTGGATCAGGCTCGGCGGGCGCCCGGAGACCGGGACGAGATCCTCGTCGCGGTC
>DATCEH010000049.1:0-36687 GCA_036510225.1 Solirubrobacteraceae bacterium | reverse complement strand
CGCCCCCACCCCGGACCCGCCCCGCCCGCCCCCGACGTGCAGTCGGCCGAGCAGGCTCTCCTGACCGACTCTACCCGCGTCTGCTCGCGCGGCCGACGCCGGGCACGCCATGAAACCCGCGCCCGCCGCCGGCACCGACTGGACACTGCGTCCGTCGGCCTGCCGACCGTAGATAATGGGTCGGTGGCACGCAAACGCCCCAGGACCCGCCGGGGTCTCCTCACGGCGATCGGCCTCGGCTTCGCCGGCGGGATGCGGACGTTCGTCCCACCGGCGACGGTCGCCCTTCGCGACCGCCGGCCCTCCTCCCGCCTGGCCCGCCTGGCGATCGTCCTCGCGTCGGCCGGCGAGCTCGTCGTCGACAAGCTCCCGAGCACGCCCAGCCGGACCGAGCCCGTCGGCCTCGGCGGCCGGTTCGCCTCGAGCGGCGCGGTCGGCTGGACCTGCGCCGGACCGATCGGCGGGCTCTTCGCCGGCGCGACCGCCGTCGGCAGTGCGTTCCTGACGCACGGCGTCCGCCGCGACCTCGGCCGCCAGACCGGCCTGCCCGACCCGGCGCTCGGCGTCGCCGAGGACGCCCTCGCCCTCCTGATCGCCCGTCTCACGACCCGCCGGCCACTCGACGTCCCCGTCTCGTCCCCCCCGCCGTCACCGCCCGCCGGCCCGCCAGCGTCCGCCGACCCGCCAGCACCCCCTGCCGCGCCCGCCCCCGCCCCCGCCGCCCCGCCCACGCCGGCCGCACCGGCCGACCCGGACCCGCCGGAAGCCCTGAAGGGCCGGAAGGCCGCCCGTGCCGTCAAGGGCCGGAAGGCCGCCCGCCTCGTCGAGGGCCGGAACGCCGGGAAGGTCGTCGAGGCCGGCACGACGACGGGCCGCAAGGCCGTCAAGGCCGGGAAGACGAAAGGCCGAAAGGCCGTCAAGGTTGGGAAGACGAAGGGCCGCGAGGCGGTCGAGGTCGGGAGGACGAAGGGCCGCGAGGCCGTCAAGGTTGGGAAGACGAAGGGCCGCACGGCCGCGAAGGCGGCGAACGCCGCGAAGGCGGCCACGGCCGTGGCCGCCAGGACGGCTAGGACCGAGGCGTCGCGGTCAGCTCGCGGACGAGGCGGACGGCGTCGCCGACGTCGGTGCAGACTCTGCCGCCGGTAGACCGGATGAAGTACGCGACCTGGAGGTTGACCGGCGTCGCCGTGTTGTCGCCGGCCGGCCGCACGTCCGTCCGCAGGCCGACGACCGGCCTTCCCCGGGCCGCCGCGTACCCGATCTCCGCGGCCGTTCCGCTGTCGACGTCGACCCCGTCGAGCACCGCCAGAACCCCGTCGCACCGGTCGAGGAGGTCCGCGTTGCGCCGGCCGACCCGCTCGTTGACCTCGATCAGCCGGGCTGTCCGGTCCGGCTCGTCGAGGGCCTCCGCCCCGGCGAACCACCCTGCGCTGTCGGCGTCCCACGGGTCGAGCACGCCGACGCCCGCGTCCAGCAGGGCCGGCTCGAGCACGTCACGCCAGTAGAGCCGGCCGCTCTCGGTGAAGCCGAGCGGGCTTGCCACGTAGACCTCGATCCGGCGAGGTTAGCCGTCTGACCCGACGACCGCGAACTGCCGATCTCCGCCCAACAGGACGCCGGTCTCCGTCTCGGGGATCGCCTTCGCGAAGAGGTACCCCTGCCCGTAGTCGCAGCCCAGCCGCTGGAGGGCCCGGAGCTGGGCCGGGTACTCGATCCCCTCGGCCACGGTCTTCAGGTTGAGCGTCTCCGACAGCGTGACGATCGCCCCGGCGAGGGCGGCCTCCTGCGGGCTGTCGGCGATGTCGTCGACGAACGGCTTGGCGATCTTGACGATGTCGACCGGGAGATCCTTGAGATAGCTGAGCGACGAGTAGCCGGTCCCGAAGTCGTCGATCGCCAACCGGACGCCGAGCTCCTTGAGCTCGTTGAGGCGGATGATCGCGGCCTTCGTGTCGTGCATCAGGACGCTCTCGGTGATCTCCAGGGTCAGGTCCACCGGCCGCAGGCCCGACCCGCCCAGGGCCGCGTGGACGCAGCCGACCAGCCCCGGCTCGTGGAGCTCCCTCGCCGACAGGTTGACGCCGATCGTCAGCCGCTCACCCGTCGGCCCCCGGTCGTTCTGCCAGCCGCGGGCCGCGTGGGTCGCCGTCCGCAGGACCCAGTCGCCGATCGTCCGGATCATCCCCGTCTCCTCGGCCAGCGGGACGAAGTCCAGCGGTGAGATCAGCCCGTGCTCGGGGTGGTGCCAGCGGATCAGGGCCTCGAGACCGTGGATGTGGCCGGTGGAGATGTCGACGATCGGCTGGTAGTGGACGGCGAACTGCTCGAGCTCGATTCCCCGGTGGAGGTCGTCCTTGAGCTCGAGCCGGCGGACGATCTCGTCGTGCATCCGCTGCTCGAAGACCTCGAACCCGTGCTTGCCGTGACTCTTTGCGAAGTACATCGCCACGTCCGCGTTGCGCAGCAGCGCCTCGACCGTCTCCTCCTCCGGCCCGTACAGGGCGATCCCGATGCTCGCGTGGATGAAGACCTCCTTCGCGACGAGGCGGAACGGCTTGTCGAGGGCCTCGATGATCCGCTCGGCCGTCCGCACGGCCCCCTCCCGCTCGGAGACGCCCTCCAGCAGGATCCCGAACTCGTCGCCGCCGAGCCGGGCCGCGGTGTCCGCGCTGCGGAGAACCTCCCGCAGGCGCTCGGCCACGCCGACGAGCAGCTCGTCGCCGGCCGGATGGCCGAGTGAGTCGTTGATCGTCTTGAAGTCGTCGAGGTCGACGAACAGGACGGCGACCCCGTGGCCGTGCCGCCGGGAGAACTCGATCGCGTGCTCGACCCGGTTGACGAACAGCGCCCGGTTGGCCAGATCGGTCAGCGGGTCGTGGAAGGCCTGGTGCTTGAGCGCCGCCGCCGAGTCCCGCTCCCGCTCGAAGGCCTCGGTCAGCCGCTGGAGCGACAGGTCGAGCTGCCGGTTGGAGTCCGCCAGCTGGGCCGTGCGGCCCTCGACCCGCTCCTCGAGTGACCGCTGGAGGTTCGCGACCCGGGCGAAGCCCTCAGCCCGCTCGAGCGCCGCGCCCGCCATCCCGGCGACGAAGTCCGCCAGGCGGAGCTCCTGCGGCCCGAACTCGTCCTCGCCCGGCGGGCGCTCGACGTACAGGCAGCGTGTGACGATCTCGCTGACCACGATCGGCGCGCACAGCGCCGTGCCGACGCCCGCCCGCCCGAGCATTCCGGCATCCAGTCCGCCGACCCCGAACCCGCCTGACGAGACCGCGACCGCCCTGCGCTGACGGGCCGCCGCCCGTCCGAGCGCCCGGCAGACCCGCGCCCGTCCCTCGCCGAGGGACACCGAGTACCCGCTGACCTCCTCGCCCTCGGCGCCCGAGTCGATCTCCACGAACAGCGTCCGCCCGGCTCCGAGCAGGCCGGTCGCGACGTGCTCGACGGCCTCGAGGATCTCCGGGTCGGTCGTCGCCGACGAGATCCCCCGGGCCCCGCTCAGGAGCATGCTGACCCGCTCGTCGCCGTCCTCCAGCCCGCCGACTCCCACCGGCCGCTCGACCCGGGCGACCCCGATCGAGAGCTCGACGCCGGCGATCCCCGGCGGCCGCTCGGCCCGGACGACTTCCACCGGCGCGTCGACCCCGGCGATCCCGAACGGCCGCGTCGCCGACCCGGCGTCCAGTCGGCGGTCCGCAGACCCGATCCCCGGGCCGGCCACCGCCGGTCGGCCGGCGATCGCGCCCCGCCGGCGTCCGGCGCCCGCCCGGGGGAGGCGATCCAGCGCGGCCAGCGTCCGCGCGTGCTCCTCGCGGGCCGACTGGCGGACCGCGACCCGCAGGCTCCGCCGCAGCCGCCACCGGGCCAGCCGGGTCCGGCCGGCCATCGCCTCGATCAGGCCGAGCTCGCGCAGCGCCTGCGGCAGGTTGGTCCGCCGCCGGCGGGCCAGTCGCAGCCCCCGCCGGGCGGCCCGCCCGGCCTCCCGCAGGCCGCCGCCGGCCTGCGTGTCGGCCTCGATCGTCAGCCGCAGACCGGTCGCCAGCCAGACCGACGACGACGCGAGCGTCTCCGCCGCCTCCAGGCCGTCCGCCCCCCCGACGCCGGTCCCGGCCGGCCGCCCGACGCCGGCCCCGGCGCGCTCGGTCCCGCCGGCCCCGGTCGGCTCCGCCCCGCCGGCCAGCAGGCCGACCGCGGCCGCCGGGCGCAGCGACCCGAGCAGCTCGAGCGCCCGGGCCTCCCGCTCGAGTCCCGACTCCCCGCCGGCCGGGCCGCCGGCCGGCGCCCGCACGATCGTCTGGGCGTCGGCCCCGTCGGCGGCCTTCAGCCACAGCCCCCGCGCCGCCCAGATCAGGGCTCCCCGCTCGGCCGCGGCCGCCCGCCGGCCGAGCTCGGCCGCGGTCGCCCGGGCGTCCTCGAGCCGGCCG
Source organism: Solirubrobacteraceae bacterium (assembly GCA_036510225.1). Lineage (GTDB taxonomy): Bacteria > Actinomycetota > Thermoleophilia > Solirubrobacterales > Solirubrobacteraceae > Palsa-513. Next base: position 32,269 of record DATCEH010000049.1, on the reverse strand, counting down.
AGCCGGTACTCGCAGTAGCCCCGCCCGAGCAATGCCCGATCGATCACCGCCGCCGCCTGCGCCGACCGGTCGTGGCCAGAAAGATCACCATTCGCCCGCAGCAGGATCGCTGCCTCGCCGAACCGCGCGGCCGCCGACCGGGGGTTGCCGGCCGCGTAGAGGAGCTCCCCCTCCAGGCTCAGCGCGCCCGCCGCGAGCTCCCCGTCGCCGAGCGTCTCGGCCGACGCGAGCGCCCGCCGGGCGACCGTCAGCGCGGCCAGGCGCAGCCGCCGCTCGCCGAGCAGCCGGGCGTATCCCGACAGCGCGTCCACGAGCACCCGGCCGGCCTTCTGCGACTCGGCCAGGCGCAGCGCCCGCAGCTGCGCCCACGCGCCGGCCACCCGGCGGTTGCCCGTCGTGTACAGGCTCGCGAGCAGGTTGTAGACCGCCGCCTGCCGGTCGATGTCGTCGCCCCGCGGCCGTCGCCGGAGGGTCTGGAACGCGCGCGAGAGGATCTCGCAGGCCAGCAGCCCGACGACCAGCCCACTCCGGCCGGGCAGCCGGCCGCCGAGGTCGGTGAGCGCCGCCTCGGCCGCCCCGACCGCCGCCTTCGGGTCTCCCAGGCCGGCTTCGATTCCCGCGAGCGCCGCCGTGATTCCCGCCCGCCGGCCCGGCTCCCGCGCGATCCGCGCCGCCTCGCTGAGCTGCTCGGCCGCCAGGTCCGCCCGGCCCTGGGCGAGCTGGACGCCGGCCAGCCGCTCGGCGATCTCGAGCTCGAGCTCCGGCGCCCCGTCCGCCGCGTACCGGTGTGCCGCCCGCAGGTACCGCTCGGCGACGTCGGCCGCCCCCCGGCCGGTCGCCGCCCGGCCGGCCGCCAGCGCCCGGCGGGTCGCCCGCTCCGGGTCGCCCGAGGCGATCGCCTGATCGGCGATCTCGTAGACATGGTCGCCCGGCCCGCCGGCCAGCGCGTCGGCCGCACGTGCGTGGAGTCGACGCCGCTCGCCGTCGGCCACCGACTCGACCGCCGCCCGGCGGAGCTCGTCGTCGGCGAAGACCACGCGCTCCTCGCCGTCCGCGCTCGGCCTGACCGCCTCCCGGCGGCGGGCTTCACCGCTCGTCAGCCGCCCCCACGTCTCGCCCCGCCCGAGGATCCCCGCGGCCGTCTGGGGGTCGAACTCCCCACCCAGCACGGCCCCCGCGCCCAGCAGCCTGCGGACGTCGTCCGGCAGCTGGTCGAAGCCCACACCCGCCGGCGGAGACCCGACCTGGCCGAGTCCGATCCGCCGGACGGCCGCCAGCTCCCGCAGCGGATGGTCGGCCGCCAGCCCCTCCGGTCGGTAGGCCGCGACCAGGACCGCGCACCGCGGCCGGCCCTCGCCGGCCGGGTCGTCGGCCGCCCACGTCGTGATCAGGTCGATCGTCGCCTCGTCGGCCCACTGGCAGTCGTCGAGCACGACCACCGCCGGCCGCTCACACGTCCCGACGGCGGCCAGCGTCTCCGCGAGCGTCTGCGCCCGCGACCACCGGCCGGCCGGTGTCTGGCCGGACCCCCAGTGGGCGGCGAGCGTCGCCGAAAGGACCGGCAGCAGCCGGCAGACGGCCGCCCGCCCGGCCGGATCGCCGACCCCGAGCAGGCGAGCCGCGCACGTCGGGTCGATCCTCGCCTGCCGCTCGATCACGTCGGGCATCCCCTCGAGCGCCGCCGCCGGCGCCGCCGGCCGCTCCTTCGCCCGACCCCGCAGGACGATCGCCCCGTCGGCGGCCGCCCGCCCGCAGAGCTCGTCGAGCAGGCGGGTCTTCCCCCGGCCGGCCGGCCCCTCCACGAGGATCGCCCCGCCCCGGCCGGAGGCCGCCTGGCCGAGCTCGTCGATCAGCACGCCCAGCTCACGATCCCGGCCGACCAGGCCCGGCCGCTCCGGCTTCGGCCCGTCCCCGATCGCCCTCGACGCCGCCGTCGGGTCGGCCGGGTCGGTCGGGTCGGCGGCCTCGGTGCTCGCCGGCCCCACGAACGCCCCGAGCGCCTGGGTCGCGTCGGACGGGCGCAGCGACGGCTCGAGCTCGAGCATCCGCAGGATCTCCGTCTCGACGCCGGCCGGCAGGTTCGCGACCTCAGGTGACAGGCGGCCCGGCCGGTCGGTCAGCCGCCGGCGCAGGAGCTCGCCCTCGGTCTCCCCGACGTGGACCGGCCGACCGGTCAGGCACTCGTGGAGGACCAGACCGACCGCATACAGGTCGGCCCGGAGATCGACCGGCCGATCGAGTGCGCCGACCCGCTCGGGCGCGGCGTACGCAACGTCCAGCGGGCTCTCGCCACCCCCGGCCAGGCAGTCGCGGAGGATCGCGCCGCCGAAGCCGACGACGGTCGCCGACCGGACCCGGCCGTCGGGGTTGACGATCACGTTCGACGGGCGGATCTCCAGTTGGCCGAGCCCGTGCTCGTGCGCGCGCGACACCGCTCGCAGGAGGTCTCTCCCGACGGCGATCGTCGGCTCGACCCCCAGGCCGCCGGGTCCGAGCCGCTCGTCGAGCGGGACGCCGTGGACGAACGGCGTCACGACGATGAACCACGCCCCGTCACGTCCGCAGTGGAGCGGCCCCGCCGTCGAGCTCCCCGGTAGACCGCGCAGGCCGGCGACCCGCCGCTCGACCCGGCTCTTCTCCTCCTCGGAGACGAGGTCTCCCGGAATCGCCCGGATCACGACTGTCGCCGCGCTCGCGTCGTCGCGCCCGAGCAGCGTCCGCCGGCCGAGCGGCCGGAGCACCTCGAAGCGCCCGGCCAGCACCATGCCTCGCACCGGGAGCGCGGCTGGCAATCCAAGCTTGGGGGCTGCGGTCTCGAGCGACATGTGCGGGGTCGGTGTGGGCATCGGCACCAGACGCCGCCGCCTTGACCGGCCTCGGCGGGCGGGTCATGATGTGCCGATGGCCCTGCCACCGCAGACTCGGACGGTGGCCGACGTCGTCGCCGACATGACCAGTCTCGGCCAGTCGATGGAGACCGCCCACGGCAAGGCCGACGGCGTCGTCCGCTTCAACAGCCTCTACCTCCAGGTGACCCAGGGCGTCTACGACGCCCTCGCGATCCAGCAGGACTTCTTCGCCCTGCCGGACGCGATGCACCGGCTCGACGTGATCTTCGGCCAGCTCTACCTCGACGCGGTCGCCGGCCTCGCCGCCAAGGCCCGGGTCTCCCACTCGTGGAACGCCCTCTTCCGGGTCCGCGACAAGCACGGGATCGCCTCGCTCCAGTTCGTCCTCGGCGGGATGAACGCCCACATCAACCACGACCTCGCCTGCGCCCTGGTCAGTCAGTGGGAGGAGGCCGGCCGCCGCCCGGCCCGCGACAGCCCGGACTACCACGACTTCACGAAGGTCAACCAGATCCTCAAGACGAAGCTCGACGCCGAGAAGAAGCTGCTCGAGACCGGCATCATCAAGGACATCGACCGCTACAACTCCAAGGTCGACGACCGGGTCGCCCTGCTCGGGATCGAGGTCTCACGCGAGCGGGCCTGGACCAAGGCCGAGGTGATGTGGGAGATCCGCGAGATGGACCTCGCCAGCCGGGCGGCGCTCAACCTGCTCGACCACGAGGTCGCCGCCCTCGGCCACCTCATCCTCCGCCCCGTCGTCTGAGTCCCCGCGGGGCGGGGCCGGGCGGGTTGGGGTTGGGGCGGGGTGGGGGGTGCGGGGCGGGATGCGGGCGAGCGGGCGGGTGCGGGCGAGCGGGCGGGTCGGTCCCGGGTGCGGGCGAGCGGGCGGGTGCGGGCGAGCGGGCGGGGATTTGCCCGGCGGAGCCTTCGTGGCGAAGAGGATGCTGGGTACTTCTCTCGCGAAAATGGTTGACTGAGTCAGCTACTTTTCTTGGAGAGTCCCCTGGTCCACCTGTCGGTCCCCGGCAGATAGCGTCGGCCTGACCCTTCGGGCCGGGCAGTGATCCTCGGCGGCGTGCTCGCCGAGTCCCCGCTCGACGTCCGAGCCCCAAGCCGACGTTCGCCGGCGTGCGAGCCCGTCACTCCCCAAGCCACCCCGGTCAGACCAGGTGAAACGTCAACCCGCTCCCCGGGGCGACGGTCGCCGCGTGAACGCCGTAAGCCGTCCGCGGCCTGCTCTACCGTGCTTTTCATGCTGATCCGCGAGTTCGAGGTCGGCCGGGAGATCGACCAGGTCCTGCTCGTCCGGGGGGCCGAGTCCCGGAGCCGGCGGGACGGGACCGAGTTCCTCAAGCTGACGCTCGGCGACCGGACCGGTCAGCTGACGGCGGTCGTTCGCGACCACGTCGCCGAGGCTGCGGTGATCGCCCGGCCGGGTGAGGCGATCCACGTGATCGGCCGCCTCAGCGTCGATCCGACCCACGGTCGGCAGATCGAGATCGTCGGGATCGACCCGGCGCAGGCCGGCAGCTTCTCGCTGAACGACCTCGTCGACGGTCCGGCCCGGGAGGTCGGCCAGATGGAGGCGGGCCTCGCCGATCTGCTCGGGACGATCCGCAACCCCAGCCTCGTCGCCCTGCTCGACGGCTTCTTCGGCGAGGCGTCGGACGTCTGGGCGGCATACCGGCTGGCCCCGGCCGCGAAGTACTATCACCAGGCCTATCGGCACGGCCTGCTCGAGCACAGCCTGACCGTCGCCCAGGCGGTCAGCGCCGTCTCGGCCACCTTCCCCGGCCTCGACCGCGATCTCGCCGTGACCGGGGCCCTGCTCCACGACATCGGCAAGCTCGAGGCGTACGAGACCGACGGCCACGCGATCGCGATGTCCGACTCCGGCCGCCTCCATGGGGAGATCCCGCTCGGCTACTACCGCGTCCGCCGGGCGATCGAGGAGCTCGACGGGTTCCCCGCGGAGTTGGCCCAGGCCCTCCTCCACATCATCCTCTCCCACCACGGCTCCCTCGAGCACGGCTCGCCGGTCGTCCCGTGCACTCGGGAGGCGACCCTCGTCCACATGATCGACAACCTCGGCGGTCGGCTCGGCAGCTTCGACCGGATCGAGAAGCAGCTCGCCGAGGACCAGAGCTGGTCGTCGTTCGATCGCGCGCTCGGCGGCGGGGCGTTCTTCGGATCGCGCGACGCGGACCCAGTCGAGCCCACGGTGCCGGCGGCGTCGGTCGGCGAGGAGCGCCGGGCGGCGTAACTCGTCAGGGGCAGAGCTGGCTGACCCGCAGCCAGCCCGAAGCCTCGTCGTCGGCGATCACCCGGGCCCACGTCCCCGACGGGCTGCGCCGCTCGATCGAGACCGGCTCGGCCCGGTCGACGGTGCCCATGAACGTGCGATCGGGCGTTTGGTAGAGATAGGCGGAGTCGACGCAGACGTGGGCCGGCTGCTCGCCCTTGTGGGGCAGACGCGGCTTGACGAGCATCGTGCCGTAGGGGCCGGGGCGCCGGCAGAGGATGCCGACCGTCATCCTGGCCGACCGGGCGACCGTCTGGTGGCCGAAGTCGATCCGCCCGCTCTTGGAGTACCCGATCAGCGAGTGCTTCCACAGACCGACCCACTCGACCGGCAGGCGCTCGTCGGGTGACTGGAAGCCGGCGAGCTTCATCCCAGCGGGGCAGGGGAGCGTCACGCTGCGTGGCGTGGTCGGATGGAGCGAGCCCGGCGGTAGGCGCACGAGCGTCGTGACGAGGACCGTCCCGTCCGGGAGCGGCTCGCCCTCCGCGACGAGGTGGCCGTCCGGGCCGCCAAAGCCCTTGATCAGGAACGGGGCGGGGTCGCCGGCCCGGAAGGTGTGCGTCGCGAGCACGGCGATCCCCCCGGTCACCGCCAGGACCAGGGCCGCCGCCAGTCCGAGCGCCGCCTTGCCCAGCCCGCCCCCGACGACCTTCGCGACGCCGGCGAGGAGCGGGATGCTGGGCAGCGGATTGAGCGCGCGGAGCTGCTTGGACAGCCGGCGCATGTCGCGCTGGTAGTCCGCGCACCCGTCGCACCCCTTGACATGGCGCACGGCGTGCTCGCTCGCCCGGACGCCCCGCTCGCGGGAGTCGAGCAGGCTGACGCGGACCTCCGCGCAGTCGGCGTCCCTGGCTTCGCGCGTGCGGATCAGGTTCTGCCGGGCTCTGGTCGCGAGCATCTGGGCGGCGGCGACGCTCACGCCGAGCTGGCCGGCGACCTCCTGCGGGCTGCGGCCGTCGAGCTCGCGCGAGAGGAGTGCCGTCCGCTGGCCGACCGGCAGGCCGGCGAGGTCCTCGACCAACCTGCGGACGGTCTCCCGCCGCCTCACGACGGCCTCCGGATCGGACCGGTCGCCGTCGGCCGGGTAGGCGTCGTCCTCGAGCGCCTGCTCGCCCCAGCGCGCCCGCCGGACCTCGTCGATCGCGCGGTTGCGGGTGAGCCGGTAGAGCCACGGCCGCAGGTCGTCGGGGACGTCGCCCGCCCGGAGCGCGGCGTGGGCCCGGATGAGGACGTCCTGGACGACATCCTCGGCGTCGTGCGTCGACCGGCGCAGCAGCGAGTCCGCATACCGGCGCAGGGCCTTTCGATGGCGCTCGTCGATCCGCGCGAACGCCTGCTCGTCACCGGTGGCCGCCAGGCGGGCGAGGTCGGCGTCATCCTGGCGGGAGCGGAGGGGGATCGGAAGCATGCGGCTACAACGAAGCTAGCGCCGCGCGCCATCGGGTTTGACTGCCTGGGTTGCCGTTGAGCGGCGGGTGATCGTCATCTGGCCGTCCTCCTGAGTGGCTTGGCGAACACGTCTCTGCCTCGACCACGGATGACCGGCGCCCAGCCAACGGACCATCTCCCGAGTGGCGTGCGACGGCGCGAGTTCTCCCAAATACGGCGCGCGTCGCTCGGATTGCCGCGTTCGGGGCACAGCGACGCCGGGGGCGGTCTATCGTAGGCCGGCGATGGCCAAGGACACAGAGAAGCTGATCCGCCAGCTCTCGCTGATCTCCTACCTGATGGCCGAGCGCCGCCCGGTCACCGCGCTCGACATCAAGCGGGATGTCGAGGGCTACAGCGGGATGAACGAGGACGCCTTCGCCCGGCGCTTCTACGCCGACCGGTCCGAGCTCGAGTCGCTGCGCATCCCGCTGACCGTCGAGAAGCCGATCGACGGTCTCGCCGAGCAGGAGAACTACTCCCTGCGGCCGGAGAACTTCCACCTCCCGGCGATCGCCTTCACCGACGCCGAGCTCGCCGCCCTGGCAACGGCCCTCTCGCTGCTCGACGGGGAGTTCGCCTACGCCGAACCGCTCCGGCTCGCCCTCCAGCAGGTCACCTGGGGTCGCCCGAGTCCGCTCGCCGCGCCCGACCAGCAGGCCGTACAGCTCGGCATCACGGCCTCGGCCGGCGGCCACGAGCTGTCCCAGCGGCTCGTCAAGATCGAGACGGCGATCTTCCGGCACAAGACGATCAGCTTCGACTACTACACGATGGAGCGCGACGCCGTCGGCTCGCGCAAGGTCGATCCGTACCACCTGCTCTTCCGCGGCGGGCAGTTCTACCTGCTCGGATACTCCCACGAGCGGGCCGCACTCCGAGTCTTCCGGCTGTCGCGGATTCGCGGGAAGGTCTCCTACGCGACGAAGGCCGAGCACGACTTCAAGCGGCCGACCGACTTCGACCCCCGGGCCTACGCGAACCGTGCCGAATGGCAGACCGGCGAGTCACAGGCGACCGCCGAGATCCTGATCGCCGAGCGGGTCGCCTGGCAGGTCGAGCGGCATTTCGGTCGCTACGGCGAGCTCCGCCCGGCCGACGGGATCGGCGCGGCCAGCGGAGACCGGGTCTTCCTGACCGAGTACGGCAACTCCCGCCTGCTGCTCTCCTGGCTGCTCGGGCTCGGCGAGAACGCCCGGGTCCTTGGCCCGCCCGACCTGGTCGCCGACCTCCAGCGCAGAGTCGAGCTGATTCTCGAGCGCCATCAGCAGGACGCCGCCCCGCCGTCGCCGGCCGCCCTGCTCGATCCCGCGCGCCGCCCGGCCCCGGCCGGGCCGGAGGCGAACGGCGACCAGGAGTCACGCGCGGCCGCTCGCGAGGCCGCCGCCGGCGACGGCCGGTCGGACTCGGCGATCCGTCCGGAGCGCTTCGCCCGGCTCGTCACGCTCGCGTCGATCCTGATCGAGGCCGGCCGGGCCGGCCGCAAGCTCGAGCTCGCCGAGCTGTGCGAGCGCCTCCAGATCTCGGACTTCGAGCTCCGCGAGGACGTCAGCGTCCTCAACGTCGTCAACTTCGGCGGCGGGTCCTATGTCCTCTACGCCGAGGTCTCGGACGTCGACGGGACGATCGAGGTCGATCCACAGCCCTACAGCGACAACTTCGACCGGCCGGCCCGGCTCCTTCCCGTGGAGGCGAAGGCCCTCGTCGCGGCGATCGACCTGATCGGCGAGCACATTCCCGAGGGATCCCTGACCAGCGCCCGCGAGAAGATCGTCGCCGCGCTCGGCGAGGATCCGATGGAGCAGGGGCTCCAGGTCGCCGGTGGAGGCGGCGACGACTCGGGGATCGCCCGGGTCGTCTCGAAGGCGATCGTCTCCCGCCAGATCCTCGAGCTCGACTACTACAAGGAGAACGAGGACGAGTTCTCCCAGCGCCGGGTCGAGCCGTATGCCCTGATGAACGGCCAACAGGGCTGGTACGTCGCGACCTTCGACCCCAGCCGCCAGGCGATGCGTCACTTCCGCCTCGATCGGATCAAGCGGGCCCGCGTCTCCGAGGATCATTTCGAACCCCGGCCGGAGGTCAACCCGTCGGCCGACGTCGACGGCTGGCCCCGCACCGGCGAGGTTCCCGCATCGGCGATCGCCCGGGTCTGGATCTCGCCCGACCGGGCGCGCTGGGCGCGCGAGCAGCGCAAGGTGGTCGACGAGTACGCCGACGGCTCGATCACCGTCGAGCTGAGCTTCGCCGGGACCGACTGGCTCGTCCGCGAGGTCCTCAAGGAGGCGGGCGACGCCGCCGTGCTCGAGCCGGTCGGCGCCCGCCAGGCCGTGCTCGCGGCGGTCAAACGCCTCCGCTGACCGTTAGGCTGAGCCGCTGATGAAGGGCCTGATTCTCTCCGGCGGCAAGGGCACACGCCTGCGTCCGATCACCCACACAAGCGCCAAACAGCTCGTTCCGGTCGCCAACAAGCCGGTCCTCTTCTACGGGATCGAGGCGATCGTCGCAGCCGGGATCGTCGAGATCGGGATCATCATCGCCCCGGAGACCGGCGACGAGATTCGCGCGGCGGTCGGCGACGGGTCGAAGTTCGGGGCGGCCGTGACGTATCTCGTCCAGGACGAGCCCAGCGGCCTGGCGCACGCGGTTCTGACGGCCGAGGACTACCTCCAGGACGAGGCCTTCGTGATGTATCTCGGCGACAACCTCCTCCAGGGCGGGATCACCGGCCTGGTCGAGAGCTTCCGGGCCGAGCAGCCCGACGCCCTGATCCTGCTGACCGCGGTCGCCGATCCCGAGAACTACGGGGTCGCCGAGCTCGACGACGGGAGGGTCGTCCGGCTGGTCGAGAAGCCCGCGGACCCGCAGAGCGACCTCGCCCTGGTCGGGGTCTACATGTTCACCGCGGCGATCCACGCCGCCGCCCGGTCGATCGAGCCGAGCGCGCGGGGCGAGCTCGAGATCACCGACGCGATCCAGCATCTCGTCGACTCGGGCGCCCGCGTATCGCCGCACATCGTTCGCGGCTGGTGGAAGGACACCGGCCGGCTGGCGGACATGCTCGAGGCCAACCGGCTCGTCCTCGACACGATCGAGACGCGCATCGACGGCGAGCTCGTCGACTCGCAGATCGACGGTCGGGTCGTACTCGAGGCCGGCGCCCGGCTCGAGCGGTCGACCGTCCGCGGCCCGGCGATCATCGGCGCCGACGCCCGCCTGACCGACGCCTACGTCGGCCCGTACACGGCGATCGGCAAGCGGTGCGTGATCGAGAGCGCCGAGGTCGAGCACTCGATCCTGCTCGCCGACTCGTCGGTCCGCGGCCTCGACGGACGGATGGAGTCATCACTGCTCGGGCGCAACGTCGCGATCACCCGCGACCGCAGTCAGCCGCGGGCCTACCGGTTCATGGTCGGCGACAACTCCGAGATCGCGATCCCGTGAACCCCGCTCGCCAGACGATCGGCGGGCTCCTCGTGACCGGGGCCGGCGGGATGCTCGGGCAGGACGTCGTCCGTGCGGGTTCCCGCCGCGGCCACGGCGTCTGCGGGTTGACGCGGGCCGAGCTCGACGTCTGCGACCCCGGCGCGGTTGCCGCGGCGGTCGGCCGCCTCCAGCCCGACGTCGTCGTCAACTGTGCCGCGTGGACCGACGTCGACGCCGCCGAGACCGCCGAGGATCGTGCGCTCGCGGTCAACGGGCACGCGGCCGGCGTCCTCGCCCGCGAGTGCGCGGCCGTGGGTGCGCGTCTCGTCCACGTGTCGACCGACTACGTCTTCGACGGCCGGGCCGACCGCCCGTATCTCGAGTCCGATGCCGTCGGTCCGTGTTCGGCCTACGGCCGCACGAAGCTCGCCGGCGAGTTGGACGTGCTCGCGGCGGGCGGCGGCCACGCCGTCGTGCGCAGCTCGTGGCTGTTCGGCTCCGGCGGGCGGAACTTCGCCGCGACGATGCTCCGGCTGGCCGGCGACGGGCGCGACACCGTGTCGGTCGTCACCGACCAGGTCGGCTGCCCGACGTTCACCGGGCATCTCGGCGACGCCCTGGTCGAGTTGGCCGAGCGGCTCGCCGGGGACGGCGACTCGGCCGGGATTCATCACGTCGCGGGATCGGGGCGGTGCTCGTGGAACGCGTTCGCCGCCGAGATCTTCGCCCAGGCCGGGGTCGACTGCCGGGTCCTCCCGGCGACAAGCGCCGAGATGGCGCGGCCGGCCCCCCGTCCGGCGTGGAGCGTGCTCGGGACCGAGCGCCCCGACGCCGTCGTCCTTCCAGCCTGGGAGGACGGTCTCGCCGCGTACCTTGCCGAGATCGCGAACACCGCCGACCGGGTGGCCCGATGAAGCTCCTCGTCTGCGGCGGCGCCGGGTTCATCGGGTCGAACTTCGTCCGCGAGCGGTTGGCCTGCACCGACGACGAGATCGTCGTCCTCGACAAGCTGACGTACGCCGGCCGTCGGGAGAACTTCCACGACTTCGCAGACGATCCGCGGTTCTCGTTCGTCCACGGGCCGATCGAGGATCCCGACGCCGTCGAACGTGCGATCGACGGCGCCGGAGCGATCGTCAACTTCGCGGCCGAGACCCACGTCGACCGGTCGATCGCCGAGCCGGATGCCTTCGTCCGGACGAACGCCCAGGGCACGTACGTGCTCTTGGAGGCCGCCCGCAAGCGGGACCTCCGGTACCTGCAGGTCTCGACCGACGAGGTCTACGGGTCGATCGCCGAGGGCTCGTTCACCGAGCAGTCGCCGCTCGACCCGTCGTCCCCGTACAGCGCCACGAAGGCCGGCGCCGATCTGCTCGTCTCGAGCTACTTCCAGACGTTCGGCCTGGAGACGGTGATCTGCCGGGGATCGAACAACTACGGTCCGTACCAGTACCCGGAGAAGCTGATCCCCCTGATCGTGCTGAACGCCCTCCACGGCGACCGCCTGCCGGTCTACGGGGACGGGCTGCAGGTCCGCAACTGGCTCTACGTCGTCGACTTCGGCCGGGCGATCGGTCATGTTCTCGAGCACGGGACGCCCGGCGAGGTCTACAACGTCGGTGGGCCAGACGAGTGCACGAACCTGGAGGTCATCCACCGGATCCTCGAGCTGACCGGCCGCGACGAGACCCTGCTCGACCATGTGACCGATCGTCTCGGGCACGACCGGCGGTACTCGCTCTCGTCGAGCAAGGTCCGCGAGCTCGGCTGGACGCCGCTGACACGCTTCGCCGAGGGGCTCGACCAGACGGTCGCCTGGTACCGGGAGAATGCCTGGTGGTGGGAGTCGGTCCGCTCGGGCGCCTACCGCGAGTACTACCAACGCCAGTACGGCTCGTCGCTCGGATGACGTCTCTCGCCGCGACCCGCGTCCGGAGGGCAGCGTGAACCTCGGTCGGTTCGGTGTCTGGACGTCGTTTCGGGCGATCGGCGAGGAGAACGCCGGCGAGGCGTCCAAGCTCGTCGAGGATCTGGGTTTCGGGGCGTTCTGGCTCGGCGGGTCACCACGGCTGCCGCAGACGCGCCCGCTGCTGGAGGCGACCGACCGGCTGATCGTCGCGACCGGGATCGTCAACGTCTGGGCCTATGACCCGACCGACCTCGCGGCCGAGTACGCCGACCTGGACGGCGCCTTTCCGGATCGGCTCCTCGTCGGGATCGGCATCGGCCACCGCGAGGCGACCAGTGGCTACACGAAGCCGCTGGCGACGATGGGCGCGTTCTTCGACGGCCTCGACGCAGCCGGGCGCCCCCTGCCGACCGATCGTCGATGCGTGGCGGCGCTCGGGCCGAAGATGCTCGAGCTCTGCCGGGATCGCGCGCGCGGGACGCACACGTACTTCGTCCCGGTCGCCCACACCCGGCACGCGCGTGAGCGGGTCGGCCCGCATGGACTGGTCGCGCCCGAGCTGGCCTGTGTGGTCGACACCGACACCGACCGCGCGCGGGCGGCGGCCCGGGCGTACGCCAAGCTCTACCTCGGCCTGTCCAACTACACGAGCAACCTGCTGCGGTTCGGTTTCACCCGTGCGGACATCTCCGACGGCGGCTCGGACCGCCTGATCGACGCGATCGTTCCCCACGGGAGCGCTGACGACGTCGCCGCGGCAGCGCGGGCGCATGTCGAAGCCGGTGCGGACCACGTCTGTCTCCAGCCGGTCGGCGTCGACGGCGTCCCGCGTGACGAGTGGACCGCTCTCGCCGCCGCGCTGATCGCTTAGGCGCCGGCAGGCTCACCGCCCACGGGCTCAGGCGACCGGCGCGACCGGGGTGACCGGGGAGGTGCAGAAGGCGCAGCGTCGCGCGTCGCGAGGGATCTCGCTCAGGCACTCGGCGCACGGCACGGTCTCCGACTCGACGTCCGGCTGGGTCCGGCGCCGGGACATCAGCGAGTTGACGGGCTTCACGACGAAGAAGAAGACCGCGGCGGCGATCGACACGAAGGCGACGAGTGCGTTGATGAAGTCGCCGTAGAGGAACCGACTCCCGTTGATCGAGAAGCTCAGTCCCGCGAAACTCGGCTTGCCGATGATCGCGGCGACGATCGGCGTGATCAGGTCCTTGACCAACGCGGTCACGACCACGCCGAACGCAGCGCCGATCACGATGCCGACCGCCAGGTCGACGACGTTGCCTCGCAGAAGGAAGGTCTTGAAATCGCGAGCCATGGGGTCTCCTTCGCTTGGAAGGTCGTGGTGGTCTGGTGACCGGCGAGCCTATCCAGGGCAGCGCCGAACGACAGCCGACCGGCGCGTCGACGCGGCCGGGGCGACGCTCGAGACGTCGACCGAGCTCTACGGGAGGGTCGCGCGGCTGCGGCCGGTCTGGTGATCAGGCGAGCGCTCGGCCGACGAAGGCCAGCGCCGCGGGCCGCTGACTCGCGAAGAAGCCGCCGTCGTGGCAGCCCTTCGTGATCTCGACGACCGCGGAGGCCGGCAGCGCCCTGACGAGGGCCTCGACCCCCGGGTGGAACGGGTCGTCCGTGCCGGATGCCACGCGGACCGGCGTCGCCCGAAGCGCAGCCGCGTGCGTGATGACGTCGTCCTGCGCGAACGCCGCTGCCGAGGCGAAGGCGCCGGCGTTCGCCGCGTGAGCCTGGGCGTACGAGGTCCAGATCGCCGGGCTGATCGCCGCGGCCCCGGCGATCAGGTCCGGGTGCTTCTCGGCGAGCAGGAGCGACCCGTAGCCGCCCATCGAGATCCCCACGGTGCCGATCGCACGGTGACCGCGCCCGAGCCCGAGCTCCCGGCAGATCGGGATCAGCTCGTCGACGAGCATCCCCATCGGGTCGTCGCCCGGGTGGGCGTTCCAGTAGCCGACGCCGCCGTCGGCCGTGACGAGCGCCATCGGCGGCAGCGCGAGGCCGCCGGTCCGCTCGGCGAGGGCCTGGGCCGGCGTGACCGCGCCCAGCGCCGACGCGTGGTTTCCGAGGTAGCCGTGGAGCGCGATCACGAGGGGGAGCACGCTCCCCGGCCGATGCCCCGGGGGGTAGGCGATCGTGTAGCCGACGGTCCGGTTGCGCGCCTTCGAGAAGAAACTCGCCGACTGGGACGGACCGACCGGGCCGAGCGTCTCGTCCGGGCTCGAGACCGAGCACGCACCGTCGAGCCTGTCGAGCTCGTCGCGGCCCGGCAGCACCCCATGGTCGACGAGCTCGAACCCGGCGACGGCGGCGCAGACCGCGCCGCCGAGGCCGTAGCCGAGCACGCGTCGACGTGTCCACGTCCGCGGCTCGTCCCGCCGGTCGGGGCCGGCGCCCGGGGTGATCGGGCCTGACATCAGCCGGCTGGCCGGGTGGCCGCGCAGGCGGCTTGGGCGCGCTGCACGCAGTGGAAGCCCAGGACGAGGGCGGCGGCCATCGCGACAACCCCGAGGTCGTCGAGCGCACCGACCCGGAAGAGGCCGCGTGGGGCCGGTCCGCCGGAGATCACCCAGCTTCCGGCGCCGGCCAGGAACCCCGCCATCGCGACGGCGGCGGCGACTGCGAGGCGCGTCTCGTAGCGGAGCACGCTCGCAGGCAGCGCTAGACGGCGAACCGTGCCGGCGATCCCGAGCACGAGGGCGAGCAGCGCGAGCGGGCTGGCCGCCATCCAGGCGATCTCGCCGGCCGGGAACGCCGAGAGGGCCCTCGGGTGGGCCCAGTACGACGTCACCCAGAGCGTCGATGCCCAGCTGAACGCGCCGAGCGACCCGGGGACGAGGCCGCTGTGGGCCCACGGACGCCCGCCGGTTCCCGGCCACCCGTGCCCGAAGTGACGACTGCCGACCACGAGCACAACCGTGCCGCCGGCGGCGGTCAGGAGCGGTCGTGCGACGCGGTGCAGCTCGCGACGGCGGGCGATCCGCACAAGCGTCCAGATGATCGGGATCCCAGCGGCGGCGAACAGCACGAGGAAGCAGGCGACCGCGCCGGACATCACGACCATCGCGACCGTGGTCGCCGGCGCGGCCGGGGCCGACCACTGCCAGCCGATCGTCAGTTGGGACCAGATCGCGATTCCGAGCACGAGGAACCCCGCCAGGGCGAAGCCGAGGCCGGCGAGGCCGGCGCGGATCTGGGCGTCCGGCTCGAGCGCGCCGCCCGCGAGGCCGGCGCTCGTCAACCGCGCGAGCGTGCCGCTGCGCACGACATCCGCCGTCCGCCGCCAGGATCGCGGGCGGTCGGACATGTCGTCGATCAGGAGCTGGGCGAACTCCTCGCCGTAGCGAGCCCGCCAGGTCGCCGGGTAGCACCGGACGAGGCGCCCGGCGCGCCGTCCCGGGGATCCCCAGCCGGGCGTCACGCGTGCCCTGGACTCTCTGCCAGCCGGCGCAGCCCGACGTCGGCGATCCGCCGCTGGGCGTCGAGGTGGGCACGGAGGGCGACTGCGCCCGCGGCGGTCAGCTTGTACGGACGCCGGCGATCGTCGGTCTCGACTGCCTCGATCAGGCCCTGGCGCTCGAGCCGGGCGAGCGCCTCGTAGAGCGTCCCCGGGGCGAGCCGGACTCCGGCGAAGGCGTCGATGTCCTTGGTCAGGGCATACCCATGCTTCGTCCCGTCGGCGAGGCTCGAGAGGATCAGGGTCGCCGGGCCCGCGTAGCGGCCGAACGCCGCGAGGGCCTCCGGCTCAGCCGGCGGGTCGCTCTCGCTCTCGTTCTCGCTCGCCGGGAATCGGGCCATGCCCGCACTCTATACCGGTTGACGATCTATCGTCAACCGAACTAGTCTCCCGTCGCTGCTAGGCGAACGAGTTGAGCCGCCAGGTACCGTCCTTCTCGTGGACGAGATCCAGCGTCTGAATCTCGTTCTTCCCGTTCGAGGTCGACTTCACCGTGACCAGGGCGGTGTTGCCGGTGATCTGGACCTTCTGCACGGTGAGGGCGAAGATGTCGACGTTGCCGAGCGCGTCGCTGACCACGCTGTCGCACGTCCCGCCGGCGGCCTTCAGCTTGGCGGCGACCGACGGGGCGAGGATCTTGTTGCAGATGTTGCTCGCCTGATGGGACGTTCCGTAGCTCGAGAGGTTGTCGATCACCTTGGCGACGGTCGCCTGCTCGCCGGAGAAGTTGCCGGCCGAGCTGACCGTGCCGCAGCCGGCCAGGCAGACGGCCACGGCGACGAGGATGAGTGACCTGCGCACGCCGCAGAGCCTACGCCAGACCGGCCTCGACGTGCTCGAGACCGAGGTCACCGCCTGCCGCCAGTGCCCACGGCTCGTGGCCTGGCGCGAGCAGGTCGCGCGGGACCGTCGGGCGGCGTTCGCCGACGAGGCCTACTGGGGCCGGCCGATCCCCGGGTTCGGCGACCCGGCCGCCCGCGTCCTGATCCTCGGCCTCGCGCCGGCCGCCCACGGGGCGAACCGGACCGGGCGGATCTTCACCGGCGACCGGTCCGGCGACTGGCTGTTCGCCGCGCTCCACAGGACGGGCTTCGCCAACCAGCCGACGTCCGTCTCGCCCGGCGACGGGCTTGTCCTGCGCGATTGCTGGGTGACGGCCGCCGTCCGCTGCGCTCCGCCGGCCAACCGTCCGTCGCCCGACGAGCGCGACCGGTGCCTGCCGTGGGGCGTCCGCGAGCTCGGCCTGCTCGCCGACGTCCGCGTGATCCTCTGCCTCGGCGCCTTCGCCTGGGACGCGGCGCTTCGCCTGCGGGCCGCGTCCGGCGAGCCCGCGATCCGTCCGCGGCCGCGCTTCGGGCACGGGGCCGAGAACGCCCCGCTGCTCGGCTGCTACCACCCCAGCCAGCAGAACACGTTCACCGGTCGGCTGACCACGGAGATGACCGACACGGTCCTGCGTCGGGCGCGGTCCCTGGCCGGGCTCGGGTCCGGCACAGCCGAAAACGGCTGATCGACCCGATCAGACGGCGTTCGCGACCTGCGAGGCGCGGTCGAAGCCCTGGTCGGCCGTCGCCCGAAACGAGTCTCGGGAGGTCGGCCGGCTCGCGGCTGACCGACTCGGTGGAGGAGGACTCTCCGCGAAAAGTAACTGACTGACCCAGTCGGGTTTCGCGGTTTGTGGGCCGGCGGCGGCCCGGGCGTGTTGGACGCCGGCGATTTCGCTGGTCTTCGGGTCAGGTCCCCGTTCCGGGTGATATTCCGCGGCGGCTGTGCTGATGCGGTGGGGGGGGCGAGCGTGCCGTCGAGGATCATTCGGGCCGGGCTCGGGAGGTCAGCGGTGGGCCGGCTCTCTACGGGGGGGACTTGGTCGTGGAGGTGTGGACTCTCCAGCGAAAGTAGTTGACTGACTTAGTCAGCTACTTTCGCGACGAAGGTCTCGCATCCACCTCCGCCGCCCGGGAGGAGCCTGACATCTCACACCCCCCGCACCCGGCCCGCACCCGCACCCGCCCCCGCCCGCCGCTCCGCTCCGACGTGCAGTCGGCCCAGCGAAAAGTGCGAAACCCGAGTGACTCAGGCAGCGACTCTCGTGAACAAGCGCGCAGCGACCTCTTCGTCGTCCAGTCCAGCCCGGCCCTCCCAGCCCAGCCAGCCCAGCCAGCCCAGCCAGCCCAGTCCAGCCCGGCCAGCCAGCCCGGCCCTCCCGCGCCCGACCCGCACCCCGGCGCCGCCCGCCCCGCCCGCGCCCTCACAACCCTCGCCGGCCCCCCTCCGGCGGCCGCCCGTCGAAAGCTCCGCGCCGGCAGCGGGTCAGGTGGCACTGTACCCGTGCAGCTGATCACCCTCGGCCCCGTGGATGCTGGCGTTGAACGAAACGATGATCCGGTCCTTGTCGCCGCCATACGGCAGGGCCATATGCGCGAGCCAGGACGGAAACAGCAGCAGTTGCCCGGGCACCGGGTCGATGTCGTGGTGCGGCGGCTGGAGGTAGGCGTTGCCGACGTCGACGAAGGCCCCGCCCAGCGTCGCGAAGGGCGGTCCGTAAAGCCGTGTCACGCCGTTCGCCTGACCGTAGACCGGATGCGTCACGCGCTGGTCGGGTTCGTCGATCTGGACGATGTACACGCCCGACCACGAGCAGTTGCCGTGCGTGTGCACGTCGTGGAACGCCCCGTCCTGGCTGTACTGGAACCACATCCCCAGGATCCCGACGTTCAGGTCGAACGCCTGCCCGGCCCAGGCTTCCCGGTTGGCCTGCTTCGCGGTCTCGACGAGGCTGTTCACGATGAAGCCGACGAAGTCCTGCCATTCGGCGAGCTTCACGCGGTGGAGGAGATCGTCGTCGCTGGCGAAGAACGGCCCGGGCTCCTCGCCCCGCTGCTTCTGCTGGGCCGCCCGCCCCTCCGCGAACGCTCCGACCAGCAGGGGATTGAGACTGGCGGCCGCGCCGTAGCGGTGCAGGCCGATCGGGGTCGGCCACAGCCAGTGCGATCCGGGACCCATCGTCATGTCGCGCTCCTTGTCGTCGCCTGTGTCGGCGCGATCGTATCGGAGCGCCCCGGGGCCCCCGGCGCGAGGGCGGGCTATCGCCCACGCGATGAGTGATCATCCGCAGGCCGGGCCCGACGACCCGGCTACGGCGTTGCTCCGCCGGCTCGGGCTCGCTGGCGCGGGCCGCCCTCGCGCAGGACGGAGGCGCCGAGGCGCTCGGGGGTGTGCCGGGGGCAACGGCCCACCGCAACCCGAGTAGTCCGGTGGCCGAGATCCGGGCCGGACGGTCGTCCGGGTTCGGTAACGTCGGGGACGATGCCGCTGTCGGCCTTCACCCCCCTCGTTCGCGACTGGCTGGAGTCGGCGTTCGAGGCGCCGACGCCGGCGCAGGCCCAGGCGTGGCCGGCGATCGCGACCGGCGAGAACGTCCTGATCTCGGCGCCGACCGGCTCGGGCAAGACGTTGGCCGCGTTCCTCTGGGCGCTCGACCGGCTCGTCGCCGAGGGCGTCGGCGTCGAGGGCGGCGCGCCGCACGCGACCCGCCTGGTCTACGTCTCGCCGATGAAGGCCCTGTCCTACGACGTCGAGCGAAACCTCCGGGTCCCGCTCCGCGGCCTCAAGGCCCAGGTCCGCGTCGGCATCCGGACGGGTGACACCCCCCAGCGGGAGCGGGCCCAGATGCTCCGCAACCCGCCGGACATCCTGATCACGACGCCCGAGTCCCTCTACCTGATGCTGACCTCCCGCGCCCGGGAGATCCTCACCGGGGTGGAGGCCGTGATCCTCGACGAGATCCACGCGGTCGCCGCGACCAAGCGGGGCGCCCACCTCGCCCTCAGCATCGAGCGTCTACAGGCGCTCAACCCCGACCGCGAGCTCCAGCGGATCGGCCTCTCGGCGACCCAGAGCCCGCTCGAGGAGGTCGCCCGGTTCATGGTCGGCCCCGACCGGCGCGCCCGGATCGTCGACGTCGGGGCCACCCGCCCGCTCGACCTGAGGATCCACGTCCCGGTCGAGTCGATGATCGAGCCCGACACCCGCCGGCCGGACACCCGCCGGCCGGACCCCGCCCCTGACGACCAAGTAGGTGATGGCGCACAACAGAGTCACAGCCATCACCAAGTAGGTGATGGCGCACAACAGAGTCACAGCCATCACCAAGTAGGTGATGGCGCACAACAGAGTCACAGCCATCACCAAGTAGGTGATGGCGCACAACAAAGTCACAGCCATCAGTCGGAGTACCGCCAGGGCGGCGAGGCCACCCGGCGGTCGATCTGGCCGGCGATCTATCCTGAGCTCCTCCGGCTCGTCCGCGAGCACCGGTCGACGATCGTCTTCGTCAACAGCCGGCGGGCGGCCGAGCGGCTCGCGCTCCGCCTCAACGAGCTCAACGACACCGACGGCCAGCCGACTGGGGCCGGCGACGCCCGCCCGGGCCGCGCCGAGGATCCTCCCCGCCCGCCGGCCGAGCCGATCGCCCGGGCCCA
Organism: Solirubrobacteraceae bacterium; assembly: GCA_036510225.1. Taxonomy (GTDB): domain Bacteria; phylum Actinomycetota; class Thermoleophilia; order Solirubrobacterales; family Solirubrobacteraceae; genus Palsa-513. Next base: position 12,402 of record DATCEH010000049.1, on the reverse strand, counting down.
CCACGGGTCGCTGTCGCGGGAGGAGCGCACGACGATCGAGGAGCTCCTCAAGGCCGGCGAGCTCCCGTGCCTGGTGGCGACGTCGTCGCTCGAGCTGGGCATCGACATGGGCGCCGTCGATCTCGTGATCCAGGTCGAGTCGCCGAAGTCGGTGGCTCGCGGCCTCCAGCGGATCGGCCGGTCGGGGCATACCCCCTCCGGGGGCACAGGCGGGGTCGGGGCTACGAGCAAGGGGCGGATCTTCCCGAAGTTCCGGGCCGACCTGCTCGAGTGCGCGGTGATCACGAGACTGATGCGCGACGGCCGGATCGAGCCGACCGTCGTCCCCCGGAACGCGCTCGACGTGCTCGCCCAGCAGATCGTCGCGATCGTCGCGAGCGCCGGGATCGGGTCGCCTGACGGGGGTGGGCCGATCACCGTCGACGAGCTCCACGCCCTGGTCAGGCGGACCCACTCGTACTCGGAGCTGACCCGCGAGCTGCTCGAGAACGTCCTCGACATGCTCGACGGCCGGTACCCGTCGAGCGAGTTCGCCGAGCTCCGGGCGCGGATCAACTGGGATCGACTGACCGGCAGCCTGACCCCCCGTCGGGGAGCCCTCGGCCTGGCGGTCACCAACGCGGGGACGATCCCGGATCGCGGTCTGTATGCAGTGACGCTGCCCGACGGCCGCCGGGTTGGAGAGTTGGACGAGGAAATGGTCCATGAAGCGCGGCCAGGACAAGCATTCTTACTCGGGGCGACCGCATGGAGAATCGAGGAGATCGGGCGCGACCGCGTCGTCGTTACGCCGGCCCCCGGCGCGCCGGGCGCCGTCCCGTTCTGGCGGGGCGAGTCAATCGGCCGGCCGAAGGAGCTGGGCGCGGCGATCGGGGCGTTCAGCCGGTGGGCGGTCGACCAGGAGCCGGAGACGCTCGAGCGCGACTACGACCTCGACGGGCTGGCCGCCCGCAACCTGCTGGACTTCCTCGCCGACCAGCAGGCGGCGACCGGCGTCCTGCCGAGCGACCGGACGATCGTGGTCGAGCGGTTCCGCGACGAGATCGGCGACTGGCGGCTGTGCGTCCTCTCGCCGTACGGCGGACGGATCCACGCGGCGTGGGCGCTCGCGCTGGCCGCGAGGATCCGCGAGCTCCACGGGCTCGAGTCGGACGCGATCTGGTCAGACGACGGGATCATCGTCCACTTCCCCGACGCCGACGATCCCCCGACCGCGGACCTCGTCCTGCCGGAGCCCGAGGACGTCGAGGAGGCGATCGTCTCCGAGCTCGGCAGCTCCGCCCTGTTCGGGTCGCGCTTCCGCGAGAACGCCGCCCGCGCCCTGCTGATCCCCCGGGCGTACCCCGGCCGGCGGACGCCGCTGTGGCAGCAGCGCCTGAAGGCGCAGACCCTGCTCGAGGTCGCCAGGCGCCACCCGGACTTTCCGATCGTCCTCGAGACGTACAGGGAGTGCCTGCGCGACGTGCTCGATGTCCCCGGCCTGGTCGAGCTGCTCCGATCGATTCGCCGGCGGGACGTCGGCCTGGTCGAGGTCGAGACGCCGAGAGCGTCGCCGTTCGCGACGTCCCTGCTGTTCGACTACGTCGCGAACTACATGTACGAGGGGGATGCCCCGAACGCCGAGCGACGGGCCGCGGCCCTCGGCCTCGACCGGGATCTCCTGCGGGAGCTGCTCGGCCAGGACGAGCTCCGCGAGCTGATCGATCCGGGGGCGCTCGCCGCGCTCGAGGACGACCTCCAGCGGCGGTCGGCCGACCGGCGGGCGACCGGCCGGGACGAGCTCCACGACATCCTGCGCAGGCTGGGCGACCTGACCGACGACGAGGTCGCAGACCGGGTGCTCGACGGCCTCGACCACCGGGCGATGGTCGCCGAGCTCGAGCGCGAGCGGCGGGTCGTCCGGGTCCGGATCGGACGCGAGCCGCGGTGGATCGCCGCCGAGCACGCCGGCCTCTATCGCGACGCGATCGGCGCCGCGCCGCCCGGCGGCCTGCCGGACGCGTTCCTCGCGGAGGTCGACGAGGCGGTCGGCGAGCTCTGCATGCGCTACGCCCGGTCTCACGGGCCGTTCACTTCGCACGAGCTCTCCGGTCGTTATTCGGTGGATTTTCGGAGCGCGCTCGGAGAGTTGGAGGCGGCCGGCAGGCTCGTACGTGGTGAGCTTCGGCCGGGCGGCTCCGAACGCGAGTGGTGCTCTCCGGAGGTGCTCCAGCGGTTGCGGCGGGCTTCGCTTGCGGCCCTGCGCAGCGAGATCGAGGCGGCCGACCGCCGGGCGCTTGGCGTCTTCCTCCCGTCCTGGCAGGGCGTCGACCGCCACCCGCGGGCGGGCGCGGGGATCGAGCGGCTGCGGGAGGTGCTCGTCGCGCTCCAGGGTCTCGCGCTGCCCGCGGAGGTCTGGGAGCGGGACGTCCTGCCGCGACGGCTGGGGGCGTACTCGTCGACGTGGATCGATCAGCTGTGCGCGTCGGGCGAGCTCGTCTGGGTCGGCGCACCCCGATCGGGGCAGGCGCCGGGGGCCCTGGGTCGGCGGGGTGGCAGGGTCGCGCTCTACTTTCGCGACGACGCCGCCGCGATCGGCCCGCCGTCGGCCGGTGCCGGGCGGGGTCTCGCGCCGGCGCAGGCCGACCACGAGCTGGTCCGGGCGCGCCTGGCGGCCGGACCGTGCTTCTTCAGCGACCTGATCGCCGAGCTCGACGCGCCGCCGGCCGCCCTGGCCGAGGCCGTCTGGGACCTGGTCTGGGCGGGCGAGGCGACCAACGACGCGTGGGCTCCCCTGCGGGCGCCGCGCCTGACGGTCGCGCCGCGGGCGTCCGTCGGCGAGCGGGCCGGGCGAGGTCCCGGCCGATCGGGTCGGCGGTTCGCGTCTTCGGCCCGCCGGGGGGCCGGCGCCCAGGTCCAGGGCCGCTGGTCGCTGACCGAGGCGATCTTCGAGCCGGCGCCCGACCCTCGTGCGCGCAGGCGGACCCAGGCCGAGCTGCTGCTCGAGCGCTACGGGATCCTGACGCGGGAGCTCGTCCTCGCGGAGGGCGTCGTCGGCGGCTTCGCGGCGCTCTACGACTCGCTGGTCGGACTCGAGACGCTCGGCGTCTGCCGGCGGGGGTACTTCATCGAGGGGCTCGGCGGGGCCCAGTTCGCCCTGCCGGGGGCGGTCGAGCGGCTGCGGTCGCAGCGCCGCCTCGACCAGGCCCCGCCGCTCGTGCTCGCGGCGACCGACCCGGCCCAGCCGTATGGGGCGGCCCTGGCCTGGCCGCGGCGGGCCGGGGCGACTACGGGTGCGGGCGAGCGCCGGGGCGGGGCCGGGGGATCCGGCGAGTCGACCGGAGAGCGCTCGGCCAGGCGGCCGGCGCGGGTCGCGGGAGCGCATGTCGTGCTGGTCGGGGCGGAGTTGGCCCTGTACGTCGAGCAGGGCGGCCGGGGTCTGCAGACCTTCACCGACGATCCGCGGCCGGGCCTGGCCGCGCTGGCGGACGCGGTCCGGGCCGGTCGGATCGGGAAGCTCGACCTCGAGCGGATCGACGGCGGCGGAATTCTCGGGTCGGCGCTCGAGCCGGTGCTGATCGAGCTCGGCTTCAGGGCCGGGCCGCGACGGCTGACCTTGAGCGCGTGAGTCGGACTAGGCTTCCGGGCGAACCGCGATCGGGAGGAGAACCATGGCCGAGAAGCCAACACTGTTCGTCTGCCACGGCGACGACGGCGGCCCGCAGGTGCACCCGTGCCGGCGCGTGCAGGAGGCCCTCCGGGCGGCGGGAATCGACTACGAGAAGGTGATCGCCGGTCACGGCAGCCCGATCCCGTTCCTGCGCAAGGGCTCGCGCGACGAGCTGCGGGAAGCGACCGCAGGCACGAAGCTCCCGGCACTGAAGCTGCCCGACGGGACGGTTCTCGCCCACTCCCGCGCGATCTTCGCCTGGATCGGTGCCCAGAAGTGAATCGGTCGGCCGGCCGCATCCCGAATGCGGTGCCCGGGGCCGTCGGATGCCTGAGCGACCCGTAGCCTTGACTGGGCGATGCCCGAGGGCGACACGATCCACTACGCGGCCAACCGGATCCGGCCGGTGCTCGCCGGGCGGGTCCCCGACCGGATCCTCACGCCGTCGGCCCGCCACCGTGACGGCGCGGGAATCGCGAGTTGGGGCGAGCGGCTCGCCGGCCGGGTGGTCGGGTCGGTCGACGCCTACGGGAAGCACCTGTTCGTGCGCTTCGAGGGCGGCCTGACGCTCCATTCGCATCTGCGGATGACCGGGTCCTGGGGCGTGTACAAGGCCGCTGCCCCGTGGCGGCGGGGCCGTCACCGGGCGTGGCTGGTGATCGACGCCGGCCCGGACGTGGTCGTCCAGTTCGACGGGCCGGTGCTCGAGCTCGTCCGGGATTCGCGGACGCGCTTCGACCAGCAGCTGGCCGGGCTCGGTCAGGACGTGCTGGCCGACGAGTTCGACGAGCCGCGCTTCCTCGGGCGCCTGCGCGAGGACGATCCGACGCGGCCGATCGGCGACGCCCTGCTCGACCAGCGGACGCTCGCGGGGATCGGCAACATCTGGAAGGCCGAGTCGTGCTTCGCGGCCGAGCTGGATCCCTGGCGGCCGCTGGGTGCGACGACTGACGCCGAGGCCCTCCGGGCGGTCCGCTTCGCGCGCGAGCGGATGGGCCAGTCGGCGCGCGACGGGTTCGAGGCCCGGCCGCGGGCGGTCTACGGACGCCGGGACGAGGCGTGCGAGCGGTGTGGGACGAAGATCCGGACTGCCGGACAGGGCGAGCAGAACCGCAACACGTTCTGGTGCCCGGGTTGCCAGAAGTGAGCCTGCGGGTCGGCCACAAGGGCGCGGACGGGATCGTCGCCGGGAACACGCTCGAGAGCTTCGACGCGGCGGTCGCCGCCGGGGTCGAGATGATCGAGTTCGACGTGCTCAGCGAGCGGACCGACGGGTCGGGCGAGCTCTATCTCGCACACGACTACGACCACCTCCGGGCGACGGGGACGCCGACCCTCGCGGATGGGCTCGACCACCTCGGCGGACCGGACTTCGCCGGCGTCCTCCTGGACGTCGACCTCAAGCTGGAGGGGTACGAGCTGCGGACGATCGACGCCGTCCGGGCGGCCGGCCTGCTCGACCGGTCACTGTTCAGCACGACGTACCCAGACAGCCTCGCCGTGGTCCGCGAGGCTGAGCCGGGCGTCCGCCTGGGCTGGTCGGTGCCGCGGGTCCGGCGCGACTGGACGGCCGACCCGCGGACGCGTCTGCTGGCCGTGATCGTCGGCCTCGTCTATCGGGCGCTGCTGCCCCGGCGAGCCGGCCGGGCGATCGCGGCCGGCCGGTGCGACGCGCTGATGGCCCACTGGCGCCTCGTCTCTCCGGCCCTGGTCAGGTCGATCCGCCGGGCGGGCGGGGAGCTGTACGTCTGGACGGTCGACGACGCCGCCCAGATCGACCGCCTCCGCCGGCTGGGCGTGACCGGCGTGATCACCAACGACCCCCGACTGTTCGAGCCCGGCGACCCGCTCGGATCGCCGTCCGGCGGCCGCCGGACGGCAGGGTCGGACCGGTGATGTGGCGCCGTACGTCCTCGTCTAAGTCGACTGTCCCGGCTGAGCGGTCGCCCGGCTAGGAGAGCTTGCAGGCCGCGGCGCTGTAGCCCTTCGGGTCGGCGCCGGCGACCGAGATGTGACCGGCCGTCGTGTCGTCCTGGGCGCGCAGTTCGACCTTCGTGCTCTTGCGCCACTCGAAGTTGACGACCCCCCGGACGACGTAGCTCGTCCCGGTGACCGGCGGGATCGAGAAGTAGAAGCCCGACTGGCGGGCCTTGAAGGTTGCGGCTCCGACCAGGCGGAAGCCGGTGTCCGCGCTCGACCCGATGTAGCGCCAGGTCCCGTCGCTCTCGTACTGCATCCGGAAGCGCATGTACATCTTCTCGTCCTTGCGCCCGGTCCCCGGCATCGACCCGCGGATCCCGACCATGTTCTTGCGGTCCGGCGGATTGCACGCGTCGACCGTCGCCCAGAGGTGGCGCGAGACCACCGTGGCTGGCTTCGTCGTGGCCGGTTTCTTCGTCGTGGCCGGCTTCGTCGCGGCGGTCGCGCTCGCCCCGAGCGCCGGTATCGCGACGCCGAGCAAGGCTCCGGCGATCGTCAGGATCCTCGCAAGTCGCAGCACCCGGCGGACGATACCGTCGCCGGGTATGTGCCGGCTCAGTGGGTTGCGGTGGCGCCGGCGGGGCCGATGGTGTGAAATGAGCTGATGGCGGCGACTCTCACGAGCGAGACACTCGGCCTGCTGGCGAAGGTGCCGGTCTTCGAGACGCTCTCCCACGAGGATCTCGTCCGGGTCGGCGAAGTCGCGGTTCCCCGGTCGTTCGCCCCGACCGAGGTCGTCTTCCGGGAGGGCGACGCGAGCGACACCTGCTACATCGTCCGCAGCGGCCACGCCCGGGCGATCAGGGCCCACGGCGACGGGCGGACGATCACGCTGGCCAACTTCGGGACCGGCGACATCTTCGGCGAGCTCGCGATGTTCGAGCGGGAGAGCCGGTCGGCGACGGTCGAGGCGACGAGCGAGATGCAGGTCATCGCGATCCTCGGCGGCGACATGCGCCGCCTGCTCGGCTCCCACCATGAGATGGCCTTCAAGCTGGTGATCGCCCTCGGCCGCCGTCTTCGGGAGACCAACGAGCGGCTCTCCCGGCAGTCGTTCCTGACGGTCCAGAGCCGTGTGGCGAGCGTGCTCGGCCAATTCGTCGAGGACGAGCAGACCCGCGGGGCCGGATCTGTCGAGGTCCTCGTCAGGGCGACCCAGGCCGACATCGCCCAGCTCGCGGGGTCCTCCCGGGAGTCGGCGAGCCGGTCGCTCGCGGTGCTCGAGCGGGCCGGCGTGATCTCGCAGGGCCGGGGCAAGCTGATCGTCCACGACCCGGCCGCCCTCGACCGGTACGTCTTCTGAAGGCCTCGGGCGAGGAGCTCTCGGCAGGCGGGGTCGTCGTCCGCGACGGCTCGGAGGTCCTCGTCATCGTGCCGGCCCGCCGGGCGGCCGACGGCCAGCGGGTGCTCGCGCTCCCGAAGGGTCACCTCGACAACGCCGAGACGCCCGAGCAGGCGGCCGTCCGCGAGGTTCGCGAGGAGGGCGGCGTCGACGCCGATCTCGTCAGCCACCTCGGCGACGTCCGGTACTGGTACCGGCGCAAGGGCCGCAGCGTTCCCAAGCGGGTCAGGTTCTTCCTCTTCCACTACCGGTCGGGCGACCCGGCAGACCACGACGACGAGGTCGAGGAGGCTCGGTGGATGACTTTGACCGAGGCGTCGACCGCCCTGACGTACGAGGGCGAGCGGGAGATGGTCCTCCGCGCCCTATCGCAAACCGCGGCGGATCGATAGCCTCCAGGCGCGTGCAGGTGCTCAACTTCTACTCGACGATCTTCGCCGACCAGCTCAAGCGCGGTCGCAAGACGGCGACCATCCGGCTCGGCGACAAGTCGCACAAGTACCGCAAGAACGAGGCTGTCATCGTGACGATCGGCTACCAGCATTCCCCCCGGGAGAAGGTCTTCGACGCGGTGATCGACCAGGTCGAGGTGATGCGCCTGCGGGAGCTATCGCCCCGGGACATCGAGCACGACAACCCCGAATTCCGCCGCCACGAGGAGCTGATCAAGTTCCTCGAGCAGATCTACGGGCGGGACGTCTCGACCGAGGACACGGTCACAGTCGTCCGCTTCTCGCAGATCATCGACAAGCCAGTCGGCATGACCGAAGCCATCAAGGGCTTCGGCGGCGCCCAGAACTAGCCGGCCCGGCGCCTTCTGAAGAGATAGGTCGCCCCGCACGCGGCGGCCAACGCGACGATCAGCCCTCCACCGCCTGCGTACCGGAGGGGATGCCGGCTCGCCGCCCGCACGGGGACCACGTAGTCCGGCTGGGTGCCGCCCGACTTCAGGTCGGCGACGAGCGCCCGGTCCTGCGGCGACGGGCTCGCCGCCGGGGCGCTCGACGGGCCGCCGACCACCGCCGGCCTCGACCGCCCGAGCACCTTCCCGGTCGAGTCGACCGCCTCGACGGCGAAGTACCGGTCCGGCGTGCTCACGTCGATCGCGGTCTCGAAGCCGGTGCGCGCCGCGTGTCCGACCGGTCCGAGCCCTGTCGCGGTCGTCCCGCCGAGCACCTCCCAGCCGGCGACGTCGGTCGCGCCGTTCCAGCTCGCGTAGACCTCGACGTGCGACCCGGCCGTCCGCGCCGCCGCGGCCGGCTGGTCGGTCGGCTGACCCGACCACGAGGCGCGGAACGCGCGGTAGGTGTCCGTCGACGACGGAAGCTTCGCGTCGAAGACGACCTTCCCGGCCGGGGTGAACTCCGTGAAGTACGGCGAGGCCCCCCAGCCGGTGAACTCGTCGCCGTTGCCGAGCAGCTGCATGTTCCCCTGGCTGTTGGCCAGCAACGGCGACGGGTGGGTGTACTGGTGGGCGACCGAAGCCGTCCGCGCCGCCGGGTCGACGGCGAGCACCAGCCCCCGCGACTGGGACGCCTGTTTCGGCGCGGCCTCGTCGTCGAACAGGCTGATCGTCCCGTCAGCCTGCTGGCGGGCGTCGTGCTGCCAGGCGAACTGCGCCCCCGCGCCCAGCTTGAAGGTGCTCGCCCGGCCGCCGAGCCGCCAGTCGACCGCGCCGGTCCGGGTGCTGACCTTGTAGACGGTCCACGTGTTTCGCGCTGATACGAGCAGGGCCTGGTCGGGCAGGAGCTGGATCGAGTTGACGTGGAAGAAGTCGAACGGATACGGCCCGGCCGGCGACGCGTGGGACTCGGTCAGGCTGACGTGGCCGAGCGCGTGCCATTCGAACATCACCAGCCCTGTCTTGACGTCGACCTCTTCGACGATCGAGTCGACCATCAGCGCGCTGCGGGATCCGCCGACCGACGAGAGGTCGGCGATGACCGGGCTGTAGATCGTGATCAGAGCCGTGTCCTGCGGCGTCAGCTGGAACTCGTGGAGGTCGGCGAAGTACCCGTTGCCCGCCTTGACTCGGGCGATCTCGTGATACGACCGGTTCATGATCACGTCCTCGCCCTGGCCGTAGCCCAGCGACAGGACCGAGCCCTCCCACCACGTGAGGACCGGCTGACCCTCGTAGGTCTGGGGTCGGAAGTTGTAGGCGGCGAGCCCCCCGCTGAGGGGATCGAACCAGACCGGGCTGCCGGTCTCGTCGAGGATCTCCGGACCCGGCGATCCGACCCGCAGGCGGACCTGGCCGGGCGCCCGGTCGGGGCCGATGAAGATGTCACCGGCGGCCGCGGCCGGCGAGCTCGTCCTGACGCTGACCGGCGGCGGCTTGAGATCCGGGCGTGAGACGAAGCTGACCGGCCTGTCCGGCGCCGGCCGGGTCGCCGCCGGCGGTGGCAGCGTGACGGCTCGGGTCCGGGCGATCGTGAAGCTGTAGGTGACGGCCGTGAAGCCCGGTCGCACGACGTGGACGCTGACCGTCTCGCCCGGCGTGAACGGCCGGTCCGGGAGGAAGCTCGCCCCGGTCTGGGCCGAGTAAGACCTGAAATGGCCGGTGTGCCGCCCGGTCTTCGAACCGGTCACCGTCAGCCCCTTTAGCCGGCTCGCGGCCACGCCGAGGAAGCTCAGCTGGGTCTTGGGCGACGCGTCCGGCGTGTCCGGCTGCGGCGAGACGCTGAGGCCGGTGACGGCGCTCGCCGCCGCTGCCGCCGCGGCTCCGGCGGCGGCTCCCGAGATCGGGCCGACGACCAGCCCGACGATCACCGCCATACCGATCGCCGGATGCCTCAAAATCGACCCCTCCACGGGAATGGACACGGATTCAGAACAACCGAATCCCAACACGATCACTACTGTGGGCCAACATAGCCGGGACGCGGTCGTCCGCGCGGCAGTCCGGTCGAGGCGGTCGTCCCGCGGGTCCTCCCATCAGGCGCTGGCCGTGGCCGGGGAACCCGCCGACGCGGTCCCGGGCCGCCTCGGCCCTCCAGTCGGGCGCGGTTTTGGCACTCGGTCCACGAGAGTGCCAGGATTCCTTTGCCGATCCGCGAGCGGCTTGCTACCCTTCTGTGAACGGGCTGGCACTCGGGGTCCGAGAGTGCCAAAATCGCCCAGAATCGCGGATCGCCGTCAACCCCTTCAGTGGAGGTCTCATTATGAATCTAAAGCCCCTGGGCGATCGCTTGATCGTGCGGGCGATCGACGAGGAGGAGACGACCGCCAGCGGTCTCGTCCTCCCGGACACCGCCAAGGAGAAGCCGCAGAAGGGCAAGGTCATCGCCGTCGGCGACGGCAAGCTCGACGATGACGGCAAGCGCATCCCGCTCGACGTCTCCGAGGGCGACGAGGTCCTCTACAGCAAGTACGGCGGGACCGAGATCAAGGTCAACGGCGAGGAGCTCCTCGTCCTCCGCGAGTCCGACGTCCTCGCCCGCGTCGAGGCCTAGGCCAAGCAGCACAGGTTTCATCGGGCAGGCCCAAGCCCGACCTTGTCAAGCCGCCGGTCCACACGCCCGGCGGACGTCTCAGGAGAAGATATGGCTCATAAGGAATTGAAGTACAGCGAAGAGGCCCGCAAGTGCCTCGAGGCCGGCGTTGACGCCGTTGCCAATGCTGTGAAGGTCACGCTCGGCCCGAAGGGCCGCTACGTGGTGCTCGACAAGAAGTTCGGCGCTCCGACGATCACGAACGACGGCGTCACGATCGCCCGTGAGGTCGAGGTCGAGGACGTCTTCGAGAACCAGGGCGCCCAGCTCGTGCGTGAGGTCGCCACGGCGACGAACGACGTCGCCGGTGACGGCACGACCACGGCCACGGTGCTCGCCCAGGCGATCGTCCGTCAGGGTCTGAAGAACGTCGCGGCCGGCGCCAACCCGCTTGGTCTCAAGCGGGGCATCGAGCGCGCGGTCGAGCAGGTCGTCGCTCACATCGGCTCGCAGGCGAAGGCCGTTGCCGGCAAGGACCAGATCGCTCGCGTCGCGACGATCTCGGCCGGCGATGAGGACATCGGAGACGTCATCGCCGATGCGATCGAGAAGGTCGGCAAGGACGGCGTCGTCAACGTCGAGGAGGGCCAGACGTTCGGCATGGACCTCGAGTTCACCGAGGGCATGCAGTTCGACAAGGGCTACATCTCGCCGTACATGGTCACCGACCAGGACCGCATGGAGGCCGTGCTCGAGGATCCGTACATCCTCGTGGCCAACCAGAAGATCACCTCTGTGCGCGACGTGCTGCCGGTCCTCGAGGCCGTCATCCAGTCGGGCAAGCCGCTGCTGATCATCGCCGAGGACGTCGAGGGTGAGTCCCTCGCGACGCTCGTCGTGAACAAGCTCCGCGGCACGTTCACCGGCGTTGCCGTCAAGGCGCCGGGCTTCGGCGACCGCCGCAAGCGGATGCTCGAGGACATCGCGATCCTCACGAACGCCGAGGTCATCACCGAGGAGATGGGTCTCAAGCTCGAGAACACGCAGGTCTCGCAGCTGGGCCGCGCTCGTCGGGTCGTCGTCGGCAAGGACACGACGACGATCGTCGACGGTGCCGGTGACGCAGTGGCGATCAAGGGTCGGATCAACCAGATCAAGACCGAGATCGAGAACACCGATTCCGACTTCGACCGCGAGAAGCTCCAGGAGCGCCTCGCCAAGCTGTCGGGCGGCGTTGCAGTGGTCAAGGTCGGAGCTGCGACCGAGACCGAGATGCGCGAGAAGAAGCACCGCGTCGAGGACGCACTCCAGGCCACCCGCGCCGCCCTCGAGGAGGGCATCGTTCCCGGTGGCGGCGTCGCACTGCTCGAGGCTGCGGTCGCGATCAAGCTCGACGAGTACGAGGACGATGACGAGAAGACCGGCGCGAAGATCGTGCTCCGGGCGCTCGAGGAGCCGCTCCGTCAGATCTCGGAGAACGCCGGTCTCGAGGGTTCGGTCGTCGTCAACGACGTTCGCAAGTCGAAGAAGGGCTTCGGCATGAACGCCGCGACAGGCGAGATCGTCGATCTCGTCAAGGCCGGCGTCATCGACCCGGCCATGGTCACACGGTCGGCTCTGCAGAATGCGGCGTCGATCGCGAAGAACATCCTCACGACTGAGGCGATCGTTGCCGAGATCCCCGACAGCAACGGCGGCCACGGTGGCGGCGGCGGAATGCCCGACATGGGCGGCATGATGTAGGCAGCGACCCGGCGCGCGTGCGCGCTTGGTTGTTCGAGTACGTACCGAAGGGCCCGGCGAGGATTCGCGCCGGGCCCTTCGTCGTTTCAGGCTGGCCGGCGTCGCCTACGGCCGGGCGGGGCGCGGCGGGTCGCGGGGATTCGTCGAGGATCGGGCGGGCGGCGTCTGACCAGACTCACTCGGGTTTCTTCGCACTTTTCGCTCGGCCGGCTGCATGTCGGGGGCCGGGGCCGGGGCCGGGGCCGGGGCGGGGG
>DATCEH010000048.1:0-25887 GCA_036510225.1 Solirubrobacteraceae bacterium | reverse complement strand
GGGGGGGGGGGCGAGGCTGGTCGGAGGAGATGTGGGGAGGTGTGGGATCTGATCGGCCGGGCTGGGTGACGTGGGGTGCTTCTTCGCGAAAATGGCTGCCTGAGTCAGTCAACTACTTCTCGGAGAGTCCTCCTCCACCTCGATCCTCCTCGACCTCGATCGCGAAGCGCCGGTCTGACTCGCAAACCGCCTTCGGGCCCGACCGAGGACCGCGACCTGCACGTGGCGATTGGCGGCGACCGACCGACGCCGGCCACCGCCGGAGGCGCTCAGGAGAAGTCCTCGATCGTCGTCGAGACGACACCCGTCGAGGTCGACGCCGTCGGCCCGTCGGCCCCGCCGGGGGCCAGCACGCCGCCCGGGTTGTGCCGGGAGCGCCAGACCTGCTGGGTGACGATCTGCACGGCCCCGGCGACGGGGATCGCGACGAGCGCACCGAGGATCCCGAGCAGGCTCGCTCCCATCAGGACGGCGACGATCGTCAGCAGCCCGCTGACGTTGACGGTCCGCCGGTAGACGACCGGCACGAGCACGCTGCTCTCGAGCTGCTGATAGACGAGCTGGACGACCGCCCAGACGATCGTCGCGGTCGGGAAGTCCGTGAACAGGGTGACGAGACCGATGATGATCGCCCCGACCGTCGCGCCGACGAGGGGGATCAGGTCGAAGAAGGCCATCAGGACGGCGAGCGGGGCCGCGAACGGGACGCCGAGGATCAGGAGCGTGGCGAGGGCGACGCTCCCGGCGATCACGCTGATCGCGAGGTTGCCGATCACGTAGCCGGCGACCGAGCGGTAGATCTGGGCGGCCATCGCCTCGAGCGACGCGTGCTGGGCCGGCCGGAAGATCCGGACCGCCGCGCGCAACAGGCGCTCGCCGTCGAGCAGGAGGAAGAACGCGATCGTCAGGACGGTGATCAGCTGGGCGATCGTCGTGAAGACGCTGACCGTGACGCTCCCGAGAGCTCCGGCCGACTTGCTCAGCTGCTGGGGGAGCTTCGCGGCCTCCTGGTTGACCTTCGTCGTGATCTTGTAGCGGTTGTCGTACTTGCGAAACTCCTTGTTCCTGCGGAGCTTCGCGACGTAGCCCGGCGCGTCCTGGGAGAGCGATGTGACCCCGGAGACGACCGGCGGGACGAACAGCGTGCCGATCCCGAAGATGCCGGCGGCGATCACCAGGTAGACGACGACGATCGCAGCCGCCCGGGGGAACCACCGCCGGTCGAGCAGGTCGACCGCGGGGCCGAGCGCGATCGCGAAGAACGTGGCGATCGCGATCAGCCCGATCACCGAGCGGACGAGATACAGCAGGTACACGAAGGCGCAGAGGCCGACGATCGTCGCGAAGACACGAACGATCACACGGGTCGATGGCCCGCGAGAACCCATTCGACCAGCCTCAGTCCGGCGTCGGGACGGGCGGGCTGCCGAGCTCGGCGATCAACCGACGCAGGACGTCGAACGCCGGCTTGCGCGAATAGTCGTCGCGGAGGATCCCGAAGTGATGGAAGATCGCGTCCTTCGAGGTGTCGGCGTCGCGCAGCGTGAACAGCTCCCAGTGGGTGATGTTGAGCTCGCCCCGGAGGCGGTCGACCGTGCGGATGATCGTCTCGAGCCCGACCGCCTGGGCCGGTTCGGTGCTGCTCGGCCCAGTCGGCCAGCCGGACTCGCAGATCCGGATCGGAACGCTCGGCGGGATGCCGGCGGCCGGGAGCCACTCCTCGCGAAACCGGCGAAGGTCCGACTCGACGGCCGCGCCGAGCCCGGCCGGGGGGATCGGCGGGCCGAACACGCCGGGGTACATGTCGACGCCGGCGTAGTCGAGCGACTCGACGAGCGACGGGCCGCCGTCGCGGCCGAGCTCGGCCCAGAACCCCGCTTCCGTGTTGGTGGCGAAGGCCGCGGCGAAACCGATCGCCGCGGTCGCACCAGACGCATGCTTGACGGCGGCCGCGGCCTGGACGCCCCGGATCAGAGCCTCGACCACCCCGGGATATGCCCCGTCGGCCCCGGCCGGGAAGCCGTCGAGGTTGGCCTCGCTGGTGACCTGGACGGCAGCCAGCCGGCGGCCGTGGCGGGCGACCACCTCGCTGACGAAGTCGACCCAGCCGTCGACGTTGCCGGCCGGGTCGCGGTAGCAGAGCGCGAGGTCCCAGGTCCGGCTCGACGAGACGATCCGCTGGACGCCGGCGTGGGCGCGGTCAAGCTCGGCCGGGCCGGAGTACCCGACGTACATCCGCGGGAGCACGGGCGGTCCGTCGCCCCCGAGCAGGGCCAGGGCCGCGGCGACCTGTTCGAAGTCGTCGGGCGGCCCGGTCGCGAGGCCCTCCGCGCTGCCGGACATGCCGAGCGGGAACGCGCCGAAGACGAGAGCCGGGCCCATTTCGAAGGAGCCTACCTCCGAACGCGCCGCGCGTTTCCTGCCGCCCGCTGCCACCCTGCGTCGTTCAACCGACCGGCCGGCCGAGCTCGGCGATCAGCCGGCGGAGGACGTCGAACGCGGGCTTTGGCGAATAGTCGTCGCGGAGGACGCCGAAGTGATGGAACATGCCGTCCTTGGACGTGTCGGCGTCCCGCAGGGTGAACAGCTCCCAATGGGTGATGTTCAGCTCGCCGCGGACGCGGTGGACGGCGCGGACGATCGTCTCGAGCGCGACGGCCTGGGCGTCCTCGGTGCGACCGGGCCCGGTCGGCCAGCCGCACTCGCAGATCCGGATCGGCACCGACGCGGGAATTCCGGCGGCGGGGAGGCTGCGCTCGCGAAAATGGCGGAGCACCCACTCGACGGCGGCGTCGAGCTCGTCCGGCGGGATCCGCGGGCCGAACACGTCGGGGTACATGTCCACACCGGCGTAGTCGAGCGACTCGACGAACGACGCGCCGCCTGCGCTGCCGAGCGTCGCCCAGAATTCAGCTTCCGGGTCTGGATCGAACGCCGCGGCGAAGCCGACCGCCGCAGTCGCGCCGGTCTCCCGCTTGGCGCCCGCCGCGGCCCGCACGCCGCTGATCAGTGCGTCGACCGCCCGCGGATAGGCTCCGTCGGCGGCGGCCGGGATGCCCTTGAGGTTGGCCTCGCCCGTGACCTGGAGCGCGGCCAGCCGGTGTCCGTGGCGGGCGACCACCTCGCTGACGAACCCGGTCCACGCGTCGATCTCGCCGGCCGGGTCGCGGTAGCAGAGCACCAGATCCCAGCGCACGTCGACGACGGCGAGCCGGTCGATGATCGCAAGCGCCCGCCCCCGGTCTGCGGGGCCGGCGTAGTTGACGTACATCCGCGGCAGCAGGGACGGCCCGTCGCCCGCCAGCAGGGTGACGGCCTCGGCGATCCTCTCGACGTCGTCAGGCGGTCCGCTGGCAACCCCGTCCGGGCTGCCGGCGAGGCCGAGCGGGAAGGCGCCGAAGACCAGAGCCGGGTCCATTGAACGGAGCCTACCCCCGGCGGGCGGCGAGCCTGCGTCGGGCCGGGTCATCGGGATTCGAGACCGATCGACCGGTTCCGTCCGCATCGCCACATAACGTGACGCTCCCGAAGTCGGCGCTAGAGGAGCTTTGCGAATGACCGTGACACTGGAGGACAAGGCCGCCAAGGCCCGCGACGTGGCCCTCGCGGGCGCGCTCTCGCAGATCGAGCGCGAGTTCGGCAAGGGATCGGTCATGCGGATGGGAGACCCAGGAGCCCAGGTGCGCTGCTCGGTGATCCCGACCGGCGCGCTCTCCCTGGATCTGGCACTCGGGATCGGCGGCGTCCCCCGGGGACGCATCGTCGAGGTCTTCGGGCCGGAGTCCTCGGGTAAGACGACGCTGATCTACCACGTCCTCGCCGAAGCCCAGAAGCTCGGGGGTATCTGTGCGTTCATCGACGCCGAGCACGCGATGGACCCGCTCTACGCCAAGGAGATCGGCGTCGACATCGACGAGCTGCTCGTCTCCCAGCCGGACTACGGCGAGCAGGCGCTCGAGATCGCGGACATGCTCGTCCGGTCGGGGGCGGTGGACGTCGTCGCGATCGACTCGGTCGCCGCGCTGACCCCGCGCGTCGAGCTCGAGGGCCAGATGGGCGACCAGACGGTCGGTGCCCAGGCGAGGATGATGTCGCAGGCGATGCGCAAGCTCGCGGGCAATCTCAACCGGACGCAGACGCTGTGCATCCTGACCAACCAGATTCGCGAGAAGGTCGGCGTGATGTTCGGCTCGCCGGAGACACAGCCGGGCGGCCGGGCGCTGAAGTTCTACGCGTCGCAGCGGCTCGACATCCGCCGGATCGAGACGCTCAAGGACGGGACCGAGGCGGTCGGCAATCGCGTCCGGGTGAAGGTCGTCAAGAACAAGGTGGCCGCCCCGTTCCGCCAGGCCGAGTTCGACATCGAGTTCGGCAAGGGAATCTCGACGGCCGGCTGCCTCCTGGATCTCGGCATCGAACACAGCATCGTCACGAAGTCGGGGTCGTTCTTCTCCTACGGGGACGAGCGGCTCGGGCAGGGCCGCAACAACGCGAAGGGCTATATCGCGGCACATCCTGAGCTGGCGAAGACGATCGAGGACAAGATCTACGCGGCGCTCGGCATCTCCAAAGACCTGGTTGGCGCACCGATCGAACCGGCCGCCGCCGACGCGAAGACGCCTCCAGGTGGAGCCGGCTCGCTGAACGGACGCAACGGCCAGGAGCGGGCAGCCTGAGCGAGAGCACCAGCCTCGATCGGGCGCTGGCGGTCTGCTTTCGCCAGCTCGGCCGCCGTGAGCAGACGGAGGCCGAGCTTCGGCGACGGCTGGATCGTGAGGGGGTTGGGGAGGCGACGATCGACCAGGCGCTCGATGAGTTGCGGGAGCGGCGCTACGTCGACGACGCGGGATACGCTCAGCGTTTCGCCGAGGACCGGCGGGCGCTGGACGGGTGGGGCCCGGAGCGGATCCGCGGTCGCCTCGAGCAGGCCGGGATCGACGACGAGCTGATCGAGTCGGCGCTCGGCGTCCGTGGAGCGCAGGACGAGCTCCAGGCGGCGCTCGCCGTCCTCGAAAAGCGGATGACCGAGGACGGGCCGGCCGACGACCGTGCAAGGAACCGAGCCGTCGGCCTGCTGCTCCGCCGGGGCTACGAATCCGAGCTCGCCTACACCGCGGTCAGACGGTTCTTCGAGGGCCGCTGACGCCCGAACCCGCGACCGCCAGAGCTGGAGCTGGTACGCAGATATTGGGGGTGTCTGACATGCGGCACTCGCGACCTCGCTGGCACATAAGGGGTACGAAAGCCCTCGCCTGGGCTTTGTTGGCCGTGCTGGGCACAGTGGTCCTTGTCGGCTGCTCGGGCTCGCGCGCATCCTCGCCGCGTGCGTCTTCGTCAGCGTCGATCTCAACCTCGACACCAACCGTGCCGTGCGGCGACGCGATCGGTACAGCTGCATCTGGCACTGCCGATGGCTACCGGGTGATTCTCGGGGCTGTCTCCCTGCCAACCTCATTCTTGCCGCAGGTCGTGCCAACCCCCGGTCAGCCCTGGCCATACTGGCGCAAGACAGGCATCGTGGTTCGCTCGCCGCGGATGCCGGTGACCGTGTCCGTACCACCCGCGTCGCGCGCCAAGGCCGCCATTCAGTGGGGCAGCGTCGGAACTGTCAGCATTCTGCGCTTTGCGCCATGTCCGTCGACATCGTCTGAGTGGCAGGCTTACGCCGGGGGTTTCCACATCCGATCGCAGACGGAGTGCGTGCCACTTGAGATCCAGGTCGGCACCCGTCGGCAAGTCGTTCAGTTTGGGCTCGGCCGCCCCTGTGTGCGTGGCCTCGGCGACGGCTGAGCGCGCTCGCCGGGAGAGTCTGGCCGGCGACCTGCGCCGGCGCGATCCGGGATCGATCCGGTCGTCTGCTGACCCGGTTCGATCGTCGGGCCGCGCGGCCGGCGGATACCCTACGGCCGATGAAGCGCTACCACGTGACGACGTTCGGCTGCCAGATGAACGTCCACGATTCGGAGCGGATGAAGGGGATGCTCGAGTCGCTGGGCTATGGGGAGGCGGCCGAGCGCGACCAGGCGGACCTGATCCTGTTCAACACGTGCTCGATCAGGGAGTCGGCCGACAGCAGGTTCCTCGCCCACCTGGGGGAGGCCAAGCGCCTCAAGCGGGAGGATCCGCAACGGATCGTCGGGATCGGCGGGTGCTGGGCACAGTCGGTCAAGGAGGAGGTCTTCGAGCGATTCCCGTTCGTCGACGTCGCCTTCGGCCCGGGTCAGGTCCACAAGCTGGCGGAGTTTCTCGTCAGCGACTCGCTGACAGCGCAAGGGTACTTCGAGTTCGAGGGCTTCACAGGCCGGCTTCCGGATAAGCGAGAGCGCCCGTTCCAGGCGTGGATGCAGATCTCGGTCGGCTGCAACTCGGTCTGCTCGTACTGCATCGTGCCGAGTACGCGCGGGCGGGAGGTCTCGCGACCGGCGGCGGAGCTGTTGGCCGAGGCAGAGCGACTGGCGGCCGACGGCGTCCGGGAGATCACGCTGCTCGGGCAGAACGTCAACTCGTACGGCCGGGACCTCGCCGACCGGACGAGCTTCGCCAGCCTGCTCGAGCTGCTCGACGGGGTCGCGGGGATCGATCGGCTGCGCTACACGAGCCCGCACCCGAAGGACATGCGCGAAGACGTGATCCTCGCGCACGCGAACCTCCCGTCGGTCTGCGAGCACATCCACCTGCCGCTCCAGTCGGGGTCCTCGCGGATCCTCAAGGCGATGCGGCGGACCTACACCCGGGAGCGCTACCTCGACCGGGTGGCGCAGATCCGCGAGTACGTCCCCGACTGCGCGCTGAGCACCGACGTGATCGTCGGCTTCCCGGGGGAGACCGACGACGACTTCGGGCAGACGCTGTCGGTCGTCGAGGAGGTCGGCTACGACAGTGCGTTCACGTTCGTCTTCTCCCCCCGGAGAGGGACGCGGGCGGCGAGCATCGACGAAGGCCTGGTCCCGCACGAGGTCAAGATCGAACGGATGGAACGACTGCTGGAGATCGTCGGGCGGCGGGCCCATCAGCGGGCACAGCGGTTCGTCGGCCGGGAGGTCGAGGTCCTCGTCGAGGGCCCGTCGCGGACCGACCCGACCCGCGTGCGAGGGCGTACCCGCCACAACAAGGCGGTCAACTTCGCCGGCACCGCCGACCCGGGGCAGCTGGTCGCGGTGAAGATCACGGGGGCGACCAGCCAGACACTGACCGGCTCCGAACGGATCCCCGCCAGCACGACCGGCTGACCGGCGGGCGAAACCGGCGGGTTCTCGTCTTCGGTAGCCGGGCGGGGCCCGTCAGAGGGCGAGCTCGACCTGCTCGGTGTGGACCTTGTGCTGGCCGGCCGCGTCACTCGTGCGGACGGTGGCGTCGAGAACGACGGCTGAGACCGGATGTAGCGGCAGGCTCAGCTCGTTCGCTGACCTTCACGGCTCGGCTGGGCCATCCGTGGCTGCCGGGGCGCTGCCGCCGGCGGTGAGCGCAGGCGCGGGGCGGGGCGGGAGGTGCCGGTAGAGGATGGTGCGGGGGATGCCGGTCTTGGCGACGATCTCGGCGATCGTCTCTCCGTTGTCGCGCAGGTGCGCGGCGCAGTCGAGCTTGGCGGCGTCGACGAGGACCGGCCGGCCGATGCGGCGGCCCTTTGGCGGTTGCGACGGCGCGGGCGTGCGCGGCGCGCTCGATCGTGTAGGTGCGCTCCATCTGACCGAACAGGGCGAGGAGGGCGACGGCGAGCTGGGCCATCGGGTCGTTGGGGTTGCTGGAGTCGACCTTGATCGGGTCTGCGAGGTTGCGGATCCCGATTCCGCGCTCAGCGAGGTCGTGGATCATGTTGAGCGTGTCGCGGACGGTCCGGCCGAGGCGATCGAGGGTGTGGACGACGATCACGTCGCCCTCGCGGGCGTAGCCGATCACCGCGCGTAGTCCGGGCCGGTCGACGGTTGATCCCGACTTCTTGTCGAGATAGATCCGTTCAGCCGGGATTCCGGTCGCTGTCAGCGCGTCGATCTGCCGGTCGAGTATCTACGCATTCTGACGCCGTCGGGCTCCTCGCTGGACCGGGCGCCTCCTTGGCCTCACGCGGACGCAGCTTTGGCTCCACGTGGCAGGCCGGTAGCCCCCCCCTCAGGGTTCGTCAGGTCGCAGGTCATGAGGTGGTTATGCTGCGGCTGCGCGCGGCGCAGTCTGGCGGACCCGTCAAGGCTGCCTACGTGCCAGGCCAGGGAGCGGACTGGATGCCTCAAGGGGGTCCTTGCGGGACGCACCTTGGCCGCATGACTTGTGACGAGCTCAACCGCCCGCGGCGGCCCGCGGTCGCGCTGCGCGACGTCTGGCGATTCGCGGATGGCTGACCGTCGGCCACGTCCGAGATCGGAAGTAGTCGGCTGCGAGGCGTCCGGCGCGCACGCTTCCCCCTATGCGAACCGCGGCGTGTTCAGAGCGGCGATGCTCTCCTCCTTGTGCACCCGTTCATCGTGGCCGATCTGGCGGAACAGATCGGCCATCGAGTCGAAAACGCCGTACTCCTCCTCGAAGTCGGAGTCAAACGGCTCGGTCTCCCACTCGGGATTGTCTGCAACCCACTGCATGTACTCGTGCTCAGCATGGTCTTCGAAATCAGCGTTGAGCCCGTAGCTCCATTTTGGGTTTGCTACATACAGAAGCCAGGAGAACTGGTAGTAGGCCATCGCGATCACCTGCGGCAGCCAGAAGAACTTCAGCTGCGACTCTCGCGCGCCTCTGCGGACGATCAGCTCTTGGAGGATCAGCAGATGCCAGAGTTCGTTGTCGTGCTGGCTGCGCACCTCGACGATGCGTTCCTGAATGCGCTTCGCAGTGGTGGTGCTTTGGTGCAGATGGGTGACCGCAATGTACGCGACGTGCTCCCAGGTTTGGTAGGGCACGCGTGCGACGATCTCCAGCACCTTGAACTTCGCCATCGTCCGTTGCTTGCCGTAGACAAGGTCCAGGGTCAGGAACAATCCTCGGGCGGCGAGACTGTATTTGCGGCGAGGAGCGCTCAGGGTCTGCTGTTGGGCTGCCACGAGCTCGTCATGCGAAAGCCGCGGAGGTCCGACAGACGGCACAGGAACTGCAGACTCGACCATTGCGCTGGTTCTTTCCTCGTCGCGTGGGACCCCGGAGCATACTTGGAGTGGGAGATCCAGATCTCACAATTGATCTCGTCCGCGTCTCCTACTCAGCGGTCGTCTCGCGCCGCGAGGATCTGCCTTGAGCTTATTCATGGGGGCTGACTTGGGCGCTGGCTGGAACGACGCGGAGACCGCTCCAACCGCCGCGTCACTCGGAATCGTCGTCCGGAGCGTCGGTCGGTCGCGGAGTGCGCGGTGGCCGCCGTGCAAGTCAGAGTCGACGTGCGCGACAGTGCCGCTGACCAGGCTCTCCGCGACGCCCCGCCACCCGCCATCGAGCGCCGCGAGTGCTCCACTAGAAGCTCGCTCGGGTCCTCAGGCAGGCCCAGCGCGTTGAGCGCCCGGCCCTTCGCGGCCTCCCACGCCGGCCCGGTGAGGAGCGCGTGGCGACCTCGAGCTGCACGGCGGTGCAATCGCCGACCTCCACCGGAACGTCAACCGGATCAGCAAGAACGCTCCGAGATACCGAACGGTCGCCAGCTGCACGCCGAAACCCAGCCGGTTGTGATCGCCACGTCGACGACCGACAAGCCGCAAATCGGCGTCGTCAACGAAAAAGAACCGCTCCAGCTCCATCCGTGACGGCAGCCCCGCGAAGCGCCCATTTTCGCCTCGGCCGGCACATCAGTCAAGACCTCAACGGGCACCCCAGCTCAAGATACCTGCGAGCAATTTCGGGCCGGCCCGGCCTGGCCGGCCGCTTAGCGCCGGAACTCGTTCCATTGTTCCTCACGGGCCGTTCCCGTTCCATTACTACCGGAAGGTCGTGTCGGCCAAGATTAAGCGAGATGTAAGAGCTGGAGCGGACCGACCGCGCGGAGCGAGGCGCGCGGTCTCGGGCGGCGGGTCCATGGTACGTTCGCGGTCCCGGACCGAGGAAGGAGCAAGCCGATGTTGCGCCCTGCCTGCAGGAACCCACGCGCCGACCGGGGCGGGCGACGTCCACGCGGGCCGCGGGCGGCCACCCTGTCGGTCATCGGCCTGATGGTCTCGGTCGCCGCGACGGCCTCGGCCGGGGCACTCGGGGCGGGCACCTCCGGGCCGACGTTCACGGCGCCGCGAAAGGTCATGGCGAGCACGCCGAACGTGCCGAGCGCGGTCAGCGGTGTCGGTGAGGCGCTGACGCTGCGGCCGGGGTCGGGCCCGGGGCCGGCGCTCCAGCTGGCGAGCGCGCACGGACGGATCCGTACGATCCAGCTCGCGACGATGGTCGCCGGACTTGCCGACCCGTCGGTGGCGATCGGCAATTCCGGGGTGCTCGCGGCGACCTGGGATACGAGCGGCGCGGCGGGGTCGACGCCCGACGTGCTGGAGGTGGCTGTGGGCACGTTCGCAGCGCCTCCGACGAGCGCGACAGTGCTGAGCCCGGCCGGTGCGACCGTCTCCGGGGAGCAGGCGTTCGTGACCGCCGCGGGAACCGCGATCGTGATCTGGACGGAAACCGATGCCGACGGTCTGGCGACGGTGCGGGCGGCGGTCGTCCCGCCGGGCGGGACGCCGACGCCGATCACGATCGACGCGGACGACAGCTACGTGGGGGCCGGCCTCGGAGCCGATGGCGGGCTCGTCGTGATCGAGCAGGACAACGGCGCGTTCATCGAGCGGACGATCGCCGCGAACGGGTCCGTCGGCCCGAGCACGGAGTTCACGGCGCCGGTGGCACTCTCGGAGGCGGCGAGCGGGTCGCTCGACGTCCTGGTGGACGCGGCGGGCGACCAGCTCTACTCGTGGCGCCCGCCTGGATCGGCCAGGGACCTCTACGCGGTCTGGCGGTCGGCCGCCGGCGTGTTCGGTCCGATCCAGGCCCTCGGCGGGACGGCCGATGTCGGTGGCGACGGCCCCGTCGTCGCACTGAACACGTCGGGGCATGCCGTCGCGGTGCTCACGCCACGCCGGACCGGTCCGCTCACCGTCCGCTTCGCGTCGCGCCTGTCCCATTTCGGCCCGGCCGAGCGGATCGGCGCGGCCGGACGATACGCGGACATGCCGGTGGTCAGCATCGATCGGGCGGATCGTACGCTGCTCGCGTGGGTCGACTCGCCGGCGTCGTCGCGGGGGACGACGAAGTCCCGGGCGCTCGTCGCTGAGGCGCGCGGGACCCGCTTCACAACGCCGAAGGCCCTGCCGGTGGAGAAGGGACTCGGCCAGATGTACCTGGGTGACGCGCCGCTCACGACGGCCGACCCTGGCGGGACACCCGAGCTCGTCACCTATGCGGCGTCGAAGGGCTCGAGTCCGGTCGGCCAGATTGCCTTCCTCACGGGCTGAGCGGCCGGGACTCGCGCCGCGCGAGTGGTTGCCTGAGCTCGTCAGCGCGGTCACAGCCTGCGGTAGTACCTGACCTGTGGCAACGCGTCGAAGTGCAGCTCACCGCTCAGAGGCCTGGTCGATCGATCGATCGCGACTGCTGAAGAAGGTGGGCCAACGCCGCAGCCGTG
This sequence comes from Solirubrobacteraceae bacterium, assembly GCA_036510225.1. GTDB lineage: Bacteria > Actinomycetota > Thermoleophilia > Solirubrobacterales > Solirubrobacteraceae > Palsa-513. The sequence goes on along the minus strand of DATCEH010000048.1, from coordinate 14,315 downwards.
TCGCACCAGCGACAGGCGCTCACCGCGTCGCTTGCCCGCGCTGTCTGGATGGCCCGGCTTGTCGCCCGACCACCAGGAACACCGACGACACCGCTTCTCTCTACCGAGTAAGGACCGACGCCTTGACCAGCCCACACGCCTTTCCCCTGGAGCCCACCCCGATCCACGTGCCGGACGTGGTCCTCGATGACCTGTGCGCCCGTCTCGCACTGACCCGTGCGCCGCTGGACGAGGGGAATGGCGACTGGTCCTACGGCGTCCCGGAGAGCTATCTCCGTGAGCTGGTCGCCTACTGGCGGGACGGCTTCGACTGGCGCAGGGCCGAGGCCGCGATCAACGCCTACGAGCACTACCAGGTGAGCGTCGCCGGTATCCCGGTGCACTTCATGCGCAAGCCCGGCCGCGGCCCGCGGCCGGTCGGGTTGATCCTCACCCATGGCTGGCCGTGGACGTTCTGGCACTGGTCGAAGGTGATCGACCCGCTCGCCGACCCGGCCGCGTTCGGCGCTGACCCCGCCGACGCGTTCGACGTCATCGTGCCGTCCCTGCCCGGGTTCGGTTTCCCCGGGCCTCTCACCGGCTTTTCGGACGTCAACTTCTGGAAGGTCTCCGACCTCTGGCACACCCTGATGACCGAGACCCTGGGGTACGAGAAGTACGCCGCGGGGGGCTGCGACATCGGCGGAATCGTCTCCAGCCAGCTCGGCCACAAGTACGCCGACGAGCTGCACGGCATCCACATCGGCTCCGGCCTGCCGCTCGACTTCTTCAACGGTCCCCGCGCCTGGGACTTCGCCCGGAGTCGGCCCCTCACCGACGACCAGCCCGCCGACGTCCGCGCCCGCATCATCGAGCTGGACCACCGCTCGGCGGCGCACCTCGCCGTGCATGTGCTCGACGGCGCCACCCTGGCCCACGGGCTCAGCGACTCACCCGCCGGACTGCTCGCCTGGCTGCTGGAGCGCTGGAACGCCTGGAGCGACAACGGCGGCGACGTCGAGTCCGTCTTCACCAAGGACGACCTGCTCACCCACGCCACGATCTACTGGGTCAACAACTCCATCGCCACGTCGATGCGTTACTACGCCAACGCCAACCGCTACCCCTGGGCCGCCGCCCACGACCGCACGCCGGTCGTCCAGGCCCCGGTCGGCCTCACCTTCGTCACGTACGAGAACCCGCCCGGCATCCACACCGCTGACGAGCGCATCCGCGCGTTCAAGACCAGCCCACGGGCCGATTGGTTCAACCACGTCAACGTCAACGCCCACGACCACGGCGGCCACTTCATCCCCTGGGAGAACCCCGACGCCTGGGTGAGCGACCTGCGCCGCACCTTCCACGGCCGCAGGCCCTGAACGACCCTGCGGCCCCAGCCGAGATCGGATGGCGCGCCGAGCAGGTGGGGTCATCGGGCCGCGCTGCCATTTGAGCCTCCGCGGCCAGTCCGTCACGGAATCCGGCTCGGCGGCAATCTAGGGTTGTGGCCGATCCGAAATCCTTCGTCGGGCTCTACGAACGGGAGGCTGAGCCGGTCCTGGTCTTCCTGGCGAGGCGCACGCTCGATGTCGACGTCGCGCTCGATCTGGCGGCCGAGACCTTCGCGCAGGCGTGGCAGGGCTGGCCGAAGGTTCGTCTCGACAGTGCCGAGGAGGTTCGTGGTTGGTTGTTCACGATCGCGCGACGCCAGCTCGGACGATATCTGCGACGCGGCCGCGTGGAGCGTCGGGCGCTCGAACGCGCCGGCCTTGAGGTTCCCAATCTGGGCGACGACGACCTCATTGAGATCGAGCGTGCGGCTGATCTCGCCGCGCTGAGCGCCACCGTGACTGCCGGCCTGGGTCAGCTCTCGGGAGCTCAGCGCGAAGCGGTCAGGCTGCGAATCGTGGACGAGGTCCCGTACCCGGATGTCGCGCGGCGCCTCGGAATCTCCGAACCAACCGCGCGCGCCAGAGTGTCCCGTGGCCTGCGGGCGCTCGCGGCCGCCCTGGAACTCGCGACGGCCGCTCCGGGAGGACCACTGTGAACCAGCGAATACGCGTCCTTCAAGATCTCGGTACCCAAATCGAACAGCTCGCCGAGGCGCCCTCCCGGCGATCTGCTCGACGGCGACGCTTGCTGCCGATCGCAATCGCGCTCGCGCTGCTCGCATTCGCGGCCGCGGCCCTGGCAGCGACTGGGGCCTTCAAGACCGGGGCACCGGTCCGGGCCGGCGTCGGTGATCTGACGCATCCCGAGCGCGGCGACGGCGGCGTACGCGCAGGAGGGGTCAGCAGCATTCTCGCGCAGACCCCGGACCCGTCGGGCGGGCCGCCCTGGGGGGTGCGAGTCGTCAACACCACGCGCGGCCTGACATGCCTTCAGGTCGGCCGCGTCGTGAATGGACGGCTCGGCGTCCTGGGACGGGATGGGCTGTTTCACGACGATGGGGAGTTCCATCCGTTGGCTGCCGCCGTCAACACGCCGTCGCCGTTCTGTTTTCCGCCCGACGCGAACGGCAACCTGTTCGTCGCGACTGAATCTGCCCCGCTCCCGGCGAGCGGGTACGGGCTGAGGTTCGCCTTCCAGAATGGAGGCGCGATGATCGCGCCACCCGGCGGGTGCTCTGACGGAGCCCTGAAGACGGGGCAGAAGCTGCCGATATGCCCCGCGCGCGACGAACGCGCGATCTACTTCGGCATGCTCGGCCCGCACGCCAAGAGCATCACCTACACCACCGGCGGCGAGCTGCGGACGGTCGCGACCGGGGGCGGCGGCGCATACGTGATCGCGTTCGACGCGTCAGAACTCCGTGACGGCGACACTTCGAGTCTGACTCCCCAGCCCGGAGCCCAGCCAGTTCGCACGATCACCTACCGAAACGGGTCGAGCTGTGAAGTCCCGCTCGAGGCCAACGGCAAACCGTGCCCGCCGGTCGGCTACCGAGCCGCGGGCGTTCCCCGACCCAATGACGTCGTCGCGCCGCTCGATGTCACGCACCGCACCCACCCGGCGTCAGGTCCCGGCAGCCCGGGGGTCGACGAGCTCCGAGTCGAGTTCACGGCTCGCGTCGCGGTCAGAAGCGCCGAGGACGCCTACGTCCTGGTGCTTCGACGCCCCGTCGCCGGCAAGTGCATCGCCGGCGGGGACGTGGCGACCCAGACGGAAACCGACATCGCCGCCGGTGACCACGTGACGCTTCGACTGGGCGGGGAGGTCCTCGGGCCCTGCCCAGGTGGCACCTACACGGGAACCGTCTACTACCAGCGCAACACCCCCGACGGCGCAACGCCGGCGATGGCCCCACCCGGCACCGCAGAAAGCCGCGACCGCTTCGGCGCGGACTTGGAGGTCGGCCACTTCTCCTTCGCCGAGCCGTGAACCACTGACGATCTTCTGGCCCCTGCTCGCAGGCGAGGACTCGCCGCCTCGCCGGATGCTCTTCATGACTGAACTTCGATGCGCATGCGCCGCACCGCTGGATCGGCTCGGGAGTGCCCGACGTCTCGGAATCCAACGGTGGAATAGGTTCGAATCGCGGCGTCGTTGTGCCGTCGAACGTTGAGCTCCACGGCACGAAACCCACGAGCGCCGGCTGCGTCCAGCGCGGCCTCGACGAGTGCTCGTCCCAGGCCGTTGCCACGGAATGCCGGTGCAAGGATCACCCGGGCCAGCAGACCGCACGCCTGCCCGCGCCTGACGAACAATTCGACGTGACCCACGGGGGCCGGTGCCGGCGGCATCACCGCGGTCCAGGCGATCACGTCCGCAGCGGAACGTACGACCTCGAGTTGCTCTCGATCGAGTGGCCAGTCCAGCGACGGACCAGCAAACATCAGCAGCTCCTCGGCGGTGCGAACCCAGCTGATCAACGACGCGTCATCTGACGCCGCGAACGAGCGTAGCTCGAGCATCGACGAACCGTACCGAGCTCACGCGCGGCGCCAGCCATCCGGTGGTGCGGCGCTGGCCAGCTTGCTGGGTGGCGACGAGGCTGACTTCGATGCAGCCGGTGGCGGCGTCGGGATCCGACTACGCGCCGCCGGCGGCGACGTGGTGCGCGTTGCCTCGCGCGTCCGCGCCGCCAACGGCGCCCGCTCTTGGAGGACCCAAAGCCTGTCTGGCATACCCATGGCTGCCGGACAGCTCCTCTCTCCGCAAAGCGCTGCCCAGCTGACGGCGATCTGTCCGTCCGCCGCGACCGCTGCCACGGCCCGCCAGCCGGGCCAGCAGGTCGGCTGGACTTGCGACGGGCCGGAGTTGGGGGTCACCGGCCCAACGCCCACGAACTTCTTCAACCCGGTCGACACGGAGACGCAAACATTTCCCGGCGTCGCCCCTACTGCAAATCTCACGATCAGCCCGGAGCCTGCGGGTAACCCGTGATCGGCCTGCAGAGGTTCCCGCGCCAGATCAGGGAAATGTCCGATGCCGAGCATCTGGACGATCCGTAGCGTCGAGGAATGGCATCAGCACGCGCGTTCGTGACTCGCTGCTCAGGGCGGCTCGCACTCGCGCGCGATCTCGGTTGTCTCGCCGGCAACGAGCGGGCGCGCGGGACGAGGCCACATGGGTGAGGGCCCGCTGCACGTGGTCTTTGGCGCCGGACAGGTGGGTGGCGGCCTTGCCGCCTGGTTGGCCGGGCGTGGCATCGCCGTGCGGACGGTGTCCAGACACCGTCCTACATCGCTCGCCGCTGGGGTTGACTGGCGCGGCGCTGACGCCACCGATCATCGGGCAGCGCTCGACGCCGCCGAAGGCGCGGCGGTCGTCTACCAGTGCCTCAACGCCCCGTACACCCGGTGGCCGACGCTGTTCCCGCCACTCCAGGCAGGCGTGCTGTGTGCTGCCGAGCGTACCGGCGCCCTCCTGGTGACGCTGGAGAACGTCTACGGCTACGGGCCCGCAGGGGGGAGACCGATGACCGAGGACCTTCCGCTCGCGGCCACCACATCAAAAGGACGGACGCGGGCCGCGATGACTGCGGAGCTACTGGCCGCAGCCGAGGCCGGGCGGGTCCGGGTCGCCATCGGCCGCGCCTCGGACTTCTTCGGTGCGGGCGTCACCCAGTCCAGCCTGGGCGAGCGGGTATTCGGGAACGCCGTGGCAGGCGAGCGCGCCGACTTCATCGGCAACCCCAACCTGCCCCACACCTACAGCTACGTGCCCGACATCGTCTCTGGCCTTGCCACACTCGGCACCGACGAGCGGGCCGTCGGCCAGACGTGGCACCTGCCCGGCCCGGAAACGGTCACGACCAGGGCACTCCTCGACCTCCTCGCTGCCGAGATCGGCCATCCGGTGGGCGTGCGCAACGTGCCCAAGCTGGCCGTGCGCGCAATCGGGATGTTCAACCCGTCGATGCGTGAGCTGGCGGAGATGGCCTACGAGTTCGACCAGCCGTTCGTGCTCGACACCACCAAGTTCGAGGGCACTTTTGGCAGGTCCGCCACGCCGCTGACCACCGCGATTGCGGACACGACGGCGTGGTACCAAACGCAGAGCAGCACCAAATGACGTTCTCATGGCTCACTCGGGGCGCCCTGAGCCTCGGCGGCGGAGCCGGGACCTCACGAGGAGGCCGACGGCCTTCGTCGTCGACTACTGGCGGCGGGTGCTGGCCAGTCCTCGGGGAGAACTCTGGTTCGGCGCGCACAGCCGCGCTGCCCCTGCGGAAATGCGCTCCCTGGCCGAGGAGCTGAAGGCCGTGGTGCGCCGCACTGTGCGCCCCGCGCCCGACCTCGAGCGTTTACTCGCCGCCCCGACCTGACGACGACGGCTTCGCGCAACCCGAAGGCTTCTACTGGGTCCGGGAGATCGCGCGCACCACCGCGTCCACACCGCTGCCGGCCGCGGCCCGCGGTCGCTCCTCAGCGACCACGATCCGCCAGTCGCCCGGATCGAGGGCGTCTGCGGCGGCGTCGACAGACACCTGTACCTGCCCGGCCGCCGGCGTCGGAGCGCCGGTCGCGGGGTCGATAGGGCGGTGCCCGACCAGTAGTAGCGTCCCGCCGGGCGCGACCCCCGCCCCCAGCCGCCGGACCATCTCCGCCACTGATCCCGCGACGTGGACGTACAGGCAGATCACAAGGTCGTAGCGCCCCGGCGCCGGAGTCCAGGTCGCGAGGTCGGCTTGCGTCCACTCGATGCGCCCAGCGACGTCTGCGCCGACGGTCTGGGCTGTCGACCGGGCGTGCTCCAGCGCAGTCACGGAGAAGTCGATCGCCGCGACCTGCCACCCGCGCGCGGCGAGCCAGAGCGTCTCGGACCCGTGCCCGCAGCCGGCGTCGAGGGCAAGACCGGGCCGCAGGTCGCTGGTCTCGGCCCGCAGGTGCGCGTTCGGTTGGCGATCGGCGATCCTGTCCGGATGCTCTCGCAGGGCCTGTGCCCAGCGCTGCTCCCAGAAATCCCGGTCGAAGGTCTCCGGGGTCAGGACGCCGCCTCGACCAGAGCATCGAGCCCGTGACGGTGATCGCCGGTGATCCGCCGACACAGCCCGGCCTCGCGATCGTGGGCGAATGGTCCGATGTCGACATCCACGTCGTTCTCCGCGTTGGGGTCGGATGCCATCTCGATCATCTCCGAGCGTACTCTGCCCTGGCCATCGGACTGCCGGCCACGTTCGGCGGCGCAACGGCAACACCGCCTGGAGATTCCGCCCTTCAGAACGTCGGCAGAGCCGACGCAGCCAGACGCCTCGCCAAGGAACCGCTTGCGCACAGCTCCAGCGCCGGCCTCGCTCGGGCTCGATCAGGCGGGGTACGGCTCGGGTGGTTGGTGGGCGAGCGAGTCGCGGCCGAGCAGCGTGATGCTCGACGCGAGTGCGAGGAGCGCAGCTGCGCAGAGGAATGCGGCGGGCCGATCGTCGATGGCCTGCGGCGCTACGTGGCTGGCTCGCCGAATCGCCTCGTCTTCGACGAGCGCCACATCGGCGCACTGCAGCGACTGGTTGTTGAAAACGCCCGCGACGTGGCCGGCGACGAGCTCAGCGACCACAACCGGGCGACGCTGCTCACCTGTCTGGTGGCGATGGGTGACGTGCTGCCCGAGGACTCCCGGCCTAATGTCGACGTCGCCGGCGACTACGACGTCGACGCGTGGACGGCGTACATCGTGCGAAGCGGGGCGTACTACGACCAGCCCTACAGCTTCGAGGCGATCGCTGGCACCCACGCCATGCTGGTGCAGATCGCCGGTGAGCCCGACCTGCGCGATCACCAAGACCTCTGCCCGCTGGATGACTGGGCCGTCGCCGGCCGCTGCGGCGGAGCTCTTGCCGACCAGGTAACCGGCCCGTGAGGAACATCGGTACGAAATGTCCCGCTAAGCCTCGTTGGGCTACGGTGCCGGGGTCGTGGTCGCGGAGCCCCGCAGCGAGCGTGAGGCGGCCTATGGCCGTTTCGTAGGCACGCCGTCGCGGGCGGAGCTTGAGCGGTTCTTCTTCCTCGACGACGCCGATAAGCGGCTGGTCGCCAAGCGCCGTGGTGACCGCAACCGCGTCGGTTTCGCGTTGCAGCTCGGCACGTTGCGGTTCCTCGGCTTGTTCCTGGCTGATCCGACCCATGTGCCCGCGGCGGTCGTGGCGTATGTCGCTGGGCAGGTGGGCGCCGAGGACGCGTCGTGCCTGGATGGCTACATGCGTCGCCGCGCGACGCGTTTTGAGCACACCGCGGAGATCGTCGCGGAGTACGGCTACCGGGATTTCGCGTCGGCTGAGAAGAAGCTCACGCAGTGGCTTGACGATCTGGTGTGGACGACCGGCGACGGGCCGACGGCCCTGTTTGTCGGGGCGGTCGGGTGGCTGCGGGAGCGGCTCGTGTTGCTGCCGGGGCTGACGACGCTGCGGCGCCTGGTGGGCGGCGTGCGCGACGAGGTCACGCAACGGCTGTGGGACGTCCTGGCCGCCTTGCTGACGACCAGGCAGGCCCGGCTGCTCGAGCGGCTGCTGATCGTTGCGGACTCGAGGATCTCCGATCTTGAGCGGCTGCGGACGGGCCCGACGACGATCTCGGGCAAGTCGATGGTCGCGGCGCTGGAGCGCGTCGTCGAGCTCGCGGGCCTCGGGTTCGGGTCGCTGGACCTCTCTGGTGTGCCGCGACGGCGGGTTGTCGAGATCGCACGGTGGGGTATGGCGGGCAAGGCGCCAGCGCTTCGCCGCCACCCGCGGGCGCGGCGCCTCGCAGACGCTGCTGGCGACCGTCGTCTATCTCGAGGCGAAGGCGATCGACGACGCGCTCGAGCTGTTCGACGTGTTGATGGTCAACGACCTGATGGCCCGCGCGCAGCGCCAGTCAGCGGCCGAGAAGGTCCGCCGCTACCCGCGGGTCTCGCGCGACGCGGCGCGTCTCGCGGCCGCGGTCGGCGTGCTGTTTGAGTCCTCCGATGATCAGGATGTGACGCTGGCAGAGGTCTGGGACGCGATCGATGACGTTGTGCCCCGCTGGGAGCTCCGCGCAGCGCTCGAGAGCATCGCCGCCCTGACGCCCACACCGCAGGCCGATCCGGGCGGCGAGTGGCGCGCGATGCTCGTCGAGCGCTACACGGCGGTGCGGAAGTTCGTGCCGCTGCTCGTCCGAACTGTCGACTTCGGCGCGACCGCGGAGGCCGCCCCAGTCCTCGAGGCGCTCCGGGGGCTCCCCGATCTCATGGACGCGCGCGCGACTCGACGCATACCGGCCGGCTATCTCGACGAGCAGCTGGTCGCGCTCGATGTCGTGCCCGCCGGCTGGTGGCAGCGACTCGTGATGGCGCCGGAGTGCCCGCCGGGGACCGTCGATCGCGCCGGCTACGTGTTCTCGTGCTCGAGCAGTTTCACCAGCGACTGCGGGGCCGCGACATCCACGCGATCTCGTCGTCACGCTGGACTGACCCCGCGTCACGCATGCTCAGCGGGCCGGCGTGGGACGCGGTCCGCGGCCCGGTTCTCAACGCGCTCGGGCTGCCCAGCAACCCCGATCGGCTACTCACGAACCTCGCCCGCGATCTTGACGAGGCTTGGCGGCACGTCGCCGGCGAGCTCGACGCCGCCGGGAGCGCCGTCAGCGTCGACGGTGAGGGCCGGCTGCATGTCGAGAGCCTCGACGCGGTCCCCGACCCGCCGAGCTTGACCGCGCTTCGCGGGCGCCTGGAGCGGATGGTCCCGAAGGTGGACGTCGGCGAGGTGATCCTCGAGGTGATGAGCTGGCTGCCCGGGTTCGTCGCGGCGTTCACGGCCGCTTCCGGGGGCGAGACGCGACTCGCGGACCTGGACGTGACGATCGCCGCTGCGCTCACCGCGCACGCCCTGAACATCGGCTACACCCCAGTGATCTCCCCAGGGGTGGCGGCATTGACGCGCGGCCGCGTCAGTCACGTCGACCAGAATTACATGCGCGCCGACACCTACGCCGCCGCGAACGTGCCGCTGATCGAAGCGCAGGCCGATATCGCGCTCGCCCAAGCACTCGGCGGTGGCCTCGTCGCCGTGTTGACGGGATCCGCTTCGTCGTCCCCGTACCGAGCATCTACGCCCGGCCGAACCCGAAGTACTTCGGCCGCCGCCGCGGCGCGACCTGGCTGAACCTGCTCTCAGACCAGTCCGTTGGCCTGGCCAGCAAAGTCGTCTCGGGAACCCCCAGGGACTCGCTGCACATCGTCGATCTGATCTACCGCCAGGACGGCGGACGGCGCCCCGAGGTGATCGTCTCCGACACCGGCTCTTACAGCGACATCGCGTTCGGGCTGCTCCAGCTGCTCGGCTTCGCCTACCGCCCCGAGTTCGCCGACCTGCCCGACTCGAAGCTCTGGCGGATCAACCTCGCTGCGGACTACGGGCCGTTGAACGCCGCCGCGCGCGGCCGGATCGACCTCGACCGGATCCGCCGCCACTACCCCGACATCCTGCGCCTCGTCGCCTCGATCCACACCGGCGCGGTCAGCGCCCACGACGCCATCCGCATGCTCACGTCGGGCGGCAGGACGACGCAGCTCGGCGAGGCGATCGCGCATTACGGGCGGATCTTCAAGACGCTGCACGTCCTCGTCTACGTCATCGACGAGACCTACCGCCGCCAGATCAAAGGAATCCGCAACCTCCAAGAAGGCCGCCACGACCTCGGCCGCCACGTCTTCCACGGCGGCAAAGACGAACTGCGCCAGCACTACCACGAAGGCATGGAGGACCAACTCGGCGCGCTCGGCCTCGTCCTCAACTGCATCACCCTCTGGAACACCGTCTACCTCGACGCCGCCCTCGCCCAGCTACGTCGCCGACGGGCACCCCGCCAGCGCCGAGGACATCGCCCGCCTCTCCGTCTACATCCGCCGCCACCTCAAGCGTCCAGGGCCGCCACTCCTTCCAGCGCCCCGACCTCGCCGGATCCCGCCGGCCGCTGCGCGACCCCGACACCGCCGACGGGGACCCCGACTGACCAGGGACGCGCGGCGGCCCTTTGGTTGCCCTGGGCTCGCCGCGCATTCCCCGGCCAGATAGCTTGCCAAGGATGCCCCGGGCGCACGACCGCGTTGATCCAACTACCGAGTCGGGATCGACCAATTGAATGGTCGCCGGGACACTCGTGCGCGCCGATCTGCGGTCATTCAGCTGGCCATCAGGCCGTCGCCGGACGCCAGAGACGTCCTCATCGCGGCCCTCAGGGACTCCGACAAGAAGGTCCGGATCTATGCCCTGGGTGGTCTGCTCCAGGTTGGTGCAGCGGGCGTGCCACTCGAGGGCGCGCCGATCGAACGAGCACTCCGCGACGGCCTCGGTCTCCAGGAAGCAGGCGGGTCGGACGTAATCTACGAAGAGGTCCGCTCGATGTTCGAGGAAGGCGGGCCGTGGCTGAACCTTGGCTTCGCCGACGTCCTCATCGACGTGCTCGCAACGTCGCCTGACGCTGCCCGTCGCGCGGGTGCCGCTTACAAACTGGCCCGGATCCCAACGGCCGACGCGCTGCGAGGACTCCTCGGCGCCGTCCAAGATCCTTCGCCCAGCGTGCGCCTCGCTACCGCGAAGGCGCTCGCGCCCCACGCGTCACGCTCGCCCGTCGTCCGGCGCGCGCTTGAGAGCCTCGCCGAAGATCGAGACCGCGGGGTGCGGAAGGTCGTCACAGACGTGCTCGGCACGGTCCCCCAAGACTCGTAACGAACGGCCCCGGTGTCCCGACGACCGACCCCCGCCCCCACACGACCGGACAGGTTGGACGGGCCGCGACGCCGTTCCGCAAGGCCATCCTGAGCTGGGACGCGACGCTCGAGGCCCGCGAAGGACAATTGCGTGGCCCGGGACGTCCCGTCAGCCTCCGGCTCGCCGGTATGTCGCTCCATCTCGTAGGGCTCGGTCGCCGAGGGCCTGCGGGAGGTCGACGATGACCGGCGTCTCGGGGTTCATTGGGCACTCCTGGGAACCGGGCAAGGGAGTGACGTAGACCGTGAGCGTCACCTCTGCAGCGTCGGCGGCGATATCTAACGGCTGGACTCTGCCGGTCGCGGACAGTCCGCTGGCGCAGCCCTCCTCCCTGACCAGCAGACGAAGCGTCATCGCCGACGGATCCACAGGATGGTCTGGGTCGACTCTCCATGGCGAAGCGGCGACGCCTGTCCGCCACGAGCGAGCGGTGCGGTGAGCGCTGTAGTCCCAGTAGCGCCACCCGGGTGGGTCGCGATCTTTGACGAAGCTGATCGTCCACAACGTAGGGAATTCTCCGTTCCCGAAGAGGAGCCACTCGTCATCGCACGCCAGCAATCTCCAGCCGTCCCTGGGCCACATATCTGGGCCTCGCGACGGTCTCCGTGCGAGGTAATCCCGCAACGCGTCGACCGCCGCGCTGCCCTCCGCGAGCGAGTCCAGATCAAGCCGCTGAGTCATCTCCAGTCGGCTTGCTTCGAATGCGACTTCGCCCAAGCAGATCATGCGGGGCCCGGGAGGCGGTGGGGTCGTCAGCGCCCGCTGCGGCTCCGCGTCGGGTGGCGAACTTTGGCCGGTGGACACTCGAATGACGATAACCGGCCCGGCTCTCCAGCAGGTCCAAGACTAGCTGAGCCGCGATTTTCCACCAGTACGCCGACACCGGAGCCAGCCCGCAACCGGATCCCCCTGCGGCACACCCGCCCGGCCCCGCGGCCAGGCGACGAAGACCAAGCGCGGCGGGAGACGCCGCGTCCCGTAGGAGTGGTTCGGTGATTCGTCCCGGTGAAGGGGTGCCAACCGGCACACTTCCGGGCGGGGGTCGGACGAGACATCGGGGCACCCGGCACGTCTCGGGCGACGAGCAGAACCTCATGGCTGAGCGCGCTGCGCTCGGGTGGTGCGGAGCGGCTCGCAGTCTGGCGGGCGTCCGGCGTCGCCGAGGCTTCCCTCCGTCAGGGTCGCAGCTCGCCGGCTTGGCGAGACGTTGGGTCTCCGCTGACGCGAGCGTGGGCCCGGTCGCCCGGCGGCGCCCGCGCGTTACGCGACGTCGATCGGCTTTCGCCGCCCGGCGACGATGGCGTACAGCCGGTCACCAGCCGAGAACCGCGTGGCAAAGAAGCCGTCCGCGAGTTGAAGTCTCGTTGCGACGCCGCCCGGGGTCACCACGTCAACCGCACTGACCCTGTCGGGCAGCAGACCCATCGCAAGCGCAGGCTCACCCCGACTGCCCGGAACAAGCGGCGGACCGGCGGCCAGGAACGCCCCTCCGTCGGTGTCCGCCCAGAGCCTCGTGGTTGTAGCCGCGCATCCTCCGCCGAAACCACCCGTGATCGGCGCCCCCGACGGCCCGCGCTCGGCGGTCCAGACACAGAACCCGCGCCGTCCCGGCTCGAGCCATCGCTCCAGTCTCGTCCCCGGGAGCGTGGTGCGCCTGGTCAGCGAAGGGAGCAATCCCAGATTCGCGCGACGCGCCGCCAACATCCCAGGCCCCCGCGAACCCGAAACCGTCATCCGGGCGACCGCTGCCATCCGCTCAGCGGACCGAACGAACACCGCCGGCAGGTGATCTGCGGCCTGCACCGGGCGACGGAGGATCCGAAAGTTCTCAAGCAGCACCGGATCGATCCCCGAACTCCCGCCCACGCCCGACACTACCCGGCTCGCATTCGAGCCGCCGGTCACGGAGGGGCTCGCTGCTCCGCATCCGCTGACACCACACGGCAGGCCCGCGATCGACACCAAGGCCGCCACGCGCAGCCCGCTTCGATACAGCCCGGCCATCACCGTACCGTACCGCGTCCCGCGCGCCGTCGGCCACGCCGCGACGACCAGCAGCTACCGATCGACGGTGTCGCTGCGGCGACCGGGGCGTCTGAAGACGCGGGTGTAATGAAACGCTGGTTGTCGATGATGTAGGAGCGAACCCCTTGAGCCCAGGAGCGCAGATGAAGCCCTACACGCAGGATCGCCTTGACGCCCTCTTGCAGGCCCGCGACCCCGTCGACCGGGCGATCCTCGACAGCGCGCCGGTAGAGCGCGCACTGGCTGCGCTCGGCGCAGCGATCATGACGCGCTCGCGGCCGGTCCGCCCAGCACGACGGGCTCCAGTCCGCTCGCGCTCCAAGCGGCGTGCCGGCCTCCTCGCGGGCGTCGCGGTCCTCTCAACCACAGCCGCGGTAGCCGGCGGCGCCGTGCGCAGCGCATACACCGGTCTATTCCCGCAGACGAAGGCCGACGTCGCGATGGGCGGCCCCGGCCAGAAGCTCGACCCGACCGCGCCGAACTTTCGAGCAGTCGCCCTGGCGCTGTCGGGCGACATCCCCTACCCGGCCGGTGCGACGTCGGCGCGCAACCTCCTGATCTCGCAGGTCCCGGCCGTCGACGGCGGCCTCGTCTCCACCGGCGCGCTGCGCGGATGGTTCGCCAGAAGCGCGTTCTTCGCATGGGTGCAGACCTGGCGCAAGGCGACATCGCCGGCCCGCCCGCAGCCGTAGCGCAAGCCGCCGCGATGATCGCCGCAGCACCGCGATGGAGTGCCGTGATCGCCGAGGATCCGCATCCCGACGCGTCGATTGCGGGCGACCTCGGGACGACCACATACACGATGTTCGGCTGGATGCTGCCCTACCGCGACGCGGTACTCGCCGGCGACCGGGCCCGCGTCGAGCAGCTCCTCGCCTTCAACTACGGCAACCCCTGGCTCGGAGATCCCGCCTGGCTCGCATGGCTCGCCAAACACGGCAACCGGATGACGCCCTCGCAGCTCGCGCCGAAATATGGCGCTCCTGCTGTTTCCGTGGGTGATGTAACGGTCTGATTGTGGGCGCACGCCGCGTCGCGCCTAGGGTTCCGGCTTCTTGAGGACTGGAATCCATGGGAGGCGGATGCGACGTGCGCGGGACAAGGGTATGGGCGCGGTTGTTGGGCTTGCAGCGGGCGGTTGTCG
>DATCEH010000047.1:0-26490 GCA_036510225.1 Solirubrobacteraceae bacterium | reverse complement strand
GGCGCCGCCGGGGTGACCGGCGAGCCGGGGGTCGCCGCCGGCGGGACGGTCTGGTCGTACGTCGGCACGCCCGAGGCCCGCGAGCGCTTCGCGGACGGCCAGCGCGCCGGGCGGGTCGTGATCCAGGAGGACTACTACGAGGGCGTGACCCGAGCGTTCGCGGCGGCCGCCCCCGGCGGGCGGGCGGAGTTCGAGCGGCTTACGGCGCGGCCGTCGTGTCCGATCGTCGGCCTGCGCCGCGTGGCCCTGTGAACCCGAGACCCGCCGGCGGGGAGGCCGGCTCCGGCAGCCGGCGGTCGTCTCCTAGTACCGTCCCACCCGTGATCCACCCGATTCCAAGCGGCACGCGGGACGTCTTGCCCGACGAGATGCGCGAGCTCCGCCAGATCACGGAGTCGCTTCGCGGGGTGTTCGACGAGGCCGGGTACGGGGAGGTGTACACGCCGGCGCTCGAGTACGAGTCGGTCCTCGCCCGCGGGGACATGGACGAGGCCCGGCCGGCCTACCGGGTCTTCGACGAGGCCGGCGAGGTCCTCGTGCTCCGGTCGGACATGACCGTGCCGATCGCCCGGGTCGTGGCGACCCGCTACGCGCACGCCGAGCCGCCGCTGCGCTTCTGCTACTTCGCCCACTCCTACCGGGGCGTCCGGCCCCAGCGGGGCCAGCCGCGGGAGTTCCTCCAGGCGGGGATCGAGCTGATCGGGGCGCCGGCTCCCCACGGGACGGCCGAGGTCCTCAGCGTGATCTGCGGAGCGCTCGACGCGCTCGGACTCGAGAGCTACAGGGTCGGCCTCGGCGACGCCGGCCTGTACCCGTCGCTGCTGGACGGGTTCGGCGTGACCGGCGAGTCGCGCGCGCGTCTGCTGGCGGAGCTGACCCGGGGGGACTTCGTCGGCCTGGAGACCGAGCTCCGGGGGCTCGAGCTCGCCGACGAGGAGATCGACCTGATGCTGCGGGTGCCGCAGATGCGCGGGGGTCCCGGCGTGCTCGAGGTCACACCGGGTCCTGTCGCCGACGTCGTCGCCGGACTGCAGGGCGTCCACGCCCTGCTCGAACGGTCGGTCGCCGACCGGGTGATCTTCGACCTCGGCCTGTCACTGCGGTCGCTCGGCTACTACACGGGCGCGATCTTCGAGATCTACGATCCGGCCGTCGGCATGCCGATCGGCGCCGGCGGACGCTACGACGACCTGCTCGGCCGGTTCGGCGCGAGCCAGCCGGCCGTCGGCTTCGCGCTCGCCGTCGACCGCCTCCACCTGGCCCTGGCCGGCGAGGAGCGCACGACCCAACCGGCCGCCGGGGCCCCGGTGAGCGCGCCGTGAGCCCGACCAACGGCCTGACGATCGCCGTGCCCCGGGGCGCCCTGTTCAAGGGGACGCTCGACCGGCTCGACGGCCTGGGGGTCGACACGAGCGAGGTCCGGGCGAACGATCGGAAGCTGCTGTTCGCGGACGTCGGCCTGATCACGATGCGCCCGTCCGACGTGCCGACCTACGTTGCCGCGGGGGCCGCCGACCTGGGGATCACCGGCAAGGACGTCCTCATGGAGCACGCCGACTCGGCGTCGCCGGGGCTCGGCCGGGAGGTCTACGAGCTGCTCGACCTCGGCTTCGGCCGGTGCGTGATGGTCCTCGCGACGACGGCCGGACCCGATCCGGCGGCCGAGGCGCTGCGGCGGCTGGGGGTGATGCGGGTGGCGACCAAGTACCCGCGGATCGCGCTCGGCCACTTCGAGAGGACCGGCCGCCAGGCGGACATCGTCGAGGTCAAGGGATCGGTCGAGCTGGCCCCGCTGACGGGCCTCGTCGACGCGATCGTCGACCTCACGGCGACGGGGACGACGCTGCGCGAGAACAATCTCGTGATCCGCGAGGAGATCTGCGTCTGCACGGCCCGCCTGATCGCCAACCCGGTCGCCCACAAGCTGAAGGCAGCGGCGATCGACGAGGTCTTGGAACGTCTCCGTGCCCAGTGATCTGATTCTTTTGGAGCAGTTTCGTGAGGATTGAGCGCTTCCGGCTCGAAGACCCCGCTCAACTGGTCGGCCAGGTCCGTGACCTGATCCCGGCGGGCGAGTCCGTCGGGGTCGCGGCCGGCAGGATCGTCGACGACGTCCGCGACCGGGGGGACGCCGCCCTGGCCGAGTACACGGCCCGCTTCGATACGCCGGGAACCGACCTGCGGGTCGGCGCGGACGAGCTCGAGGCGGCCCTGGACGGGCTCGACGGGGAGGTCCGCCACGGTCTGGAGGTGGCGATCTCGAACGTCGCCGAGGTCGCCAACGCCGGGGTCGCCGAGGATCGGGAGGTCTCGCTCCCCCAGGGTCACCGGGTGCTGCTCCGGGAGGTCGCCGTACGCCGGGCGGCGGTCTACGTCCCCGGTGGGGCCGCGCCGTACCCGAGCACGGTCGTGATGGGCGTCGTCACGGCCCGGTCGGCCGGCGTCGAGGAGGTCGTCGTCTGCACGCCGCCGCCGGTCGCCCCGGTCCTCCTGGGGACGTGCGCGCTGTGCGGGATCGACATCGTCTACCGGATGGGTGGGGCCCAGGCGATCGCGGCGCTCGCCTACGGGACGGAGACGGTCGGGGCGGTCGACGTGATCGTCGGACCGGGGAACCTCTACGTCCAGGAGGCCAAGCGCCTCGTCTCGGGCCAGGTCGGGATCGACGGGTTCGCGGGTCCGAGCGACCTGCTGGTGATCTTCGACGCCGGCGACCTCGGCTCGCTGCGGCTGATCGGCCTCGACCTGCTGGCCCAGGCCGAGCACGGCGCCCAGAGCCTGGTGCTGGCGGTCGCCGACGATCCGGGCCTGCTCGACGCCCTGGCCGCCGAGCTGACCGCCCTCGCAGAGCTTCGCCCTCGACAGGACGCGGCGCCGTGCGTGCTGGTCGAGGCCGACTCGCTCGACGCGGCCCTGGCCTTCTCGGACGCCTACGCGCCCGAGCACCTCGAGCTGGTCGGTCCGGGCGCCGAGGCGCTGGCCGGACGGGTGCGCTGCGCGGGTGCCGTGTTCGTCGGCTGGCCGGGGGCGACCGCGTTCGGCGACTACGTGGCCGGCTCGAACCACGTCCTCCCGACCGGCGGATCCGCCCGCTTCGCATCGTCGCTCTCGCCGCGGCACTTCCGCCGGCGGATGGCCGAGATCCGGATCCCCGCGGCGGCCGCCGCGTCGCTCGCCCAGGCGGGTGCGCCCGTCGCCCTCGCCGAGGGGTTTCCCGTCCACGCCGAGTCGATGCTCGCGCGGGCGCCCGAACTCCGCGAGAATTGACCGATGAGCCGGATCCCGAACACCGAGCGCCGGCGACCGACCCGAGCCCGGGACACCGAGCGACGACAATTGAGCCGGACGCCGAACACCGGGCGCCGGCGATGAGCCGGACCGCGGCGATCGACCGGGCGACGAAGGAGACCGCCGTCAAGTTGAGCCTGACGCTCGACGGGACGGGTGCCGGCGAGCGGGCGACCGGCGTCGGCTTCCTCGACCACATGCTCGACCTGCTCGCCCGGCACGGCCGCCTGGATCTCGACGTCCGGGTCGACGGGGATCTCGAGACCGGCGGACACCACACGGTCGAGGACACGGGGATCGTCCTCGGCCAGGCGCTCGACCAGGCGCTCGGCGACCGTTCTGGAATCTTCCGCTACGGGGACGCGATCGTCCCGATGGACGAGGCCCGCGCGCTCTGTGCGATCGACGTGTCCGGCCGCCCGTATCTTCGCTTCGACGCCGTCCTGCCGCCGGGAGCGACCGGGGATCTCGACCACGAGCTGGTCGAGGAGTTCTTCCGGGCGGTCGTCAACAACGCCAGGCTGACCGTCCACATCGACGTCCAGACGGGGGCCAACGCCCACCACGTGATCGAGGCGATCTTCAAGGCCTTCGCCCGGGCCCTGCGCACGGCCGTCGGGATCGACCCGACCGAGACCGGTGTGCCGAGCACCAAGGGGACGCTCAGTTGACGACTGCTCCGGGGAGTGCCGGACCGGGACAGGGGCCTGTGATCGGGATCGCCGACTACGGGATGGGCAACCGCCGGTCGGTCGAGAAGGCGCTCGTTCGGATCGGCGCCCGACCGGTCCTCAGCTCCGACCACGAGACCCTCCGCCAGACCGACGGCCTGATCGTCCCGGGGGTCGGCGCCTTCCGCCAGGCGATGCTCCGGCTCGAGGACCTCGGCCTGGACGATCTGATCCGCGACCAGGTTGCCCGGGACGTGCCTACGCTGGGGATCTGCCTGGGGATGCAGCTGGCCTTCGACCACTCGACCGAGCTCGGCGGGGCCGACGGCCTGGGGATCGTCCCGGGTCTCGTCCGCGAGCTCGACGCCGGCGACCTCAAGGTGCCGCACATCGGCTGGAGCGCCGTCCACTGGCGGCCGCCGTCGCCGCCGGCGTGCCCGACCCGAGGCCGGACGAAGGCCCACGGCGCGCTGATCGACGGGCTGCCGGACGGGTCGACCTTCTACCACGTGCACAGCTTCGTCACCGACCCCACCGACCCGGCCGACCCGCTGGGGAGTGCCGAGCACGGCGAGCGGTTCGTCACCGCGGTGGCCCGAGGGTCGTTCTTCGGGGTCCAGTTCCACCCGGAGAAGTCGTCGACCGCCGGCCTGCGCCTGCTGGCGAACTTCGCGGCGATCTGCGCCGTCCGGTCGGCGCGCCCCTCGCTCGGCGAGGCGGAGCTCCGCCCGGCATCCGCGGCGTGATCCGCGCAGCGGGGGCCGGCCGCCGGTGATCCTCTACCCGGCGATCGACATGCTCGGCGGGAGCGCCGTGCGACTCGTCCAGGGCGACTTCGACCGGGCGACCCGCTACGAGGCCGACCCGCTCGACGCGGCCCGCGGCTGGGTCACGGCGGGTGCCAAGCGGCTCCACCTCGTCGACCTCGACGGCGCCCGCGCCGGCCACCCCGTAAACCTCGAGCACGTCCGCCGGATCGCCGCTGAGACCGGGCTTCCGGTCCAGCTCGGCGGCGGCCTGCGCTCGCCCGACGCGCTCGACGCGGCCGTCGCCGCCGGGGCGTCCCGGGTCGTCCTGGGGACGGCGGCCTTCACCGACCTGCTCGAAACCGCGCTCGCCGACCACGGCGAGCGGCTCGTCGTCTCGATCGACGTCCGGTCGGGCCGCGTCAGCACCGCCGGCTGGACCGAGACGGGCCAGCTGCGCGCATTGGAGGCGATCAGGGCACTCCAGGAGCGAGGTGTCCGCAACTTCGTCTATACCGACGTCGACCGCGACGGGATGCTCGGGGGCCTCGACAACGCCGACATCGAAGCCGTCGCCGACGCCGTCGGTCAGGCCGGGGGAGAGCTGCTCTACTCGGGTGGAATCGGCCAGCTCGCCGACCTCGACGCCCTGAGTCGGCTCCGGCATCCGGCGCTGGTCGGCGTGATCGTCGGCAAGGCGCTGTATGAGCAGCGCTTCACGATCGCCGAGGCGCAGGCCGCACTGTGCAGCTGAGGCGGATCATCCCGTGTCTGGATGTCGACGCCGGCCGCGTCGTCAAGGGAACGAACTTCGTCGACATCCGCGATGCCGGCGACCCCGTCGAGCTGGCCGCCCGCTACGACCGGGACGGCGCCGACGAGATCGTCTTCCTCGACATCACGGCGACCCACCAGAAGCGCGAGACGATCGTCGAGCTGGCCCGCAAGGCGGCCGATGCCGTGTTCGTGCCGTTCACGATCGGCGGGGGGATCCGCGCCGTGGCCGACGCCCAGGCGGTGCTCGACGCAGGGGCCGATAAGGTCGCCGTCAACTCGGCGGCCGTCGAGCGGCCCGAGCTGATCGGCGAGCTGGCCGAGGTCTTCGGCGCCCAATGCGTCGTCCTGGCGATCGACGCGAAGGCCCGCGCCGGGGGAGGCGGCTGGGAGGTCTTCGTCGCCGGCGGGCGGACGCCGACCGGCCGAGACGCCGTCGAATGGGCTCGCGAGGGCGTGCGGCGGGGGGCGGGGGAGATCCTCCTGACGAGCATGGACCGGGACGGGACCAACGACGGCTACGACCTCGAGCTGACGCGGGCCGTCAGTGAGGCCGTCGGCGTCCCGGTGATCGCGTCCGGCGGGGCCGGCGAGCTGTCGCATCTCGTCGACGCCCTGGAGGTCGGCGCGTCGGCTGTGCTGTGTGCGTCGATCTTCCACTACGGGGCCCACACCGTCGGCGAGGCCAAGGCCCACCTGGATGCGGCGGGGATCCCCGTCAGGTTGGGGTAGACCGGGGGGCCGGGGCCGGGGCGGGGGCGGGGGTCGGGGGTCGGGGGTCGGGAGAGTGTGTGTGTTGTGTCCTGAAAAGTAGTTGACTGAGTCAGGCAGCTAGTTTGCCTTGGGAGTGCTCACATACTCCACCCGGGGAGAATCCTGACCGCCAGGCAGTCGTGAGGAGGCCAGTGGAGGACCAGACGGAAGACAGGAACGCCGCCGGCCGCGCCGTCCTCGCGGCCCTCGCGTCGCTGCCCGCCGGCCCGGCGCTCGGCCGGGCGGCCGCCCGGACCGCGGGCGTCCACCTCGTGGGCGGGGCCGTTCGCGACCTCCTGCTCGGAAACCGCCCGCGCGAGCTCGACGTCGTCGTCGACGGCGACCCGGCCGAGCTGATCGCGGACCTCGTCGGGAACGACGCGGCGGACGTCGCGCCAGAGGTCGTCCGCCACGCCCGGTTCGGGACGGCCAGCGTCGAGCGCGACGGCGGGCGGATCGACATCGCCCGAGCCCGACGCGAGCGCTACCTCCGGCCGGGAGCCCTGCCCGAGGTCGAGCCGGCGCCGCTTGCCGACGACCTCCGGCGGCGGGACTTCACGGTCAACGCGATCGCCGTCAGCCTGCCCGACGGCCGCGTCGCGGCGGCGCCCCACGCCCTCGAGGATCTCGCGGCCGGCCGGCTCCGGGTGCTCCACGACGAGAGCTTCCACGACGACCCGACCCGGCTCCTGCGCCTCGCCCGGCTTCGCGTCCGCCTCGGCTTCGCCGTCGAGCAGCGGACCCTCGAGCTGGCGGCCGGCGCCGACCTGGGGACGGTAAGCGGCGCCCGGATCGGCGCCGAGCTCCGGCTCGCCCTGGCCGAGCCCGACCCGGTCGTCGCGCTCGTCGCGCTCGCCGAGCTTCCCGGGCTCCCGCTCGACGTCGATCGCGGCGTGATCCGGCGTGCGTGCGACCTGCTCGACGCGGCCGGGCCGCGTGATCTCCTGCTGCTGGCGGCCGTCACCCGCCGGCGTGCCGACCCGGCGTGGCTGGCCGGACTCGAGCTGACCGCGGCCGAGCGCGACGTCGTGCTCGCCGGCTGGGAGGCCGGCCCGCTCGCCCGGGCGATCGCCGCGGCCGCGAGCCCGTCCGAGCTGCGCCGGCTGCTTCGGCGTCAGCCGGTCGAGGCCGTCGCGCTGGCCGGCGCGCTCGGTCCGGCCGCGGCCGCCGGACGCTGGCTGGGTGAGCTGCGCCACGTCACGCTCGAGATCGACGGCGACGACCTCGTCACCGCGGGGATCGCCCCGGGTCCGGAGCTTGGCCGCAGACTCGAGTGGACGCTCGCTCGCAAGCTCGACGGCCTGCTTCCCGCCGGCCGCGAGGCCGAGCTGATCACCGCCCTCTCGGACGCGGCCGTCGAGACCGGGCCGTCCGCCGACGGTCGGTCCGCTCCGCCGGCCGGGCCGCGGCCGCCGGGTCATCGCCGCCTCCAGGCCCCCGACCGCCGCCGGGCCAAGGGCTGGCTGGCATGAGCGCCGCGACGGCCGGCCTCGACCTGAACCTCGCCGGGGCACGCGTCCGCTTCACGACGTGCGCCGACGGCGACCTCGGCCTGACCGAACCCGCGAAGCCCGGCCCGGCGGTCCTCGCCAATCGGACCCGACTGCTCGAGCACTGCGGTCTGCGGGCGGTCGTCGCCGGTCACCAGGTCCACGCGGCCCGCGTGGCCGTGGTCGGCGAGGCCCGGCCCGGCTACGTCGTCGGCCCTCAGCCGGCCGACGGCCAGGCGACCGGGCTGCGGGGGGTCGGCGTCGCGATCCACGCCGCCGACTGCCTGCCGATCGCGCTGGCCGGCGACGGCGGCGTCGCGATGCTCCACGCCGGCTGGCGCGGCCTGGCCGGCGGCGTGATCGCCGTCGGCGTGCGGGTGCTCCGCGAGCTCGGCGTGAGCGGGCCGATCCAGGCGGTGATCGGTCCCGGGGCCGGCGGCTGCTGCTACGAGACGGGCCCGGACGTCCGCGACGCGTTCGGCGGGCCGGACGCCCCGGGCGAGGGTCGGTGCGTCGACCTCAAGGAGATCGCCCGCCGGCAGCTCTCGACGGCCGGTGTCCGGCGGGTCCACGACGTCGGGATCTGCACGCTCTGCGCCGAGCCCGGCCTCGTCTTCTCCCACCGCCGCGACGGGCCGGCCGCCGGGCGCCACGCGGGGATCGCGTGGCTCGAGTGACACGCCGGATCGGTGATCCCCGCCCGCAGCCCGCGAACCAGCCTCAGGCCTGCCCCTGCTCTGCGCGAGCACCAGACACGGCTGTTGTCACTTGAGGTGGGTGCTCGCCCACTTGCTGACCGCGAAGCGTGATCGGGCTTGATCAGCAGCCGGCGACGATGACCTGCGCGCCGACGATCTCGTAGGTCGGCCTCGCGCGAACGTCACGCGTGGCCAGAACCGCGCCGTGCTCGACCGCGGCGAGCCCGACGAGTCCGTCGTAGACCGCCCCGCCCGCGACTCCCAGCCGGCTGAGAGACTCCGGCAGGCGGCCGGCCGTCTCGGCGCAGAGCAGCAGTGGCGCGACGAACCGGTCGCCGAGCAGCCGGGCCGCGTCCGACGGCGCGAGTCGGAGATCGCCGGGCAGCCGCGTCAGCACGGAGTACGTCTCGGCCAGGGCATGACCGCACAGGGCGACGTCCCGACCATCCCACCAGCGCACGACGTCGGCGTGGGCGTCGTGGGTGGCGACCAGCAGGGGGATCGCCACGCTCGTGTCGAGCCCGATGACGGTCACCGCCGTCCGGCGTCGATCAGCCCGAACATCACCTCGTCGTCGATCGGCGTGTCTCCGGTCGCCACCAGCACACCGGACTCGTCGGTCAGCCGGGCCGTCCGCCCCGTCGAGACGAGCTGGATGCCGGGGCCGTAGCGCGAGACGTCGAGCGTCGATCCGGCGCTCAGGCCGAGCGCGTCCCGCAGCGGCTTGGGGATCACGATCCGGCCGACCGAGTCCATCGTGACCTTCATTGGGAAGATGCTACCAATCGGTTCCCAGTACCCTGGGGCTTGTGGTTGACCCCGTCAGTGGACTGAGGCCGGACCGGGTCCGGGGCAACCTCGAAGCCGTCCGGGCGCGCGTGGACGCCGCGGCCGGGCGGGTCGGCCGCAGCGGCTCGGATGTCCGGATCCTCGCCGCGGTCAAGTACGTGCCGGCCGGCGAGCTCGGCGTGCTCGCACAGGCCGGAATCGAGCTGGTCGGGGAGAACCGGGCTCAGGATCTGGTCGAGAAGGTCGCCCTTCACGGCGACCGCTTCCGCTGGCACTTCATCGGCCGGCTCCAGAGCCGCAAGGTGAAGGTGGTCGCCCCGCGGGTCGAGCTGATCCACTCGCTCGACAGCGAGTCGGCGATCCGCGAGCTCGAGCGCCACGCCCGGCCGGGCCTGGAGGTCCTGATCGAGGTCAATCTGGCCGGCGAGTCGGCGAAGGCCGGCGTCCGCCCTGACGAGCTCGACGCGATGATCGCACGCTGTCCTGTTCCGGTCGTCGGCCTGATGACGATGCCCCCGCACGGCGGAGACCACAGCCGGCGGTGTTTCGCGGGTCTCCGCGAGCTCGCCGGCGACCGGGGTCTGCCGGAGCTGTCGATGGGCACGACCCAGGATTTCGAGGCAGCCGTCGAGGAGGGCGCAACAATCGTGCGAATCGGCACGTGCTTGTACGGATAATGTTCGTTCGTGCAGGGAAACCGGACCCCTGCGGCGAAATGATGCAAAGCTGATGGCTCTCCGCGACTCATGGCACAGTGCGCTCGTCTACTTCGGCTTGGCCGATGACCACGCGCACGACGATCGGGACTACGAGCCCGAGCCCGATCCCGAACCGGCCGACCGCTACCGGGAGCCCGCCGCGTCCCCGGCTGTCCGCCGGCTGCCGGCCCGCCGCCGCAGAGACGAGTTCGACGACATCTTCGCCGACGACGAGCCGGCCGCCGGCCGCCAGACGACGGTCCTGCGGTCGGTTCCCCAGGCTCCGCCCCGCGCATCCAACGGACGTGGTGGGGGGGACCTGCGTGTGCACCTGGTACTTCCCAAGTCGTTCAACGACGCCCAGCAGGTTGCCGACAAGTTCAAGGATGGGGTGCCGGTCATCCTCAACCTCCAGGGCGTCGACAACGACCTCGCCAAGCGGCTCGTCGACTTCGCCAGTGGCCTGACCTACGCGCTCGACGGCGGGATGCAGCGGATCGCCGACAAGGTGTTCATGCTGACCCCCCGGAACGTCGAGATCTCGGCCGAGGAACGCGCCCGGCTGATCGAGAAGGGCTTCTTCAACCAGGCCTGACCCGCTGTGACGCCGGCTCGAGTCCTGGTCCGGGGTCCCAACCGCCCTGCTATGGTCGACCGGCTTTGGGCGCGGGCGGGCTGACAAACGGACGACGGGTTCCCTGGCAGACGGCCTGGTCGGTCGGGCTGGCGGGGCTCGCGCTGGCCGGATGCGGGAGCTCCGGGGCGAAAACGTCGGCGAGCGCCACGACCACGTCAGCGGCCGGATCGACCGCGCCGGCGGGATCGACCGCGCAATCGGGGGCGACCTCCGGGGCGTCGAGCAACCCGGCGCCGGCGACCGGCCCGACGAGCCCGGCCAAGGCGAAGTTCATCGCTCAGGCCGATCAGGTCTGCCGAGCTGCCGACGCCGGGTTGGCGGCGCCGCAGAGCAAGGTCAACGCGGCCCTCAAGGCCGAGCAGACCAAGGGGACCGCGGCACATCGCAAGGCGCTGGCCTCCGCCGTGCGCGCGGAGGCGTCTGTCGCGGGCGCCGAGGTCACCCGCCTGCGCGCGCTTCACGCACCGGCGGGTGACGCGACCCCAGCGTCTGACTACATCGCGGCCGTCGCCAGCCAGGTCCAGCTGATCGAACAGTTGGCCGGGGATGTCGCCGCGGACGATGGGTCGGCCCTGAAGACGGTCGGCGACGAGCTGGCCGCCGGCAAGACGAGGGTTGACCAGCTGGCGCAGGCCTACGGTTTCAAGGTCTGCGGGAACGTCCCGACATGAGCCGCCGGGATCGTCGGTCGACGCGTCGTCGCCTGCGTCCCGCCTCTTCGGCCGTCCTCGTGATCGGCGTGGTCGCGGCCGCGGCCGCCGGCAGCGGGGCCGCCACGACGCGGGCTCCGACGAGCCGCCCGGCCCGGTCGTCGACGGCCACTCCGGCGGCCACGCGTGCGGCGACGCCTCCCGCGGCCGGCCCGGCCGCGGCAGTGACGGCGTTCGGGGTCGATTTGATGGCGCGGATCGGCGGGTCGGGCAACATGGTCTTCTCGCCCTACAGCGTGGCGAGCGTCGTCGCGATGGCCGGCACCGGCGCGTCCGGAGCGACCGCACGGCAGATCGCCGGCGTCCTGCACCTGCGATCAGCGAAGCAGATCGCCGGGATCGGCACGCTCTCCGGGACGCTCGCCCGCGAGCAGTCGGCGGCGGCCGGCGGGGCGAAGGATGCCCCGCAGCTGGATCTCGCCAACGGGCTGTTCCTCCAGCAGGGCTTTCCGCTCCTGCCGGCGTTCACCCGGACCCTGGCGAGCGGGTTCGGCGCCGGGCCGCAGCCGGTCGACTTCGAGCACGACCCGACGGCGGCGACCGCGGCGATCAACCAGTTCGTGTCCAGCCACACGGCCGGCGTGATCCCGACGATCCTCTCACCCGGCCAGCTCGACTCGACCACGCGGCTGGCCCTCGTCAACGCGATCTACCTGAAGGCGGGCTGGGCCGAACCGTTCCAGGTCTCGGCCACCGCGAGCGGCGGGTTCCGTGCGCCCGGAGGCACGCGAACCGTCAGGTTCATGAACGAGACCGACGCCCTCCCGTACATGAAGGGCCCCGGCTATCAGGCGGTCGAGCTTCCCTACCGTAGCTCGACGCTCGCACTGCTCGTGCTCAAGCCGGCAGGCACCGAGGCCACGCTCCAGAAGGCGGTCACCCCCGGGCTGATCAGGCGAACGACGGCCGCGCTGAGGCCGGTGGATGTCGGGCTGAGGATGCCGCGCTTCCACGTCTCGCTCGCGGCCACCCTCAACTCGGCGCTCGCCCGACTGGGGATGACCGACGCGTTCAGCCCGACGGCCGCGGACTTCTTGGGAATCTCCCGGACCCCGCTGTACCTGTCGCTCGTCCAGCACGAGGCCGACTTCACCGTCGACGAGCAGGGCACGATCGCGACCGCGGCAACCGTAGGCGGGCTCAGCACGACATCGGTCGAGGTGCCGCCGCGACCGGCGGTCACGGTCGACCTCAACCGGCCGTTCCCGTTCTACCTGATCGACACGAAGACCGGCGCGGTGATCTTCGCCGGCCGGCTCACCGACCCCAGCGCGGCGCCGGCACCCTGAGCCCCTCGACGGCGTGTCCTGTGTCCTTCATCTGACTAAGTGGTCGACTGAGTCACTCGGGGTTCGCGCTTTTCGCTCGGCCGACTGCACGTCGGGGCGGGGGCGGGGGCGGGTCGGGCGCGGTGGGTGTGGGAGGATGTGATCGACCGGGGGTCCTCCCGGGCGGTGGAGGTGGGTGCGAGACCTTCGTCGCGAAAGTAGTTGACTGAGTCAGTCAGCTACTTTCGTTGGAGAGTCCCCTTCCTCCACAGCGCCGTCACCGACAGGAGCCGGCGAGGTGCCGACCGGTCGCCCACGACGACGGCGTGCCCGTCGGAAACCGCGGCATCGAGCCTGCGTGGGTCCTCGAGGAGCGGCATTCAGCGTCTTCGGGTCGGTTTCCCGGAGATCGGCGCCGAAAGGATCGGCGATCGTGCGTTCAGCCGGAGCCGGCCGGCTGGGCCCGACCGCCGGGACCGGGCAGGCGGAGCGCGAGGGGTAGGCCGAAGCCGGACACGACGGCGAGGGCGAGGAACGCGGCGAGGGGATGGTGGACGAGGACCTGGACGATCACGGCGACGACCAGGCCGCCGAGGTTCCCGGCCATCCAGACGATCGCGCCGGCCGTGCCGGCGGCCGCCGTGCCGGCGAGCTGCTCGGCACCGCTGAGGACGACGGGCAGGGCCGGCAGGAGGAAGAGCCCCATCGCGACGAGCACGACCGCCCGCCCGCCGACCCAGGGGATCGCGCCGAGGGCGGCCGAGCCGACCAGGCTGGCGGCGACTGCGACGAGCATGAACCGCCGCTCGGAGTGGCGGCGGTCGACCATTGGGGGGAGGACGGCGCAGCCGACCACGCCGGCGATGATCGTCCCGACGAGCAGTACGCCGGCCGTCGTGTCGGACACGTGCGACGGCTTGAGGAGGGTCTGCAGCCAGGTCGCGAGGGCGACGAAGACGCCGAAGCCGAGGAAGACGAGACCGCAGAGGGTCCGCATCTGCGGCTCGGCCCACAGCAGTCGGGCCGTCCCGCGGGCGATCGCCGCCGGCTCGCCCTGAAACCGTCCGGGCCGGCGGAGCCTGACGGCGAGGACGGCGGTCGGCGCGACGGCGAGCAGTCCCTCGACCACGAGGAGCCGCTCGAGATGGCCGTGGTCGCCGAGGATCGGCCCGAGCAGGAGGGCGGCGAGCATGCCGACGAAGCTCCCGGCGGACCCGACCGCGATCCCCGTGGTCCGGTCCTCGGGCGAGAGGTACTCGCCGGCGAGCTTGCCGACCGCGCTGAGGACGACCGGCTGGGCCAGCGCGACGAGGATCTGCCCGGCCAGGGCCCAGCCGAAGGTCTCACCCCCGAGGCGAACCAGGCCACCCGCGGCGACGAGCAGCCCACCCGCGGCGAGCACCGGGCGAAACCACCGGTCGAGGAGGATCCCGGCGGGGATCGCGAGGACGACGTACACGAGGGGGAAGATCTCCGAGAGCCAGCCGACCGTGCTCGTCGACACGCCGTAGCGCGCGGCCGTCTGGTCGGTGATCGCCGCATACGTCAGCCAGAGCATCTGCGCGGCGGCGGCGACCAGCGCGTAGGCGACGATCACACCCCAGCCGCCGGGCCCGACCGCCCGGGGCGGCGTGATCGGCGTGGGCTCGGCGAGCGTGGCCACGCGAGCTCAGCCGGACGCGCGGTCTTTGAGGAGGCCCTTGAAGGCGTCGTGGACGACCTTCAGCCGGAGACGCCGGGGACCGCCGAGTAGATTGAAGACGGCCTTCAGATGGGGTCGATCGATGACCACGACCGGCGCGCGCCCTGCCGCGGCGCGTTCGATGGCCTTCGCGACTCGGGCGGGTGACATCGCCTTCTCGAACGTCGTCCCGCCGGTCGGTCCCCACCCGATCTCGTCGGCCAGCTGGTCGGTCGCGACGTCGCCCGGGCAGACGACGCACGCCCGGACGCCGCTCCCGGCGAGCTCGTGCTGGAGGACCTCGGCGAGCCCGACGAGGGCGAACTTGCCGGTGCAGTAGGACGCGTACGACGGACCGCCGATCAGGCCGAACTCCGACGAGACGAGGACGATCCGGCCGTAGCCGCGAGCCCGCATCCCGGCGAGGACGGCCTGGCTGAGCCAGAGGCCGGCACCGGCGTGGAGGCGGTAGCTGTAGTCGAAGTCGGCCGGCTTGACGTCCTCGATGAAATCGCGCCGCAGGACTCCGGCACAGCTGATCAGGACGTCGATCGGGCCGAGCTGGGCCTCGACCTCGGCGACGGCCCTCGCGCACTCGGCAGGGTCGGTCAGGTCGGCGGCGACGGCGTGCGTCCGGCCGGAGACCTCAGCCCGGGCGTCGTTGAGGCGGTCGAGGTTGCTCGACACAAGCCCGACGTCGGCGCCGAGCTCGGCGAAATGCTTGGCCGTGGCCAGGCCGATCCCGCGTGACGCACCGGTGACCAACACTGTCTTTCCAGCGAACTCCGACGCCCCCACCGATGCCTCCAGTGCTCGAACCCAAATCCCTGCGCGGCTCGCGACAGCGTACCCGCCACACCGGCTGCGGGCAGGCTACTCGTAGAGCAGAGCGGTGGCCTCGATCTCGACGAGCATCCACGGCTCGAGCAGACCGGTGACACCGTACATCCCGGTCGTCGGCATCACGTCGGCGAAGAACTCCCGGTGTGCCCGGCCGACTGCGTCGGCGTTGGCGGCGATGTCGACGACGAAGATCCGCGTTCGCACGATGTCACCCCGCCCGCCGCCGAGGTCCTCGACCGCCGAGCGGATCGTCTCGAGGGCGGCCTGGGCCTGCTCGAAGGCGTCCATGCCGGGGGCGGTCGTCCCCGAGACCTCGATCACCTCGCCCCGGCGGATCGCCCGGCTGTAGGAGATTCGCTCGCCCCACTCGTGCTCGTCGGCGACCCGCTGCATACCGACCATCCTAACCCCCAGGGCCGGCGGCCTCGACGCGGCCGGAGCCACTCCCGAGACTTTGGCCACGCCGCCGCGTTGTAGTGGGCATGCGCGTGTCGATACTCACGATGGCGGTCGTTGCATTCGCCGGCGCGAGCGCTCAGGCCGCGTCGTTCGGCCCGGTCGCGACGGTTGGGACCGCGCCGTCGCTCGCCACGGCCGCGGTCGCCGGCACCGGCGGCACGTTCGCCTTCATCGCCCGGCAGCAGACCGGGATCGTCGGTGCCGTGCGGCGTGGGCCGGCCGCCGCCTGGGTGACCCGGACGCTCGCGACCGGCCGCAACTACTCGATGCGCGATCCCCAGATCGTGATCGACCCTGCCGGCACGGTCACGGCGGTCTGGACCGTCGACCAGCCCCAGCCGGCGCTCGTCGCCGCGGTCGCACCCGCCGGGGCGGCCTTCGGGACGGGCCACGTCGTCGCCCGTCTCGACGACGCCGACGGCGCCCGTCCCAGGCTCGTCGCCCTGGCGTCCGGCCGGGTCCTCGTCGCCTTCGACGATCGGCCCTTCACGGGTCCGCACCAGCTCAGCTCGACCGTCCGCCTGAAGACGCTCGTGCTCGTCGCCGGTCGGGCGTCGCCGGTCCGCGACCTCGGCGGCGTCGGTGCGTTCCCGGCGCTCGCCCGGGTTGGCGGCCGGGCGGTCCTTGCGTTCGTCTCGGGGACCGCCCGATGCCACCTCTCGGTGTGCGCCGCCCGGCCCCTGCTTGCGACCCAGCTCGACGCCGCCGGTCGCCGGTCGGGGCCGACGGTCACCGTCGCCGGGGACGCCGGGGCGACCTTCTACCCGCCGCGGGTCACGACCGTCGGTTCGCAGGCCGTCTTCGCCTGGGTCCGCCCCGGTCACGGCGCCGCCTCACCGCCGGCGCCGTTCACCCGTGAGTTCTCCGCGCGGCCCCTCCACGCGCTGACGGTGGCCCGGCCGTTCCCGATCTTCAACGCCCCCGGTCAGGGAACGCCGTCGGTCGCGATCCTCCCCGGCGGCGGCCTGATCGGCGCTGGCGTCGGCGCGGGCCCGCCGGGTGGTGCGTTCGGCGGCGGCGCCGAGCTCAGCCTCGCCCCGGCCGGCGGCGTCTGGCAGACGCCGAGCGTCCTCACCGATCCGTCGGGCTGGACGACGGTGCCCCGGCTCAGCGTTCTCGGCGACGGTCAGGTGCTCGCGATCTTCGCCCGGGCACGGATCGTGCCCGGGCCGGTGTCCTACGACGTCATCGCGGCCGAGGTCTCGCCGACCACCGGGCTGACCCAGAGCACGCTCGGCTCGTCGCTGGCGACCGACGACGCCGGCGGCCTGTCGAGCTCGGTCGCGGCCGACGGCCAGGCGATCGTCGCCTGGCCGGACGACCACGGCGGCGTCGACGTCGTCCTGCGCACCTGACGCCGGCCCGGCGACGAACAGCGGCTTACTGACGCCGGTCCGGCGACGGGCGCCGCCCGACGGAGGTCGGCCGGGTCACTCAGGCCGGGGAGGTGACGAGGCGAAGACCGGGGACGCGCGCGAAGTCGGCTGTGTTACGCGTGGCGAGTGCGAGGCCGTGGGCGATCGCCGTCGCCGCGATCCACAGATCGTGGGCGCCGACCGGCTCTCCGCGTGCGGCCAGCTGGGACCAGATGTCGGCGTGGACGCGGGCGACGCGCTCGGAGATCGGGATCGCTTGAAGTCCGCCGAGCAGGTGCTCGACGAACGCTCCGCGGCGGGCCCGCGTCGGTCCGCTCGCGCGGTGGACTCCGTGGAGCAGCTCGCTGACCGTGATCACGCTGATCGCGCAGTCCTCGTCGCCGAGAATGCTCGCGGGCACCGGCCTTTCGCGCTCGAGGTCGATCAGCAGATCGGTGTCGATCAGGACGCCCACGGGTCTCCGGGCGGTCCAACGGCGCCGCGGATCGCGCGTAACTCGCCGGCGAAGTCCTCGTCCGGCCGCGGCGCGGTATCCAACAGCTCGCGGAACCTGGCGGCGGAGACCAGCCTGGCGCGGGCCGGGCCGATCACGGCGACGGGAGCGCCGCTGCGAGTCACCTCGACCTCCTCGCCGGCCGCAACACGATTCAAGACGTCGGAGAACGTCCGGGCAGCCTCCGTGGCTGTCATACGAGTCACGGCTCGAGCGTATCAGAGAAATCAGATCGGCCCGGCGGCTCTGCGACTATGCGCTGGCGACCAGCTCGCTGACCGAGAAGGCGGCTCCCTGGGGGTCGCGTAGAACAGCGTTGCGGAAGCCCGGAGCGTCGGTCGGCGCCATCAGGATCCCGCCGCCGCGCTCGGCCGTGTGCGCGGCCACCCTGTCGACGTCCTCGACGCGCAGGTTGACGTTCCAGTGCGGCGGGATCTCCCCACCCGTGCGCTCGTCGCCCGCCGTCGGCGCCATCACGCCGACGACATCTCGCGGAATCGCCTGGCCCGGCTCGCCACCGACGTAGTCGGCGAGGCGGAACAACGTCACCGCCGCGCCGGGCGCGATCGGCTCGGCCCGCCAGCCGAACAGCGCTCCGTAGAACGCGGCCGCCCCGACCGGATCCGGCGTGTGCAGCGAGCTCATCAGCCACGATCCCGGCTCGTTGACGATCTCCGCGCCGAGGCGATCCCCGGCCTCCCAGACGCTGAACGCCGCCCCGGCCGGATCCGCGAGCACGGCGAACCGGCCGGCCGGCGACGCGTCGAGCGGACCGACCAGGAGGCTTCCCCCGGCGTCGCGAGCCCGCCCGACCGCCGCGTCGGCCCGATCGACGCAGACGTACGTGTTCCACACGGGGGTCGGCGGTCCACCCGGGTCGGGAAGCGTGCCGATCCCGGCCACCGCACAGCCGTCGATCCTCGCGACGAAATACTCGCCCGGCAGGCCGCCCGGCATCGGTCCCGGCTCCGAGAACTCCCATCCCAGCAGCGATCCGTAGAACGCGGTCGCCGCGCGCGCGTCCGGCTGCAGGGTCTCGACCCAACATGGAACACCGGCGGCGTACTCGTCACGCTTGCTCAAGGGTCGGCTCCTCGCTCTGGACACTCACGACCATAGCCACCGTCCGGGCGGCGCGCCACACCGGTTCGGCCCGGCCGGGCCGATACCCTTGGCCACCACGTGACGATCGGCTTCATCGGCGGCGGGAACATGGCACGGGCACTCGCCCGCGGGCTGGCCGAGCCCGTGCTCGTGACCGACGGCGGGTCCGGTCGGGCGGCCGCCCTCGCCGGTGAGGTCGGCGGGGAGGCGATGTCGTCGAACGCCGGGCTCGCCGAACGCGTCGACATCGTGATCCTCGCCCACAAGCCAAGTCAGCTCGAGGCCGTCGCCGCCGAGGTCGGCGACCGGGCCGGACGAGTGATCTCCGTGCTCGGCGGT
Source organism: Solirubrobacteraceae bacterium (assembly GCA_036510225.1). Taxonomy (GTDB): domain Bacteria; phylum Actinomycetota; class Thermoleophilia; order Solirubrobacterales; family Solirubrobacteraceae; genus Palsa-513. The sequence continues at coordinate 7,673 of DATCEH010000047.1, read as the reverse complement.
ACCACGCTCGAACGCCTGCGGACGGCCTACCCGGCGGCCGAGGTCGTCCGCGCGATGCCCAACACGGCGGTCGAGGTCCGCCAGGGCGTGACCTGCCTGTGCATCGACGGCGCCGTCGAGCTCGGTGCGGACGCCCGTGCCCTGTTCGGGCGCGTCGGCCTCGTCGTCGAGCTTCCAGAGCGACTGATCGACGCCGCGACCGCCGTCAGCGGCGTCGCCCCGGCCTACGTCGCCCTGATCGCCGAGGCCTGGATCGATGCGGCGATCCGCCACGGTCTGCCGCCCGGACAGGCGGCCGAGCTGGTCGGCGCCTCGATCAGCGGATCCGCCGCGCTGCTCCGCGCCCGCTCCATGGACACGCTGACCGTCCGCCGGGAGGTCACATCCCCCGGCGGGATGACCGCGCGCGGCCTGCAGGCGCTCGAACGCTCCGGACTCCGGGCCGCCTTCGCCCGGGCGACTGACGACGTCCTCGCATGAGCCTCGCGATCCCCCTCCTGACCGTCCGCTCGCAGATCGCGACGTACGTCGACACCCTGATCTACATCTACCTCCTCGTGATCTTCGCCTACATCGTCTCGACCTGGGTCTTCGCGATGGGCCTGCGAATCCCGTACTCCCGCTACACCGACGCCGTCCTCGGCTTCCTGCGCGACGTGACCGAGCCGTATCTGCGCCTCTTCCGGAGCGTCCTTCCCCGCTTCGGGCCGATGGACCTCAGCCCGATCGTCGCGATCCTCGTGCTCTACGTCGTCCGTGCCGTCGTCGTGCCCCTGATCCGCGGCTGACGATGTCCGGCTCCACCGGCAGGGCCTGGTCGTTCGCAGTGCTCGTCGCCGCGGTCGTCCTCGCCGGCGACCAGCTCACCAAGCACCTGATCAAGAGCTCGATCCCCGACGGTGACCACCGCGACCTGATTCCCGGCCTCCAGCTCGTCCACGCGACCAACGACGGCGTCGCCTTCAGCGTCTCAGCCGGCGGGCCGACCCTCGTGCTGATCGTGATCGGGATCGCCGTCGCCGCGATCGTCGGCTACTTCGCGACCCACCACGACCGGCCGCTGATCTGGCTGCCGACGGGCATGATGGTCGGCGGCGCCGTCGGCAACCTGGTCGACCGGATCCGGCTCGGCGCCGTCACCGACTTCATCAAGCTGCCCCACTGGCCGGCCTTCAACCTCGCCGACACGTCGATCACGCTCGGCGTCGTCGCCCTCCTCTTCGTGCTCAGGGACGATGGAAGTCCAAGTACCCGCTGAGGCCGCCGGCGAGCGGCTCGACAGCTTCCTCGGCGCGCGGGTCGGCTCCCGGGCGCAGGCCCAGCGCCTGCTCGAGGACGGCCGGGTCAGCCTGGCCGGCCGTCAGGTTCCCAAGCGCCACAGGGTCAGCGCCGGCGAGACGATCGTCGTCGACGAGTCCTCCGACCCGGTCGCCGACGCCCGCGCCCGGCGCGATCCCGGCCCGGCCGGCGACGCGGGTTTCGGCGTCGCCTACGAGGACGACGACCTCCTCGTCGTCGAGAAGCCGGCCGGCGTCGTCGCCCATCCGTCGCGCGGCCATCACGACGGAACGCTCTCCCAGGCGCTCGCCGCCCGCGGGGCCGCCGGCGGCGACCCGTGGCGGGCGGGCATCGTCCACCGTCTCGACAAGGACACGTCCGGACTGCTCGTCGTCGCCAAGCACGCCGACGCCCACCGACGGCTGAAGGCCGCGCTCCAGGCCCGGACGATCACCCGCGAGTACCTCGTCCTCGTCGACGGCCGCCCGCCCGCCCGGACCGGGACGATCGACGCGCCGCTCGGCCGCGACCGGCGAATCCGGACGCACATCTCGACCGACACCGACGACCCCCGCGAGGCCCGCACGCACTTCGAGCTCGAAGAAGCCCTGCCCGAGTCCACGCTCCTGCGGGCTCGCCTGGAGACCGGCCGGACGCATCAGATCCGCGCCCACTTCCTGGCGATCGGCCATCCCGTCTGCGGCGACCCCGAATACGGCCGGGCCGGCGCCTATGGGCTCGAGCGCCAGTTCCTCCACGCGACCCGCCTGCGTTTCGACCAGCCGCTCACCGGCGCCCCGATCGACGTCCTCTCGCCCCTGCCCGACGATCTCCAGGCTGCCCTGGCGCTCGCCCGCCTCCCGTAGCGGCGCCTGCGTCCCACCCGCCGCGGTCGGCTCCGGCCGGGCGCACGCCGGAAAGGGAGGACACCGACCTGGTCAGTCGGCCTTGGAGGGTAGTTTCCGGTGATGACGACTGACGAGAGGATCGCGGCCCGGCAGGCCCTTCTCCGTTTCATGGAGTGGTGGAGCGAGGAGTACTTCTGTGCCGGCTGGCTGGTCGACCTCGAGAAGGCGATGACTGTTCGACGGGACGGTCCCGACGCGAGGGCCTTCGAGTGGCTGGTCGACCAGGCCGGTGGCTGGTGGGTCTATGAGGAGAATCGTCAGGCTCAGGCCGACGTCCGGTTTGTGCCGGGCACGTTCGCCGATCTGGCCGTGGCCGCCACGGCAGAGAAGGGCGAATCGGCGTGACCGCCCCGCCCGGCGACCCGTCGACGCCTCCGGGATCGATCGTCGAGCGTTGCGGAATTCGACGAGTCCGCGCGCGACTCTTTGACCTGACTGTCGCCTCAGCCACCCGGCGAGCAGCGGCCTGTCAGGTGGCTGGCTGCTGAACTCGCGTATCCTCAACACGAGTTCAAGAACCCAGATCCGCTCGGAACAGCGGGTCGCGGCCCTGCCCGGACCTTTGAGTCCGGGTCCGCGGCTCGAGCCGGCCGGCAGTCGTCCAAACCAATCAAGGGAGCAGTCCGTGGCTCAAGTAGGCATCAGAGAGCTGCTGGAGGCCGGCGTTCACTTCGGCCACCAGACGCGCCGTTGGAATCCAAAGATGCGCCGCTTCATCTTCGGTGAGCGGGCCGGCATCTACCTGATCGATCTCCTCAAGACCCAGAAGCTCCTCGACGAGGCTCAGGAGTTCGCCGGAACCGTCGCCCACCGGGGCGGGACCGTGCTCTTCGTCGGGACCAAGAAGCAGGCCCGCGACTCGATCAAGGAAGTCGCCGAGAGCGCCGGCATGCCGTACGTCAACCACCGCTGGCTCGGCGGCCTGCTGACCAACTTCCAGACGATCAGCCAGCGGATCAAGCGCCTCCACGACCTCGAGCGCTACGACGCCGAAGGCCAGCTCGCCCTGCTCCCGACCCGGGAGCGCCTCGCCGCCCAGGCCGACCTCGCCAAGCTGCGGGCGAATCTCGGCGGCGTGAAGAACATGAAGGGCGTCCCCGCGGCGATCTTCATCGTCGACCTCAAGACCGAGGCGATCGCCGTGGCCGAGGCCCAGCGCCTGCGGATCCCGATCATCGGCCTCGTCGACACCAACTGCGACCCCGACGGGATCGAGTACGTGATCCCCGGCAACGACGACGCGATCCGTTCGTGCGCGGCGATCACCCGCGCGATCGGCGACGTCGTCGCCCAGGGCTCGAGCGCCCACCGCGCCGAGCAGGAGCGGATCCGCCAGGAGGCCGAGGAGCGCGCCCGCCGCGAGGCCGAGGACCGCGCCCGCCGCGAGGCCGAGGCGCTCGCCAAGCGCGAGGCCGAGGAGCAGGCCGCCCGCGAGGCGATCGCCCAGGCCCAGGCCGCCGAGCAGGCGGCCGCGGCGGCGCTCGCCGCCAAGGCCGCACAGCAGGAGGCCGCCGTCGCCGCCGTCCAGGCCGGCGCCGCCGCCCGCGGTGCCGCAGCCGCCGCGGCCGCCAAGGCGGCCGCCGAGCAGGCCGCTGCCGAAGCCCCGCCCGAGCCCGCCGCGGACCCTCCTGCGCCGCCGGCCTCCCAGGCGCCGAGCGCGGCCACAGAAACAACGACCCAAGCCCCGGCCGCCGCTGACCCGCCGCCGGCCGCGCCCGAGACACCGGCTGACCCGAGCGCGGGCACGGTGACCCCCCCGACCCCAGCTGAGGTGACCCCCAAATGAGCGAGATCAAGGCCTCCGAGGTCAAGGCCCTCCGCGACCGGACCGGCGCCGGCATGATGGACTGCAAGAAGGCCCTGACCGAGGCCGCCGGCGACGTCGACCGGGCGATCGAGATCCTCCGCGTCAAGCAGGGCAAGCGGATCCAGGATCGCGGCGAGCGGACCGCGTCCGAGGGCACCGTCCAGTCGTACATCCACTCGAACGCCAAGGTCGGCGCCCTCGTCGAGGTCAACTGCGAGACGGACTTCGTCGCCCGCAACGACGATTTCGTCGCCTTCGCCAAGGACGTCGCCCTCCACGTCGTCGCCGCCGCGCCTCTGTATCTGACCGAGGCCGACGTCCCCGACGACGCCAGGGCCGCCGAGCTCCGCGTCTTCGAGCAGGAAGCCGCCGACAAACCCGAGCAGATCCGCCCGAAGATCGCCGCCGGCAAGCTCGCCAAGTGGTACGAGACCGTCGTCCTGCTCAAGCAGCCCCACGTCAACGCCGACAAGCACGCCGGCAAGACGATCGGCGACCTCCAGAACGAGATCGCCGCGAAGACCGGCGAGAACGTCCTGATCCGCCGCTTCCAGCGCTTCGCGATCGGGTCCTAGGGGTCGTGCCCGGTTCGGACGGCGCCCCCCCGGCGAACGAATAGCATGGCCCGCTGTGGGTGAGCCGGTCTTCAAACGCATCCTCCTGAAGCTCTCGGGAGAGGCCCTGATGGGCGAGCTCGACTACGGCGTCGACCCCGACCGGATCAAGGCGATCGCCTGTCAGGTCAAGGCCGTCGTCGACTCCGGCGTCCAGCTCGCGATCGTCGTCGGCGCCGGCAACATCTACCGCGGGATGAAGGGCGCCGCCGCCGGCATGGACCGGGCGACCGCCGACTACATGGGCATGCTCGCGACCGTCCTCAACGCCCTCGCCCTCCAGGACGCCTGTGAGAAGCAGGGCATCCACACCCGCGTCCAGTCGGCGATCACCGTCCAGGAGGTCGCCGAGCCGTACATCCGCCGGCGGGCGATGCGCCACCTCGAGAAGGGCCGCGTCGTGATCTTCGCCGCCGGCACCGGAAACCCGTTCTTCACGACCGACACGGCCGCCGCCCTGCGGGCCTCGGAGATCCACGCCGAGGCGATCCTGATGGCCAAGAACGGCGTCGAGGGAGTCTTCACCGCCGACCCCGCACTCGATCCCGAAGCCATCTTCATTCCCGAGATCACCCACATGGACGCCGTCCAGCAGCGCCTCGGCGTGATGGACGCGACCGCCCTGACACTCTGCATGGAGAGCGAGCTCCCGCTCTACGTCTTCAACATGGACGACGAGACGAACATCTCCCGGATATTGTCCGGTGAAAGGGTCGGAACGTTGGTGGCGACATGATCGAAGACCTACTTGACGACGCCCGCGAACGGATGGAGAAGTCCGTCGAGGCGACAAATCACGAGCTTGCGACCGTCCGTACCGGACGCGCCAGCCCCGCCCTGCTCGACCGGGTCGTCGTCGACTACTACGGCGCGATCACACCCCTCCGCCAGATGGCGACGATCTCCGCTCCCGAGCCCCGGATGATCACCGTCCAGCCGTACGACAAGTCGGCGATGAAGCTGATCGAGAAGGCGATCTCCAACTCCGATCTCGGCCTCAACCCGTCCAACGACGGCAACCTGATGCGTCTGTCGATCCCCGAGCTCAACGAGGAGCGCCGCCGCGACCTCGTCAAGGTCGCCCGCCACATCGCCGAGGACGGGCGGATCGCGATCCGCAACATCAGACGCGACGTAAAGCAGGATCTCCGCGAACTGAAGGACTCGGGCGACGTTGGTGAGGACGACGAGCGGCGGGCCGAGGCCGACCTGCAGAAACTGACCGACGGGCACATCGCGGATCTGGATGTACTGCTGAAGACCAAGGAAGAAGAGATCCTCGAGGTCTGATGAGCGACGGCCCTCGGTACGTCGCGATCATAACCGACGGAAACGGGCGTTGGGCCAAACGCCAGGGAGTCTCCGTCGCGGCCGGCCACCGCGCCGGCGCCGACATCGTCAAGGCCCGCCTGCGCGACGCCGTCGACCTCGGCGTCAAGGAGCTGACCGTCTACTCCTTCTCGACCGAGAACTGGTCCCGCCCGCGGACCGAGGTCCGCGCCCTGATGCGGATGTTCAGCCAGCGGATCATCGCCGAGACGCCCGAGCTCCACGACGAGGGCGTCCGCCTGCGCTTCATCGGCCGCCGCGACGGCGTCTCCGGCGCGCTCGCCGACCAGATGGACTGGGCCCAGGACCTGACCGACGCCAACGATCGGATCACGCTCTTCGTCGCCTTCAACTACGGCGGCCGCGCCGAGATCCTCGACGCCGCCCGGCGCTTCGAAGGCGGCGAGGAGGAGGACTTCCGCGCCCTGCTCTACGCCCCCGAGATGCACGACCCCGACCTGATCATCCGCACCAGCGGCGAGAAGCGTCTCTCGAACTACCTGCTCTGGCAGTCCGCCTACGCCGAGTTCGTCTTCCGCGACGAACTCTGGCCCGACTTCACCCGCGACGTCTTCCAGCAGTCGCTGGCCGAGTTCACCGCCCGCCGGCGTCGCTTCGGCGGCCGGAGATGAACCCCGCGGACGAGGCCGGCTAGTGGCGACCGGCCGTACTCCTCCGCGCGGGCCCGGCCGGCGGAGTCCCACTACCCGTGGGTCGGGCGGCCGGTCGGGTGGCGAGTCGGGTGGCGGATCGGGTGGCGGGTCGGGCGGCGGGTCGGTCCGCCGGAGGCCGGCCGGGCGCTCCCGTCGGACGCCGGCCAGAGCGCCGGGGGGGGAGGGCCGTGAGCCGCGCTCGGAGCGCTCGGAGCTGAGCCGGCGGATCATCGTCGCGGTCCCCGCGATCTTCGTCGCCGTCCTGATCGTCGACCAGGGCGGGCTGATCTTCACTCTGGCGATGCTGGTCGTCGGCTGGGCCTGCATGGACGAGCTCTACCGGATCTTCGGCTACGCCGAGCCGCTCCGCCTGGTCGGCCTGCTCGGTCTGATCGGACTCCTCCTGGCCGCCCGCTTCGGCGGCCAGTTCCAGATCCTGATGGTCGCCGTCGCGCTCCTCCCGATCGCCTTCGCGATGGCGGTCGTCGCTCCCCGGGGGAGCACGATCGGGATCGCCGTGACCCTGCTCGGGGTCTGGTGGATCGGCTTCGCCCTGGCCCACGCCGTCCTCCTCCGCGATCTTCCCCACGGGGAGGGCGTGATCATCGACATCCTCGTCGGGACGTTCGCCGGCGACACCGGCGCCTATCTCGGCGGGCGGATGTTCGGCCGGCGCAAGCTGGCCCCCCGGATCTCGCCGAACAAGACGCTCGAGGGCCTGGCGATCGGCTGCGTCGTCGCGATCGGCTCCGTCTGGTTTGCCAGCCTCTACCAGGACTGGATGCACAAGGGCAACGCCGTCCTGCTCGGGATCGGCGTCGCGATCGCCGCGCCGATCGGCGACCTCTTCGAGTCCTACGTCAAGCGCGAGGCCGGGACCAAGGACACCGGCCGGCTGTTCGGCCCCCACGGCGGGGCCCTCGACCGTCTCGACGCCGCGATGTTCGCCGTCGTCGTCGGCTACTACTGCTGGCACGCGATGCTCTGAGCAGCCCGGCCCGCGAAGGTCGATCGGCTGGGCCGGGCTGGGGTGGGCAGGGGTGGGCCCTGGGGGGGGGGCCGGGCTGGGCCGGGCTGGGGTGGG
>DATCEH010000046.1:0-60086 GCA_036510225.1 Solirubrobacteraceae bacterium | reverse complement strand
CCCCAGACCCCCCCGGCCCCCGGCCCCCGGCCCCCCTCTCGAAGCGAGCTCGCCTGGCTCAGGGCGACGCCCCCTGCCCGGCTGCCCCCGCCGCGCCGGAGGCCGTCTGCTTGTCGCGGGCGGCGAGCACGGAGTACTGGTTCTTGACGACGTTGAAGGCCGGTTTGGGGGCTCCCTCGTAGTTGATCAGGCCCTTCTGGTTGAGGCCCTTGACGAGGTTGATGTTGGGCACCAACCGGCGGATCGAGCCGCCGTCGAAGGTTGGGGCGACGGCGAAGTCGCGGAGATCCCAGACGAGCATGCCGCTGAGGTAGGGGAGGTTCTCGTAGGTGTGGATGTGGGTCACGAGGTTGTGCGACTGGTAGTCGTATCCGCCGGGACTCGGCCCGCTGCCGTTGAGGGTGTTGGCCTCGGCTCCGAACTCGGTGACGATCAGGACCTTTGAGGGGAAGACGGCCTCGAGGTTGTCCAGGCGTGCCCTGATCGCCGCGGCGAGGCCGGCGGGGTTGTTGTCGAGGGGAGCCTCGTACCAGCCGAGGTAGTCGGTTTCGCCGATCGCGTCGATGTTCGCGTAGATCGGGCCGGCGACCTTCGGGGGGTGGGTTCCCCAGATGTCGAGGGCGACGAGGCGGCCGGGGTCGTTCGCGTGGATCCAGTCGGCCATGTGCTCGACGTAGGGGATCTGGCCACCGATGTGGCCGTTGTCGCCGACTTCGTTGGCGAGGTTCCAGGCGATGATCGACGGGTGGGTCTGGGCCTGGCGGACGGTGATCCTCGCGCGGGTCTCGGCGAGCTCCTCGAGCGCGGGGGTGTTGGAGGCCCAGTTGCCGGATGCGTCGACCGGGCCGATCCCCTGCCAGACGACGATCCCGGCGGCGTCGAGCTTCTCGAGCAGGGCGGGGTCGAGCGGGTGCTGGGAGCGGGTTGCGTTGGCGCCGAGCGTCCTCAGCTCGGAGACGAGGGAGTCCTGATCGGCCGGGGTGAGGGCGTCCCCACGGCCCTTGGCGTCCTCCTGGATCGACGCCCCGCGGAGGGTCAGGGGCTGGCCGTTGAGGAGGATGTGGTGATCGGAGGTCGTCGTCAGCTCGCGGAGGCCGACCTTCGTCTGATAGTCGCTCTCCCCGCTGACCTGGAGGTCGAGCTGATAGAGGTTGGGGCTGGTCGTCGACCAGAGCTGGGGGTGCTCGATCGTGACGACGGCCGCCGCCGTCTCGGATTGTCCGGCGGCCATCTGCATCTCTGGGAAGCTGAGCGAGACGCCGCCGCCGCTGCCGTCGGCCGGGTCGAGGGTCCCGGTCGGCGTGAGGGTGCGGGCGGCGCCGTTGTTCTGGACGAGGACGGTCACGCTCACCACCGCCTGGACCGAGCCGTCGGATGCGGGAGCGAGGCGGGTGTGGATCGTCGGGTCGGAGAGATCGCTGGCGCCGATCGGGCGGAGCGTGACCTCGCCGTTGATCCCACCGAAGTTGAACCAGGTTCGGTGGAAGCCGGCGAGGCTCTGGGCATTGGGGTCGCGGTAGTCGGCACGCACGACCAGCGTGTGCGGGCCGGCGGCCGTCTCGAAGCGCAGGTTGAACGGGAGGTACGTGCCGACGTGGGAGTTGCCGACCTGGGTCCCGTCGATCCAGACGGTCGCCCGCTGGTCGACGGACTGGAAGTCGAGCTCGTAGACGCCGGTGGTCGGGACCGTGAACTTCGTCCGGTACCAGGCGATCGACCCCTTGTAGTTCTGGATTCCGGGATCGCCGGTCACCGGCTTGGGGTTGGCGTCGTTGGGCACGGCGACCGGCGTGCCGACGAAGCCGCCGGCCGGCCAGTCGTGGTTGTAGCCGTGATCGTTGGGGTCCAGGCGGCGGACCCAGTCGTCGCGGAGGGCGATCCGGTTGGTCGGGCCCTCCTGGACCCAGGGCTGCTCGGAGACGGGGAGCGGGTCCGTGGGAGCGCCGCTGGCGTTGAACACGCCGGCGACGAAGAGGACCAGGAGGACGAGGCCGACGAGCAGGAGGGTCCCGGCGGACACCGCCCAAACCAGCCGTTCGGTCGTATTGCTTGCCGATCTGAGCGACACGCGTAGGCGCCCGCGGTCTCGCGGCATGGCTTGTTGTGCACCCACGCTAGCGGCGCATGGTACGGGGTTGCCGGCGGGAGTCTGCCGGTTGCAGCATCCGTCTCAGGAGTTCGAGCGCCCCGGACTTCGAGAGCGGCTCGTTGAGATTTCCGCATTTCGGCGACTGGACGCACGACGGACAGCCGTTCTCGCAGGGGCATTCGCCGATCAGGCGGTGGGCATCGATGACGAGGGCCTCGAACTCTGCAAAGGCCTGGCGGGCGATCCCGACGCCGCCGGGATGGGCCTCGTGGATGAAGATCGTCGGGCCGCCGGTTTGGATGTGGGCGTTGGTCGAGAGACCGCCGATATCCCAGCGGTCGCACATCGCGATCAGTGGGAGCACGGCGATCTGGGCGTGCTCTGTCGCGTGGAGGGATCCCATCAGAAGGTCGATTGGGAACTCATCGGCAAGCAGGTCGCCCGGCTCGAACCAGATCGCCTGGGTCTGGAAGGTCCGCGGGGGCAGGTCGAGGGCGGTGATGTCGATCGGATGGTGGTCGCCTGAGTGGCGGCGCTGGTAGGCGGTGACGGTCTCGGTGACGATGACCCGGCCGAAGGAGAGCGTCAGGCCCATCGTCTCGCGGCGGTCGAGCAGTCGCTCGATCAGCTGGTCGGAGTCGGTCTTCGGCTGGGTGTAGTAGTCGCCGTCGAACGGGTCGACGAGGGCCTCGCGGAGGTCGAGGTCGAGCCGGCGGACGAGGTAGCGGGCACCCATGTGGAGGTAGACGGCGCCGTCGTGGAGGGTCGAGTAGGCGCGGGTCGCGTCGTCGGAGCCGAGCACCTCGCCGGTGCGGGCCTCGACGATCGTGAAGCGGTCGGCCGAGGCCGAGCGGAGGGAGATCTCGCCGGCGGGGTAGCGCTCGCGCCGGCGGACGACGAAGACGTCGCCGGATCGGCCGCCGGCCTTGCGGCGGAGGTCGCCGGTCCCGACCAGGCGCTCGGCGTAGGCCTCGAGGCGGGGGCCGAGGAACTCGGCGTCGCCGGCCGGGTCGAGGGGGCCTTCGTGGGCGGCGCAGACGACGTGCTGGAGGTGGATCTCCGCGGACTCGTGGTCGAGGATCGCGGCCTCGACCGGCCGGTCGAGGAACTCCTGGGGGTGACGGGCGAAGAACTGGTCGAGGGCGTCGACGCCGGCGATGTAGACGGCGAGGCCGCGGCCGCGGCGGCCGGCCCGGCCCCACATCTGGCGGAGGCTGGCGACGGTCCCGGGGAAGGAGATCACGATCGCGGCGTCGAGGCCGCCGACGTCGATCCCGAGCTCGAGGGCGTCGGTCGTGACGACGGCCATCAGCTCGCCGGCCGACAGGCGTCGCTCGATCTCGCGCCGCTGGTCTGAGGTGTATCCGGCGCGATACGGCGTGATCCGGGAGGCGAGCTCGCCGGCGCCGAGCTCGTCGAGCTCGGCCTGGGCCATCCGGTGGACGAGCTCGACGCCCTTGCGGGAGCGGACGAAGCAGATCGTGCGGACGCCGTCGGCGACGAGGCGGGCGAGCAGCTCGGCGCCCTCGGCGAGGGCGGACCGTCGGAGGCCGAGGGCCTCGTCTGTGAGCGGGGGGTTCCAGACGGCGATCCGCCGTCGGCCGGCCGGCGAGCCGTCGCGGTCGATCAGGGCGATCTCGTCGAAGCCGGTCAGCCGCTGGGCGAGGTCGAGCGGGTTGGCGATCGTCGCGGAGGCGAGCAGGAAGCGGGGCTCGGTGCCGTAGGCGGCGGCGATCCGCCGCAACCGGCGGATCACGTTGGCGACGTGGGAGCCGAACACGCCGCGGTAGACGTGGGCCTCGTCGATCGCGACGATCGCGAGGTTGGCGAAGAGCTCCTCCCAGGAGGTGTGTCGGGGGAGGATCCCGAGGTGGAGCATGTCCGGGTTGGTCAGGATCACGTTGGCCTGCCGGCGGATCTGGGCGCGGGCCTCGGACGGGGTGTCGCCGTCGTAGATCGCCGGGCGGATGCGGGCGGGCATCCCGAAGGCGTTGATCGCGCGGGCCTGGTCCTGGGCGAGGGCCTTCGTCGGATAGACGTAGAGCGCCCGGGCCTTGGGGTCGCGGGAGAGGGTGTCGAGCATCGGGAGGTGAAAGCAGAGCGACTTGCCGGAGGCGGTCCCGGTCGTGACGATCACCGGGCCGTCGGCCGCGGCGGCGAGGGCGGCGGCCTGATGGGAGTAGAGGCCGTCGATGCCGACCCGGGCGAGGGCTTCGTGGACGGCTGGGTGGAGGTCGTCGGGGAGGTCGACGGTGTCGGCGAGCCGGCCGTGGTCGGCTGAGGCGTGGACGACGCGGTCGTCGGTGAGCAGATCGTCCCAGTTGGCGGCGCCGTCGTCGGCGGTCGTGGAAGGGCGTCGTCCGTGCACCCCTTGGCATAGTAGGCGGAGTGCTCCGGTGCCTCTACCTCGATCTCGACGGGACCCTGCTCGGGCGGGGGGGTTCCCTGATGCACGACGGGGAGGGCGGGGTCTCGCTGTTCGGGGCGCGGGCGATCGAGGCGTGCCTGCGGGCGGATGTCGAGATCGTCCTGATGTCCGGCCGGCGCAAGGCGACGGTCGAGGAGAACGCGAGGCTGTTCGGGGCGAGCTCGTACATCTATGAGGCCGGGAGCGTGCTGGTGTTCGAGGGAGAGGAGCATTGGCTGACCGGCTCCCACGGGCCGGGGCTGGTCTCGGTGCACGATCAGATCCGGGACTCGGGCGCGCCTGACCTGCTGCTCGAGCGGTATGCCGGACGACTGGAGTACCACGAGCCGTGGCACGTCGGGCGGGAGGTCTCGCACCTCATGCGGGGGCAGGTCGACGTCCGCGAGGTAGACGAGCTGCTGGCCGCCGAGGGGCATGAGGACCTCCGCCTGGTCGACAACGGCGTCGTCCACAGGCGGTCGGCGGCGCTCGACGGGCTCGACCACGTGCGCAGCTACCACCTGCTCCCGGCGGGGGCGTCGAAGGCGATGGGTGTCGCGAGACACCAGGCGGCGCGGGGCCTCCACCGGTCGGAGACGATCGGGGTCGGCGACTCGCGGGAGGATCTGGGGATCGCCGGCTACGTCGGGGAGTTCTGGCTGGTGGCCAACGCCGTCGACCGGGATCCGAGTCTGCGGTCACAGATCGCCGGTCGGCCGAACGTCCGTGTGGCGGCGGGGGCCCACGGGCAGGGCGTCTACGAGGCTGTGGTCACGACATTGATGCGACGCTGAGGGCCCGGGCCGTCGAGGCCGGGGCGGGCGCCGGGGGAGGCCGTCGCGGCGTCTACTGGTCGACGAAGGGGAGGATCTCGTCGACGGCGGCGAGCGCGAACAGGCGCTGGGCCTGGGTGCTGCCCTTGGTCAGTCGGATGCGGTTGCCGTCCTGCTGGGACCGGACGTGAGCCTCGAGGAGCGTTCTGAGACCGGTCGAGTCGATGAACGACACGCCGTCGATGTCGAGCGTGATCGACGCCGCCTCGGTGGCCTCGGCGGCGAGCAGGGCTGCTTCGAGGAGCGGAGCGCTCGAGAGATCGAGCTCTCCCTGGGCCACGACCGAGAGGCCGGTGTCCAGCTGGACGGTCGAGATGCTGAGCAGTTCGGTGATCGGAGATCCCTGGCTTTCGACGTCCGCTTCAAGGCCAACAATGTCCGATTGACGCCTGTAGACGTCGCTCGTCGCAAAATGCATCATACAAGCCGTGCCGGCTCAGGTTTCAGAGGGGATCGTCGACGCGGCCGAAGTTCAAACCCGCGACGTGCCCGACATTTCGGACCCGCGACTGCGCGGGTGGCCGAGGGAGTCGCCCGCCACCTACACGGGCGGGGGCGCCTCGCCGGGAGTCTGCAGTTCGAGGGCCACGACGACATGCTGTCTTGCGAGGCAGCGGGGGCAGCGCTCCGGGGCCAACGCGGCAACCCGGGCGCGAATCAGGAGCCTGCAGCGCGGACATCTGAGCATTGCACCGACGAAGCGTAGGGGAGCCGCCCCAGGGAGATCGGCGTTCCCGAGGGATGTGTTGGCTGCCATCTCGATGTCACCTCCACCGGACGTGTGACTAGGTCTTTCATCAGCCCGGTTCGTGCGCCGGACCCGCGAGCGTCGGTGCCCTCACGATGGCCCGGCGTTCGCCGTGAGGAGTTACCCGCTCGGCGCGAGTGGCACACCACGACGCATCGGTTTGCGCGCCGTTTCGCGCGCGGCGCCCCTACCGGCGCAGACGGCGGGGCCGGTGGGCGCGGAACCATTCGCGGATGCGCATCCGCAGCCCCCGGGAAGGGCTGGCCCACCCGGCTGGCGGGGGTACGGTGGCGCGGACGAGGGCGACCCAGTCCTCGAGCGGCAGGTCGCCGGCGATCAGCTTGGCGAGGGCGTCTGTGACGGGCGCGGCGAAGCCTGCCCGGTCGAGCGCGAGGGCGAGCAGGGGAACCGACTCGAGGGCCTCGATCGCCTGTCCGACGCGGGCGTGGATCTCCGCGGCGGGCACCCCCTCGGCGAGCAGCTCGCCGGCTCGCCGGTTGCGGCTCTGGGGGGCGAGCGCGGTGGCGACGAGGTCGCCGGTCCCGGCCAGGCCGATCATCGACTCGGGCCGGGCGCCCTGGGTCTCGGCGAAGCGCCAGACCTCGGCGAAGATGTGCCCGGCGGCCGCACCGGCCGCGTTGAGCCCCTGGGCCTCGGTCGCGCCGGAGGCGAGCGCCGCGGCGTTCTTGGCTGCGCCGGCGAGCTCGACGCCGATCGGGTCGTTGGAGAGCTCGCAGACGACGCCGGCACGAGTGAAGACGTTGGCCAGGGCCTGGGCGAGGGCCTCGTCGGTCGACGCGGCGACGAGGCCGGCGCCGGCGGTGACCATCTCGTCGGCATGGGCCGGACCGCCGATGCAGGCGACCCGGTTGGGGCCGAAGCGGTCGCGCAGGGCGATCGTCGGCGGCCGGCCGGTTGGGGCGACGAGGCCCTTCGAGAGCGAGACGACGGCGGTGCGGCGGCTGAGCCCGGCGGATTCGAGGCCGTTGATGACCTCGGCGAGGCCGATCGACGGGACGCCGAGGAAGACGTAGTCGGCTCGCTGGAGGCCGGCGCTGACCGGCTCGATGCGCAACTCGCGGGCGAGCTCGACTCCGGGGAGGTAGACGACGTTCTCGCGAGCCTCGAGCAGGACGGCGGCCTGCTCGTCGGTGCGCGTCTGCAGCGTGGTCCTCAGGCCGCCACGGACGAGCAGGACGGCGATCGCGGTGCCGAACGAGCCGGCCCCGATCACGACGGCGCGCTTGGCGCCGGGGGCGCGGACCTGCGGACGGGAGATCTGCGGCCGTCCGGAGAGCCTCGGCGCGTCGCGGACGGGCTCAGATCGTGGCCGCGCGGAGCCGCGCGGGGTGCCGCCGGATGCCATGTCCACCGCCGGTGGGCCCTCAGCCATCAGGCGAGCCTAGTGGTTCGGGATCCACGGACCCGGGCCCGCTGGCACCGGGCGCCGCCGGCCGGGTTGGGGCCGCTGGGCCGGGGTCTGCCGGCGGGTGGCGGACGCCTCGAGCCGTCGGCTCGGCCGGCTCGGGGCCTGCTGGCGGAGCATTTCGAGCGGCGTCGCGACCACATCTGTTCTGTGCGTGCGCGCGGTCAAGGGAGATCACGGCGTGCTCGGCAGGGGCGGATCGTCGCGCACGATGCCCCGAGCCCACCGACTCGGAGGCGCGCCCATGTGGGCCTGGCGGTCGTGTCGGGAACCGGGCTGCCTGGCTACGGGGCTACGTGGCGAACCGATCGAGCTCGGCGACGATCCGATCGATCAGTGGTGCCGCGAGCGGCTCACCGGCGTGGATCGCGACGGCGATCACCAGGCCGACGATCGCGTCGATCGCGTAGTGCTCGCCGAGGTAGACGACGGCGAAGCTGGCGAGGGCGACGTAGGACCAGCCGAGCGCTCCGTAGGTCCGGTTGACCTCGGCCAGGCCCATTGCGGTGATCGCGGCCGAGGCGATGTGATCGGAGGGCATCGACGCCCAGGGGTTGCCCTCGGGTGTGCTCTGGGAGTCGTGGGGCTTGCGGAGCAGTGAGTTGATCACCTGGCGCCTGACCCGCTCGACCTGGCCGTCGAGCAGCCCGGCCTCCTGGGCGGCCCACCAGGGGGGTGCGGTGGGGATCAGGTAGTAGGCCGGCGCCGTCAGGGAGTAGGCAGCCGCGAGTCGTCCGGCCGCGCGGGGAACGTATTCCTGATGTCGGACCAGCAGCCAGGCCAGGAGCCCGTGGGGAACGATCCACGAGGCGTAGAGCAACGTCACGAGCCGATCGAGACCGCTGACGGTCGCGGACTTGCGAAACCTGCGCTGGAGGCGGACCGTCGGGGGCGTGCCGAGGCCGAGCAGGCTGTCGATGCGGATCGGATAGGTCACACGCAGGCGTTCGCGAAGGGCCTCGGGCTGCTCGTAGGGGAGTGTCCAGGTGACGGTGAACGACCACATGTAGGTGAGCCATGTCGCCGGATAGCGCCACTCCCGGCGTGGGGTCGCGGCCGCGACCGCGAGGGGTGCGACCGACACGATCGCGAGGGTCACCGGTCTCGGGACTCGCAGGCGGCGGCGGGCGAGGACTGCGCCGACGGCCGGCACGAGGGCACAGAGCAGAACCAATTGGCGCGGGTTGAGCGTCTTGCTCCGGCGCGGCTTGCGCGCGTGCCTGACGCGCCGATCCAGGCGCGGTCGCCAACTGGTGCCGGCCCGCGGGTTCTCGATCAAGGCGGTCAAAGCGTCCTCGGGCTCACGCGGTGCTCCTCGGCCATGCCGTCACCTCCAAATCGACTGCTCAGCCGGTGTCCGGCCCGATCGCCGTGTCGTGTACCCGGGACGCCCGGACCGAAACGGTGTGGCGCTGGCCGCGGTCGGCGGCAAGGCCGAAAGCCGCCGATCGTCGCTGGCGGTTCCAGGTCGCTCTGGTCGTCAACGAGCTTGGTCGGGCCCCTCGGGATCGAGCGGACTGAGCGCATGGGTCTCGTCGACGTGAACCACGGCGTCGAACTGGTCGGCCGGGGCTACGCGCATGTAATGACAGAAGAGCTCGGCATCTGGCCGGTAGACCGCCCCGACCGCCCGCTCGAGCCAGGACCCCCGCAGCCGGACGTCGACGAGCCGGGCTCCCAACGGGACGAGTGCGGCGTCGACGCCGGTCTCGCGGAAGAGGTGCTCGATGCTCCCGTCGAGCGGGGGACGAAGGTGCATCGTCTGTGCCGGGGCGCCCCAGTCGGCCGCTGCGGTCACCGTCCCGCCGGCGGTCGTTAGGCCGATCGCGAAGACCTCGCCGGGATGGCGCTCGCGCAACAGCCCGCCGACGCTGTGCTCTCCGCGCTCGGCCATCTCCGTCGCCCGGGCGTCGCCGAGATGCGAGTTGTGCGCCCAGACGACGATTCGCGCCGGCAGCCGGTGGCGCCCGAGGTGGGCGGCGAGCGCCTCGACGGTGCCGGCCATGTGCTCGTCGCGGACGTTCCACGACGCGGCTCGGCCGTGGGACAGCGCTCGCGAGTAGCGCTCGGCGTCGCGGATCAGCCGGGCGTTCTGCGACGCGTCGAACGCGTCGCCGACGACGGGGCTGACAGCGCCCTGGCCGCAACCGTCCGGATCCCGTCGAGCGCCGCGGGCGGCGAGCATCTCCGCGAGTTGGGCGACGGCCTCGTCCTCGCAGGTGCGGCTTGGGTTCTCGGCGACGGCCTCGGCGTAGAGCTGACCCTGGGTGCCGACGTGATCGAAGCAGGCGTACCGCGTCCGGGCCCGCCTGGCGGCGGCGGGATCGGTCCGATCGAGATGGGTCACGACGGCCTCGATCGAAGCCGTCAGGCTGTAGAGGTCAAGGCCGTAGAACCCGGCCCGGTCCTCAGGCGCAAGACGGTCGTTGTACCGGCGGAGCCACTCGACGAAGTCGCGTACGACGGTGTTGCGCCACATCCAGCGGGGAAAGCGGGCGAAGTCGCCGAGCGCGGACCCGGCGTCTGGGTCGGATCCGCGTCCGCTGACGTAGGCGTTCACGCGTTGGGCATCAGGCCAGTCGGCCTCGACGACGACCGCCGTGAATCCGCACTCGGCGATCAGCCGGCGGGTGATCCGCGCGCGCTCGACATAGAGCTCGTGGCTCCCGTGGGTGGCATCCCCCAGGAGGACGAATCCGGCGTCGCCGACCGACTCGAGCAGGGGGTCATAGTCGGTCGGCGCGCCGGTCAGTCGGCGTGGCCGCGCAGGGGCCGTGGCGTCGGTCACCTCGCGCAGCTACGCCGCGGCCTTCTGACGGTCCCAGACGCGGAGGGCGCGACACCGCTCGATGAACGCGCCGGCACTCGCGGGCGTGTCGAGCTCGATGAACCCGTCGTCCATCATCTCGGTGAGCCCGGTCGACGCGAACAGCGCCGTCGCGCCGGGCGCGTACCCGACGAGCTTGCAGTGGGCGTACGCGTCGGTGACGAAGTCCCGGGCCGCCGGCTCGCCGGCGAGCTTGGCCGCCTCGTCGGCCGAGCCGAGGACGACGACGGCGTCGTAGAGGACCGACGGGGCGCCGTCGATCTTCTGGTCTGCGGGGACCCTCGACCCGTCGTCGCACTCGATGCCACCGACGGTTGGTGCGATCAGCTCGACGGTCGCGCGTTCCTTCTTGGCCGCGGCGCGGAGGCCGGCGAGCAGCTTCGCGTCGGCCCCGTCGGTCACGAGGATGCCGAGCTTGCGTCCGGCGAACGAGTCGGGCGGGTTGGCGAGGATGCTCAGCGACGGAGCCGGCGGGAGGTCGACGATCGGCTTGGCCGCTGCCGAGAGCGCCCGGGGGAGGCGGTCCAGCCCGAGGCCGTCGGCGACGTGGCGGGCGAGGTCGTCGTCGACGTTGCGCAGCCCGGCGACGATTCGTTCGCGGATCTCCGGCCGGTCGACCTTGCTCAGCTCGAAGACGAAGGCGTCGCCGATGTGGCTGCGCTCGGTTTCCGTCTGGCTGACGTAGAACTGCCGGGCCTGGCTGTAGTGGTCGGCGAAGCTCTCCGGCCGCAGGCGCCGTTTCGGGCCGGTCTCGGCAGCTGGGAATGACGTGAACCCCCGGCTGGGGTCCTCCCGCGGGCCGCCGTCGTCGACGTCCCAGGAGTTCGGCTCGTAGTTGGCTCGGGTCGTCGGGTTGGTGATCGCCATGTGACCGTCCTGCTGGAAGTGCGCGAACGGGCATTTCGGCGCGTTGACGGGGATCTGCGTGAAGTTCGGCCCGCCGAGCCGCTTGACCTGGGTGTCGAGGTAGGAGAAGTTGCGTCCTTGGAGGAGGGGATCGTTGGTGAAGTCGATCCCGGGGACGATGTTCTGCGTGCAGAACGCGACCTGCTCGGTCTCGGCGAAGAAGTTGTCGACGACCCGGTCGAGCACGAGGCGGCCGACCCGGCGGATCGGCAGCTGTTCCTCGGGGATCAGCTTCGTCGGATCGAGGACGTCGAACTCGAACGCGTCGGCGAACTTCTCGTCGAAGAGCTGGAGGCCGAGCTCCCATTCGGGGAAGTCGCCCTGCCCGATCGCGTCCCACAGGTCGCGGCGGTGGAAGTCCGGGTCGGCCCCGTTGATCTTGACCGCCTCGTTCCAGGCGACGGACTGCATGCCGAGCTTGGGCTTCCAGTGGAACTTCACGAACGTCGAGCGGCCCTTCGCGTCGAGCAGACGGAACGTGTGGACGCCGAACCCCTCCATGAACCGGAACGACCGGGGGATCGCGCGGTCGGACATGATCCACATCAGCATGTGCGTGGATTCGGGCATCAGCGACGCGAAGTCCCAGAAGTTGTCGTGGGCGGTCTGTGCCTGGGGGAATCCCCGGTCTGGTTCAGGCTTGGCGGCGTGGATCAGGTCGGGGAACTTGATCGCGTCCTGGATGAAGAAGACGGGGATGTTGTTGCCGACGAGGTCCCAGTTGCCGTCCTGGGTGTAGAGCTTGACCGCGAAGCCGCGGACGTCGCGCGCGAGGTCGGCCGAGCCCTTGTTGCCGGCGACGGTCGAGAAGCGGACGAACGCGGGGGTGCGCTGGCCGGCGCGTTGGAAGAGATCGGCCCGCGTGAGCTTGGTCAGGGGCTCGTAGTTCTCGAAGTAGCCGTGTGCTCCGTATCCACGGGCGTGGACGACCCGCTCGGGAATGCGCTCGTGGTCGAAGTGGAAGATCTTCTCGCGGAAGTGCGCGTCTTCGAGCAGTGCGGGCCCGCGATCTCCCCCGCGAAGCGTGTTCTGATCGTCGGCGACAACGGCGCCCTGCTGTGTGGTCAGGCTCGGCCGCCCGGTCTGCGGGGCGGTCTGATGTAGCTCGCCGCCACCGCCACGCTCGACCTTCCCGCCCGCGTACTGGACCTTCCTACGTGCGCCCTGTGAGTCATCCGCAGCCATCGTGTCCTCCCGTCAGTCCGCCAGAACCGTTAGGCCGCCCCGATACCCGCTATCGGGGCGGCAAAACGGCTACCCGGTCACCGTCTCCTCCGGGGGCTCAACGCCGCGGATCCGATCGATCGCGCGGCGCCGGGGTGTCCCCGACGGCGGCTGACGCGTCACCGCGGTGGTATCCCTCGCCGGCCCTCCCGATCGCCGCGGCGCTCGCCGGAGACGCAGTGCTCGTCGCGCTCGACGTACGCCAGCGTGTTTCACACAGCACAAAATCTCAGTGTCAGGGCATCAAGCCCTGACGATTGGCAATGCAGGGCGCAACGGCTTCTCTTGGTGCGTTTGCCGGCCGTCGCACGGGGTAACAGGCGCCCGGCATCATCAACGAGAGAGAGGATGCAGAGATGGATCCCGACCCGCACCCAGAAGGACCGGCTGACGCGCAGGACAGTGGCACCGGCATCGGCAGCGATGTCAAGAGTGGCACCGGAGAGAGCGATTCGGTCGGTAACGAGGAGAACGCGAGCGGCGAGTCGCACGACGCCACGGGCGGTCTGCAGCACGCGAACGACGACCCGAATCCGTAACCGATCATCGCACCGCTGACGCCCGCTCGCCGGAGGGATCTGGCGAGCGGGCGGCGGTATGAGCCGGGATCAGCGACTCCGGCCGGGTCCATGAACGTCAGGCCGGACGATCGAGCTCGGTCAGCGAGACGCCGGTCCGCTCGACACGAATCAGCTCCCGTTCGAGCAGTGGGCTCGTCGCAGGGTCAAGCTCGCCGGATAGAGCGACGCGAGTGGACTCTCCAACGAAAGTAGTTGCCTGCCTCAGGCAGCTACTTTCGCGACGAAGGTCTCGCATTCACCTCCGCGCCTCCGCGCCTCCGCGCCTCCGCGCCGCCCGGGAGGAGCCTGGTTCGATCACATCCGACACCTCCGCACCGGTCGAGTTGGTCCGCGTTTGGTCGGCCACGGCCGAACCGGTCCTCACGGTCATCGAGAGGGAACCGAGGGGCCGCGGGCACCGAGACGCGGCCAGCGCGGTGTCGGTGCGTGAGGCGTCCGCGTGGAGAGGAGATCATCGCTTCGCCGGCCAAGCGCTCAGCCGGTCGGCCGCCGGCCGCGCGCCGGCGGCCCGATCGAGCACAGCGGGGGCCGCTCGTCGATCGCCAGCGTCCGAGGCTCGAGCGTCCCGTCCAACGGTGCCAGCAGCGTGCCCGGACCGAGTCGGTCGATCGCCTCGGCGCCGTGGATCCGTCGCTGGGCGGCGACCAGCACCTGGTAGGCCATCGCGCCGAGCTCGCCCAGCGGCTGGTGGTGGTTCTCGCGCAAGCCGAGTTCGGCCTGGGCGAGACCGTCCCGGCCGACGATGCGGTACGCGTCGATCAGCATCGCGATCTCGACGCCATAGCCGACCGGAAAGGGCAGGCGCTCGAGCAGGTCCCGCCGGCCGGCGACCTCGCCGGCCAGCGGCTGGACGAATCCGGCGAGTTCCGGCAGATGGAGGTTGAGCAGCGGCCGGGCGAGCAGCTCGGTCACCCGGCCGCCTCCATCCGGGGTACTTTCGGAGCCGTTGGTGAACGGCCGCCGGAACGCGCCCTTGAGAAAATGCACGGCGGAGTCGCTCAGCAGGGGAGCGATCAGGCCGAGCAGGAAGCGCGCGGAGAAGTTCCGCGTGTCGGTGTCCAGGAAGACGACGAGCTCGCCGCGCGTCGCGCTGAGTCCTCGCCAGAGGGCGTCGCCCTTGCCGAGGGCCGGGCCGAACGCCGGGAGCAGGTCGGATTCCTGGAGGAAGCTCGCGCCGCGGGCGGCGGCGACCTGTGGGGTCGCGTCGACGGATGCCGCGTCGACGATGACGAGCTCGTCGACGAGTCCCGTCGCCCGGGATGGCTCGAGCGCGTCGAGCAGCGGGCCGAGCGTGTCGCCGACGTTCCGGGTCGGGAGGATCACGCTGATCGTCTGCTGCTTGATCGCCAGGAGATCCTCGACCGTCGGCGAGCCGTGGTAGCTGCGCCGGGCGAGCCAGTCGTCGAGCGCGAGGTCGTGGGCCAGACCGCGGGCAGCTCGACCGCGCAGGCGGCCGGACGTCGCCACGCGGACGTCGAGACGCCGGTCGATCGGCACGCCGAAGCGCTGGAGCGAGCGCTCGAGGCCCTCGTCCTCGAGTGCGACGGTCGGATCGAGGCCGCCGATCTCGACATACGTGGCGGCCGTCAGGGACATCGACGCGCCGCTGAACTGCCAGTGCTCGGACACGCGCTCACCGTCGCGGCGGGTCGCAGCCTCGCGGACGGCTGCGCGGGCCGCTCGGCGCTCGAGCACGCCGGGCATCAGACGGGCCGCGTCGGTCGCAAACAGCTCGACCCGGCCGCCGATCGCCCGGGCTCCACCGGCGACGGCCGCGAGCTGGGTGGCCAGCCAGTCGGGCGCGACCGTCGAGTCGGCGTCGGTCGACGCGATCAGGCCGTCGCCGCGTCCGAGCGCGTGCAGGCGCGCGGACGCGAGGTCCATTCCCAGGCGGCGGGCCGCGCCGGCGCCGCGGCCGGGCCCTTCGCGGACGTGCATGCGCATCGGGCGCAGCGCGGCGGCTGCCTGGCGGGCGAGCGCGCCGGTCGCGTCGGTGCACGCGTCGACGACGACGATCACCTCGTAGGCGGCCGGGTCTACGCCGCACTGGGCGGCGAGGGCTCCCAAGCAGCCGACGATCAGGTCCTCCTCGTCGTGCGCGGGGACGACCACACAGGCGCGCAGTCGTGAGTCGGGAGGCGGCAGCGCGGTCATCGGGGACGGTCGTAGCGATCGATCAGATACAGCTCTTCGACCTCGCCGTGGCCGTGGCGCAGGCCAGTCGTGCTCGCGAGGATCCGGTGGACCTCGTCGCCCCGCAGGGGGTACGTGCGGGTTCCCGGTCGCCAGTGAACCGCGAGCAGGCTGCCGCCGGGGGAGACCAGCGACTCGACGGCGGCGAGCAGCTCGCGCAGCGGACCGGCGGCCCAGTAGTAGAGGATCTCCGAGCAGACGACGAGGTCGAACGGCCCGTCGGGCAGCTGCTCGGGGAGGACGCGGTGCTCGACGCGGACGTTGGGGAGCTCGGCAAGCCGCGCACGGGCGGCGTCCACGGCCGTCGGCGACGCGTCGAGCGCGAGCAGCTCGTCACATCGAGAGGCCAGCAGTCCGCTCAGCACGCCGATCGAGCAGCCGGCCTCGAGCGCTCGGCCGAAGCGCCGGTCACGCGGACCGAGTGCCTCCACGGTCCGCTCGTACTTCGCCTGCTCGTACGGACTGGTCGCGAACCTCCAGGGGTCCGGGTCGGCCCGGTAGAGGTCCTCGAACCAGGCGGGATCGATTCGCGATGCGGTCATCGGCAGGCCTCGAGCGTTGTGCGGCCCCGCCGGCTGACGAGGGGGTCGAGTCGGTGCTGGAGCAGGAGGAGCTGGAGGTCGCGGCGGGCGCGGTCGAGCCCCGTGCCGAGTGCGAACGGTCGCGATCCGCAGGCTCGCGCGGCTTCGTCGAGGATCGTCGTGGCGGCGCCGGAGACCGCCTCGCGCAGATGGACCGACAGCTCGACCGCCGCTTCGTCGTCGGCCTGTGCGCCGGCCGCCATCCACAGGTCGATCGTCTTCTGGGCCGTGAGCATCCGGCCGGCCGCGAGTCCCTCGAGCTCGCCGGCCCGCGGGCGCTGGGCCAGCGAGTGGAGGGCGTCGTCGAGCGCGGCGTCGGCCATGCCCGCCCAGCTGGCGGCGGTGCGGATCGCGTCGCGCGAGAACCACGGGTCGCGGCCGAGCTCACCCGGCTCGCCGAGCACGGCGAGGATGTCTGCCCGGTCGAAGACGACGCGGTGACTCTCCGAGGCACGCATGCCCGACCCGCGAAACCACGCACGGTCGACTTCGACGCGCGCGGTCAGGTCGACGTAGACCAGCCAGCGCGCGGAAGATCCGTCCGGCGCCCGCGCCACCACGGCCGCTCGGTGGACGCCGCCGGCGCCCGAGCAGAAGACCTTCGCCCCGGTCAGCTGCCACGCCCCGGGACTCCCCACGACGACGGCGGGGTCGCCCTCGTCGGCTACCGGGTCGGCGCCCCAGAGCCCGAGCCAGAGCTCGCCGGAGGCGATCTGCTCGAGGTCGCGGGCGAGGGCGGGATCCTCGGTGGGTGCCAGCAGCCGGAGCCGCTCGACGGCGTTGAGGTGACCGTCGAGGATCCGTCCGACCGAGCCGTCGGCCCGGGAGACGGCACGGACGAGGCGGAGCGCTTCGGCAAACGGGAGGTCACCGGTGAGGGCGCCGGCCGCGCCAAGGTCGGTCAGTGGGGCGCTCGGGAACGCCGGGGCTCGATCGAGAGCCGCCGCGCCGGCCGCGATCGTTTCGATGGCCGCGTCCAACGGGTTTCGGGCGAGCGGCGGACGATCGTGCGGGTCGGGGGTCGGGCAGGTCATTGCGAAGGCGGTATTTCCGCCATCGCGGCAAGCGAAACGGGCTCGCAGCCACGCTCGCGAATCGTCCGCGCGAGCGGCCCGACGAGCCGGGCCGTCTCGAGAGCGCCGTCGCGCCGGGCGCCCGGGCCGAGGCCGTCGTGCATCAGGACGACCGCCCGATCGACGATCTCGGGATCGATCGACTCGAGCATCGTGGCTGCGGGATCTCCCCGCCAGTCGTGAGTGTCAGCGCTCCAGCCGGCGATCGACAGACCGTGGGCGCGGGCGATCGACTCGGTCCACTCGGCGGCCCGTCCCCAGGGCAGGCGCCAGCGGACGGGGGTCACGCCGAGCGCGGCGAGTGTCGTGAGAGCGTCCGCGGTGTCCGCCTCGACGACTGACCGGGGGGTCTCGGTGTGGCGCAGATGGCGGGCGCAGTGGAGGCCGATCTCGTGCCCGGCGGATCCGATCGCGTCGATCAGGTGCGGATGGCGGGCCGCGGGGATGCTCATCACGAAGAAGGTCGCCGGGGCGTCGGCCTGGTCCAACTCGCGCAGGATGCGCGGCGTCCAGATCGGGTCGGGACCGTCGTCGAAGGTCATCGCGACGACATGCCGGTGAATCACATCCCCGCCGTCCGTGGCGCCCGGCGTCCTCAACGGTTCAGTCGACGTCTTCGCGAGGCGCGCGGAGCTCGATCCGCCCGTCGCGAACGCGCACCTCGTAGCGGGGCGCCGGCGTCGTTGCCGGGCCGCGGACGACGGCGCCGTCGGTGAGTCGGAAGGTGCTCTGATGCCACGGGCAGACGACGCATCCGTCGCGCAGCTCGCCGTCGTGGAGCGGCGCGCCCCGGTGGGTGCAGCGGTCGGCCAGCGCGTGGACCTCGCCGGCGTCGCGGGCCAGCAGCACGCCGACGCCGTCGACGCGAACGCAGATCGGAGCGCCGTCGGTGAGATCGGCGGCGGCTGCGGCGTCGACCCAGTCCTCAGGCCGCGACTCGAAGGCCGTGCGGTCGACGCCGAGCCCACGAGCGAAGACGAGATGCCCTCCGAGGTAGCCGCCGGCACCGAGCGCGCCGGCGCCGACGAGGCTGAGGACGCGTCCGCGGACTCGGTGTCCGCGACGGCGCTCGCGCAGCGAGACGCAGTAGAGGCCGAGGGCCGCCGAGTTCGCGGCGGCGTGGACCAGGCCGACGCGGCGCTCCCTGCGCTGGGTGTCACCCCAGTCGGCCGCGCCGGTCAGGCTGGCGGGGATCGCCGAGAGGATGCCGAGCGCGATCAGCGTGTCGGCGGCCGGCCGGGCCCGCCGGCCGCCGACCCAGTCGAGCACGATCGAGCTCGTCCAGGCGCCGATCGGCACGTCGGTCAGGATCGGATGGAGGGCGTGGCCGAGCCAGGTCCCGCTGAGCAGGTCCTTTGGCCGGCCGGCAGGCAGGAGCCCGCGGATCGCGCCGGTCAGAGCGTCTCCGACGGGGTCGAGCCGCCGGCAGCGCTCGATCGCCACGGCGGCGGCGAGCGGCGGTGTCGCCCGGCGAGCGCTCGTGCGACGCGGCCGGCCCGACACGCGCGGAAAGCCGCTCACGCGCCGGGCCCGGCCACCGTCCGGCCGTCACCCGCCAGAGCGTTGTCCTGCGCGAACCCCCCGGTCGTGGGGGCACGCTGTGGGTGACGATGCATCGTCGGCTGCCTACCCGCCGGAGGAGCCCACAAAACCGTGAGCGGTCGGCGGCCCACCGCGCTCTGGGTCCTTCAGGCGCCGGGTCGAGGCGATCGTCGGGCGGCGGGGGCTGGAGGTGAAAGATCGACACGGATCGTCAGTTGCTGCGTGCCGACGATTCGCAACGCCGCGTCGTTTACCGGCCGCGCAAGCCAACGCAGGCGCTCGAGGGGGTCGTCGTCCGGAAGAATCTCCGCAGTCCCCTCGTACCATTGCCGCCCCACCTTCACGCGCATCCGCGGGTCGCGCTCGAGATTCTTGACGTAGTCGGCGCCATAGCCGTGCTCGGTGACGATCCAGAAGTGCTCACCGCGCAGGCCGTTGCCGACCGGCACTCGCCGCGGTAGCCCGCTCGTGCGGCCTGTCGTCTCGATCAACGCCTGTGTGCGCGGCCACAGACCCCGGTCCAGCAGCCGGCGGGTAAGCGGGTTCACCAGCCGGTTGGTGAGCAAGCGCATCGCGGATCTCTTCACTCCAAGCAGGCCGGTCGGCATCGCCTCGTCAGGTCGAGCGCGCCTCATATCGCGGTCGTTGTCGCGCCGAGCGGACAACCGCGCGCCGCGGCACCGACGCGAAGGGCAGCTGCCGCGGCCGGCAGAACGGCTCGTGGGGTGCGGCGGCCGACGTGCACAGGCGCCGTGGGTCGCGTCGGGCCGCGGCTCTGCGTTGATTTGGTGGTGTCGAGCACGAGAGGCCATGGTCTGCCCGGAGCGGTACATCTGCAAACACGGCCGCCGGCCCGCATCCTCCCGACGCCCGCTCACGTCGAAAGGCATGCGAGCCCAGGCCGGTCTCCGGAGGCTTCGATCCACCGTCGGAGCCGGCCCGGCTCACAGAGCCATGGCTGGGCGCGTCCGCCTGCCGGGACGGCGTTCTCAGCGGGTCGCGGAGGCGAGTTCGCGCTCGGTGGCGCTGATCACGGTGCTGCGAGTCTTGTGGGCCTGTTCGTAGTCGCGCACCGTCTTCAGATCGCCGGGGTCGTCGGTCTGGGCAAGCGCGCTCCTCACCTCGTCGACGGTCTGCTCGTCATAGCCAGGCCACGGCTCGGTCCCGGTGAGGACCGTGATCTTGCTGGTGACGGTGGTGCGGTTCTGATTCTTGCGCTCGTACGCGCCGGTCTTGGCGAGGTCGATCTGGGAGAGACTGGGGAGCTTCTCGTTGATCTCCGCCGCGGTCAGATCGTCGTAGCCGGCGATCGGCAGGTCACCCTCCTGCGCGAGGGCGCCCTTGATGTCGCCTTCGGCGCGAGCGACACCCGGGACCTTGCGGGCCTGGCGAGCGGCACGCTTGGTTTCCTTCACGCCGCTCTCAGCGGTCGTCTTGACCGCGTGCGCCGCGCCACGCACGGCATCGGCCGCGCCCGTCTCGGTCACGTCGTAGGTCCCGTCGCCGTCCAGGGCGGCGTCGAGTGTGGCCTGCGTGAGGCGCGGAATCTCCGCGAGCAGGCGCTTGAGCATCTCCTGCTCCTCGGCAAGGATCGACGCGGCCAGCTTCGCCGTGCGTCCGTCGCCGACGGAGTCGGCGAGGTGCCCGAGGGCGGTGTACGTGGCGATCTCGAGCGCCTCGGCCGCGCAGTCGTCCTTCGCGTTCTTGAGGACCTTCTCCGCGCCGCCGGAGCCGCGGGCAAGGTCAAGCGGCGCCTTGGCGATCGCGAGCACCTGCCCGAGCACACTGCCGGCGACGTTGATCCCGATCGCGACGGGGTTGAAGCCACCGTTGCCCGCGAGCTCCTCCACGCGCGTGTGCACCCGCTCGGCGTGACGCTTCGTCTCAGCGAGATGCGACTCGAGCAGCCTCCTGAAACTTCCCCTTGGCGTGATCGCGATCTGCTCCTGCAGGACCCGCGTCAGGCCGCTTTCGGAGGCGTGCGCCTCGCCGAGGTACTGGACGATCTTCTGTTCGGACTTGGTCATTCGGGTTGGGCTCCAATCATCGGCATTCATCTCAGACGCGGCGCGCCGTCTCAGCGCGAACGACCCGGCGGGCGGCTGCGCCACGGAGTTTCCGCGGGCGCGCGAATCGATTCCCTGCTCGGCTCGTAGCTGACGCGTACCCGCCCGCACGTGGTCTGAACCCCTCTGACCCGAATCGTGACACCGCCGCGCTCCGCCACGCGGCGGGCGCATCCCCTGGCTAGATCCCCTGCTCCGCGCACACCGCGGGCGCCGTCGACTGCCTATGCGTCGGCGAGTAGCTCGATGACGGCCCGCTCGATCCGGGCACGGCGGCGCCACTGGGTGAGAAACCGCTCGTCCCGCGGGCCGCGACCGGCGTCGATCGAGACCCCGCCGGCGTAGCGGTCGAGCAGACGGGGATCGACGTAGGAGTTTCGACACACGGTCGGCGTGTTGCCGAGCACCTGTGCCGTCGTCCTGATCGCTTGATTGATCGCTCGCGTACGACGTGCCTTGGTCGGTGGGATCGGGCCGGCGAGCCCGACCGCCGTGATCACCGTCGCGTTCCAGGTCCTGAAGTCCTTCGCGCTGTGCGACTCACCGGTGACCTCCTTGATCATCGCGTTGACGTCGTCGGCGCCCAGCGGGCGCCACCGGGTGCGCGTCGACCCGCCGCCGGCGGTCGATTCGCGGGACGAGAAGGCGAGCAGCGGGGCTCCGCTCGATCCACGCCGGCGGCGGAGGCTCGCGACGAGCTCGGCGGCGACCGGATCGCGCACGGTGATCTCGATGCGCTGTCCGCTCTTGCCGGGAAAGTCGAAGCTCGCGGCTTGGCCGTCCACGCGGACGTGCTCCTTGCGCAGCGTCGTCAGGCCGTGACTGCCGTGCTCCTTCGCGTAGTCCTCGCCGCCGATTCGCATGCACCCGACGTCGAGCAGGCGAACCGCGAGCGCGAGAACCCGATCCCGGTCGAGTTGGTCGCCCTCGAGGTCGCGACGGACGCGGCGCCGCAGCCCCGGCAGGGCGTCGGCGAAATCGAGCATCGCGGCGAACTTCTCACGGTCGCGGCGCGAGCGCCAGTCGGCGTGGTAGAGGTACTGCTTGCGCCCAGCCGCGTCGATCCCCGTCGCCTGCAGGTGACCCCGCGGATCGAGGCAGATCCAGACGTCCGCCCAGGCCGGCGGAATCACGAGCGCCCGAGCCCGCTCGATCACCAGCCTGTCGTCGACCCGGTCGCCGTCCTCGTCGACGAACATGAAGCCGCGGCCCCGCCGCACCCGGCGAATCCCCGGCCCCGAGCAGTCAGATCGTCGGAGTCTGGACACTGCGCTCGGTCCGGCGCAGTCGGTCAGGCGACCATCGACGACGGCGATCGGAGGGCGACCTCACCGGCGGGCATCCGATCATCCGCCCGGCTTGAGCAGGATCTTGAAGGCGTTGTCCTGCTTCTTCTGGAAGATCTCGTATGCGTGGGGCGCGTCGTCGAGGGGGACGTGGTGGGTGGCGTAGTCCTCGACGCCGAGTGGGTCGTCGTCGCCGGTCAGGAGGGGGAGGATGTCGGGGATCCAGCGGCGGACGTTTGCCTGTCCCATACGGAGGTTGATCTGCTTGTCGAACATCTGGATCAACGGCATCGGGCTGGCGGCTCCTCCGTAGACGCCCGAGAGGGAGATCGTGCCGCCGCGCTGGACGAGCTCGATCGCCATGTGGATCGCGCTGAGGCGGTCGATCCCGGCCTTCTGCATGATCGGTGCGGCGATCGCGTCGGGGAGCGCGCCGGCGAGCGTATGGGCGAACTCGGCGACCGGGGCGCCGTGGGCTTCCATGCCGACGGCGTCGATCACTGCGCTGGGGCCGCGGCCGTCGGTCAGCTCGCGGACCGCCGCGGGCAGGTCGCCGTCGTGCTGATCGAGGTCGAGTGCTTCGACGCCGTGAGCGCGGGAGCGTTCGAGTCGCTCGGGGACGAGGTCGACCGCGAGCACTCGGGCGCCGTGGTGCTGGGCGATCCGTGTCGCCATCTCACCGATTGGCCCGAGGCCGAGCACGACGACCGTGCCGCCGGCGGGGATGTTGGCGTACTCGACGGCCTGCCAGGCGGTCGGGAGGACGTCTGAGAGGTAGACGAAGCGGTCATCCGGCGGACCGTCCGGGACCTTGATCGGCCCGTAGTGGGCTTGGGGCACGCGGAGGTACTCGGCCTGACCGCCGGGGACCTGGCCGTAGAGCTTGGTGTAGCCGAGCAGCGCGGCGCCGGTGCCCTGTTCGTGGACCTGGGTGGTCTCGCACTGTGACTGGAGTCCCTGGTCGCACATGAAGCAGTGGCCGCAGGAGATGTTGAAGGGGACCACGACCCGGTCGCCGGGAGCGATGTCCTTGACATCCGCGCCGACGGCTTCGACGATTCCGATCGGCTCGTGGCCGAGGATGTCGCCCTCGTCGATGAACGCGCCGAGCACGCTGTAGAGGTGTAGATCCGAGCCGCAGATGCCGCTCGAGGTGACACGAATGATCGCGTCGGTCGGCTGCTCGATCGACGGATCGTCGACGGTGTCGACCCGAACGTCCTCGTTGCCGTGCCAGGTGACTGCCTTCATCGAAGTGCTCCTCTCAGATCGTGCATCGGGGCGGCTCGCCAGTTGGTGCGGCGCCGATTTCGACGGCTGCGAAATACCCACCCGCGCGTGGCGACAAACCCGGTCCAGGACCCTCCTCGACGGTCCGGAGGTTCTCCCCGGGGTGGGCCCTGGTGAGCTCGAGGTGAACGTCGTGTGAGAGAGAGCTCAGGCTTGGCCGGCCGTGGCGCCCGCCCGAGACCGATCACGGCCCCGGGCACTGTTTCGCGGCGAGACCGATCGTGCGATCAGGAATGCGGTGTCGTCGTTGACGGCGGCGGTGGCGAATCGTTGCGAGGCGGCGAGCAGGCTGTCGGCGAGTGTCTGAGCGCTTTCGTGACGGTGTTCGGCGAGCGCCCGGGCCAACCGTGCCTCGCCGAAGGTCTCGTCGTCGCGGCGGGTCTCGATCAATCCGTCGGTGTACAGGAGGAGGACGTCGTCCGACTCGAGGTCAACGGTCAACTCGACTGGTTCGATGTCGCTGTAGACGCCGAGCAGGCAGGTCCGGGGTTCGATCGCGTCAATCGTGCCGCTCGCGTGCGCCAGCAGCACCGGTGGGTGGCCGGCGGCACATAGGCGCATCCGGTAGCCGCCGTCGTGCCGGGTCAGCCGCGCGAAGACTGCGGTCACGAAGCGCTCGCCCCTGCTCTGCAGCAGGGCGTCGTTGAGGATGCCGATGACCCTGGCTGGGCTGCTCTCGATCATCGCGGCCGTGCGCAGGGTGTGGCGGGTGAGTGCGGTGACGGCGGCCGCCTCGGGACCGCGGCCGCAGACGTCGCCGAGGATGACGCCCCAGTCGCCCCGCCCGATCTGGAAGACGTCGTAGAAGTCCCCGCCCACCGATTCGCCGGCCGCCTCGTACCGAGCGGCGAGCTCGAGTCCCGGGATCGCGGGGAGCGACGGGGGAAGGAGGCTCCGCTGCAGGACGCGGGCGACTCGATCGCGCTCCTCGAAGGCGACACGGCGGCCTTCGGACTCGCGTCGCGTGGCCTCGTAGAGCCGTGAGTTTGCGATTGCGATTGCGGCGTGGCGCGCGACGCTCACGGCCAGGCTCTCCGCCGCCGCGTTGAACACCCGCGGTTCGGGGTGCCCGAGGAACAGGCCGCCTTCCACACCGCCGCCTGCCGCGAGCACGGGCACGGCGAGGTACGAGCGGATCGGCAGCTGGTCAGGGGTCATGCCGCGCTCGGCTGCCTCGCACTGGTAGCGTCGATCCTCGGCCAGGTCGTCGACGCGTAGGACGCCGTCGCCGGTGAAGGTCGACCCGAACAGCTCCGTGCTGCGCGGTAGCGGCAGTCGGTCAAACGTCTCCCGAGTGGTTCCAGAGAGCGCGTAGAGGAGGTGGCGCCCGTCGTGCGCCTGGTCGCGGTCGAAGAAGAACGCCGCCAGTGCCGCGCCGGTCAACTCGCGGGCGGCGTCGACGGCGAGCTGGACGACATCGGCGAGCTGCATCTCGCTGGCGATGGCGCGCGCGACTTCGTCGAGTGCCTGGAGGCTGCGTCTGGCCTTGCGTTCCTCCTCGAGACTGGCTTCGAGCTTCGCCGTCTGATCGAGGACGATGCGCTCGTGGACGTCGATCAGCGACTCGAGTGCCCTGACCTGGGCCGCGAGCGTCGCCGGGCTTCGCGTCGCTTCATCCACGGGAGACGTCTCCGAGCTTCTCGAACGTCTGTGCTTCGATGTGGGGCAGGGCGGCAAGCTCCACGCTGAGCGCGATCGTCGCGAACATCTGGGCGGTCTCAGGTGCGACCGGGACTCGCGCGAAGAGCAGTGTCGCGATCAGCTCGCCATCGGGCAGCAGGCCGCCGAAACCGATCACCGACCGGATTCCGAACGGAATGACGAACTCCTCCTGTGCGTAGATCCACGGACTGGCGGCGGCGTCGGGCACGTAGAAGACGGAGTAGGCGTGAGGTTCGCCGGCGATCACGATGGGCTCGGGCGGCGCGAGAAGCTCGCCGATGCCGACGCCGAGTTCCTGGACGAGCGCAGCGATCATCGGGAACCGGCTGACGGCCTCCGCGTCGAGCAGTGGCAGCGCTCGATGGCCGGCGGACGTGTGGCGAGAGTTCCACTCCGGGCGCTCACCGGCGCTCGCCAGCAGCGTCAGGCACTTGGTGTCCGGGCTGGCCGGCGATCCACCCAGAACGTCGCGAGCGAAGCTCTGAAGCTTGCCATCGAGCTCGCCGTACGGGTGGGTCTTGAAACACCGCACGAGGGCGCACTGTCGCGCGCCGTCCCGATCGCGCATGCCGTCGGCGAGGTGCCGGACGATGCGGTCGGCGACGGCCTCCAGGCTGTTCGCATCCCTGCCGCATGCACGTAGCGCGATGCAGCAGCGCGTCATGTCGCCGAGCCCAAAGCTCGTGAGATCGTAGGAAGCCGCGTCAGTCAAGGCACTACGCGCCGTCTGGCTTGAGCCCCCGCGGATGACTGGCGATCACCTTCGGGTGGATGGCGGCCCGGAGCCGGAGGCCTGATCGGGCCGGCGGTTCCTCGTCGCCCACGGGACCGGGCAGCTCGGCCCACACGGTGCGACCGTTGCCTTCCGTCTCGACGCCCCATCTCCGGGCAAGCTGCGCGACTATGCGCAGCCCCTGTCCGCCGACTCGCGCTCGGTCGGGTTCGCGCTGGTGGGGCTGCTGAGTGGTGTGCGCCGGGTCGTGCACCGCGATGCGCAGGCCGTCCCCGTGGCGGGCCACCGTGAGCGTGATGTGCTCGGCGGCCGTGCATCCGGAGAACTGCACTGCGTTGGTCACGAGTTCGCTGGTTACGAGCGCGGCGTCGTCGTGCGACTGCCCTGGATGGAGGACGGTGCTGAGAGCGATCCGCGCGGACCGTGGCGCGCCCGGCTCGCACCGCAGGGCCAGGAAGAGAAGGCGCGTGGGCTCGTGGTCGCCCATGGAATGCGTATACCCGTTCGGCGGCGGCTCACGCGGGTTCTGCGGGAGCGGGATCGGCCGCGCCCGATATGGGCGGCGTTCCCGAGCCGGGTGGGGCGTTGAACGGGCGCCGGTCAAGGACCCCGGCGAGCTGGAAGAGCCGGCGTCCCTGCGCGGTGGCGTTGATGATCTGCAGACGACCGGACTGGGGTCCGTTGCGGACGTCCGCTTCGAGCAGCGCCCGGAGTCCCGTCGAGTCGATGAACGCAACGGCGGCGAGGTCGATCGTGATCGACGCTGCGTCGGTTGCTTCCGCCTGTTGGAGCGCGTGGGCCAGCAGTGAGGCACTTGCGAGATCGAGGTCGCCTTCGAGCGTCAGCGAGATGTCGGCGCCCCGTCGCGCGACGCCGACGTTGAATTCCGGGACCGAGACTGCGTCGGCGCCCGGCTCGCCCGAGGAGGCCATGGCGGGGAGCCTACGTGATCTCCCTGACCCCGCGAGATCGGATCGCCGGAGACACGACGCTGGGTCGCCGGCGACCGACGGGCTGGCCGGCGGCTCCGCGCCAGAGGTCGACACCGACTTCGCCGGTCGAGCGGCGCAAGGGTGCGGTGCGGCGGTTGGCGAGGCGGGGTAGGGTTCGAGCCGTTGTCGTCCGCTCGCTGGAGGTGGCCGTGGATGCCGGGGATCGCATCGCGCATAACGAGACGTTGTTCCGAGATGTCAACGAGCGCATCGAGGCCGGGCAATGGCCGATGGAACGCGGCGAGCCGGCGGCGTTTCGATGCGAGTGTGGAAGCCTGGCCTGCAACCAGCTGGTGGAGCTGAGGCTCGAGGAATACGAGCGTGTGCGGGCGAGCGCGACGCATTTCGTGCTCGTTCCCGGCCATGAGATCCCGGCGGTCGAGCGGGTCGTCGAGCGCGGGGCGAGCCACGTGGTGGTGGAGAAGGTCGGCGATGCGGCCGACGTGGCGCAGGAGACCGATCCGCGAGACGGCTGAGGGCCGCCTCGGTCAGGAATGACCTGCGGCGGGGGCCGCGAAGCGCATCAGCACGCACATCCCTCCGCTGTCTCCCTGCAGGATCTCGAAGTTGTCGGCGAGCTGGCCGATGATCGCCAGCCCGAGGCCCAGACCTGGACTGTCCGGGCGGGGGCGCAGCCCCGGGCCGGTGTCGGTGATGCTGACGCGCAGCTCGCCCGCCGCGAGATCCGCCTCGACTTCAATCAGGCCCGGCTCGCTCGCATCGTGATAGGCGTGGACGACGACGTTCGTCGCAGCCTCCGAGACTGCCAGCTTGACGCGCTCGACCGTCGACGACGGGAGACCGGCCCGCGTCGCGAACTCCGCGACCTTCTGCCGCAGCACGGCGACGGATCCGGGAATCGCGCGGTGCGTCTCGGACAAGGTCAAGTCAGTTCGGGGACCAGCGTGCGTCGATCCGTCGTCGGATCCGTCGTCCGATCCCGCTTGGCGCAACTCAGCTATGCGATCACCAGCCCTTGGCTCGATCATCGCGTATTGCCCGATTCGAGGTGAGTCCAACCGGGACAATCGGCCACGCAGGGCGTCACTGCAGTGGCGCGAGCGGATCGGTGGTCTTGGAGATGATCGGCAGTCGATCGCGCGCGCCGGTCAGGTCGAGCAGTCGCTCGACGCTGGCTGAGCCGTTGATCACGCGCAGCCGCTGGGGAAATCGCTCGCTCAGACGAAGCAGCAGATGAAGACCGCTTGAATCCATGAACGTCAGCTCGGTGAGGTCGAGGACGATCATCAGGCCCGGGTCGGCCGAGACCGCATCGAACTCGACCTCGAGCTGGGGCAGGGTCGCGATGTCCAAGTCACCGCTTGGTGTCACGCGGTGCACCCGGCCGATCTGCTCAGTGCTGACTGCGAAGGATGCCGCCATCGTGACCTCTTGATCTCTCATCCGTGGCGCACGAAAGCCCGCCCGGACCTACGAGTTGTCGAGCGATGATAATGGAGGCCCGCGCTTCGCGGTTGGGTTTGGTTTCATCCGGGAAGCACGTCGTCCATGATCGGGCGACGCGTGGCGCTGGGGGTCTGGGCGTATGCGACGTGGGTCCTGCTGACGTGGACGCCGTTCACCTGGGAGACCGAAGCCATCGGGGGGCTCACAGCGCTGGTCGTGGCCCACGTTCTCGCACCCTTCGGCGAGGTGGCGCGTCCCTGGCTGGTCCTTGATCCGCGACGCCTGATCGCGATCGCGCGGCTGTTCGTGAGAACCCTTGGTGGGATCGTCGTCGCGAACCTGAAGCTCGCCCGCGTGATCTGGACGCCCGGCCTGCCGGTCCGCAGCGGCATGGTCATCGTGCCGACCGCGGAGCGAACCGACGGCGGACTCGCGGCGGTCGGGCTGATCAGCTCGCTGATCGTCGACAACCAGATCGTCGATGTCGACCGCGGACTTCACCTGCTCCAGTACCACGCGATCTCTGTTCCCGAGGGTGGACGCGAGCGTGCGCGGGCGGCGATCAACGGACCGGTCGAGCAGATGCTCGAGCCGCTCACGCGCAGGTCTGCGGATGCATGAGCTCTACGTGATCGTGGCGATCGCAGAGCTCGCCGTCGGCGGCCTGCTGCTGGCCAGGCTCGCGGTCGGTCCGACGACGTCTGACCGCGTCGTGGCCCTCAACACGCTGTCGACGCAGGCGACGTTGTCCGTGCTGTTCTTCGCTGCCTTCGCCGGCCGGACCGCATATCTCGACGTGGCACTGTGGCTGGCGTCGTTCAGCTACCTGGGGACCCTCGTCTGGGCCCGCCTGCTCGAGCGGGAGCTCCTGTGAGGGAGATCCTCACGATCGTCCTCTGCTCGGTCGGTCTGATCTTCACGCTGAGCGGGGCGGTCGGGATCCTGCGGATGCCGGACGTCTACTGCCGGATCCAGTGCTCGTCGAAGACGATCACGATGGGTGCCCTCCCGGTGCTGCTGGGGCTCGTCGTCGCCGAGGGTCCGTTCACGGCGTATGGGGGGCGGGCGCTGGTCGTCACGCTGCTGTTGCTGATCGTCAATCCGGCGGCTTCGCACGCCCTCGCGCGGGCGGCGTACAAGGTCGGCGTGCCGATGTGGCCGGGCGCCGCGATCGACGAGCCCGAGCAGGAGACGCGGCGGGCGCGTCAGCAGGGTCAGGCGTAGCGTGTTCTGGGCGCTGGACTACCTGTGTCTCGCGGGGATCGTGGCTGCGGCGGTCCTCGTCGTCCGGACGGGAAACCTGAACGGTGCGGTGATGGCGCTGTCGGCGGTGGGCACGATCATGTCGCTGGTCTTCGTCGTCCTCGGCGCCCCGGATGATGCCCACTCAGAGGTCGTCGTCGGGGCGATCGCCCTCCCGGTGCTGTACCTGGTCGCGATTGGCAAGGCGCGCACGGATGTCCCGGACCGGGGTGATCTGGGTGAGCACGAGGCAAGCGAGGATGACCGGGGCCGATAGGCGCGGCGGCGAGCCCGCAAGCGCGGAGCCCGAGGCGCTCCACCGGTCTGGGCTCGCGGCGGTGCTGGCGTGCTGCATGGCGGCCTGCCTGGTGCTCGCGCTGGTCGGCGTTCCGCGCGAGCGCGCCGAGCTGCCGTCGGTCGCCCGTCAGGCGCTGCGGGCGGCCGAGCCGCAGTGGCATATCGACGAGCCGGTCAACGAGATCGTCTACGGCACGCGCGGGTTCGACACCTTCGGCGAGACGTTCCTGCTGCTCGCGGCCGTCGTCTCGGTGACGGTGCTCACGCGCAGGCGAGAGACCCGCGAGGAAGACGGCGAGGACGGCGAGCAGAAGGCAGGCGCGCGCGAGCAGGCGGCGATCGACCCGGCTCCGGGAGCCGACCGGGAGGAGTCACACGCGCGCGCCGCCGAGCTTCAGGAGCAGTCAGACGGATCGGGTTCGGGCGCCACGACGTATCCCGACGACGAGCGGCTCGGCTCGCCGGCGCCCGAGCGTGCGGACGCGATGAGCGTGGTCACACGGACGGCCGCGCGCACAGCCGCCCCGGTGCTGGCCGTCGCCGGCGTCTACCTCGCCGCTGAGGGCTACTCCCCGGGGGGCGGGTTCCCGGCCGGGGCCGTGATCCTCGGGGTGATCCTCCTGCTCTGGGCGGGGTTCGGGCATCAGCGGCTGGGTCGGGCCGTGCGTGCCGAGCCGCTCGAGGCCCTCGAGCTGGCCGGCGCACTGGCGATCATCGCGATCGAGGTCCTCGGTCTCGTCTTCAAGGGGTCGGTCTCGGCCAACTGGCTCCCGCTGGCGAAGTCGCCGACGACGATTCTCAGCGGCGGGGTCCTCCAGGCGTTCTCCGGCAGTGAGCTCGTCGAGGTGTCCACCGGCCTCACGCTGGCCGTCTTCTCGCTGCTGGCGATGCGCCACGACTGGTCTCCCGACGAGGATGACGAGGCCGACGCGAGGCAGGGCGCGCCGGCCCGCGGGAAGGTGACTGACGGGTGATCCTCGCCAACTATCTCGCGGCGGCATGCGTCTTCGGCCTCGGCCTTTACACCGTGCTGAGTCGACGGAACCTGATCAAGATCGTCATGGGTC
Source organism: Solirubrobacteraceae bacterium (assembly GCA_036510225.1). Classification (GTDB taxonomy): domain Bacteria; phylum Actinomycetota; class Thermoleophilia; order Solirubrobacterales; family Solirubrobacteraceae; genus Palsa-513. The sequence continues at coordinate 29,614 of DATCEH010000046.1, read as the reverse complement.
TCTCGCTGATGGAGTCCGCGACCTACCTGCTGCTGATCTCCCTGGCCTACCGCCGCGGTTCGACGGCACCGGTGCTTTCCAACCCGCAGACCGGGCAGACGGCGAGCTCGCTGGCGCGAGGGAACGTCGCGGACCCGGTTCTCCAGAACTTCTGCCTGACGGCGATCGTGATCGGCGTCGCCGTCACCGCGGTGTTTCTGAGCGTCGCGGTCCGCGCGGCACAGCACTACCGAACGCTCGACGCCGACAAGCTGCGCGCGTTGCGCGGGTGATCCCGGGTTGACCATCGGTACGCTCAGCTCGCTGCTGCCGCTTCCGGTGGCGATCCCGATCGCCGGGGCGGTGTGCGCCCCGCTCGTCGCGCGGATCGACCGTCGACTGCCGCTGGCGGTGTGCATGCTCGCCTTGGCGGCCAGCACCGTCGTGCTCGGCCTTCTCGCCGGTCGGGTCTACGGCGGCACGGTGCTCGTCCACTACCTGGGCAAAGTCGGACCACTCGACGGGCGAGCCCTCGGGATCGCCTTCGCGGCGGACCCGCTCGGCCTGACGTTCGCCCTTGCGTGCACGACGATCGGCGGTGTGCTGCTGCTCTCGACGATGTCCGAGCTGTCAGAGCTCGGCCCGAAGGAGCTCGGCGGGTACGCGTGCCTCTTCGAGCTCCTGATCGCGGCGCTGATCGGCTCGGCCCTGACCGGTGACCTCTTCAACTTGTTCGTCTGGTTCGAGGTCGCTGCCCTTGCGAGCTATGGGTTGACCGGCTTCTTCCTCGAGCGTCCGATCGCCCTGGAGGCGGCGTTCAAGATCCTCGTGCTGACCACGCTGGCGAGCTTTGGCGTGTTCGTCGCCGCTTCGCTGCTCTACGCCAACCACGGGGCGCTGAACCTCGGCCAGCTGCACGACGCGCTCGCCGGTCATGCCCACACCGCCGACATGGTGGCGCTCGCCCTGCTGGTCTGCGGCTTTGCGACGAAGGCCGGGCTGGTCCCTTTCCACGCGTGGCTTCCGGACGCCCACACGGCTGCGCCGGGGCCGGTGTCGGCGCTCTTCTCGGGCCTGATGGTCAACCTCGGGATCGTCGCGATCGTGCGGGTCGCCCTCCAGGTCTTCGGGCCGGTCGGTGGGCGCCCCGTGCTCGGCCTGCTGATGGGGTTGGGCGTGGTGTCGGCCATCCTCGGCGCGGTCATGGCGCTCGCTCAGGACGATCTGAAACGCCTGCTCGGCTACGACACGATCTCGCAGATGGGCGTCCTGGCGGTCGGCTTCGCGAGCGACACGCCGGCCGGTGTGGCCGGTGCGACGTACCACCTCGTCAACCACGCGCTGTTCAAGGCCCTGCTGTTCCTCTGCGCCGGGGCGGTCGTCCACGCGACCGGCATCACCAAGCTGTCTGAGATGGGGGGGCTCGGACGGCACCGGCCGGGACTGGCGATCGCCTTCACGGCGGGCGTCCTGGCGATTGCGGGCATTCCCCCGCTGAACGGCTATGTCTCACTCGGACTGATCCACGACGGCCTGACGAGCAGTGGTCAGCCGGTCGTCTACGTCGCGATGCTCGTCGCCCAGGCGATCACGATCGCGGCCCTCGGCCGGGCTGCGTATCTCGCGTTCTACCGTCGTCGTCCGGACCCCTACCCGCAGCTGGAGCCGCTGCGGCCGGGGATGGTGACCGCGCTCTCGACGCTTGGCGTGGCCTGCGTTGCATTCGGCGTCGGCGGAGACTGGATCGTCAACCACGTCGCGGCGCCGGCGGCCGCGAGCGTGCTCCATGGAGGCCTCTACGCAGGCGCCGTCCTGGCCGGCGGCGGGCGCCTCCCGAGCGTCAATGTTCCGTTCGAGTACTTCAAGCCGGCCGAGCTCGCCGCAGTCGCGGCCACGGTCGTGGTCGGCGGCCTCCTGGCGCGGACGTACATGCGTATCCGCGAACCGCGGGCGGTCGGGGTGCTGCGAGCGATCCATAACGGCTCGGTCAACGACTACGCGGCGTACGCGGTGTTCGGTGTGGTCGCCGCCGTCGTCGTGCTCGCCAGCTGAACTCGTGCCCGTCGTCGATCGCACGGGGCTCCCGCGCGTTCGTCCACAGCCTGGGAGGTACCTCGGCTCGGCCGGCGCTCGCGTCGAGAGTCCGAGGCTCGGCCGTGCTTACGCGGAACCGGCGGTGGCACCCGCCTGCGCGACCTGGTGGCGGCCTTCGGCGAACTCGTCGATGAGCTTCGCGCAGAATGCGGGCAGGTCGTCTGGGTTGCGCGATGTGACGAGGCCCCGGTCGACGACGACTTCCTCGTCGACGACGTTGCCGCCGGCGTTGCGGATGTCGGTGCGGATGCTCGGGTAGGACGTCAGCGTCCGGCCGCGGACGACATCGGCCTCGACGAGCGTCCACGGTCCGTGGCAGATCGCGCCGACCGGCTTGCCGGCGAGGAAGAAGGCCTGGACGAACGAGATGGCCTCGGGGTCCAGGCGCAGCTTGTCGGGGTTGACGGTCCCGCCCGGGAGGATCAGACCGTCGTAGTCCTCGACGGCGGCGTCGACGACGGCCTTGTCGACGGTGAACTTGTCACCTGGCTCGATGTCGCCGTTCATCGCCTGGATCTCGCCGGTTTCGATCGAGAGCAGCTCGGTCTGGGCGCCGGCGGCTTCGACTGCAGCGCGTGGCCTCTCGAGCTCGACCTGCTCGACGCCGTCGGCGGCGAGGATCGCGATCGTCTTGCCCTTCAGTTGATCTGCCACGGGGTTCCCTTTCGGTCGTGGGCCGCCGGGCCGCGAAGCGGGCGCACCGCCGCGAGCAGCGACGCGTCCGTGCTCCACGAGCCTTCGGGCGGCTTGTTGACGGCGAAGTGGTCGAGCACGTTCGAGGCGGCGCCTCGGCGTCCCCTGGACTCAAGCTGAACGTCCGCGTCGTGCGTCCGCGCTGACTCGAGCCGTCATCACCGGTGGTCGGACCCCAAGCGCCATATCGCCGGACGCCCAGAGCCAGAGCGACGTGCTACCCGACGGCAGCCGGCCACAAACGCCATCCGGCCGGTCATCACCACGCGAGGCTCACTTGGTCGCGGCAGCCCGCCGCACTCGCTCGCTGGCCTTGGTGCCCGTGTCCTCGTGACGAACCCGAGTCGATCCTGGACCGGCGGGGCGATCAGGAGAATCGACGCCGGCGGCGTGCGCTGGCAGGAAGATGGAACAGAACTGCACGCCCGGGAGCGCGACACGAACCACCGAGCAGCTCGGTGAAGTTGCGGTCGAGCCGCTCCTGCTTCGACTTGTTGCGCTCCCGGGCGGGTTACCGCGGCGCTCCCGCGGCCTATCGGTCGCCGATCAGTCCATCGGCGCGGTACTCGCGCATGAATCCCTCGAACAGGCGCCGGTGGCCTTCTTCGTCGTGGAGGATCGCGATCACCATGTCGTTGGTGACCGGATCGAAATCCTCGGTGAACTCGATGATCTCGTTGTAGAAGTCGATCGCCCCGGATTCGGCCTCGATCACGCCCTCCACGACGTGCGCCACGTCCGTCTGGTGCTCGGGCGGCTGGAGGTAGGTCTGCTCGGCTGTCAAGTCCTTCGAGCCGGGCACCACGCCGTAGAGCTCCTTGATCCGGTCGGCGAACTGCTTCGCGTGACCGAGTTCCTCGCTGACATCCGCGGCGAGCGACCGGATGATCTCCTGTGCCCGGACGCCGTCGGGGTTGACCGAATTGGCGATGTAGTTCATCACCGTCTCGATCTCCATCCAGTAGGCCTTGGTCAACATCTCGACGAGCTTCTCGCGCTGTTCGCGCTGCTCGTCGTCGAGCACGCCGTGCGATTCCCTGGTCGCCATCTGATCTCCTTCCTGTCTGTCGGCCCCGCCGTTTCGGCGCGGCTCCTCGAGGATGTCGTACCCAGCTGCGGGAGCCGACAAGCGACTAGCACGAATCATTCCCGGCCCTGTGCTCACGGTCGTCGGCGGTCCGCGAGCGACACGCCCCGCCGGGCGTCGGTTCCCGGTACCGGGTGGGCGGTTCGCGATGAGGGCAGGCGTCGTCCCGGTCCCCGGGCTCGCGGGTTTCCGGCGCCGGCCCGGCGGGTAGCTCGCACCCGTGGCCACTACACAAGACGTCATCGCGGCGCCGCCGGACCGGGTCTTCGAGGTGCTCGCGGACCCGGAGACCTACGCCGACTGGGTGGTCGGGTCGTCGGAGATCCGCGACGCCGATGCGAGTTGGCCGGCCGTCGGATCGCGCTTCCACCACAGCGTCGGTGTCTGGCCGCTCCGTGTGAAGGACAACACGAAGGTCATCGCCGTCGACCCGCCGCTACGGCTCAAGATGCATGCGCGAGCCCGTCCGCTCGGCACTGCGTGCGTCGAGCTCGTGCTCGAAACGCACCCGCAGGGGACCCACGTCACGATGCGCGAGACCGCCGGCGACACCCTGTCGCTCCTGGCGATCAACCCGCTGACCGAGTGGCTCGTGCGCCTGCGCAACGTCGAGTCGCTCCGCCGGCTCAAGCGGATCGCCGAGACCGGCGTCGTCAAGGCCTAGTAGCCCGCCGCCAGGGTCAGACGCTTGGCTGGGAGACTCAGGACCGCCACGGCCGCAGGCGACGATCGGCCAGCAGCGCGCGGGCGGCCGACCGCCCACCCATCCCGTGCACGGCGCCGCCCGGGTGGACCGACGCCCCGGCGACATACAGGCCGGGGAGCGGAGTCCGATACCGGCAGAGCTCGGGCGCCGGACGGAAGACCAGCTGCTGATCGAGCTCGTAGGAACCACCCGCAAGATCTCCGCCGACGAGGCTCGGGTTCTCGGCCTCGGTCTGCCGGGGGTTGCGGATCGACCGGGCGAGGACGGTTCCGGCGAAACCCGGCGCGAAGCGCTCGAGCTGGGCCTCGATCCGCGCGGCGACCTCGTCATCTGTGCAGTCGTAGCGGGCGGGGACGTGTGCGTAGCAGTACAGCGTGTGCTTGCGCTCGGGCGCCCGTGAGTGGTCGAACAGGGTGTGCTGGCCGACGACGAGGGCCGGCCGCTCGGGGACGTCGCCTCGCTCGGCGGCCTGCGCCGCGGCCGCGAGGCTCTCGAGCTCGCCTGCGACGTGGACGACGGCGGCCCGCCGGGGGCCGGCCGCCGTCCAGGGGACGGGTGCGCTCAGGGCGTAGTCGAGCTTGAACGCCGCGGTCGAGTACCGCCAGATCCGCAGCCGGCGGATCAGCCGGTGGGGGAGGGCGTCGTCGGGGAGCATCGCCGCGAGCGGGTGGGCGCTGATCGTCGTGAGGACATCGCGCGCCGGCAGCTCGTCGCCGCCGCGCAGCCGCACGCCGGTGACCCGCCCACCGCCGGTCAGGATCCGGTCGACGTGGGCGTCGCACCGGACACGGACACCCTCGCGCTGGGCGATCGAGCCGAGCGCGTCGACGATGCGTCCCTGGCCGCCCGCGGGGAACGGCCAGCCGTGGGAATGGCCGAGGAGCTGGAGCAGGAATCCGAAGGCCCCGCTCCCGGCCGTCGACGGCGGCAGGCCCGAGTGCTGAGCGGAGCCGGCGAGCCAGGCCGTCGGCCGGCGGGCACCGTCGAAGACGTCGAGTCCGAACGCCTCGACCGACCCGGTCATCCGCCGGGCGAGGAGGACGGCGTCGCGGCGCAGGGACGCCGCCATCACGAGCGGGCCTCCGACCGGCGGGATCGGGCCGAGGACCGCGCTGACGAGGCGTTGGGCGTGGGGGCGGTACTGATCGATCAGCTCGCCCCATGCTCGGCCGGCGCCGGGGTGGACGGCCTCGAGAGACGCGACCGTCGCGCCGAGATCCCGGTCGAGCTCGATCGCCGTCCCGTCGTCGAACGGGTGGGACATGATCGTGTCCGGCGAGATCCACGAGAGTCCCTCGGACTCGAGATCGAGCTCGTGCAATGCGGGTGAGGCCACGCCCATCGGGTTGAAGCCGGCGCAATGGTCATGCACGAACCCCGGGAGCGTCACCTCCACGCTGGACGACGCGCCCCCCGGACGGGGTGCGTGCTCGAGGACGGTGACGTCGAGCCCGGCCCGGGCGAGGTGAATCGCGGCCACCAGGCCGGTCGACCCGGCGCCGACCACGACGACACGCTTGTCGCGGCTCAACGGCACGACGGCTCCGGCCTCACGGCCATGATGATGCGCGACGGACGGCGCCCCGGAATGAGCCGGGACGCAGCGGGCAGCTGGACGGTCACGGGCGACGAAACGTGTCTTGTGAAGGTCGGGAGGACCGCAACGGCGGCTGAGGAGGGCATACGCCGGGAGCTACCCTCCGGCGCCGATTCGCAAGCATCACCGGTGAGCGCGTGCGATCACGGGAACGCGCCGTCCGTCGCACGGCATCACGCCGAGCGGCCCGCCCGTCCTTCCGCGGACGAGCGGGCCTGGGTGCGCAGATGACGCCGACGACCAGCGGTCATCGACTGCGCCAACCGATGGCGGCTAGCCGATCGGTGCGCCCCTGGGCGGACGGGACGCGTCGGCCCGCGCCGGGCTCTCGGGGTCCGTCGCGTCGGGTACCTCATTGTCGTTGCCGCCCGGGTCGGCAACCCCGGCCCCGGAACCCGTGTCAGCTCCGGCGGCGTCCTGGTCGCCGGTCGCCGCCGGGGTGTCGCCGAACTCGGCGCCTGCGGGGTGGCCGCCGTCCTGGTAGGAGTCACCAGAGCCCTGGCCTTCGTCTCCCGTGACGCCGCGCGAGCCCTCCTGCGCGTCCTCCTCCCGGCCGTCGCCGTACGCGTGCAGTGAGGTGTCCTCGACTTCGGCGGTCTGCTTTCCAGTTTCGTCAGGCATTAGCATCCTCTCTCTCGGTAGGTGCGTTCTTGCGGTTCTGACGTACCCCCGGCCGAGTCGCGTGAAACGTGTCCACCGGGTCGAATCCGCCGGCCCTGAAGGCGAGTCGGCAATCCCGGCCGCGGACCGCTCCGCTGACCCTCGTCGGGGTGCCGCGGTCGACATCGGCTGAGCCGTGGTCAGAGACCCTGGGCCTGGAGCCAGAGCTCGAGGACGCCGAGCTGCCAGAGCTTGTTCCCGCCGAGCGGCGTCCGCTCGTCGTTGGGCGCGGCGAGCAGGCGGTCGACGTACTCAGGACGGAACAGGCCGCGCGCGCGGGCCTGCGGCGAGCGGAGCGCCGACTCGACGAGCTCGAGGAACGGCCCGTCGAGGTGGATCAGGGCCGGCACGGGGAAGTAGCCCTTCTCGCGGTCGATGACCGCCGACGGGAGAACCCTCCGGGCGGCGTCCTTGAGGACTCCCTTGCCGCCGTGGGCGAGCTTCAGCCCGCTCGGGCATGCGGCCGCAAGCTCGACGAGCTCGTGGTCGAGGAAGGGGACCCGACCCTCGAGTCCCCAGGCCATCGTCATGTTGTCGACCCGCTTGACCGGGTCGTCGACCAGCATCACCTCGGTGTCGAGCCGCAGGGCCCGGTCGGTCGGCGTGTCGGCGCCGAGACGATCGAAGTAACCGCGAACGAACTCCCTGCTGGCGTCGCGGTCGGCACGGAAGTCCGGCTCGAGGGCTTCGGTGATCTCGGCGTGGCTGCGGTCGAAGAACCTCCCGGAGTACTCGTCGAACCCGTCGCCCCGGGCGTCCCGAAGCGGCGGATACCAGTCATAGCCGGCGAAGATCTCGTCGGCCCCCTGGCCCGACTGGACGACCGTGACGTGTTTGGAGACCTCCTCGGAGAGGAGGTGGAAGGCCACGACGTCGTGGCTGACCATCGGCTCGCTCATCGCCCCGATCGCCCGGTCGAGTGCCGGGAGGAGGCGGTCGCCGGAGACGACGAACCTGTGGTGGTCGGTTGCGAACTCCCGGGCGACGAGGTCCGAGAACTCGAACTCGTCGCCGTCGTGCCCGCCGACCCGCTCGAAGCCGACGCTGAACGTCGAGAGCCGGGGCTGGCCGGACTCGGCCAGGAGCGCGACGATCAGGCTGGAGTCGAGCCCGCCGGAGAGGAGCACGCCGACCGGGACGTCGGCGACCATCCGCCGGTCGACGGCCACCCGCAGGGCTTCGAGGACGGCCTCGGCCCAGTCGGCGGACTCCATCCCGTCATCGGCCGGCTTGCGCCGGAAGGCCGCCTGCCAGTAGCGGGTCTCACGCAGGCGGCCGGACGCCGAGATTCGCACGAGCGTTCCCGGGTGCACCCGGCGGACGCCGTTGAGGATGGTGCGGGGGGCCGGGACGACCGAATGGAAGGTCAGGTAGTGGTGGAGGGCGATCCGATCGATCGACGTATCGATCCCCCCGCCGGCGACCAGCGCCGGCAACGTGGACGCGAAGCGGATCCCGCCGGCGATCTCCGCCGTGTAGAGCGGTTTGATCCCGAGCCGGTCGCGGACGAGAATGACATCGCCGGTGTCCCGTTCGGCGATCGCGATCGCGAACATCCCATGGAGGTGGTCGACGAAGTCCTCGCCCCACCGGTCATACGCCTTGAGCAGGACCTCGGTGTCGCTGCGTGAGAAGAACCGGTAGCCGTCGGCCTCGAGCTCGGCCCGGAGCTCGCGGTAGTTGTAGATGCAGCCGTTGAAGACGATCGTCAGGCCGAGCTGCGCATCGACCATCGGCTGGCTTCCGCTCGGCGAGAGGTCGATGATCTTGAGTCGCCGGTGGGCCAGCGCGACTCCGTCGGCGGCGTGGGTCCCGCTCCCGTCAGGCCCACGCGGAGCGAGGACGGCCGCCATCCGCTCGACGGCAGCGACATCCGCCCCCCCGGTGAAGCGGATCTCCCCGGCGATTCCGCACATTCAGAACGCCTACCGTATCGACTGTCCCTTCAAACCGGGCGCCGCCCACCGACGGTCGCTCCGGCTGGGGCATCCCCACCGGCCGGCCGGATTCGCCGTGCGCGAGGCTCCTTCGCCCGACCGACCCTCACCAGATCGGATGGACCAGCGGCGGTCCGGCCGCCGCGACGCGCTCGCCGATCCGCTCGACCGGGGCCCGATCGAATCCGTGACCGTAGGAGATGTCCTGGAGGTCGGGGCTGACCGCCCGGACCACGCGAAACGGGCCTGTCGCGACGTCGGGCGACGTGACGTCGACGATCGCGACCCGGACGCCGTCGGACTCGAGTCCGCTCGCCAGGCGCTCGACCGATCGCCCGCCGGGCGAGGCGTCCAACTCGTCGAGGGCGACGACCTCCCGGGCGGACCGCAGCCGGTCGAAGGCGCTCGCCCGGTCGGCTGGGAAGTAGAAGGCCGCGTGGTCGAGCATCGTCCGGACCGATGCCGGGTCGGCCGGCGGCCGGACGGCACCCGATCGGAGCAGGTGGCCGAGGTACGGCCGGCTCTGGCCGACCTCGAGAATCGCCTGACGTACCGCCACCCGCGGGTCGCCGTGCGCGCCGAGACCGACCGCCACCCCCGGTGTCGACTGGCCGTCGCCGAACGCGAGGCAGACCGCCGTGGTTGCTCCGCCGGCCGACGGGAGGACGTAGATCTCGAGCTCGCCGGCCGGCCCGATGACCGCGTCGATCAGGCCGCCGAGGTCCGGGTCCAGCCGGCGGTCGACCGACACCCGGCGTCCAGGCGTCCGAGTCAGCCACGCGACCATGAACGCGTCGCGCTCGACCAGCTCCATCGTCGCCCGGATCGACGCGTCCTCGAGGTCGGTGGAAGCCGCCAGCCCGTTCGAGGTCCCCTGGCAGATCACGTTCCTCGGGCCGACGGTCAGGGCGAGGAAGACCAGGACCGCGGGGACCCAGACCTCGCGGGTACCGCCGAGCCACCGGCCGGCGACCCAGGGATGGGCTGCCGCGGGATCGAAGCGGACGAACGGGAAGCCGTCGCGGGAGTACTGCGCGTCGGTATAGAAACGGAAGTCGCCCGGATCCAGATACTCGCCTGAGAGGTCCGACGGCCGGGCCCAGACCAGACGAGGCGGATCGGGCAGTGACGCGGCATACCGCTCGATCGCCTCGCCGACCGCCGATCGGACGGCGTCGGCCGCGGTCAGACCCTTCCCCCAGCCGCCCGGAAGCGACTGGATGGCGTCGTCCGCGTCGATCACGTGGACGCCGGCCGCCGTGACGACGATCGGCGACGACAGCCGTCCGTCCGGAGACCGAGCGGCCCGGAGACCAGGGATCACGCCGGTCAGCGGGTCGACCCACCCGGCCAGTGGGTCTCCGCCTCGGTCGGGATCGGCTGCGCCCGTCGGCCGCTCGCCTGCCGCCGCCGCGCCGGCGCCTCCGCAGACAGGGCATCGCGAGAGCGCGATCACCCTGTGGCGGCTGACCAGGCCCGTGCGGGCGTCGACCTGCTCGACGTGGTCGAGGAAGCGCGACCGCTCAGGCCCCCCGTCGGCGATCACGGCGAGCTCGGCTGCGACGATTCGCCGGACCTCCTCGATGACCCGGCCGGGGACGACTCCGCCGGCTGCCGTGGGAGGCTCGTGTTCGGGGACTGCCGGGTCGTCAGCCGCCGGCCGGCGGTCTGCGATTCCGGCCGCCGCCGCACGCATCCGCTGCCGCGCGCAGTGGCCGCAACCGGGTCGGCCGGGGATCGTCAGCGGACCGATCAGCCCGCCGTCGGCACCCAGGCCGATCGTCAGGACCGGTAGGTCGACCGACTGGGCCCACGCCGCGAACTCGGTCGCACGGCCGGGTTCGTCGATCGCGTAGACGCCCGCGACCGCACAGGCCCGACCGGCCTCCTCGGCCGACGGCAGATCCCCGCCGGACCCGACGAACTGCCGGCATCCGGCACCCAGCAACGCTCGCGCCGAGTCGCTGCTGCGCAGGCCCTCCGGCGGTCCGGGGCGTGTGTCGATGACGGGGGCCGGCCGGCGCTCCGGCGGTCCGGGGCGTGTGTCGATGACGGGGGCCGGCCGGCGCTCCGGCGGTCCCGGCCGAACATCGGCCACGAGCGCCGGCGGTCGGCCGGGCTCGGGTCCGCACGATTCAGAATGGGCCACCTGCTGCTGGCGTGTCGGACCCCGAGCCGGCCGGTCTGGCCTAGCCTGCTGCGAGCACGCCGGGCTGGATGTGCGTCGCCTCGTGGTGGAGGGCGCTCAGGTTGCTCGTGGTCGTGGCGATCTCCCGGGTCGTGGCGGCGATCTCCTGCTCGACGACGGTCAGTCGCTGCGGGGTCGTCAGTCCCTTGAGGATCCCGATGAACCGCTCCCGGCCGTCGGGACCTTCGCCAAGTAGCTTGATGAGGCCCTCCAGGCTGAGCTCGAGGGCTCCAACTTCCTTGACGAGGCTGCTCGGTGACATGACTTGTCTCCTGTTCGGGAATCTGTAGATGTGTCTGAAATGTCCGTCGAACAGGTCGCTGCTGCCCGGCGATGACACTCACCGAACGTAAGGCCCGCGGTTACCGCAGTGTGTGAGATGAGTCACACAACCCGATCGTCCAGGCGACCCGGCGGACGGATATGTCGACCGAGCCCGCGCGCCGCGCTCGTCACCTCGTCGAGCGTCGCCGCCTCGACGATCTCCTGGAGGTCGAGGATTCGCGCGTCGAACCGGTCGAGCCGGTTGCGTCCGACGATCGCGTGTGCGGGTATCCCCGCCTGCCGTGCCCGGGTCGCCGCCTCGCCGAGCACGCGCCCGGTCAGCGCGCCGACGTCCAGCCGGCCCTCGCCGACGATCAACGCCTGAGCCGCCCGCATCCTCGCGTCGAACCCGACCGCGTCGAGGACGAAGACGGCGCCGGGTTCGATCGTCGCGGCGAACGCCCGCGACAGGATCTCGCCGATCCCGCCCGGCTCGCACCCGTGACCCCGTCCGCCGGCGGCAAGATGCGCCCGCGTCGGGCAGAGCACGACCACCCGCGACCCGCCAAGGCCGCCGGCCTCCTCGATCGCCGCCACCAGGCCCGCGCCTCCGTCGTCGGCGGCGGCACCACCAGCCGCCACGATCACCACATCAGCCCCGGTTCGCGCACCCGCCAGGATCAGCTCACCGATCGCCCACGAGCTCGCCGGCGCGTCCCCCAGAGCGCCGGGCCTCGGCGCTTCCCGCACTGGCCGCGCCCCGCGTCCAGGTGGGGCGGGACCCTCGCCGGGCCCAGTGGATCCCGGCGAACCGCCGGAGACCGGGGCCGACGGAATCGCGGCGAGCTCGACGATCGCCGCCGACCCGTCACCGATCACCCCGAACCCCACGTCGACGCCCGGGCCGTCCCGGCCGCCGACGCTCGCCGCCAGGGTCTCCCCGCCCAGGCGGGTCAGGAGGACCTCGAGCGTGCCGGGACCCCCGTCGGCCACCGGACACAGGTCGGGCGGCTCGAGGCCCGCGGCTTCGAGCCCGCGGCCGATCGCCGCGGCGACCTCGGTCGCCCGGAGCCTGCGGTCGAATCCGGCGGGGGCGACGAGGACTTGCACGGTGCGCCATCCTGCCAGTGATGGAGCCGATCGTGATCGACGTCGCCGGTCGGCAGGTCCGCCTGTCGAGTCCCCAGAAGGTCTACTTCCCGAAGACCGGGACGACCAAGCTCGACCTCGCGAACTACTACATCGCCTGTGGCGACGCAGCCGTCCGCCACCTCCGCGACCGGCCGACCGTCCTCAAGCGATGGGTAGACGGGGTCGACGGCGAGTTCTTCTTCCAGAAGCGGATCCCCCAGACCGCACCCGACTGGCTGGAGACGGCGACCGTCACATTCCCGAGCGGGCGGACCGCCCGCGAGCTCGTCCCCAACGACGCCGCCCACCTCGTCTGGGGGGTCAACCTCGGCGTGATCGACTGGAATCCCTGGGCCGTCCGCCGGGCCGACCTCGACCGTCCGGACGAGCTCCGCGTCGACCTCGACCCCGGGCCCGACGTTCCCTTCGACGAGGTTCGCCAGGTCGCCCTCGGCGTCCGCGAGGTCCTCTCCGACCACGACCTGATCGGCTTCCCCAAGACGTCCGGCTCCCGCGGCATCCACGTCAACGTCCGGATCCGTCCCGACTGGGACTTCCTCGAGGTCCGCAGGGCCGCCGTCGCCCTCGCCCGCGAGGTCGAGCGCCGGATGCCCGGCCGGGCGACGAGCAAATGGTGGAAGGAGGAGCGCCAGGGCGTCTTCATCGACTACAACCAGAACGCCCGCGACCGGACCGTGGCGTCGGCCTACTCCGTCCGCGCCGTCCCCGACGCCCGCGTCTCCTGCCCGCTCGAGTGGGACGAGGTCGCCGACGTCGAGCCGGCCGACCTGCGGATCGACACGGTCCCGGGCCGCCTGGCCGACCGCGGCGACCCGAGCGCCGCGATCGACGACCATCCCGGCTCGCTCGAGTCCCTGCTCGAGCTCGCCGCCCGCGACGAGGCCGGCGGACTCGGCGACGCCCCGTGGCCGCCCCACTTCGCCAAGCAGGCCGGCGAGGGCCGCCGGGTCGCGCCGAGCCGCGCCCGCAAGAAGCCGCAGGCCTAGACCACGCCCCCGTGGGCGCTGGACGGGAGGTACGCCGACGAGCCGGCGTAGGTCGCGGTGAAGCCGCCGAACATGCCCTTCAGCAGTGCCCTGAGGACGGTTGCGGTTGCTCCGGCCGGGCAGGTGGCGACGCCGTCGGCGTCGGTCCTGCCCGAGCAGACGGTCGATCCGCCGATACTGAACGTGACCGTCTCGCCGGCGAGTGGCGCGCCGATCCCGCTCAGCGTGAGTCGAGCCGTCGGGTCGAGTCCGGTCTGGTCGAGCGGCGTCGTGCGCAGCGATGTCGGCGCGACCGCCGGCGTCACGATGATCCGCGTCGCGCCCTGGCTCGGGAGGTGGTGTGAGTCGTAGCCGCCGACCTCGACGTCGTTGTCGTCGGGTATCGAGTCGAACTTCGTCGTCATCGTCTGGCTTCCGACGGCCGTCGGCGTGTACGTGAACGCGCAGGAATCGCTCTGACCGCTGCCGACGTACTGGAGCGTGCAGGTCGGCCCGACGTTCTGCGGATCGGCGAACGCCGGTCCGTATGTGCCGCTCCCGTTGCTCGAAAGGGCGATCAGGCCGAGCGGCTGCTCGTCCCCGACGCCGACGTCGGTCACGGTCACGTTGCACGAGACGGGCTTGCCGACCACCACGATCACCGGGGTGCACGCGACCGAGGTCGTCGTCGCGCCCGGGGTGACCTTGAGCACGAACGACCCGGCGCTCGCCGGGTTGCGGGTATCGCCCGGATACGACGCGACGATCGTGTGCTGGCCGGCGTCGCCGAACTGGATCGGCGTGTAGGTCACCGAGCAGCTCGACTTCGTCGCCGTCACGCCCCGCAGGACGCAGGTCGGCGACCTGAGCTGACCCGTCGGGTTGTGGTTGTTCGTGTTCGGCGTGCTCGCCGCGAAGCTGATCGTGCCCGACGGACGCGTGCCGGTCACGGTCGCCGTGCACGTGCTCGGCCGGCCGACCCCGACGCTGGCGGGCGTGCATGCGACGGACGTCGCCGAGGTCACCGTGACGGTCGTCGACGCGCTGCTCGGCCCGCTCGCCGGAACACCGACGTAGCTCGCCGTGATCGAGTGGACGCCGGCCGAGACCGGGCCCGGCGTATAGGTCACCGAGCAGCTCGCCTGGTCCCCGGCGAGCGGGCCCAGCGTGCAGCTCGGCGCGTTGAAGGCTCCCGGCGAGTCGGAGGTGAAGTTGACCGCTCCCGTCGCCTGAGCGCTGCTCGCCGTGACCGTCGCCGTGCAGGTCGTCGGCGCGTCGACCCTGACGCTGGTGGGCGAGCACGCGACCGCCGTGGTCGTCGTCGCGCGCGGAGTGCCGCCCGCGAGCGTCGCAGACTCGTTGAGCTCAAAGCCCGGCACCGGGGCGGAGAAGGTCAGCCCGACGCCGACGCCCGGATCCGACGTCGCGAGGCCGTAGACGGCGCCGGCGGGGGCCGGGATCGCGCAGTCCTCACCGTCGGTGTGGTAGTTCGCGAGGATGTCGCCAGCGTCAGCCGGAAAGTCGGCCGGGAAGGTCTCGAGCCCGGTCCCGGCGAGCGTCACCAGACCGGTATCGGCGACCACCGTGTAGTCGTTGGGGGACCCGTCGTTCGCCGGCCGCAGCACGATGAAGTCGATCTGCTGGCCGGCGTCGTCGGGCGTCGAGAGGAACGAGAAGCCGGTGATCGTGCCACCGCCCGCCGGGACCTCGGCGTTCGGGTCGGCGAACAGGCCTGCGCCGCCGCAATCGGCCGTGGAATCCGTCGGACCCGGGGTCTGGCCGACCGTGATCGTCGCGGCGGACGCCTGGCCGGTGAAAGCCGCGATCGCGGAGGCGATCACCAGCGGCGCGAGCCACCAGCGCCCGGCCCGCCTGCCGCGGGGCTCCTCCGGACTCGACGGGCGACGACGACGGCTCTGATCCGGTGACACGGCTCCCACGACCTCTCTCGGTATCGACATGCCCCGACGCGGCCGGGCACCCGACTGCGACGAGGATCTGCGGGCTCCGTACGGGCGGAGCAGGACCCGGGCAGACTAGTCGCCGCGAACCTACAGTGCAAGGAAAAGCTAGAAATTATCTATGCGGCGGTGCGGGCCGGTTGCCGGCCGGCAGGGGGAACCGGCATGGGTTGGGGGCCAGCGGCCGTGACGCCCGCCGCGGGCTCGGCCTCCCGAAGGTGGAGCGGTAGTGTCTTTCACGGAAAGTAGCTGCCTGAGTCAGTCAACTTGTTTTCGAAGAGCGCCTACAACGCAACTGCTTGCTCGGCGCTCTCCACGTTCTGCTCGTCTTCGTACCGGCCGCCGTCCCGGGCTGGACGCTCCCTGCAAGCCCTGCCTCGAAGCGGGCGATCACCGGGTTCGCAAGGTCCCCGGGCTCGTCAGCTAGCTGCAGACGATCGGGACCGCCGCGGCATCGTGGCTGAGCTTCGTCTTGTCCGTGGTGAGCTTCGCGTTGTCCGTGGCCACCTTCGCCGTCGCCGCCGTCAGCGCCGCCTGGTGGGCCGGCGTCGGGGACGTCTTGAACGTCACGGTGGCCCCGGCCAGTGCCGTCTCGTCGGCCGACAGCACCGCCGCGTCAGCCTGCACGGCCGCCGTGTCAGTGTGGACCTGGGTCAGGTTGGTTGTGCACGTGAGTGCCGACCCCGTGCCCGCGGTCGCGAACACGCCGATCAGAACTGTGGCGGCGCCTGCCGCGATCTGCAACTTCATCGGAGTCCCCCTGCGTTCGTGCGATTTATTGATTTATGCCCGGCCGACTGACGCCGGACCCCTCAACCGACAATAGCGGGCCGGCATCGCCGCGGCAAGTCGTCCACCACGCTGTCATTGACAGGGTCACACTCCCCGGATAGCCTCGACTGACTTCGCACTGAGTCAATTTCGACGTGAGTGCGCAGGCGCGTCTTTGGGGGGCGTACTTGTTTGGGCCAAAGGAGCACATCCGTCACAGCCCGTCGGCCGGCCAGTTCCCCTCGGAAGTCGGCGAGCTCCCGCCGGCCGGCCGCGCCCAGCGGGCCGTCCGTCTCCTGGCCGCCGTCGGTGCCGTTGCCGGGCTCACCACCGCGACCTTCGCCGGCGCCACTTCACCCCTTCCGATCGCACAACAGGAGTCCGCCCGCTGCGCCCTCCCCTCACCCACGTCGCCCGGATACTGCGGCGACGGCGGCCCGGCCGAGACTGCCGGGCTGGCCGCGCCCCGCGACGTCGCCGTCCTCCCCAACGGAGATCTGCTCGTCGCCGACGGCC
The DNA here is from genome assembly GCA_036510225.1 of Solirubrobacteraceae bacterium. Taxonomy (GTDB): domain Bacteria; phylum Actinomycetota; class Thermoleophilia; order Solirubrobacterales; family Solirubrobacteraceae; genus Palsa-513. Next base: position 13,044 of record DATCEH010000046.1, on the reverse strand, counting down.
AGAACAGCGCGATCAGGCGGGTCGCCGCGTCGACCGACACGATCAGCACGGTCGTCGGCGTCGGCATCGTCGGCGACGCACCACCCGGCCGACCGAGCTCTGTGGCCGAAGTCGCCCTGGCCGATCCCCGAGGTGTCGCCGGGCTCGCCGACGGGTCGTTCGCGATCGCCGACGCCGGTCTCCGCGCCGTCATGCTCGTCACGCCCGACGGACTCGTCCGGACACTGCTCGGACCCCGCCAGGTCACCCGGCCGGTGGATGTCGCCCAACTCGGCGACGGCAGCCTCGCCGTCGCCGACGCCGCAACCGGACGGGTGATCGACGTCAACGTGCAGACCGGCGCCGACCGAACCCTCGCAACCGGCCTGGCTTCGCCCTGGCAGATCGTCGCCGACCCGACCACCCCGGGCGGGCTGATCCTCAGCGAGACGAAGGCGGCACCACAGGTCATCGGCAAGCACCTCAGGCGCGGTGATGTCCTACGGATCCCGCCCGGCGGCGGCGCCCCCACCGTGATCGCCGGGCCCGGCGCCGCCGGTCCCGCCGGCAGGCTGCGCTTTCAGCGCGTCGCCGGCGTCGCCGTCCGATCCGACGGAGTCGTCCTGGTCGCCGATCGCCACGTCGTCTACGCGATCCACCCGACCGGCGCCGTCGCCCAGATCGCGACCGGCCTCGGCCAGGCCGAGGGCATCGGCGTCAACGGAACCGAGCTCGTGATCGCCGACTCCGCCAACAACCGGATCGTCCACGTACCGGCGTTCCTCCCGAGTGAGCTCGCCTCGTGTGCCGAGTGCGCGGCCGCCCCGCCGACGCCGGCCTCATGCGACGGCTGCACCTCTACGCCGGCGACGACTACCACAGCGACAACCCCGGCCCTGACCGCGCCGCCCTTCGGGCCTCCGGGTCTACCCGGCCTCCCCGGACCGGCCGGCCACAAAGGTGCGCCGGCGCGCCCGAAGCCGAAGCCGAAGCCGAAGCCGAAGCCTCGGCCGAGCAGGCCGGCCCAGACGCCCGGAGCGGCACCACCTTGTGGGCGGCCGGGCAACATAACCCGTGGCGTCATGGTCGAGGGTGTCGCCCGAGGCAGGATCTATGTGGTGTTTCCGCTCGCAGGATGGCTCCAGATCAAGCTCGCCCACACCCCGACGAGCCCTACCGAGCGCCAGATCTACAAGCAGGATCTGCCCGCGTCGGCCGGCCGGGTTGTTCAAGCCCTGCCCCGCACCCGTGGCACATGGTGGGTCCGTCTGAGGGCCGAGGGCGGCTGCATTCAGACGCGTCAGACGTTGTGACCGACGACCCCAAGGACGGCGACGGCCGTGCGGAGGATGGCGACGGCCGTGCGGAGGACGGCGGCGGCCGGTCGGTTCGCCGGCTGATCGGCGGCCTGCCTGGTCTGCTGACCGCGACGGTCACGCTCGTCGCTGCCGCCCTCGGTGTGCTCTTCCTCCTGGTTCCCTCGCTGAAGCCCCTCCCACGCGACCAGATCTCCGCCTCGCTGAGCGTCCCGACCGTCGAGGGCGCCGTCTCGGAGATGGACTGGGCCACACGCCAGTACCCCGGCAACCCGGTCGGCGCGCTGAACAGGCTGATCCCGAATGGCTTCGACCCGAAGACCGACGGCCTGATCACCGGGATGGTCGTCTACGTCCGCCTGCAGGTCAACGGCTTCCAGCACCGTTCGATCAAGCTCCGCGCCCGGGCGTACGACACCAGTACGAACGAGGTCGCGACCAACGTCAACCTCAGCCAGATCTACCCCTCCGCGGCTGACATCCAGATCGACGCTCCCAGCCGGTCCTCCGTACAGCTCATGTTCCTCACCGACCTCACCAAGTTTCCCGGTCGCCACTTCATCCGTGTCGAGGCCTACGACGACGGCGGAATACTCTCCTACGCCGACAGCCCCCCGATCGGCATCGGCTGACCGCCCGGCGAGCACCTACCGGTCGCGGCTCCCGGTCGACCTACTGGTCGCGCTCCCGGCCTACTGGTCGAGCTGGTCGGTCCGGCACTCCTCAGGCGGCTTGTCATCCCGCCAGCGCAGGACCTTCGCCCCGTGGCGGATCCGCCCGTCAGACGCATGGTCGAAGCGCACCTCGACGACCAGCTCCGGCCGCAGCGCGACCCACTCCAGGTCCCGGCCGCCGGTCCACCTCGACGGATCCCCCGACCCCCGCTCACCCGTCTCGAACGGCCTCAACCGGCCGACCAGGTCCCGCTTCTCCTGGGCCTTGAAGCCCGACGAGTGGCCGATCTCCCGCAACCGGCCGGCCGCGTCGTACGCGCCGAGGATCAGCGCTCCCACCGTACCCTCGGCCTTGCCCGGCCGCCACCCCATCACGACCGCGTCGAGCGTCCGGACCCGCTTGATCTTGACCATCCCCAACCGCTCACCCGGCCGGTACGGCGCCCCCGTCTGCTTGGCGATCACCCCCTCCGCGCTGCGCAGCCACCGCTCCGCCTCCCCCGCGCTGCGGACCACCGGAGTCAACTCGGCCGCGCCCAGCTCCCTCGCTTCCAGCCGCGCCCTCCGAACCTCCCACGACTGCTCCAAAAGAACCTCGTCATCCTCGGCCAGCAGGTCGAAAGCCATGTACGTCGCCGGCGTCTCCTCCGCCAGCCGTGCGACCCGCGACGCCGCCGGGTGGATCCGCTGGCCCAGCAGGTTGAACTCCTCGCCCCCGCCCTCCGCCCGGATCACGATCTCCCCGTCGAGCACGTAGCGCCCCGCCGGGAAGCTCAGCTCCGGGAAGTACCGGGTCAGCGGCTTGCCGTTGCGCGACTGCAGGACCACCTCGTCCCCGTCGACGAACGCCACCGCCCTGAAGCCGTCATATTTCGGCTCATACGCCCATCCCTCACCCTCCGGCAGTGCCGCCCCCGGCTTGGCCAGCTGCGGTGAGACCGGCGGGCTCAGCGGCAATCCCATTGCCCCGCAGCCTAGCCTCCCCGGCGGTCCGGCCGGCTTGGCCCGAGTAGGATCCGGCATCGTGGCTGACCAGGCGACCGTCGCCGAAGAGGAGTATCTCCAGACCCTCTACTGGCTCAGCGAGGCCGGCCTCCCGATGACCGGCGCGAACATCGCCCGGGCGATGCAGCTCTCCGCCCCGACCGTCCACGAGATGATCGGCCGGCTCGAGCGCGACGGCTACATCACGCGGGCTCCGTCGAAGGCGATCAGCTTCACCGACGTCGGTGCCGCCCACGCCGGCCAGATCGTCCGCCGCCACCGCCTGATCGAGCGCTTCCTCACCGACGTCCTCGGGATTCCCTGGGACGAGGTCCACGAGGAGGCCGAGCGGCTCGAGCACGCGATGTCCCCCGTCCTCGAGGAGCGCATGCTCGCCGCGATCGGCGACGCCAAGACCTGCCCCCACGGACACCCGATCTCCGCCGGCGGACGGATCGACGGTGTCCCCCTGGCCGACGTCGAGGTCGGTGCCCAGGTCCAGATCCTCCGCTTCGAGAACGAGGCCGAGGATCTCCTGCACTATCTCAAGGACACCGGCATCGAGCCGGACCTCGAGGTCACGCTCGAGTCCTCGGAGCCCGAGGAGATCGTCCTCACCGGGCCGGCCGGTCGCTACGTGATCACGCGCAGCGTGGCCGAGACCGTCTCCGTCCTCGCCGACCCATCCCCACCCCAGCGCGTCGCCCTCCCCGAGCAGCTGGTCCTCGGCAAGGACCGCTACGGGCGCTGACGCCCGGTCGATCGGACGAGGCGGTCCGCCGGGTCTCACGAGGCATCTGTTACCTCGACTCGCGGTACGCGTGCCGGCGAGCGGTGTCGAGAGTCGCTACAGAACGAGCCAGGCGGTCGCCGCCGAGGCGTAGGGCATCGAGTTGCCGACGTTGTCGTAGGCGACGTACTGGTACTGGTAGCAGTTGCTGCCGATCATTCCAAGGTCGATATACGGCGAGGCCGGGTTCGTTGCGATCGTCGTGAATCCGCCGTACGCGCCGCAGGACAGTCCGAGTGTCCCGGTCGTCGCCGACCTGCGTTGAAGCACGCCTCCGTTCAGGCCGGCGCCGACATCCGTCCCGGGCGAGAAGCTCACCAGGATCGACCCCAGGTGAATACCGTTGACGTAGCTGACGTTTCCCCCGCTCGGCGCCGTGTTGTCGGCGGTGACCGTGAACGTGCCGGACGTCGAGTTGGTCCCGGCCCGGTTGGTCGCCGACACGCTCTGGCTGGCCGCCGGCCCGGTCGGGCTCACCGCTGCCCAGGCGTAGGTCTCGAGTCCGAGCGTCCCGGCGGTCGACGTCCAGCCGCCTGGGAATGACGGGAACAGGTAGCTCGCGATCCCCGCGTCCGCGTCAGTCGAGTGCGCGGTCACGGTGAAGGTGCCGCTCGCCGCTGTCGGGTTGTAGAACACCGTCGCCCCGGTCCCGCTCCAGTAGGTGCTGGTCCCCAGACCCGAGAAGGTGAACGTCGGCGTGGTCGGCGCGGGCGCAGTGTCGACCTTGATGTCCGGGCTCGTGTATGTCGTCGTGACGCCGAGGGCGTCGGGCACGATGTACTCGTAGCGGTAGCACGTGTCGTCCGCGGGGACCGTGTTCGCGAGCGGCGTGGCCGGGTCGCTGCCGCCCGTGATCGGCGCGTACCCGCCGGTGTACGTTCCGCACGTCCCGCTGCCGTCGGTGCTCAGGGGGGCAGACTCCCGGAGCACCTGTGCGCCGGTCGACCCCAGGCCGAGCGGGCTCGAGCCCTTGCTGAGCGCGAGGTTGAGCCCGAGCGACGTCGACCACCGCCCGCCGGTTCCCGCGAGGCCGGTCGCATCGATCGATCCGCCGGTCGGCCCAGTCGTGTCGTTGACGAAACTCAAGCTGGTGGTGGCCGTATTCCCTGCTATGTCGCTGGCGACCACGTTGTCGCTGGGCGCGCTCGACGTCCCGGCGGCCCAGGTGAACGGATTCGAGACGAACGGCCCGCCGGTGGGCGTGCTGACGAGCGACGGGGTGTGCGTCCAGCCGCTCGTGACGCCGGTCAGCGTCGTCGTCGTGCTCGAGCCGACTCCCGACCCGCCGGTGTCGCCCGCCGCGTTGGTCAGGGTCAACGACCCGCCCGTCGATCCGCGGTAGTAGACCGTCCCGCCGGTCAGCAGGGCCGCCCCCGTGACACCGGACAGGGTGATCGCATTGGTCGGCGCCGCGGCGTCGACCTTCACCTGCTGGGTCATGGGTAGCGAGGCGTTCCCGGCGGTGTCGGTCGCGTAGAAGGTGAGCGTGGTGGTCGCGGCGACTACGATCGGACTCGTGTAGAGGACGGCCGTCCCCGAGCTGGTCGGATTGCTGCCGTCCGTCGTGTACTTGATCTGGCCGACGCCCGAACCGGTCCCGTCGCTCCCGGTCAGCGTCACGGTGACCGGCGCCGTGTTCCATCCGGCGGGGTTTGCCGCGGGACTGAGCTGGGCCGTGACGGTCGGCGGGGTCGTGTCGATCACGATCGCCGCGCTCGCGATCGTCGGGTTGGGCGAGGCGCCGCCGACGGCGTACACAGTGTGCGGGCCGTCCGCCGCGGTCGGGATCGTCAGGGCGGTGATCGTCGCGGTCCCGGTCGCGCTGAGCGTCGACGGCGAGCCGGTCAGGGCCGTGCCGGCATCGAGTCGGTAGGTCACGGCCTCGTTGGCCGCGAACCCCGCGAGCGAGCCGGTCGTGATCTGCGGCAGCGAGCCGCCGAACAGCGACTTGGCGAGCGTCAGCGTCGCCGCCGCGAGCGTGACCGTCCCGCTCCTGGGGCTCTCGACGCCCTGCCAGTGGCTGGCGAGGGCCGGCGTGACGGTGTACTGCCATTGGCCGGCGGGTACGTCGGTCTCCGTGCAGGAGGTCACAGCGACGGTGCCTGAGCAGCCGCCCGACGGGGTCTGCGCGGCGCCGCCGGAGGTGTCGTAGCGGTGGACGAGGTACCCGTCGACGGCATGGCCGTTGGAGAGCGTGCTCGCGCCCCAGCTGACGCTGACCAGCCGCCCGGGCGACGACGTCGCGCTCGGCGTCGCCCCCTGGCCGACGGTCGCGGCGGACGCCGAGCCGCTGGCGCCGGAGACGGTGGTCGCGCCCCAGTAGGCCGACGCGCTCGCGACGCCGCCGGCGATCGCCGCGACCAGCCCGAGCGCGACAGCCAGGCCGCGGCGCGTGTGGACGGCTCGCCGTGCGGACGACGAGCTCATGCCCGGGCGATCCGGACGGGGTCGCACCTACGGACCGGCGGACACGTAGACGGTGAAGCTCGCGCCCTGACACGCGCTCGCCGCTCCGGCGCTCATCGTGAGGGCTCCCGCGAGGTCGATCGCCAGGGAGCCGTTGGTCGAGCCGACCTTCCGCGGCACCGACCATCCCGCGCCGGCGTTCGACTGGCTGGTGAAGGCCAACGTCGAAAGGTCGCACGCTGAGTGGCTGGAGTCGACACCGAACCCGCCGGTCCCGTGGGTCGCGTCGAGCGAGAGCGAGCCGACGTGCACGCCGAAGACGTTGGGATTGGACACGGTCACGGCCACGTCCGAGGATCCTCCGGGGTAGATCTGGACGGCGGCCACACCAGGGCTCGCCGTGAGCGCCCCGACGGTTCCGACCGAGGCGGGTGCGGCGCCGGTCCCGGTTGCACTCCAGAAGGCGAGGCCGACGGACGCGAGGGCGAGCGACCCGACGGTGGCGATCGCGCCGACCAGGCGGCGGGAGGGGACCGCGTTTCTCTGGGCCTCGCTCGGCGGCAGCAGGTTCATGACGTTCGCAGTCGGTGGGTGGTCGGGCAGGTCTCGAGACGAGCGGGCGGGACAGTCGCGCGGACCGCCCCGCCCCCCGGGTTGGTGTTACGTGGTGGTCAGGTGGAGGGTCAGCGTCGCGCCCTTGCAGGTGTCCTGGTTGATGGCGGTGTCGGCGTAGGCGAGCGTGCCGCCGGTCGGCAAGGCCTCGACGGTCGCGCCGGCCGGGACCTCGTGGGCGGGGGTTTCGGTGACGTCGGTCATCGTGAAGTCGGCCACGGCACAGCCGGCGTGTCCGGCATCGACCGTCACGGACGCCAGATGGATGGCCGCGACCTGGAGCGGCGCGGTCGTCGCGTTGGCGGCGGTGAAGCTGACCGGCTCGGTGCCGCCGGGGACGATCCCGGCCGTGACGGTGGCCGTCACGGTCACCACTCCGCCGGCGCTGACGGCCGCCGTGCCGGAACCGGTGCCGCTTGCGCTCCAGTACGCGTACGCGCCGCCGGCCGCAATCAGGGCGATGAACACCCCGGCCGCGGCGACTCGCCTGCGCATCGTGAAGCGTTGCATGATCGGTGTGCGTTCGGGGGAAGTCGGTGTCCTGGCCATGAATGGGCCCTCCAAGCTGGTTGGTTGTCAATCCGCGTGTCTGTCACCCGTCGGACCTGTCTGATCAGCATCGGGTCGTCCGCGGCCGCTCGACATCCCCGAAACGAGGTAGCTTCGACGACCGCAGCCGTCGTGTCTGCGCTCGCCCGGAGCACCGACCTGCGAACCTGTCCTGGCACGTCCTCCGTTGATGCCTCCAGCGGTCGCCGGCGATCAACTGAAGGCAGGCCGCGCCTTCTCGTCACGCCCATCGACGACGAGCACGCGGGGAGCAATCATGGACGTAGTTCTGGTGGAGGAGCACGAGGCTCTTCGCGACGGGCTGGTCGTTCTGCTGGAGCGTCGCGGCATCACCACGATCGGTGCGGCGGGCACCGTCGCCGGGGCGGACGCTCTGCTCGACGAGCTGCGGCCCGACGTGGCGGTGATCGGGCTGCGGCTCCCCGACGGGAGCGGCGTGCGCCTGGTTCGCCGGTTGCACCGAGACCAGCCGGCTCTGGGGATCCTGATCTACACGGGGATCGACGACGTCGGGCAGCTGGCTGAGGCGATCGAGAGCGGAGCGCGGGGCTTCGTCCTCAAGCCCGGCGGGATCGACCAGCTCGTTCGGGGGCTGCGACTTGTGGCCGGAGGCGGGGGCTACGTCGATCCGGCGATCACTGCGCTGATCGCCGGCGAGATCGACGGGAGAAGGCTGCTCCTGACCAGACGCGAGCGCCAGGTCTTCGACCTGCTGGCGCAGGATCTGACCGGGGAGGAGATCGCGCGTCGGCTGACCGTCTCACCCGAGACGGTTCGAACCCATATTCGCAACGCAATGGAGAAGCTGCACGCCCACACGCGGACCGGGGCCGTGGTCCAGGCGCTGCGGACCCACGAGATCGAGAGCTAGGCTAGACGGCCGCCACGCCGAGCGACCGGGCCGCCTCGCCGATCAGGACGACCCCGTCCTCGATCTGGGCCGGCGTGACCCCGGAGTACGCGAGCCGGAGGGCGTCGGACCCGCCGTCGAGCATGAAGTCCGTGCCCGGGAGGACGATGACCCCCCGCTCGGCGCAGGCGGCGACGAGCGCTCCGGCGTCGAGGCCTGGCGGCAGCGTCACCCACATGAAGTAGCCGCCCTCCGGCTTGACGAAGCTCGCCCCGGGCAGCTCGCGCCCGAGCGCGTGGCCGAGCGCGTCGGCCCGCTGGCTGAGCGCGGCCTTGACGGTCTCGATCGACCGGTCGAGCGCGCCCGAGAGGCAGAACTGGTGGACGATCGACTGGGCGACCATGTTCGGCGAGATATACGTGCTCGTCGCCCGCGCGGCGATCTTCTTGATCATCCCCGCCTCGCCGACGAGGTAGCCGACGCGGATCCCCGGGCAGATCGTCTTCGAGAACGAAGACGCGTAGATCACGTGGCCGCCGTCGTCGAGCGAGAGCATCGACGGGACGTCCTCGCCGGTGAAGCGCAGGGCGATGTACGGGTCGTCCTCGAAGATCACGAACCCGTGATTGGCGGCCAGGCGCAGCAGCTCGTGGCGCTTGGCCAGCGACAGCGTGTAGCCGGCCGGGTTCTGGAAGGTCGGGATGATGTGGGCGAGCGACGGCCGCGCGCCGCCAGCGATCAGCTTGGCCAGGGCGGTCGTGTCGATCCCGTCGTGCTCGAGATCGACCGCGTGGATCGTCGCGCCCCGCTGGCCGAGGGCCAGGAGCGTGCGGTCATACGTCGGTCGCTCGACGACGACCTCCTTGCCGGGGCCGACAAGCTCGTCGAAGAGGAAGGCATCCGCCTGCATGGATCCGTTCGTCACGAGGACCTGGCTCTCGTCGACGCCGTGGCGCTCGGCGATCCACCGGCGCAGCGGGACGTAGCCAATCGACGTCCCGTAGGCCGTCGCTCCTGCCGGGTCCTCGGCGAAGGCACGTGTGGCGGCGGCGCTGAGGCCGTCGACGTCGATGATGTCGAGCGACGGGGCGCCCCGGGCGAAGGAGATCGGACGCGTTGGCATGGGCCGAAGCCTAACGCGTGAGGCCCCAGAGCTTCGACCCGGCCGCTCGGCCCCGGCTTGCAGGCGGCCGATCGCCGCCTCTGCCGATCGCTGCGGCGCCGCGCGGGCTCGGCCGGATCCGGGCGACGTCGACTCCCACGGTGTGTTGATTTCTGACTGAAATGTCCGCGACACGCAGTGGACATGTGTTGCTCACCGAACCGACACGTGACCCGCCTAACCTCGGCGGTGCTGTCCGCCCAGGTCACTCGGGCCCGCCCCAGGCCCGAGTGACCACCGCGGAACCGACGTCTCTCAGGGAGAGGACCATGAGCACCGACCTGCAGACTCCCGCGCCGCCGAAACACCAGGCATCGCGCCCGTGGTCGGTGCCCCGACGACCGGCCCCGGGCCTGCGCCGCGGACGGTGGATCGATCGCTGGGAGCCCGAGGACGCGGCCTTCTGGGACCGGGGTGGACGCGCGATCGCCCGCAAGAACCTCGCCTTCTCGATCTTCGCCGAGCATCTCGGCTTCAACATCTGGGTGCTCTGGACGATCATCGTCCTGAACCTCGCCGACATCGGCATCACCCTCTCGATCGCGCAGCTCTTCTGGCTGACGGCGATCCCCAACCTGATCGGATCCGCCCTGCGGATCCCCTACACGTTCGCCCTGCCCCGCTTCGGCGGGAAGCTGTGGACGACGATCAGCGCGTCCCTGCTCCTGATTCCCGTGACACTCGTCGCAGTCGTGCTTCCCAGCGGCTGGCTCCACCATCACGCGACGAACACCCAGTTCTGGATCCTCTTCGCCTGCGCCGCGACCGCCGGCCTCGGCGGCGGGAACTTCTCGTCGTCGATGGCCAACATCTCGTTCTTCTATCCCGAGCGCCGGAAGGGCTTCGCGCTCGGCCTGAACGCCGCCGGCGGGAACCTCGGCGTCGCCGTCACCCAGCTGCTCGTCCCGCTCGTCGTGATCATCGGCGTGCCGGCCGCCGCCGTCAAGCTGCCGATCCACCAGGTCCATCTCGCCTACGCGGGGATCCTCTGGATGCCGTTCATCGTCGCCGCTGCGATCGGCGCCTACTACTACATGGACAGCCTGACCCAGGCCAGAACCGACACGAAGGCCTACGCACAGGCGGTCGGCAACTCCCACACGTGGATCATGTCGCTGCTCTACATCGGCACCTTCGGCTCGTTCATCGGCTACTCGTTCGCCCTCCCCCTGGTGATCAAGAACACCTTCCCCGAGTTCCTCGCCCACCACGTCTTCATCGCCACCTACCTCGCCGGCCTCGGCTTCATGGGCGCCCTGCTCGGCTCGCTCGCCAGACCCCTCGGAGGCGCGACGGCCGACCGCATCGGCGGGGCGCGCGTGACGCTCGCGTCGTTCATCGGGATGGGCATCTTCACGGGAACGGCGATCGCCGCCGTGGACTCCCACAGCTTCACGTGGTTCTTCGTCTCCTACATGTTCATCTTCTTCCTCTCGGGGATCGGCAACGGCTCGGCCTACCGCATGATCCCGGCGATCTTCGCCGTCCTCGGCCGCCGGCACGCCGCCGACCACGGCCTCGACGAGCGCGAGACCAGCCTGTCCTTCAAGCGCCAGACAGCCGCCGTGATCGGCATCGCCGGGTCGATCGGCGCGTTCGGCGGCTTCCTGATCCAGGTCGTCTTCCGCCAGGCCAGCCTCCACGTGTCCGGCCTCCTGACCAAGGCCACGGCCAGCGGCGCGAAGGTCACGACTCCCCTGACGAACGCGATCAAGACCAGCCACAACAAGGCGCTCGTCGCCCATGACAAGGTTCTCCTCGCCCACGACAAGGCCGCCGGCCTGCAGGGCAAGGTCGTGATCGCCCACGCCAACTCACACTGGTCGATCGGCGCGCTCCAGGTCTTCCTCGCCGCCTATCTCCTCCTCGCCCTCGTCACCTGGTTCTTCTACATGCGCCGCTCGACTGACGCGAGTCTCGCGACCGCGTCGATCTGACGAGCGCTTCAGGGGGGGAGGGGAGGGGAAGGGAAGGGAGGGGAGGGGGGTTGGTTGGGCGGGTTCACCGACAAGGCGGGGGTTCGGCAAATTCACCGACAAGGCTCTGCGCCGGCGGCGCCGTTCACAGCGTGCCCGACGGGAGCCCGCTGCGATCGAGAGGGATCTCCTTCCTGAAAACGAACACGAACGCCGTTCGTTTACGAACACTGTTCGTGTGGACCGAAACCAGCGACACCGACTCTCTCTCGAGACGGTCGGGCTCAGCCGCCGAGCAGCTCGACGACGATCTCGGCGACCTGGGTGGGCGTCCGGCCGACGCGCACCCCACACGCCTCGAGCGCGTCGGCCTTGGCCTTGGCGGTGCCTCGCGAGCCGGTGACGATCGCCCCGGCGTGGCCCATCGTGCGGCCGGTCGGGGCGGTGAAGCCGGCGATGTAGGCGACGACGGGCTTGGTGACGTGGGCCTCGATGTACTCGGCGGCGTCCTCTTCGCTGTCGCCGCCGATCTCCCCGGACATCACGATCAGCTCGGTCTCGGGGTCGGCCTCGAAGAGCTCGAGGATGTCGACGAAGCTCGACCCGGGGACGGGATCGCCGCCGATCCCGACGATCGTCGAGTTGCCGAGGCCGCGGGTGGCCAGCTCGTTGCCGACCTGGTAGGTGAGGGTCCCCGAGCGGGAGACGACGCCGACGTTGCCCGGCCGGAAGAAGGCGGCGGGGATGATCCCGGCGTTGGCCTTGCCCGGCGAGAGTACGCCCGGGCAGTTCGGGCCGATCAGGCGGACGCCGGCCGTCCGGCGCAGCTGGGTGAAGACGCGGAGCTCGTCGTGGGCGGGGATTCCCTCGGTGATCGCCATGATCGTCGCGACGCCGGCGTCCGCGGCCTCGAGGATCGAGTCGGCGGCGAAGCGGGCGGGGACGAAGATCGTCGCCGCGTTGCACGCGGTTTGGCGGACGGCCGCGGCGAACGTGTCGAAGACGGGGATCCCGTCGACGTCGGAACCACCCTTGCCGGGCGTCACCCCGGAGACGACGTTCGTCCCGTAGGCGCGGTTGTTGAGCGTGTGGAAGCGGCCCTCGCTCCCGGTGATCCCGGCGACGCAGAGGCGGGTCTCGGTGTCGAGGATCACGCTCATCCGGCGGTCGCCTCGCCGGAGGGCGCGCTCACCTCACCGGGCGCCCGCCGGGCGAGCCGGACGACGAGCTCGGCGGCCTCGTCCATCGTCTCGGCCGTGTGGAGATTCGGGAGATCGGACTCGGCGAGCAGGGCCCGGCCGGCGGCGCCGTTGGTCCCGTCGAGACGCACGACGAAGGGGACGTCCGGCTTGAGGTGGGCGAATGCGCCGATCAGCCCGCGGGCGACCTCGTCGCAGCGGGTGATTCCGCCGAAGATGTTGAAGAGGACGGCCTTGACCCGCGGATTGGAGAGGATCACCTCGACCGCGGCGGTGATCGCGTCGGCCTTCGACCCGCCGCCGGCGTCGAGGAAGTTGGCGGGCGCGCCGCCGTGGAGGGCGACGAGATCCAGCGTCGACATGACGAGGCCGGCGCCGTTTCCGAGGATCCCGATGTCGCCGTCGAGCTTGACGTAGGTCAGGCCGCGGGCGCGGGCCATGCGCTCCTGGGGGTCGTCGTCGGCGCTGTCGCGCAGGGCGGTGTTCTCGGGATGGCGGAAGAGGGCGTTGTCGTCGAGCGTGACCTTGGCGTCCAACGCGACGAGCTCGCGCTCGCCGGGGACCCCCGCAGCCCCCGGCGTGACGA
>DATCEH010000045.1:0-27835 GCA_036510225.1 Solirubrobacteraceae bacterium | reverse complement strand
GGGAGCCGGTGGCTGGCGGGAGCCGGTGGCTGGCGGGAGCCGGCGGCTGGCGGGAGCCGGTGGCTGGCGGGAGCCGGCGGCTGGCGGGCGGTCAGGACTCGAGCGGCAGCACCCGCACGTCGGCGGGCGCGATCCGCAGGCCGACCCGCGACCCCACGGCGAGCGCGAGCTCGCCGGTCCGGTCGGCCGCGACCTCGACCCGGAAGCGGCTCAGCCGGACGAGCAGGGCGCCCCGGCGGGGCAGCACGCTGAGGACGTCGTCGGTCAGGACGCTCGACTCCGGGTCGGTCAGCTCGACCTCCCATGGGTGGATCGCGATCCGGACGGGGCCGTGCGCGGGCGTCGAGCTGGCGAGCTGGCCGCCGCCGGGAAGCGCGACGGTCGAGCCGACCGTAGCCGGTGTCGCCGTCCCGTCGAGCACGTTGGCCCCGGTCAGCGCGGCGACGGTCGCCGTCGCCGGGTTGCGCAGGAGCTCGGCCGGCTCGGCCAGCTGGACCAGCACGCCACGCTCGATCACGCCGATTCGCTGGGCGAGAGCGCTCGCGTCCTCGAAGGCATGGGTGACCAGGAGCGCGGGGAGCCGGAGCGTCGCGAGCTGATCGGCGAGCTCGTCGCGGACCTCGCTGCGGGTGATCGCGTCGAGTGCGGCGAACGGCTCGTCGAGCAGGAGCACCCGCGGATCCCTCGCGAGCGCCCGTGCGAGCGCGACACGCTGGCGCTCGCCGCCCGAGAGCTGGCCCGGACGGGCGTGGGCGAGATGCCCGATCCCGAGCCGCTCGAGCAGGTCGGGCCTCGGCCGTCGTCCGGCGAAGCGGACGTTCCGGGCGACGCTGAGGTGCGGGAACAGCCCGTAGTCCTGGGGTACGTAGCCGACCCGCCGGCGCTCGGGACGCAGATGCACCCGCCGCCGGGCATCGAACCAGACCTCGTCGTCGAGGCTGATCCGCCCGGCGTTCGGATGTTCGAGTCCGGCGACGGCCCGCAGCAGCGATGTCTTCCCGGCGCCAGAGCGGCCGACCAGGGCGACCGTCTCGTTGCTCAGGCTGAGCGCTGCGCGGAGATCGAACGACCGCCGCGGGAGAGTGATGTCGATATCGAGCCGGTCCATGACCCCAGTAGTTTTGCGGTGAGCAGGATTGCCGCGCTGACGATCAGCAGCAGCACGCCGACGGCGATCGCCTGGCCGAGGTTGGCGTCGAACAGCGAGTAGACGGCCAGGGGCAGGGTCTGGGTCGATCCCTGAAAGCTGCCGGCGAAGAGGATCGTCGCTCCGAACTCGCCGATCCCGCGGGCGAAGCAGAGCGCCGCCGAGGCCCCGAGGCCGGCGCTTGCGAGCGGCAGCGCGACGCGCAGCATGCGCCGGAGCGGTCCGGCGCCGAGCGTCCCGGCGACGTCGAGCACGGTTGGATCGATCGCCTCGAACGCGCCGATCGCCCCCCGCAGGTAGAACGGGCTGGCGACCAGGATGATCGCCATCACGACGGCTGCCTGGGTCAGCCCGAGGTCGATTCCCAGAGCCGTCAACTGGTGGCCGAGCAGGCCGAGCCGCCCGTAGGCGACGAGCAGCCCGATCCCGGCGACCGCCGGCGGCATCACGAGTGGCAGCTCGACCAGCGTGATCACCACGCTCCGCCCGGGAAACCGGTGCCGGCCGATCGCGTAGGCGAAGGGCGTGCCGAGCACGAGCGTCAGGCCCATCGCGATCAGGTTCGTCTTCAGGGAGACCTTGATCGCGTCGGTGCTGACCTGTGAGTTGAAGTCGTGCAGCAGCGTTCCGAGCGGCTGGTAGACGACCAGGGCGACGATCGGCAGCAGCAGGAAGGCGAGCACGACGGCGATCACGACCGCCGTCGCGGCGAACACGGCGACCGGCCCGAGCGCGGAGCTGATCCGCGCCCGGGCCGACTCGCTGCCGATCGGTGCGCCGCGGGCGGCGCTCGGGCTCACGGCTTGCCGAAGCCCGCGGCCTTGAGGATCGCCTGGCCCTTCTTGGAGGTCAGCGAGTTGACGAAGGCCTGTGCCGCGGTCCGGTTGGTCGTCGACTTGACGACCGCAGCGACGTCCTCGGTCCCGGGCTTGGCCTTCGCCGGCAGGCTGATCGCCCTGACCTTGGTGCCGGCCGCCTTCGCGTCGGTGATGTACACGAAGCCGACGTCACCCTCACCGGCGGCGATCTGCGCGACGACCTGCGTGACGTCGGTCTCCTGGCTGACGATGTTCTTCGTCGCCGCCGCCGTGATCCCGAGATTGGCGAACGCCGTCGAGGCGTAGTCGCCGCACGGCACGGTCGAGTTGCAGACGATGATCTTGACGCCCTTCTTCGTGATGTCTGCGACCGACTTGATGTGGGCGGGGTTGTCCTTCGGGACGATCATCACGAGCCTGTTGGTCGCGAACTCGACCGGCTTGTAGACGAGCCCGCCCGCGTAGAGCGCGGCCGGCTGCTTGGGGCTGGCCGCGGCGAACACGTCGGCCTTCGCGCCCTGCATGATCTCCGTCTCGAGCATGCCCGAGCCGGCGAAGGTGTATCGCGGGCTCTTGCTGATCGACGGGAAGACCTTGCTCAGCGAGGCCGCCGCGAGGATCGTCAGCTGGCTGCTGGCCGCACTGGCCGACGGCTGGGCGGCGGCACCTCCGGCGCTCGAGGCGAGGCCGACGGCGGCCGCTCCGGCGGCCGATAACGCGACGATCCGGCGGGTGCCGATCCGGTGTTTGTTCATGGCGTTCGATCCCCTATGTAGTTCATCGAAAAGAGGCCGCCGGCACGGTTTGCCGGCGTCAGGCGCCATCCTAGCCAGTGCCTATTGGCCCTCGCACCAGGGCTAACGAAATCTAAGCACTGCGGAAACCGAGCGTCCTCCAGTCGACCTCGCGTCCTGCGCGACCAGCTGTTGGGCAGGGTGGGCGTGCGAACACGCAGCGATGCGGGCCCGGCGATGGCGGTCGGGCGGGCCGCGGCCCGGTGGTCTGGTCGTGTGACGGGCTGGGGGGGCCGCGATGTTGATTCTGCGGGCCGCGTGCGGGCGGTTGCCGGCCGGGAGGGGAAAGCCGGCCAGGGTTGGGGGTCGGGCAGCGGCGACCGGCCCGCGGTCGGTTTCCTGAGGGGAGCGGTGAGTGCCCTTCGCGAAAGTAGCTGCCTGAGTCAGGCAGTTAGTTCGGCGACGGCGGCGGCTATAAGGTCTCCGGGCTCGCCAACTAGCTCGTGTAGAGGACGGCGTTCCGGTCGGCGCGCCCCCCGGCGAAGCCCTGCGGCCGGCCCCCCTGGGCGTCGAGGTAGGCCAGCTCGCGCGAGATCTCGCCGAGCCCGCCGGCCGGGGAGACGTGGTCGAGCATCCACGTCTCGAGCGCGATCCCCCCAGCCGTCTCGACGACGCGCAGCGCGCGCGACTGCTGGGGGAAGTCGACCAGCGAGGCCGTCGAGATCAGCCAGTAGCCGCCGCCCGGCCCCGGCCGCGGGGTGATCCGGTTGCGATGGGTGTGGCCCCAGATCGCCGCCAGCACATGCGGCGAGCGGTCGAGCTCGGCGAGCAGACCAGGGCCCGCCGCGGTCGTGTCGAGTGGTTGATGGGAGAAGACCACGACTGTCCGCTCGCCGGCTGCCACGAGTTCCGACGCGAGCCAGGCCGGCTGCCCAGGGTGGACGATCCCGCCCGAGCCGCCGCCCCGCCGCACCAGGTCGAGGACGATCACCCGGACCCGGTCACCGACGTCGAAGCTGTAGTCGAGCTCCGGGCCGCCGCCGGCGGCGCCGCTCGCCGCACGCAGGCGCGCGATCACCGAGGACGCCGGGAGCTCGGCCCGCCGCGCGTCCGCCGGCACGTCGACGCCCGCCGAGCCCAGCAGGTTCGAGACGAGTCCCCCGATCGCCGACGGATCGCCGAGCCCGTCGGGTGCCGAGGCCGAGCCCTGCGCGAGCGTGCCGATGTGGGCCGGGAGATCGGCCGGCAGCTCCCAGACGGCCCGCGACCCGACCGCGATCCCGGCGCTCAGTGGTGACGGCGGCACGACCCCGGCGACCAGCAGATCGTGGTCGCCGAGCACCGGATACCAGGGACCCCGCAGACCGGGGCTCGTGAAGCGGCGCACGGCGTCGGCCAGCAGCGTCGGGTGGCGGGGCGCGTCGAGGTCCGGCCGGTAGTAGAGCGGGTCCGGGTTCCCGGCCTCCTGGACCCCGTGGTAGCCGGGGCCGCCGCTCGCCGCCACGACCGACCCTCCGGCCAACGCGAGCAGTGCCCATGCGAGCTCGTTGGCCTGCGCATTGTCGATCAGGTCGCCGCCCTGGATCACGGCGTCCGGGCGCAGCGCCCCGACCGCCTCCAGCGCCCCGGCGAGAACCTGTGCGGTGAGCGTCTCATGCGGGCGGAAGGTCGACGTGAACGGCGGGCCCAGACGCGCGAGGAACGGCACGCGGGCCGGCGACTGCGCGTCGAGGACGTGCGCGTCGGTGACGTGCGCGAGGGTCGCGAGCACCGCCCCTCGCCGGCTCGCGGGCGCCAGCTCGGTGCGAGCGAGCAGCGGCTCGCCGGCGGCGACGCGCAGCACGCCCGACCCGTCGGGGTCGGCCCACGTCGAGTGGAGCGTCGACCCGTCCGGCGACGCCAGCCGACCCGACCCGCCGCCGCCGCCGCCGCAGGCCTCGATCAGCAGGGCCGAGGACAGCGCGGCCGCCGGCCAGCGCAGTGCCAGGCCGGGACCGGCGCCGAGGCACAGCCCGCGGACGAGCTCCCGGCGAGTCACCGCCCGCTCCGTCGCAGCATGCCGTCGCTGCAACGAATCGTCCGGGCGCTCGCTCGAATCGTCCGGGCGCTCGGTCCAATCGTCCCGGCGCTCGCTCGCATCGTCCCGGCGCACGCTCATATCGTCCCCGACACGACCCGCGCGCCGGCGACGGCCTGACGGGCGACGACGGCGACGGCGACCGCACCGATCAGAGCCAGGCCGCCCACGAGCAGCGCGATCTCGCCCGGTCCCGCGGCCAGCGGGAGGACGGCGTAGTCGGCGGCGATGCGTGACATCACCGGCCCGAGGATCGTCCGCTCGAGGATCACGCCGACGATCGCGGCCGGCGTCAGCACGCAGACCGCGGCACCGGCCAGCAGGCGCGCGACCGAGCCGGTTCCCGCGCCGCACGCCCGCAGCACGCCGAGCGTCGTGCGCCGCTCCTGGGCGGTCAGGGCCAGCGCCTGCACGAGCGCGTAGAGACAGACGAGCCCGTCGACGACGGCGATCGCCCGGAGAATCGCGGTCAGGGCCGAGATCAACGCCCGCTCGCCGTCGAGCGCCCCCGGCGTGTCGTCCACGTGCCCGCCGAGGGCGTCCACCCCGGCGATCACGGGGCCGCTGCTCGCCCCGGGGGCGAGGACGATCGCGATCTGCTCGGGTGCGCCCGGGTCCGCCGCGAGCAGCGCGGCCGCCGGGATGTAGGCGATCCGGCCGTCGTGGTCGAGCGAGCTGACGATGCCCGCGACCCGCAGTCGCCGCTCGCTGCCGCCCGGGAGCTCGAGCGCCAGCGTCGAGCCGATGTCCAGCCCGAGCACGTTGGCCAGCCCACTCCCGACCTCGGCCTCGTCCGCGCCGCGCAGGCGCCGGCCCGCGACGAGCGGCGGCGCCTCGAACGTCGTGTGGTCGCCCGGGTAGGCGATCACGTCGATCGTCTCACCGAGCGAGAACGAGTCGAGTGCGGTGACCTCGTAGCGGGGCGCCGCAGCCGCCACGCCGGGGAGACCGGCGACCGACCGGCCCTGGGTGGCCGGGAGCGATGCCGAGAGCGCGTAGCGGCGGCCGAGCGTCCCCGGATCGGACTGGAGCGAGACCAGCTCGGAGGCGAGCGCGAGCATCAGCAGGATGAAGGCCGCCGAGACGCCGAGCACGACGAGCGTCGACGCGAGCCTCGCCCGCCGGGCGGCGACCAGCCGGGCACCGAGGCCGGCCAGGCCGCTGAGCAGCCTGCGGAGCGCCGGGCGGGCACGGCGGGCGTTGACCGCGAGGTCGGCCCCCCGCAACAGGCGCGACGGCGAGCGCCCGGCCGCCCGCCAGGCCGGCCAGGCCGAGGTCAGTACGGCCACCGAGACGGCGAGCGCCCAACAGCCGATCAGGGGCACCACGATCCTCCCGCCGGGCGGGAGCTCGTTGAGCAGCTCGAGCAGGCGGGTGCTCGGCGGCGTCGCGACCAGCCCGCCCGCGAGCACGCCGATCCCGGCGGCCGGTGCGGAGATCGCAAACGACTCGAGGGCGGCGGCCCCGGCGACCCACCCGCGCCCCGCACCCAGCGCCCTGCGCACGCCGATTCCCCGCAGCCGGCGATCGACCTCGGCCCGCGACGAAGCCGCCAGCATCACGCCGGCCGTGATCAGCGCGATCGCCGAGAGGGCGATCAGCAGGGCGATCACGATGCCCGCGGCCTGGTCGAGCACCAGGCGGACACCCGACCGGGTCGTCAGCCGCAGGCCGCGGAGGCCGTAGCTCTCCGACCGCGCCTGCTCGAGCGTCGCATCGAGGCCGGCCGGGCTGCGCAACCAGACCTCGACGGTGTTCACGTCCTGGTCGACACGCCCGGGAAAGCTCGCCGTGATGCCGGCCCGCGAGACGTAGACCCGCGGCTCGGCGAGCGGAAAGCCGACGTTGTCCGGAGCCTCCGAGAGCCCCACGACCCGCTCGGTCCGCAGCCGGCCGATGCGCAGCGTCGAGCCGACCCGGATCCGCCAGGCCCGCGCAAGCGCCTGTTCGACGACGACCTCGCCCGGCGCGGATCCGAGGTCACGACCGGCGACGATCGCGTAGCCCCGCCGCCCGGGGTCGAGCACCTCGAGCACGCCGCTCCCCGAGAAGTGGCCGTTCGCCGCGAGCGGGATGTTCGTGATCTCCAGGCGGGTCGTGAACGTCTCGAGATCGGGCAGGGCTCCGACCCGGGCTGCGACCTTCGAGGCCGGCTGGTCGTCGAAGCGGGCGATCACATCCGGCAGCTGGGCGGCCCGCGCACTCCGGTTGAAGCCGCCGCCCAGCCCGTCGCTGACGAGCACCGAAGTCGCGAGCATCATCGCCGCCAGTCCGACCCCGACCGCCGCGAGCACCGCTCGGCGCCGGCGCGCCCGCAGCGTCGAGCGCGCCTCCCGCCAGGCAGCCCTCATCGGTGCGCCGCGGCGACGAGGCGACCGTCGCTCATCACGACGACCCGATCGGCGGCCGCCGCCGCGTCGCGTTCATGCGTCACGATCACGACCGCCCGGCCCTCGCCGGTCAGGCCGCCCAGCAGGGCGAGGACGTCGGCTGCGGCGTCGGTGTCGAGATTCCCGGTCGGCTCGTCGGCGAGCACCAGCACGGGATCGTTGACCAAGGCCCGGGCGATCGCGAAGCGCTGCTGCTCGCCGCCCGAGAGCTCATGCGGTGCCCGGCCGGCGACCCCGGCCACCCCGAGCTCCTCGATCAGCCGCGCCGCTCGGGCGGCTCCGCCGGCCGGCGACCCCGGCAGGCGGGTCGGCAGGAGGACGTTCTCCTCGCCCGAGAGCTCCTCGACCAGGGCGAACGACTGGAAGACGAAGCCGATCCGCCGCAGACGCAGCCGGGTCAGCGCCCGATCCGACGCCCCGACCAGCTCGTCGCCCCCGACGACGATCGATCCGGCGTCCGGGCGGTCGAGGCCGCCGAGCAGGTGCAGGAGGGTCGACTTGCCCGATCCCGACCGGCCGAGCACCGCGACCAGCTCACCCTCCCCGACCGACAGGTCGACGCCGTCGAGAACCCGGCGGGCCGCGCGTCGGTGTCCGACCTGCTTGACGACGCCGCGCGCCACGAGGATGTCCCGCATCAGCCGCAAACGGTAGCCGTCCGGTCCTCACGCTCACCCCGCTGGTGCTCGCGAGCTCCGGCTACGCCCTGCGCCCACGCGTGCCGGCTGGGGCCGTCGCCGCCGGCGACCGGCGCTCGCCCGCGCGGTCGGCGCGTGGCAGGCGCGGAAAGTCCGCCGGCGAAGGGCCGTTGGTTTCCCCGACGCCGGCCGTGTTCACCTCAGAACGCCACATCGCAACGACTCTGGAGGACACCTGAGATGACCATCGCAACCAAGCTCGGCGCTGCCGGCGCCGCGATCGCGATCGCCACAGCCGGGGTGGCCGCGGCCACCCCGGCGCCGATCGTCGGCGCCCAGCGGACATGGACCGGCGCGACCGCGCCGCTGACGATCGCCGGGACCGGGCTCCACAAGGGGGACCGGATCCCCAGGCGCGACCGGATCGTCTACCGGGACGTCACGCTCGGCGGCAGGCGGGTCGTCAACTTCACGATCAAGGCCCCCGCCGGCAAGACGATCCGCGGCGTCATGCCGGCCGAGCTCGCCGCCCGTCCGCTGGTCGACTTCCTCGTCACGAACGTCAAGCCGCGCGGGCGGCCGGCCTCGGCCCGCTACTACCCCGGCGGCACGCGGGTCACGCTCCGTGCCCGTGAGTACCCGGCCGGCGGCGCGGAGATCACCGGCCGGATCTACGCGCTCGCCAGCTGACGCACGAACCATCCGCTCGGGTCACGAGCTCCGCCGCGGTCATCCCCGGCGGAGCTCCGCCCGGCGGATCTTGCCGCTCGGCGTCGTCGGGAGGGCGTCGACGAAATCGACGATCCGCGGGTACTTGTATGGCGCCGTGACGTCGCGGCAATGCCGCTGGAGAGCTTCGGCCAGGCCGGCCGAGGGCCGATAGCCCGCGCGCAGGACGACGACCGCTCTTACGATTGACCCGCGCTCCAGATCGGGGAACGCGACGACCGCGGCCTCGGCGACCGCCGGATGCCCGACTAGCGCCGACTCCACCTCGAACGGCCCGATCCGGTACCCGGCCGAGATGATCAGGTCGTCTGTCCGCCCCTCGAAGTGGAGGTACCCGTCCGCGTCCTCGGTCACCCGGTCGCCCGTCCGCCACGGGCCGCTCGGCGGCGGCTCGCCGACGTAGTTGAGGAAGAAGGTCGGCACGGTCCGCGGGTCGGCGACCAGCTCGCCGTCGTCGACCCACAGGCGCACCCCCGGCAGGGCCCTGCCCATCGACCCCGGCCGGACCGGCTCGCCCAGCGGCATCGCGGTCAGCTGGCCGGTCTCCGTCTGACCGTATCCGTCGCGGATCGACCCGCCCGTGGCCTCCTCCCACGCGCGCAGGACCTCCGGATTCAGCGCCTCGCCGGCCGCGACCATCCCCGTCAGGTCGGGCAGCCGGGGGATCGTCGCGCGGGCGGCGATCAGCCGGTACTCGGTCGGCGCCATGCACAGCACGTTGACCCGCTCACGGGCTGCCAGCTCGAGCCGCTCGGCCGGGTCGAAGCGCCCGTCGTGGAGGAGTGCCCGCGCCCCGCAGAGCCATGGCGCGACGAAGACGTTGCGCGCCGACTTCGACCACCCGCTCGCCGCCGTGCACCAGACCAGCTCGCCCCGGCGGGCTCCCAGCCAGCTGCGGGCCTGGAGCTCCTGTCCGGCGAGGTAGCGCTGGCCATGGAGCACCGCCTTCGGCTCGCCGGCGGTCCCGCTCGTGAAGACGATCAGGCAGGGGTCGCCGGGGTCGAGCTCGACGGCCGCCGGCCGGGCTCCCGCATAGAGCTCGGGATCCCCACACCAGAGCACCGGGCAGTCAGGCTCCGCGGCCGCCAGCTGCGCGGCGTTGCGCTCGTCGGCGAGGATCACCGCCGGTCGGGCGACCTCCAGGCGGAGTCGGAGATCCGCTGCGCGGAGCTGCTCGTTGCACGGGACGACGACCGCCCCGATCCGAAAGCAGGCGACCATCGCGAGGACCCACTCCGGGCGGTTTCCGATCAGCGTCAGGACCCGCTGGCCCCGGCCGATCCCCAGCCCCGCCAGCGTGCCGGCGAGCCCGGCGCTCTCGGCCGCGACCCGACCGAACGTCCACTCCGCGCGGGACTCGTCCCGGCGCAGCTCGACCAGCGCCAGGCGGCCCGGGTCGGCCGCGTCGACCACGTCTCGGGCGAAGTTCACGGGGGTATCCTCCAGCTTCGGCTGGATAATTGGCCCACTAGTCACGGACGGAGCGAGCATGGCGGTTGCCGCCGACCCCAACAAGAAGACCGACGAGCAGCAGGCGATCATCGAGATGGTCCGTCAGTTCGCCGACGAGCAGATCCTCCCGAACGCCGGCCGCCTCGACCGGGCCGACGAGTTCCCGACGGAGATCGTCGCCCAGATGCGCGAGCTCGGCCTGTTCGGCGTCACGATTCCCGAGCAGTACGGCGGGATGGGGCTCGACCTGGCGACGTACGCGATGATCGTCGAAGAGCTCTCCCGAGGCTGGATCTCGATCTCCGGGATCGTCAACACCCACTTCATCGGCTCGTACCTGCTGATGAAGTTCGGAACCGAGGACCAGCGCCGCAGGTACCTCCCGACGATGGCGACCGGCGAGGTCCGGGCGGCCTTCTCCCTCTCGGAGCCCGAGATGGGCTCGGACGTCCAGGCGATCAAGAGCCACGCCGAGCGGCGCGACGACGGCCGGTGGGAGATCAACGGCCAGAAGATGTGGGTCACCAACGGGTTGATGAGTGGCCTCGTCTTCGTCCTCGTCAAGACCGATCCCGACGCCCAGCCCCGCCACCGCGGGTTCACGTGCTTCATCGCCGAGAAGGAGGGCGGCGTATCCGAGAACGTCGGCGAATACGCCGGGCTCAACGTCCCCCCGAAGATCCAGAAGCTCGGCTACAAGGGCGTCGAGTCGACCGAGCTCGTCTTCGATGGATACCTGTGCCCGTCAGAGAATGTTCTCGGAGGGGAGCCCGCCGGGTTGAACGCCGGCTTCGCGCAGATGATGGACGCCCTGGAGGTCGGCCGGGTCAACGTCGCCGCCCGCGGCGTCGGGATCGCCCAGCGGGCTCTGGAGTTGGCGCTGCGCTACTCACAGGAGCGCAAGGCCTTCGGCAAGCCGATCGCCCACCACCAGGCGATCCAGTTCAAGCTCGCCGACATGGCCACCCAGATCGAGGCCGCACGATTGCTGACGATGAGCGCCGCCCGGCTGAAGGACGCCGGCCAGCGGGCCGAGCTCGAGGCCGGGATGGCCAAGCTGTTCGCCTCCGAGGCAGGTCGGTTCTGCGTCGAGGAGTCCTTCCGCATCCATGGCGGCTACGGCTACTCCAAGGAGTACGAGATCGAGCGGCTCTACCGCGACGCGCCGCTCCTGCTGATCGGCGAGGGGACATCCGAGATCCAGCGCATGGTGATCGGCAGGAAGCTGCTCGAGCGGCACAAGATCTGACCGACCTTAGTCGCGACGTCCCCGGGTGGACGAATGTCGTATGCCGCAACGCCTCGTTGCGGCCGATGGCTCCCTCGTAGGAGTGCTCCGAGCGGCCGGACCGCCCGAAGTCCCCGAGGAGAGGCGGAACGGAGATGGGACGCGTGAGGGTCACCTCGGCCGCAGCTCTGGCCGCGCTGGTTGGGTGCGCCCTGACGGCTGGGCCGGCGTCGGCGAACTTCTCCCGCGTCCATCAGGGCGCGACGTCGAGCTCCCAGGCGTCGACCGGCAACTACTTCACGAAGATGGTGATCTCCGACGTCGGGACCGGCATCTCCGCCGGGCGGCAGGATCTCCCCCAGGACGGGCTAGGCGATGTCGTCGGCATCACGTCGAGCACGGCCGGCGGCCAGACGCCCGGCTTCTACCGGATCCTCCAGGCCGCGGCCGGCCATCAGCCGTGGACGCTCAGCGAATCCGACGGAGCCGCCGGCTACGCGCCGACCGACCTCGCCCTCGGCAGCGACCCGAACGCCGGCGGCGACGTCTTCTACTGGACTGACGGGCTCGGCGGTCTGGCCGAGGACATCGCCTTCAACGGCCGCGGCTCCGACAGCGACCAGGACTCGGTGACCCGCGCCCATCCCCAGGTCGCGCTCGCGCTCGGCAACATCGAGACCAGTCCCGCACTCGAGGCCGGCGCCTTCCAGCTGCTCAACGACGATTCCCTCGCCCTCTGGGGCAAGACCAACGGCGGGATCATCGGCCCGGGCAGCTACCTCCCGACGCCGACCGGCACGCGCGTCTGCGGCGGCCACCTCCTTGTCGGCGATATCACCGGCGACGGCGCCGACGACATCATCCAGTACGGCAACGCGTGCGGCGGCACCGACAGCGGCTTCCAGGTCTGGACCGGCGGGGCCGGCAGGACGCCGGCGAACTTCACCTACCAGGGCTACTTCTCGGTCGGTCCCGGCCTCCGGTCGATGCAGATCGCAGACCTCAACGGCGACGGCCACGACGACCTCGCGTTCACGTTCGCCGCGAGTCTGACCAGCGGCGACGGCGCGTACGCCGTCGCCCTCTACGACCCGTCGCTCACGCTCGACAACAAGCCGGCCCTCCACTTCGGCTTCCAGCCGGGCAACGACGCGACCGTCGACGCGCACACCGTGACCGGCGGAGCCGGAGCCCTCCAGATCGGGGACGTCGCCGCTCCGGCGAACCCGAGCGCCGACACCGACGGGCATCCCGACCTCGTGATCGCCCAGCCCCAGTCCGGGCAGATCGTGGTCCTCGCGAACGATCCGTCGAGCCCGGGCACCTCGTTCACGCCGTACGGCGCCCCGACCAGGTTCGGCGACGGCACCGGCGTCGCCAACGGCCCGGACGGGCTGACGCTCGGGAGCATCGACAACGACGCCCGCCTCGACATGGTCGCCTGGGCGACCCGCCCGACCGCGGCCGACTGGGAGGTCTACACGGCGACCCGCCCGCCGACCCTGACGCTCACGGCCTCGGCGACGAAGGCCTTCACCGGTGTGCCGGTGGCCTTCACCGCGACGGCCGGGGCACCGCCGGACTCACCACAGGACGCCGTGCTCGACCACGTCGACTGGGACTTCAACGGCGACGGGACGACCGATCAGACGACGACGACGGCGACCGTCGACCACACGTTCACGACGATCGGCGACAAGCCCGCCACCGCGACCTTCGTCAACACCGCCGGCGACAGCGTCACCGCGCAGCTCTCGACCCCTGTCCGGATCGGCACGCCTCTGGTCGTCGCGCTCACACCCAAGCCGGCGTCCACGACGCCTGGGACCGCGACCGACTTCACGGCTGCCGCGACCGGCGGGTACCCGGGCAGCGGCGGGGCGTCGCCGTCCTACACGTACACGTTCACGACCGACGCCAACACCCGTACGAGCCCGCAGGCCGCCGTCCTGCGAGCCACCTGGACGTCCGCGACCAGGGGCGCCGTCGGCGTCAGCGTGAGCGACGGGCAGGGCCAGAGCGCGACCGACTCGGTGTCGGTCCGCGTCGCCACCCCGCTGAACGTCGCGGTCGCCCCGCAGGCCGGCCGGAACCTGATGGCCGGTGAGACGCGGACGCTGATCGCGACCGCGACCGGCGGCATCGGCGCGCTCCACTACGCGTGGGACCTCGACGGGAACGGCACCTACGAGACCGACACCGGGACCTCGGATCAGACGTCGGTGAGCTTCCCCTCGGCCGGCACGCCGACGGTCGGCGTCCAGGTGACCGACTCGGACCCGGCCGGGGGCGTCGTCGTCACGGCAACCTCGAGCCTGATCGTCCGACCGGTGCTGAGCGCCGTGATCGACCAGCTTCCGGCGTCGCCGGTCCCCGGGGATCAGATGACATTCGACAGCGTCGACAGCACCGGTGGCGAGCCGATCGGCGCGACGCCGTACACCTACGCCTGGACGCTCGACGGCGCGGCCCTGACCGGCGAGACGGGCGCGACGCTGACGCAGACCTTCGCGACGGCCGCTCGCCACACGGTCGGCCTGACGATCACCGATGCCTACGGCCGCACCCAGCAGGCGAGCGACGCGTTCAAGGTCGCCGCGCCGCTGGTCGCAGACTTCTCGAGCACGCCGCTCGACCCGCAGCTCGGCGACCCCGTCAAGTTCGACTCGACCGCGACCACCGGCGGGATCCCGCCGTACACCTACGCCTGGGACCTCGACGGCGACGGCAGCTTCGATCCCGCGGTGGCGGGCGATCCCGCGCCGACCCGGTCGTACTCGACCAGCGGGATCTACCAGGTCGAGCTGCGGGTCACCGACAGCGACGGCGTCGTCGCGACCGTGACCAGGCCGGTCGGTGTCGCCGCGGTCCTGACCGCCGACCTGCGGATCCTCCCGGCTGCGCCGGCGCCCGGACAGGTGGTCACCTTCGACGGGACGACCACGGTCGGCGGCACGCACCCGTACACGTACGCCTGGACGCTCGACGGCGCCCTGCTGAGCGGACCGGGCGACGACGCCGATCAGATCCAGCGGACCTTCACGAGCGCCGGCCACCACACGATCGCCCTCAGCGTGACCGATCAGGCCGGCCACACCAGCGTCGTCGCGGCCGAGTCCTTCAAGGTCGCCGCGCCCGTGACGGCGGCGTTCACCACGACACCGGCACTCCCGCAGACCGGGGAGCAGGTCAGCTTCGATGCCGGCGCGTCGAGCGGCGGGATTGCACCGCTCCACTACGCCTGGGACCTCGACGGAGACGGTACCTATGAGGACGACACGGGGACGGCAGCGGCCGACCACGTGACGTTCGCGACCGACGGCGTCCACGTCGTCGGTCTGCGGGTGACCGACGCCGACGGTGTCAGCACGACGATCACCCACAACGTCGGAGTCGCACCGGCCCTGACCGCCTCGCTGACCCACTCGCCGGCGATCCCGGCGCCCGGGCAGGTCGTGACGCTGAACGCGGCGGGCAGCACGGGAGGAGCCGGCGCGCTGAGCTTCGCCTTCGACCACGACGGCGCCGGCACGTTCGCGGACTCGTCCGGCGGGGCGCCGGCCTTCGCGACGACGTTCACCACAAAGGGCGATCACGCCGTGGCCGTCCGGGTCACCGACTCCGGTGGCCATCAGCAGGTCGCCGACGACGTCGTGACCGTCGCCGACCCGCTGGTCGCCGGACTCACCCTGACGCCGGTCCACCCGGAGACCGGCGACGTCGTGACGCTCGACGCGACGGGCTCGACCGGCGGGGTCGGGACGCTCCACTACGGCTTCGACCTCGACGGCGACGGCAAGGTCGACGGGGCGACGACGACCGCGGCCACGACGACGACGACCGTCGCCCGTCCGGGCACCTCCCGGTTTGGCGTCGACGTCGCCGACGACCGCGCCCAGCACGCCCAGGCGATCGCGACGACCGTCGTCACCCAGCGCCTCGTCCCGGCCTTCGCGATCCCCTCCGTGATCACCGACGACCAGCCGGCGACCTTCGATGCGAGCGCGACAACAGGCGGAGCGCCGCCGCTGCACCTGCGGTGGGACCTCGACGGAAACGGCTCGTATGAGACCGACGCCGGCAGCGCGCTGACCGAGACGGCTCCGTTCCCCCACGACGGGACCCAGACCGTCGGACTCGAGGTGACCGACGCCCTCGGTCACGTGCACGCCGTCCGCCAGTCGATCACGGTCCTCCAGGGATGCATCCACTCGCTCCGGTTCGGGTCGACCCAGATCACGACGGCGACCAGCGCGATCTGCCTGAACAGGACCTCGGGCTCCGCCGATTCCTCATACACCGCGAGCGGTTCGATCCTGCTCAACGGCATGCCGATCATCAAGGCGCCGGGGTCGACGCTGACGATCACGCCGCCGATCGGAA
This sequence comes from Solirubrobacteraceae bacterium, assembly GCA_036510225.1. Taxonomy (GTDB): domain Bacteria; phylum Actinomycetota; class Thermoleophilia; order Solirubrobacterales; family Solirubrobacteraceae; genus Palsa-513. Next base: position 12,239 of record DATCEH010000045.1, on the reverse strand, counting down.
CCGCACTCGCGAAGATCACCGGGACGGCCGTCCGCGTCGACGAGGCCGGCGCGAACATCGTCAACGGCGCGATCGACTGGCTGCTTCCGGCCGGCACACCCGGACAGGAGCACTCGATCGCGAACGTGGGTCTCGCGCCCAGTGGGATCGACCTGCTCGGCCTCCACGCCGAGGGGCGGATCTCCTTCGCGCTGGGCACCGACGCCGACGGGACGCCCTACGTGCGGGTCGGCGCCTACCTCGAGATCCCGGGCTTCACGCTCACCGAGGCGGCCGAGTCGCCCGGGGTCACCGGGAAGATCTCGTTCCGGATCGACGTCAACGGCGTCCACTTCGACGCCGTCAAGATGGAGGTCGACCACGCCAAGCTCCACGACCTCGATATCAACGACATCTGCCTGTCCTACGTGGCGGCCGGCCAGACCGGCGACCAGTGCGACCAGTTCTCAGACCCGGCCGGCCAGCCGTTCCTGACCTGCGCGACGAACACGGCGACGAACCGGTGGAACGGGACGATGGACGTGACGCTGCCGACCAAGGGCGACGCCGGGTTCGCCTTCTCGGGCGAGCTCCAGGACGGGACGCTCGGCAACGTCGCCGCGAAGGCCGAGTTCGGGCACACGGTCCCGCTGGAGGAGGGCGTGTACCTGAAGTCGATCGCCGCCGGCATATGCCTTACGCCGGCGCCCCTGCAGATCCGCGGCCAGGCCGTGATCAGCGCGCTCCCGCTCGGCTCGGACGAGGCGATCGAGGTCGACGGGTCGTTCCTCTACGTCGACGCCGCCAACGGCCAGCCGTGGTCGATCACCCTCCAGGGCGGCCTCACGATGTTCAACCACCACATCGCGGACGGGACCCTCTCGCTCAACGGCGACGACGCCCTCGACGTCGGCTTCGACGCGCACCTCCAGCTCCCGAGCGACGACGTCGACGCCGCGTCGGTCGACGGCCAGGTCAACGGCTGGCTCCAGGGCACGTCGTTCGACATCGAGGGGAGCGTCAGCGTCTGCCTGCTCGACGTCGCGTGCGTCGACGGCAACGCCCTGGTCTCGAGCGACGGCGTCGCCGCGTGCGCGTCGCTCGGCACGATCTACTACCCGATCGTCACCTTCAGCGACGGCATCCCGGACTTCTCCTACGGCAGCTACACCGTCAAGACCGGCTTCGGATACCCGTGGGGCGGCAGCGTCGACGTGATGGGCGACTCGTGCGACGTCGGCCCGTGGCGGCCGGCTGGAGCCCCCGACGGGGCCAGCGCATCGGCGCTCCGGGCGGCCGCGAGCAGCCCGTACAGGTTCACCGTCAAGCCCGGCACGATCCTCGAGAGCGTCCGGCTGCACGGCGCCGGCGGCTCGCCCGACGTGACGGTGACCGGCCCCGACGGCACCCGGATCGAGGCGTCGGCCCTGCTCGGGGCCTCGCGCAAGACCGGCGCGTACCTGATCGCCCAGGACCGGCAGAACGCGACGACCGCGTTCCAGCTGCTCAAGCCGGCGCCCGGCGTCTGGACGGTGACCCCGGCGCTCGGCAGCACGATCACCTCGGTCGACACGGCCCCGCTCGAGCTCCCGCCGGCGGTCGGCGCCCGCGTGATCCACGGGTCGACCGGCTACCGCGTCGACTACACCTACACGCCGCAGGCCGGCGCCCGGCTGAACTTCGTCGAGCACCACGGCGGTCTCGCACAGAGCCTCGGGTCGGGCCACGCCGCCACCTGCCCGGCGGCGGTGCGGCGGCGGACCGGGCGGAGCGCCAGCGTGAAGGTGCTCTGCGGCGAGGTCGGCTTCACGCCGGCCGACGGCCCAGGCGGTCCCCGGCAGATCGACGTGCAGATAACCCGTCACGGGATGCCGCTGAGCACCTTCAAGGTGGCCTCGTTCGTCGCGCCGCCCCCACGCCGGCCCGCTCGAGTGCCGGCGCTGCGCCTGCACCGGACTTCCAAGCACGTGGTTCTCGCCTGGGCGGCCTCGCGGCTCGCGTCGCGCTACGAGGTCAGCGCGACGTCGACCGAGGGCTACCAGCGCCTCTACGTCAGCCGGCCCGGCTGCCGGGTGCTGGCCCTCCCGGCGAGCCCGACCTTCACCTCGGTCTCGGTCACGATCACGCCGGTCGGCGCGAACGGACGGCGGGGCTCCGCGGCTGGTCTGCGCCTCCCGGTCAGGGCGCTCCACTCCGGCGCACGGGCGATCCATCCGGTCAGCGGCGTGCCCCGGTCGACGTGTCGGTAGGGCGGACGCCGGCCCGCGGGCGCTCGGATGGGTGTGCCGGCCGAGCCGAAACGCTCGACTAGACTGCCGCCGGTGAGTTCAGCTACAGACGCGAAGTCGCAGATCGAGAGCGCGATCGCCCGCTTCATGCAGGAGGTCCCGGCCCTCAAGCCGCTCAAGCTGGTCTTCGGGCTCGAGCTGCGCGGTCGCGGCGACGTCCAGCAGTTCCGGGTCGAGCTGCCGGGACCGAAGATCACCAAGGACTCGGCGCCGGAGGCCAAGGTCCGCATCGAGATGGCTCGCGCCTTCTTCAACGAGATGGCCAAGGACGCGAAGCTCGCCGACTGGCAGGACGCCTTTCGCTACGGCCAGGCCAAGGCGACCGGGGTCCCCCAGATCCTCCAGCTCGTCGCCCACGTGGCCGAGCTCCAGGAGGAGCGCAACCGGCTGCGCCGGGCCAAGCACGCCAAGCAGTAGGTCAGGTTCGCCGGCTCGGGGCTCGGGGCTCGGGGCTCGGGGTCCGCGGTGCCGGGCTCAGGCGTCCTGAGGCTGCTCGGTGATTGCGTAGGCTGACGGGGACGGCTCACCCGGCGAGGGCAGCGGGGGGCTCGCCGGGGGGGACGCCATCAACTCGACGCGGTGGCCGCCCGGCGTCCAGGCGAACGCCCGCGGCGCGCCCCAGTGCTCGGTCCGCGGCTCGACCGGGTGGCCGGCGCTTTGCAGACGCTCGAGGGTCCCCGCGTAGTCGGGGACCACAACGGCGACGTGACCCTCGGGCATCACGGTCGGCTGCTCGGTCCAGAGCAGGTGGATCTGGGTCCCGTCGCGCTCGAGCCAGGCTGCCCGCGCGCGGAGGCTCGCGGGCGGGTCGACGACGACGAAGCCGAGCTCGATCCAGAACGCCGTAGCCGCGGGACCATCGGCCGGGCGCGTCTCGAGGGCGACGTGCGCGATCACCCCGGCGACGCTACCAGGGCCGGCGTCCGCGGGCCAGCGGCCACGTCGCCGGTGGCGGGCGTGGAACTCACTACATCTTCGGTGTGAACCACTGACATGGTGTCAGGGCACTGCCACCGCACTTACCGTGAGTTCCACGTCTGCCGGCGCCGGACGCCCCGCATCCGATGCTCTCTGTCATACCGCCGCGGCCGCCGCCACATGTCTGACACGCAATGGTTACACCGGCCATCGGTACTGTGCTAGGCTGTCCCGTACCGGTACAGCGAACGGGCGTTTGGGTGAGGAGTATCACTTGGTGCCTTAGGCCAGCCGGAAGGCGTGACGTTCTCCCCGACCAAAGGCCAGCGTGGCCTTTCCGGGCGTCACGCGTGGACGCACCCTACGACCTCCCCAGATGAGCGGTCCGCGGTCCTTCGGTCCATGCCGGGCACGCATGCCTGACAGAAGAAGTACCAGCACAGACCGCTCCGATCGGAGTGGCCTGGAGACCGATCAGCCTGACTCAGAGGTGAGGAATGCCGGCGTCCAGAAGCAACCGTCGAGCGGTGCGGAGCGCCGTGAGGACGGCGCTCGTGGTCGGGGTGGCCGTCGCGTCGATCGCGTCGTGGGTCTCGCCCGTCTCGGCGTCGACGCTCTTCAACCAGCCGTTTCAGAACAACACGGTGAACGGCTCCGCGGGCACCGTGTCGGCGCCGGCTGCGACGGGGCTCAAGACGAACGTCGTCTGCCTCTCGGCTGCCGGAAACGCCACCGCCAACCCGCTGGCGAGTTGCGCCGCGCCGAACGATGCCCAGGGCTCGGGTGCGCTGCGGCTGACCTCAGCCGGGGGAGGCCAGGAGGGCGGCATCTTCGCCAACGGCAGCGTGCCGACCTCGCAGGGCCTGGACGTGACGTTCAACTCCTACCAGTACGGCATCGCCAGCTCCGGCGCGGACGGGCTGGCCTTCGCGCTGGCCGCCGTCGATCCGGCGAATCCCTTGACGCCGACGATCCTCGGGCCCACCGGTGGAGCGTTCGGGTACTCGGCGTTCACCTCCACAGCCGGCCTGACCCACGCCTACCTCGGGATCGGCGTCGACCCGTTCGGCAACTTCAGCAACAAGCTGTATGAGGGGACCGGCTGCACCGATCCGGCCAACATGAGCGTGAGGATGCCCGGGGAGGTCGCGGTGCGGGGGCCGGGCCAGGGCACCGTCGGGTACTGCGCCCTGAACAGCAGCGCGGCGACCGCCACCTCGACTCCCCTCACCCTGCGGGCGACGACGGCGACGCGCGCGCCGGCGGTCGTCCCGATCGAGGTGGCCTACAACCCGAGCGCGGTCGCAGTGACGACGCCTTCCGGGCTCGTCGTCCCGGCCCGGAGCTACGAGGTGAAGTACACGCCTGTGGGCGGCGCCGCCAAGACGCTCGCCGGGGCGCTGCCGGTCGTGCCGGCAGGCCTGTACCCGGCGAGTTGGGTCAACGCCAGCGGGTTTCCCAAGCAGCTGACGTTCGGCTGGGTCGGCTCCACGGGCTCGGTGATCGACACCCACGAGATCGCCAATGCCCTGGTCACCACGCTGAACCCCGTCCCGGTGCTCGCCGTGTCGCAGACGAGCTACGCGGCGGCGACGCTCCCAGCGGGAAGCCCGGTCACCTACACGCTCGCCGCGAGCGCGTCGGGCGCGAGCGAGACTCTGCCGGTGACGGTGACCGAGACGCTCCCCGCCGGGGTTCTGCCGGTCGGGGCGTCGGGCACGGGCTGGGTCTGCGGCGTGCCGAGCGGGCAGCAGATCTCCTGCACGAACGGCACGAACCCCTTCATCAGCGGCTCGATCACCGTGAATGGAGTCGTCAACACGGCCGGCGCAACCGCCGGTGTGACGGCCGCCGTGATCGCGGCGTCGTCCTCGGCCACCGCGTCCTCCAGCGACGGCAGCACCGGCACGTCGTCGAACGCGCCGGCCGGCACGATTCCGACGACGCCGAGCCCGCTCGCCACGCTCCTACCGACGGGCCCGGCCGGAGGCGACAACGACGTCAAGGTGACCGGCACGAACCTCGGCGGCGCGACCGCCATCGAGATCGGGACGGCTGCCGAGTTCGCTGCGGGCACACCGACCACCGAGGTTCTCTGCGCGGCGTCGGCTCCGGGGTGCTTCACCGTCACGAGTGCCGTCAGCCTCGACATCCCGGACATGCCGGCTCACGCGGCGGGCCTCGTGACGGTCAACGTCGTCAGCCTCGGCATCGCCGGGACAACGGCCTACACGTACGCCGCCGGCCCGGCCCTCCTCTTTGCGGCACCGCCGAGTGGCGAGGCGAACGTCGCCTATAGCGACCAGTTGACGGCGGTCGGGGGAACGCCGCCCTACCACTGGTCGCTCAGCAGTGGCACGCTGCCGGCCGGACTGACCCTGGGCGCGTCGACGGGACTCCTCTCAGGCACACCGGCCAGCGCCGCGGTCGGCACCGATGCGTTCACGATCCAGGTCACCGACAGCCTCTCTCAGACCGACACGAAGACGGTCAGCCTGGCGATCATCGCCGCTCCGTCGCTCGGCTTCGCGGCCCTGCCGGCCGGCTGGACCCGGACCGTATACGGAGATACGCTCACCGAGTCGGGAGGGACCGCCCCGTTCACGTGGGCAATCGCAAGCGGCAGCCTGCCGGCGGGCATCAGCCTGAGCCCGGACGGTGTCCTGAGCGGGACACCGACTGCGGTCGGAACGGCGTCCTTCACGGTCAGCGTGACGGACGCCAACGGTCAGAGCGCCACGCAGGCCGCGAGCCTCAGCGTGGCGGACGGTGTGCGGGCGACCGGCACTGCTCCGCCTCAGGCGGACGTCAACGTCGCGTACAGCTACACCGCCGGCGCGACCGGCGGCACGGCGCCCTACACGTGGTCGATCAACGCCGGGAGTCTCCCGGCCGGACTCACGCTCAGCGCTGCCGGCGTCCTCAGTGGCACGCCGACCCTCGCGGGCAGCTACCCGTTCTCGGTCAATGTGATCGACCAGAACGGCGGCATCGACACGCTCCAGGTCACCTTCGTGGTCGCACCGGCCGTGGCGGTGACGTCCGCCGCGGCGCTGCCGTCGGCTGACATCCATGCCGCGTACTCCACTGCGCTGAGCGCCTCCGGCGGGACCGGAGCCTACACGTGGTCGTTGACCTCCGGCACGCTTCCGGCCGGTCTCCTGCTCGCGGCCGCGACCGGGATCGTTTCGGGGACCCCGAGCGCCACCGGAGTCTCGAGCTTCACGGTGACGGCGGTGGACTCGTACGGTCAGTCGTCGTCGAAGCCGACGACGTTGACCGTCGACGCCGACCCGCTGCTCGGGTTCGGGACGCCCCCGGCGGGGGAGGTCGGCGTGGCGTATGCCGATCAGCTGACGGAGTCGGCCGGGACAGCGCCGCTTGCGTGGACGGTGAGCGTGGGGTCGCTCCCGGCGGGCTTGACGCTGAGCGCGTCGACCGGCCTGATCAGCGGAACTCCGACGACGGCGGCGACATCGAACTTCACCGTGACGGTGACCGACGCGGACAGCCAGAGCGCGACCCAGGCGACGAGCATCAGCATCGTCGGCGACCCCGCCCTGGCGTTTGCCGCGCCGCCGGGTGGCGAGGTGGGTGTGGCGTATTCGGATCAGCTCGCGGCGTCCGGCGGGCTCGGCACGTACACGTGGTCGACCACCGGGACGCTGCCGGCCGGCGTCACGCTCGGCGGCTCGACCGGGCTCCTCGCGGGGACGCCGACCTCGGCCGGGACGTTCAGCTTCACGGTCAAGGTGACCGACTCGGCTGGTCAGTTCGCGACGCAGGCCGCGAGCGTCACGGTGGCAGCTGATCCCCTGCTCGGGTTCGGGACGCCGCCGGCGGGTGAGGTCGGCGTGGCGTATTCGGATCAGTTGACGAAGTCGGGTGGGACCGGGCCCTTTGTGTGGACGGTGAGCGTGGGATCGCTCCCGGCCGGCTTGTCGCTGGGCGGATCGACGGGGCTGATCTCGGGAACGCCGTCGGCCGCGGCCGCGTCGAGCTTCACGATCCAGGTGAAGGATGCCGGCGGCCAGATCGTGACGCAGGCGACGAGCATCACCGTCGTCGGGGACCCGGTCCTGACGTTCGGGCCGCCGCCGGCCGGTGAGGTCAATGTCGGGTACTCCGATCAGCTCGCGGCCTCCGGCGGGACCGGGACATTCGCCTGGACGACGAGCGGAACCCTGCCGGGCGGCGTCGCGCTCAGCAGTTCGACCGGGCTGCTCTCGGGGATTCCGACGGCGGCCGGGACGTTCAGCTTCACGGTCACTGCGACCGACTCGGATGGGGAGTTCTCGACCCAGGCGACGAGCGTGACGATCGTGGCCGATCCGCTGCTCGGGTTCGGGACGCCGCCGGCCGGGGAGGTCGGCGTGGCGTATTCGGATCAGTTGACGAAGTCGGGTGGGACCGGGCCCTTTGTGTGGACGGTGAGCGTGGGATCGCTGCCGACTGGCTTGTCGCTGAGCGCATCGACGGGGCTGATCTCGGGAACGCCGTCGGCAGTGGCCACGTCGAGCTTCACGATCCAGGTGAAGGATGCCGACGGCCAGGTCGCGACTCAGGCGACGAGCATCAGCGTCGTCGGCGACCCGATCCTCGCGTTCCCGGCACCGCCGGCGGGTGAGGTCGGCGCCGCTTACTCGGATCAGTTGACGGCGTCCGGGGGCATGGGGTCGTACACATGGTCGACGACGGGGTCACTGCCGGGAGGCGTGACGCTCAACACCGCGACGGGGCTGCTGTCCGGCACTCCGACGACGGCTGGCACGTTCAATTTCACCGTGAAGGTGACGGATTCCGCCAACCAGTCCACGACCGAAGCGGCGAGCGTGACGGTCGCGGCAGCCCCGCTGCTCGGGTTCGCCTCGCCGCCCGTGGGTGAGGTCGGGGCGGCCTACTCGGATCAGCTGACCGAGTCCGGCGGGACCGCTCCGTTCGTGTGGTCGGTCAGCGCGGGGTCGCTCCCGGCCGGGTTGTCGTTATCGGCCTCGACGGGGTTGATCTCGGGAACGCCGAGCGCGGTCGTGTCGGCGAGCTTCACGATCCAGTTGAAGGACGCCGACAATCAGGTCGTGACGCAGTCGGCGAGCATCAGCGTCGTCGGCGATCCGGTCCTCGCGTTCCCGGCGCCGCCAGCCGGCGAGGTCGGCGTGGCGTACTCGGATCAGCTCGCCGCGTCCGGTGGGACGGGGACTTACACGTGGTCGGTCGCGGCGGGTCTCCCGCCCGGCGTGACGCTCGGCGCCTCGACAGGGTTGTTGTCCGGGACGCCGACGAGCGCCGGCCCGTTCAGCTTCACGGTCACCGTGACCGACGGCGCCGGGCAGGTCGCGACCGAGGCGACCAGCCTCAACATCACGGCAACGATCAGCATCAGCCCGGCCGTCCCCCCGGAGGGCGTGATCACCAACGGCGTCGGCGCTTCCTACGGTCCGCTGGCACTTACCGCGAACGGGCTCTCGAGCAGCTGCGGGGCGATCGCCTGCTCGTGGTCGGTCACGCCGGCACTGCCGCCCGGCCTGACGCTGTCGAACCCGAACCCGAACTCGGCCTCGGCCGCGATCTCCGGGACCCCGACGGCGGTCAAGACGGCGATCGTCGCGGTCACCGTCTCCCAGGGTGGGGTCGCGCAGGCGACGTTCCCGCTGACGATCTCCGACATCGAGAACCTGACCACCGGGATCGGCGCGTTTCCGACGGGGATGGTCGCCGACACGCGGAACGCACGGGTCTACGTCGCAGCGTCGCGGTCGAACCAGGTCGACTCGATCGACGCCTCCGCAAACCCGATAAAGGCGACGCCGACGCTGACGGCCCTCGGCACGAGCGTGCTGCGCTTCCCGGACGGCCTGGCGTACAGCTCGGCGAGCAACGCCCTGTTCGCCTCGGACTACGGGTCGACCAGCGCCGCCCATGTCTCGCCGCCGAGCACGGGAACGCCGCACAGCGACTTCGTGACGGGTTGCGGCGAGCAGGCGGGGATCGCGCAGGACACCGGCGGCACCGACGTCTGGGTGGGCTGCTCGGGCAACGGAAGCAGCGGCAAGGTCGCCGTGATGACGCCATCAGGCGGCTCGGTCGGGTCGTTCGTGCTTGGCGCGGGAGCGTCGTCGCCGAGCGGTGTCGCTCCGACCGGGACCTCCGGCCATGTCGCGGTCGCCGACGCCGCGGCCGGCAGGCTTTACACCGTCGGCGCGGCCGGCCCGATCGGGTCCGCGGCGGCACTGCCGGCGGGATCGGCGCCGGCGAACGTCGCGTACGCGAACGTCGGCGGCACCCCGTTCGACTATGTCGCCGACCCGGGGACCGGGCAGTTCAGCATCGTCAGCGAGGCGACGGACTCCTCACCGGTCGTCGCGGCCAATGTGACGCTGCCCAAGGCGACGAACCCGCCACAGCCGTATGGCATCGCGACGGACGGGTCGGCCCTTGTCGTCTCGGATGCGAACAACGCGAGCGCATACGTCTACACGCTCACGGCGAGCGCCCCGTACGCGACGCTGCGGTACACGATCGCCCTCCCGTCCAGCGCGGTTCCCGACGGGGTCGCCGACATGACCGTCGCCGGGACGAACCTCGCGTTCATCGGCAATGAGGGTGGGAACTCGGTGACCGTGATCGACCCGCCGCTCCCGGGCGGCGAGTCCAGGGTGACGGCCCCGAAGACGCCGATCCACCTGGGCCTGATCGGACGCCGGATCGGGCACGCCCTGCCCGGCTCGCCGCGTGCACGCGCGCGTGGCGGCCACGCCGTATACCCCGCACTCAAGTGAGGACGAGCATGAGCACTGACGACTCCAGCCGGGTTGTTCCCAGTAGACCGCGCCGCTCCTGCCCGCGGGCGCGCACCAAGGGTCTCGTCGTGCAGGATCTGGGCGGCGAGTCGCTGGTCTTCGACCGGGACCGCGATGTCGCGCACTGTCTCACCCCGGACGCCACTGTGGTCTGGCGAGCCTGCGACGGCGAGCACGATCACGCAGGGCTCGCTCGGCGCACGGGTATCGACGAGGCGCTGGTCGCTCACGCGCTCGACGAGCTGAGCCTGAAGGGATTGCTGGACGGCGTCCCTCCGCCCGCCGGTGGCGGTCCGTCCGTTTCGCGGCGGAGCGCGCTGAGGCGGATTGGTGCGGCGGGGCTCGCGGCGTCGTCGGTGCCACTGATCTTCTCCGCGACGATCGGGGCCCCGCTCGCACACGCGTCGGGCGGTGTGGCCGCTCAATGTGAGCCCTGCACGGTCTCCGGCGCTGGAGACTCATGCGGCGCCGGACTCATATGTCAGAACTCAGTCTGCATTCCCCAGGGCTGCAACATCACGCCCTGCAACCTCGGCGCGACCTGCGGCGGGTTCTTCCCTGGAACCTGCATGACCGGGTGCGCCGTGGGCCAGACGCTGTGCTGCGGCTCAGGCTGACACGACTAGAATCAGCGTATGACGAGAGACGAGGCGGAACGGGACTGCGCGGAGCGCAACGCAGCGTCAGGCGCGAGGCCCGGCGTTCACTGGCTGGTCCGCGAGGTGTCCCCGGGCGATTGGGGAGCCGTCCGCGTCGTGATCCCCGGCCTCGCAGGCCTCGGACCGACCGGGCCGCTGAAGACGACGACCGTGTCCGGCCCCCGACCCGAGCAGCCCCCGGATCCGCGCCCGGTCCACAACCCCTTGTGGGGCGGCACGCCGTGAGCTTTCCCGGCGGTCCTCGGGCCGCACCCGACGGCGGTCGGGCGGCGTGGCAGAAACTCGACATCGAGATCAGCCCGGGTCACTACCACTTCGAGCCGCAGGCGCCGCGTATGCCGATGCGCTTCCGTCGGGCGGCGGTGATGCGCGGCTACGAGACCGAGATGGGTGGCCTCGGAGCCGGCGAGGTGACCCTGACCGTGCACGACAAGCCGGCCGCCGGACACCAACCGGCCGCCGACGCTGACCTCCCGAATTTCGACGTCGACCCCGACGGCTCCGTCCACCCGCGGACGGTCTAGGCCGAAGTTCACCAGGGGGAACTTCGGTCTTGGGACCGACTCGGCGAAGCGCGGCCCGGTCGCTCAGCTCGTCGCGCCGAAGTCCTCGGTGTAGGTCGCACCAGGTCCGCTCCCGATGCTCGTCGGGGCGGTGGCGACCGCGCCGATCCCGGTGTCGCGGAAGGCCGGCCGGAGGATGTTGGCCCGGTGGCCGGGAGAGTTCATCCACAACGTGACGATCGATGCCGGCGTGGCGAGTGACCCGGTCGCGGCCGCGATGTTCTCGCCGATCGTCCACGCGTGGTTCGGCTTGACGTAGCCGACCGCGGTCATCCGCGACTGCGGCGTGCTCCCGGATGGGCTGACGTGATCGAAGTAGTTCTTAGCCACCATGTCGGCCGAGTGCTGGGACGCGGCGGTGCTCAGGGCCGTGTTGGAGCGGAGCGCCGGAAGACCGGCGGCCGCCCGCTGCTGGTTGATCAGGCAGAGCGTGGCCGTGGCGATCCGGCCGAGGTTGGCCGGCGTCGGCACGAGGTTGGCGTCGGCGCAGGCGGCGGCTGCGGCGGCCCGCTTCTGCGCGCTCCGATCGTGATGGTCCGAGCGTGCCGGCGCGCTGCGGTCGGCCGCCAGCGCCGGGGCCGCCGGGAGGGCCGCCGCCGCGGCGGTTGCAACGAGGACGAGGGTGGCGATCCGCATCCTGGGGTGCGGACGCGGGCTAGCACGAAGCATGTCAGACCTCCTGACGGTGGGCCGGGCTGGACCCGCGCCGCGGCACCTGCTGACTGCCAGCTGGTGGCCAGGCGATGGGTCTGTGCCTCCGCCTCGCGGGAGACCCCGTCCGTTCGGGAGGGAGTGACTGCGCGGCTTGCAGTCCCAATCGGCGGCGGGAACCGGTGCGCCGAGCTCGACCGGGCTTCCGTACGACGTCCGTCCAGCCGGGCGCCGGAGATTGCCGGTGCTCGCCGCGACGACCGGTCGGCTACAGGCTCACGGCGCCGGCGAGGGGCGCCCGCCGACCTGAGTCCGGCTCAGCGCAGAACGTTCTCGGCTGGGTCGTCCTCGTAGAGCTTGATCACGCGGACGCCGCGCTCGGGC
>DATCEH010000044.1:0-8549 GCA_036510225.1 Solirubrobacteraceae bacterium | reverse complement strand
GGCCGCCGCCGGCCCGGCCAGCGCGCCGGGGTCCCCGGCGGCACGGATCGGCGTGTACCTGCTCGCGGTGCTCGCCGCGCTCGTCGTCGTGAGCGCTGCCGTCAACGCCTTCTTCCCCAGTCAGCACGGGCCGACGTCGTCGTCCTACGAGACCACGCCCGGCGGCCTGGCCGCCTACGCGGAGCTGCTCGCCCGGACCGGCCACCCCGTCGCCCAGCTCCGGCGGGCTCCGGCGGGCGGGGTCTTCACGCCGGGCGAGACGGTCGTCCTGCTCGACCCGGACGCCCTGCTCGCCAGCCAGGGCCGCGCCCTGCTCGCGTTCGTCACGGCCGGCGGGGATCTCGTCACGGGCGGGAGCACCGACGATGCCTTCCTCGCGACGATCCTGCGGCGGGCCCCCACATTGGTGGACTCCGCGCCGGCCACGGCCCGGCCGCTGGCGGGCGTCGCCGAGACGGCGGGCGTGGGCCGGGTCACGACGCTCGGCCAGGGCGGCTGGTCGAAGGCGGCGCCGCCGGCCGGCATGCGAGCCGTGCTCGGATCCCGGGGAGGCCCGCCGCTGCTCCTCGTCGGGAGCATCGGGCGGGGCCGGATCGCCCTCCTCGCCGACGCGTCGCCGTTGCAGAATCGTCTGCTCGCAAGCGCCGACAACGCCCGCCTCGGCGTCGATCTGGCCGGCGGCGCCCGCCGGCCGGTGGTCTTCGTCGAATCGGTCCACGGCTACGGTGTCGCCCGCGGGCTCGCCGCGATTCCGGCGCGCTGGTGGTGGACGATTGCCGGCCTCGCGCTCGCGGCGCTGGTCTGGATCGCCGGTCGCTGGCGCCGGCTCGGGCCGCCGAGCGTCCGCGGGCGGGCGCTGCCACCGGCACGCAGCGCATATCTTCAGGGCATGACGAACATCCTCCGCCGCGCCGATCGTCCGGCCGAGGCCGCGGGGCTGGCTCGCGTGAGCGCCCGCCGGCTGTTCGCCAGGCGGACGGGGCTCGGCCCGCAGGCCGGGCGCGAGGAGCAGCTCGCGGCGACGGTGCGGCTCGGCCTGACCGAGCACGAGGCACGCCTGATGATCGACGATCGTCCGCTCGGCGCAGACGATCTGCTCGGCGTCGGCGCGGCGCTCGCCCGGCTGGCGCCCGGGGGTCCGCGCGCGACGCCCGACGCGGGGGACCGATCGCGGTGAGCGCACCCGAGGAGGCTGGCCCGGAGGTTCTCGCGGGCCTGCGCGACCGTGTCCTGGCGGAGGTCGGGCGGGTCGTCGTCGGGCAGGACGAGGTCGCCGAGGGGATCCTCGCGGGGCTCGTCGTCGGCGGACACGTGTTGCTCGAAGGTGTTCCCGGCGTCGCCAAGTCGCTGCTCGCCGAGACCGTCGCCCGGACCCTGGCGATCGACTTCGCCCGCGTCCAGTTCACGCCGGACATGCTCCCGTCGGACATCACCGGGACGATGATGCTCCGCGGCGGTGAGCTCTCCTTCCGGCCGGGCCCGATCTTCACCAACGTGCTGCTGGCCGACGAGATCAACCGGACGCCCCCGAAGACCCAGGCGGCCCTGCTCGAGGCGATGCAGGAGGGCCAGGTCTCGGTCGAGGGCGAGTCCCACCCGCTGCCCGAGCCGTTCCTCGTCCTGGCCACGCAGAACCCGATCGACTACGAGGGCACCTACCCGCTTCCCGAGGCCCAACTCGATCGCTTCGTCGCCAAGCTCGCGGTCGGCTATCCGGACGAGCCGCAGGAGCGGGCGATGCTCTCGCTCGGGCATCGTGGTCTGCGGCCGACCGGGCTGGCCGAGGTCCGGGCGGTCGCCGGGCCCGCGGATCTCCTGGCGGCCCGCTCGGAGCTGGACGCCGTCGTGGTGTCCGACGCCGTCCGCGGCTACGTCGTCGCCCTCGTCCGGCGGACCCGCGACCTGCCGAGCGTCTCGCTCGGCGCGTCGCCCCGTGCCGCGGTGCACCTGCTCGCGCTGGCCCGGGCTACGGCCGCCCTCGCCGGCCGGGGCTTCGTGATACCCGAGGACGCGGCGGCCGTCGCCCCGATCGTCCTGCGCCACCGGATCGTGATGTCGCCGGAGGCCGAGCTCGAGCAGTACACCAGCGACGACGCGGTCCGCACGGCGCTCGCCGAGGTGCCGATCCCCCGGTGATCGGATGACGCCGACGCCGCGGGCGGCGGCGCTGCTCGCCGGCCTCGCGCTGGCGGCCCTGCTCGTCACGCCGGTGCTCGCGGCGCTGGCCGCACTGGCGCTGGTGGCGGCGATCGCCGTCGACGCCCACAGCGTCCGCCGGCCGCCGGCGATCGATCGGGAGGTCAGCCACGTGGTAGCCCGCGGCGTCCCTGCGACCTTCGGGCTACGGGCCGAGCACGATCACGGACGGACGGTTCGCATGCGCCAGGCGACGCCGGCCGACGTGCGGATCGAGCCCGAGGCGGCGACCGGCGAGCTGCGGGCGACGCTGACCGGCGAGCGTCGGGGCCGCCACAGCCTCCCCGGGGTGGCCAGCGTCAGCCGCGGTCCGCTGGGGCTCGCCCGGTGGCACCATCCGGACGGTCCGCCGCAGGAGCTGCTCGTCTATCCGGACCTGCCGGCCGCCCGCCGCCTGACCCTGCTCGTCCGCCGGGGCGCGCTCACCGGCGGTCACGCCGCGCGCGGCCCGCTCGGCCTGGGCACGGAGTTCGAGTCGATCCGCGACTACCTCCCCGACGACGACGTCCGCCAGCTCAACTGGAGGGCGAGCGGACGGCTCGGCCGGCCGATGAGCAACCAGTACCGGATCGAGCAGGATCGGGAGGTGATCTGCCTGGTCGACTCGGGGCGTCTGATGGGGACTCCGCTGGGCGATCGGACCCGCCTGGACGCGGCGCTCGACGCCGTCACAGCGGTCGGGCTGGTCGCCGACGAGCTCGGCGACCGCTGCGGCGCGGTGGCCTTCGACAGCTCGCTCCGGGTCGAGCTGCGGCCGCGGCGGAGTGGGGGCCGGGTCGTCGTGAGAGGGCTCTTCGACCTCGAGCCGACGACCCGTGACAGCGACTTCGAGCTGGCCTTCACGCGCGTCGGCGCGGCCCGCCGGGCAATGGTCCTCGTCTTCACCGACCTCGTCGACCTGGCCGCCGCGCGTTCGCTGCTCGCGGCCGCGCCCCTGCTGACCCGGCGCCACGCGGTCGCGGTCGTCAGCGCCGAGGATCCGGATCTCCGCCACGCGGCGGCCCGCGTGCCCAGCGACCCGGCCGAGGCCTACGAGACGGTCGCTGCCGTCGACGTGCTCGAAGCGCGACTCGCGGTCACGGCCCAACTCCGTCGCCGAGGCGCCGAGGTGATCGAGGCGCCAGTCGATCAGATGGCGCTGCGCTGCGTCCAGGCCTACCTCAGCGCAAAGGCTCGAGCCCGCCTCTGAGCCTTGGCGACCTCGGCTGCGCCCGGTCCAACACCCCCGAGCGAGCGAGTCCCCGCTGGTGACCGAGTTCCCGGCCCCCTGGGCGAGTGAGTCCGCCGACGAGCGACGGACTGCGCGAGCGCCCGTATCGGTCCCTGTCGCCGACGCGACCCGCAGGCAGCCCACTCAAGCGAGCGGAGTCCGGCGAGAGGAGGCCCGAGCGAGCGAGTCCCCGCCGGTGACCGAGTTCCCTGCTCCCCGGGCGAGTGAGTCCGCCGACGAACGACGGACTCCGCGAGCGCCCCCACGCCAGAACACGAGCGTCCAGTAGAGCCCGGCCAGGCCGACACCAACCCCGAGCGCCGTCCCCAGGCTGACCCCGCGGGGCGTCAGGAAGCCCTCGGTCAGGCCGGCGACGACGAGGCAGGCGGCGGTTCCGAGCACCAGGACGACTGCTTCCCGTGACTCTCGCCCGAGCGACTCGAGTCGGCCGTACGGGCCCGGATCGATCACCGACCAGGCGACGCGCAGGCCGGCGGCGGCGCTGACCGCGATGCACGAGAGCTCGAGCAGTCCGTGCGGGGCGACGTAGCGCACGAAGGTCGAGAAGTTGCCGTTGTCGATCGTCAGCCCGGCCAGCGCACCGACCAGGACACCGTTGTACGCGACGACGGCGATCGTCCCCAGGCCGAGCGTGAGGCCGCCGGCGAAGGCGACCAGGCTGACGCGGATGTTGTTGGTGAAGATCTCGCTCGCCAGCGCGGAGGACCCGCCGAGCGAGAGGTGGGCGTGGCGGACGGTCGGACCGGCCGCGCCGCGAAACGCCGCTGGGACCAGGCCGATCGCCGCCCCCGGATCGGCGATCGCCCAGGCGCAGGCCAGCAGCCCGGGAACGATCGTCGCGATCCAGGCCAGCGCGAGGGCTCCCGGGCTGCGGCGGACCTCCCGCCAGTACCCGGTGCGTAGAAGCTCCAGCAGCGCCGGGCGGCGGACGCCGCGGCCGTAGACGGCCTGGCGCCCGTCGCGCACGAGCACTTCGAGCCGGGCGATCACGGACTCGCCGGGAAAGCGCCGGCGGGCGAGGGCGAGATCGGCGGCCGCGCTTCGATAGAGCGCTCCGAGCTCGAGCGCGCCGGCCGGACCGAGGCGCTCGGGGCGCCCGCCGGCGCGCCGCAGACCGTCGCCCAGCCGCTGCCAGTCGGGCTCGCGCGTGGTCAGGAAAGTGTCTAGCGTCATGGTCGTGGAACTCGACGACGTGATCACGCTCGCGACCCCAGAGGGGGTCGAGCTCGAGATGAGCCTAGCCGGCGCCGGCTCACGGCTGATCGCCGGAGCGATCGATCTCGTCATCCAGGGAGTGCTGGTCCTCGCGCTGCTGGTCGGGCTGCTGGCGCTCGGGACGTTCGGGCTCGCGCTGTTCTCGATCGCCTCGTTCGCCGTCCTGTTCGCCTACGACGTCCTCTTCGAGGTGCTCGGCGCCGGACAGACGCCGGGCAAGCGTCTGCAGGGCCTGCGGGTCGTGCGCACCGATGGGAGCCCGGTCGACCTGCGCAGCAGCGCCACGCGCAACATCACCCGGCTGGTCGACGGACCGCCGCTCACCTACATGCCGACTCTGATCGGGATCATCGCCACGAAGAACAACCAACGCCCGGGTGACCTCGCAGGCGACACGGTGGTCATCCGGACGGCCCGCCGCGCCCGTCGCCGGCGCGCGTCCCCGCGAGCGCCGGCCCGTGTCACGGCGGCGGCGGCCGACTGGGACGTCAGCGCGATCATGCCCGACGAGCTGGCCGTGGTCCGCAGGTTCATCGAACGCCGCGACGCCCTCGCGCCAGCCGCACGCGGCGCGCTCGCGCTGAGGCTGGCCGACGGACTGCGTCCCCGCGTGGCGGGCGCCCCAGCCGACGGGGCGCCCGAGGCCTTCCTCGAGACCCTGTTGGCCACCAAGGCGGCGCGCGGCGGCCAGCTTGCGCGGCCGGCCGAGCCGAGCTAGTCTCCACGAAACGTCGAGCGCCGGGGCGGTGGGCGACGCGTGAACAACAAAACAGGGGGCTCTCTCGATGGCGACTGGGCAAGATCCGTTGGGCGCTGCGAGCTACTCGCCTCCCGCGAGTGGAGCGTCCGGTCCGCGCGCCGGCTTCTGGCAGCGGTTCGGGGCCGTCATCGTCGACGGGATCATCATCCTCGTCGTCGAGCTGATCCTGATCGCCGCCCTCAAGAACGTCGGACGGCTGCTCGCGTTCATCTTCTCGATCGCCTACATCGTCTACTTCGAGGGCGGACCGACCGGACAGACGATCGGCAAGCGGGCGCTCGGGATCCGCGTGGTCTCCTTCGACACGGGCGGCCCGATCGGGTACGGCCGGGCGGCGATCCGCTACGTCGGCAAGATCATCTCGGGAGTCTTCATCTTCCTCGGCTACCTCTGGATGCTGTGGGATCCCGAGAAGCAGTGCTGGCACGACAAGATGGCCTCGGACGTCGTCGTCCCGGTCAGTGCCTATCCGGTCGGCGTCACCGGCGTCTCCGGCGCCCCGCCGGCCGATCCGCCGTACCCGACGAGCGACCCGTTCGCAGCCGACTGACCCGGCCGCCTAACCGGCGTGGCGCGGATCGTTCGCGAGGGGCAGATCGGGTAGCCGCCACCCCCGATCACTAAAGATTCCTTGTGTGACGAGAATCACACAACGCTCGGCGGATTCGCGCAATGCTCTCCGAGGCAGACAGCGCCCAGCGTCTCTCCTGAAGGCGCTGGAACAGGGGAATGGCGATGTGAGGCGACTCGGTCAAGGGGTGCGCGGCACCGCAGCTGGGGGCGGCTGCAGTGCCGCGCGACCGATGCTCGTCCTCACATCCGCCGTCGCGCCGTCCGTCAGAGCGGGCGACGCTCGCCCGGCTTGAGGACCGGCCCACCGCTCGGAGCTGGCGACGCTCGCCCCTTGAGGACCGGCCCGGATCCCCGTGACGGTGCAGAAGCGTCGGGCGCGCCGGCAACGGTCATTAGAGGAGATTCCTTGTGTGACCTAAATCACACACCGGCGCCGATTCTTTCGTCATTCTCCCGGATGGACGAACTGGGCGCGCCCCATTTCTGTGGGCGCCGGATGAGGGGATGAGCAGATGCGGTCTGGGTTCGGGGGTTCGGGCGTGCCTTGTCGGCGACGCCTGCGGTGGTCGTTGGGATCGCTCGTGGTCCTCGCATTGGCCGTGACGCCAGCGTCGGCACTCGCGACGCCCGCGACGACGCTGCTGTCGCACGCCACGCCGCCGCCCGTTCTCAACGGCACCGCAGTCGCGCTCGGCCAGGTCGCCCCGGCCACCGGGTTCGCCGTCAACCTCGACCTCGCACCGCGCGACCAGGCCAAACTCAACTCGCTTGTCGCGGCGATCACGACGGCGGGAAGCCCGTCGTTCGGGCACTACCTGACGCCTGCCCAGTACAGGGCCCAGTACGCGCCGACCGCTGCGCAGGTGCTCGCCGCGACGACCTGGGCGAAGGCCCACGGGCTCACCGTGACCGGCGTCTCGCCCGACAACCTGCTGGTCTACACGCGGACCACGGCGGCGACCGCCGAGCAGGCCTTCGCCGTCAAGCTCGACACGTTCCGCGCGAACGGACGGACCTTCCGCGCCAACGACCGGGCGCCGCGTGTCCCCGCCGGGCTGGACATCGCCTCCGTCAGCGGTCTGTCGACCTACAACGTCTACGTGCCGGCGCTCACCTGCCAGGTCAGCCCGCCGGCCCCGCCCGGGCGCTGCGGTCTCGACGGCAGCGACTTCGCCAGCGCCTACGACGTCGTCGGCGACGGCAAGGGACAGACGCTCGGCTTCACGCTGTGGGGTCAGGCCCTCCCGCAGAGCGACTACACGTCCTACGCGTCGGCCACGGGCACGACGGCGCTGAGCGTCGGCTCGTCGGCGACGGGCGACGACGGGTTGAACTTCGTCCTCGTCGACGGTGGCGACACGGCGAGCGCGAACGTCGACAACGAGATCGCACTCGACACGGAGATCGCGCACGGCGTCGCGCCCGGGGTCCACGAGACCTACTGGCTGGGTCAGGACAACGACACGTCGCTCGCGCATGTGCTCGACGACGCGGCGAACTCGTCGATCGACGTGATCTCCAACAGCTGGGGATCGCAGAGCAGCGGCTGCCCGACGGACACCGGAGAGGAGAATGCGCTGCAGATGGGCGCGTCGACCGGCAAGACGTTCTACTTCGCGACCGGCGACGCCGGCGCGGCGGCGGGCTGCTCGTGGCCCTCCGAGAGCCAGTACGTCGTCGCCGTCGGCGGTACGGCGCTGCAGCCGAGTCCCGAGTCCGCGATCGAGAATGGCGGCGGCTGCACGAACAGCGAGCCACGCCCGTCCTGGCAGACGGGGATCGGCACGCCGTTGCTGTCCCCTGGCGGGAACGCCTGCGGGGGACGTGCGCAGCCGGACGTCGCCGCCGACTCAGGGACGGGCACCTACCTGTTCTTCGACGGCCACGACGCCTGCTGCACCGGCGGCACGAGCCTCGCGACGCCGATCTGGGCGGCCGCGACGGTCGTCTACAACAAGCACAACGCCAACACCGGGCGACCCGGGGTCGGCTTCGATGCGCCCTTGATCTATCAGCTGGCGAACAACCCGACGACCTATCCGCACGATTTCCACGACATCACGACCGGCACGAACGGGTTCGCCGCGGTGACGGGCTGGGACGAGGCCACCGGCTGGGGTTCGGCGGACTTCGACAAGCTGTTCAACAATCCGACGGCGATCACGTACACGGGGCCGAGCAACGCGAACCACGGCGACACGATCAGCCTGTCGGCGACGTTGGACGAGGCGGGTTCGACGACGCCGCTGGTCGGTAGCCAGATCTCGTTCGCCACGCACGGCGAGAGCTGCGACGGAACGACGGACGGTAGCGGTCACGCGTCGTGCAATGTGACGATCAACGACGCGCCGGGGCATTACGCGGCGATCGCGGCGTTCGCGGGGGACTCGGTCCATGTCGCGAAATCGGACACGGAGCCGTTCACGGTGAATTGGATTGCGACGACGACGAGGTATACGGGGCCGACGAGTGGTGATTATGGGGTTCCGGTGACGTTGACGGCGAGTCTGACTGATGATTCGAACTCGACTGGCATCGCGGGTGAGACGTTGCATATCTCCTTCGGGGCGGAGT
>DATCEH010000043.1:0-52258 GCA_036510225.1 Solirubrobacteraceae bacterium | reverse complement strand
CCCCGCCGATCCGCCACGCGATCGTCGCGCCGACGCCGTCGCACGCGGCCCACCACGGCCGGACGCACGGCGTCCACTCACCGGTCTATGTCGCCGCGGCCGTGCAGACGCCGGCCGTCCAGACCGCGAGCTCGGGCGGGCCGTCGGGCACGGGCGGGCGGTCGACGTCCCACGGTGGGCGCCGGGCGGCCCGCCGGACGAGTCGGCCGGTCGCGGCCGTGGTCGTGAGGACTCCACCGGTCGTCCCGGCGGCGGCGGCCACGCCCGCGCCGACGCCGACGACCGGTGTGGCGACGGAAAGCTCCACGCCCGCGACCGGTGCGGCGGCGACGAACCCGGCAGGGGCGGCCGTCGCCGCGCTGTGGGCCTGGTGGCTTGCCCACCAGGGGCCGGGCCGACCGGGCACGTCGGGGGCGATGTCGGCGGCGGGTCGATCGAGCGGAGCGCAGCGGCGCCAGGGCGCGCCGTCGTCGCCCGGCCAACCGGGAGCGTCCGGCGGGAGCTCAACCGACTGCGACGCGAGCGCCCCGACCCGGGCGTCCACGCCGGGAGCGTCGGGCGCGACAGGGTCCGCCGCTGCGCAATCGGGAGCGGCGTCGAGCGACGATCAGGCGGGGTCCTCGGGGTCCTCGGGGTCCTCGGGGTCGTCGGCGTCATCGAGCGACCGGTCGGAGCCGACGCAGCAGAGCGGCCCACCCGGAGCGGCGCCAACCCCGGTGGCGGGTCGGCCGGTGTGGGCGGCCGACGACCGCCGGTCACCGACGGCTTCGGCTTCGACGCCGACGATCGCCACGACGACGCCGACGTGCGGGGCGAGCACGGTGACCACGCGGGCGGCCGACTCCCCGTAGGCTCAAGGCGTGTCCAGCGCGGGACGAACTGACGCGACGTTCGGCCGGGTGGCCGGGGTCCTGGGCCGAGGAGCCTGACATCGGCGGAGGCGATCAGCGCGGCCGTGACGCCGGCCTGGACGCCGGCCTGCCCCGGGCGATACCGCTGGACATGGACGCGTCCCTGGTCGATCTCTGGCGGGCCCGAGGCGACCAGTCGCAGGGGGACACGTATGCGGGTGTCGGGCTGGCAAAGCTTCCGGAGGATCTCCGGGCCTACGAGCACATCCTCTGGTCGCGGCGGGTCAGCGTGGTCGTGGAGATCGGCGTCTGGGCGGGCGGCAGCAGCCTGTGGTTTCGCGACCGGCTGCGCGCCCTCGCGGGCTACGGGCGGATCGGGGAGCCGCGGGTGATCGGCATCGACATCGACATCGGCGTCGCCCAGGCGAACCTCGAGGCAGCCGACGCCGAGTACGCCGCGTCGATCACGCTCGTCGAGGGGGACGTCCTTGACCCGGAGCTGAGCGAGCGGATCGCGCGACTCGTCCCTCGGGGCGCGAGCTGCCTCGTCCTGGACGACTCGGCGCACACCTACGAGACGACGACGGCGGCCTTGCGTGGGTACTCGGACCTGATCAGACCGGGCGGGGTCTTCGTCGTCGAGGACGGCGGCGTCGACGTCGAGGAGATCCGCCTCGACCGGCCATGGCCGCGGGGCGTCATTCCGGCGATCTACGACTGGCTCGCGACCGACCAGGGGCAGTCCTTCAGGGTCCGCCGGGACCTCGAGCTGTACGGGCTGACGTCCCACCCACATGGATTCCTCGAGCGTGCGCTCGGGGGCGGGGGTGCGCCCGGTGGCGCGGGTGCGCTTGGTGACGCGGGTGCGCTCGGTGGCGCGGGTGCACCCGGGGGCGACGATCGGTAGCTCCGGTCGGGCTGCTACGAAGCCGCTGCGCCGCATCCTCGTCCTCGGCCTGCCGGTCGGCGCGATCCTGCTCGGACTGGTCGGGTGGATCGTCGGTGTATCCCGCAGCGGGTTCTGGGCGGACGACTTCCTCAACCTGACGCACTTCGACGGATCGCTCGGGAACCTGTCAGACAGTCGCATCAACACCGGCAAATACATCATCAACGCCTTCTGGGCGGCGGGCACCGAGGTCTTCGGTCGTGGATCCGTCGTCCCCTTCCTGACGCTCAACTCGCTCGTCTTCGCGGTCGGCGTGATCACGTGGCTGCGGGTTGGGAGTCGGACCCACTGGAGCGGTGTCGAGGCGTGGTGGATCGCCGGACTGTTCATCGCCACGTCGACGTGGCTCGAGACCGCCCTGTGGTCGTCGAACATCACGCACTCGGGCGGCTTTCTCGCCCTCGGGCTGGGCCTCCTGGCCCACGAGCGATGCATGCACGCCGAGACGGTGCGTCGCACGACCGTCTGGTCTGTGCTGACCGGAGCGGCCTGGACGGCGGCGCTCGTCAGCAACCTGCTCTACGTAGGACTCCTCGTGCTCGCCGCGTACTGCGCCGTGCACCAGGTCCTGAGGTTCCGCGGTCTCGGCGTCGCGCCGGCCCGGGTCGCCTGGCTTGTGGGCGCGTGGCAGCTGCTTATACCGGTCGTCTACTTCGTGGTCGTGGCCTACCCGGCGACGATCACGAACCCGGCGTACGCGTCTCCGGGGTCGACGTTCGTCGCTCGGAACCTGACCTTCTACAGGACACGCCTGGCGCCGTCGGATCCGCTGATCGTGATCTACGCCGCGGTGCTGCTCGCCGCGTTGGCCGGCGCGGTCGCCGCGGTCCGCCGGAGAGACTGGTTTCCGGCGGCGCTGGTCGGCGCCGCAGGTGTGACGGCCGTGCCGTCCCTCGTGCAGGGCCACCAGCAGTACATCCACTATCTGGCGATGCCCCTGCTACTGCTCTTCAGCGCTGTGGCCGCCGGCGCGCGTCCGGTTCTCGTCGCCGAGTCCAGCCGCGCCAGGCGCCTGAGGTCGGTCCTGGTCGTGGCCGCCGCGGTGACGCTCGTGGGAGTCCTCGTCCAGGGGATCAATGCGAGCTCGTCGCTTGTCGAGTCTCCCTACGGCGGGAGTCTTGCCACGTTCAGAGGCGAGGTGGCGTCGCTGACGCCGGAGGGGACGACGCTCTGCGTCAAGCTGGCTCTGGATCCCGCCTACCGAGCCGGCTTCGTCGCCGAGATGTCTGACGAGGATGGGTTCCTGGTCCCACCGATCAATGCTGCCCGGGCGGTTCTCGTGGCACCCCCGAAGCGATGCCCGGGTCAACCGGATCTCGCGCAGATCACCGTGCGGATCAACGCCAAGGGGGATTTCGTGGCGGCAGAGCGCTGAGCGACCGCCGGAGCCGCGCCAACGCCGCTCAGCTCGCCGGGGAGGTCCCGGGCGGTGAAACCGCGACCGAGACCGCCGCGACGAGCAATAGGCAGCCGCCGAGGACCAGCCCAGGCGTCAGTGTGTCCTCGCCGAGCAGCAGCGATGTCGTCGTCGCGATGACGGGCTCCAGGCTGAGCAGGACCGCGGTCTGGATCGAGCCGAGTCGTCGTTGGGCGAAGAGCTGGAGGCCGTAGGCGGCCGCCGTCGCGAGGATCCCGGCGTACACCGCAGACCAGAACAGCTCCGAGTCCGTCGAGGGAAACAACGGAGTCCTCGTCTCGAACGCCAGCCAGGGCAGCGACAGGGCGAAGCAGAAGACGCTCTGCACGGCGACGGACCCGACGACGGGAACGCCGGCCGTGACCCTTCCGGCGACGACGACGTAGGCGGCGAATGCGAAGGCGCAGGACAGCGACAGGACGTCGCCGGCCTGCCAGCGTCCCGTCGAGCCCGAGAAGATCAACGCCAAGCCGACGGTCGCGACGAGCGCGGCGAGCCAGCCGCGTCGCGGCGGGGCTCTGCGCGCGGACGCCCAGGCCAGAAAGGGCACCACCAGCACCGACAGACTCGTCAGGAAGGCCGAGTGCGCCGGCGACGTCGTCTTGAGGCTGGCCGACTGAAGAGCCAGCCCGGCGAACAGGAGGGCGCCGAGGATCCAGGGTCCCGGGTGAGTGAGCGCGGCGCGCAGCTCACCGGACCTCATCGCCAGTGGCGTCAGGACGATTGCCGAGAGGAGGAACCGGAGCCCGAGGAAGTGGAACAGCCCAACCGACCGAAGGCCCGACTTGACGACGACGAACGAGCCTCCCCAGATCGAGACGGCGACGAGGAGAGCCACGATCGCCGTCCACCGACCAGCTGTCCAGGCCGTCGGGCGTTCGCCGTCAGGTCTGGCGAGCGCGACCAACTACCAGCCGGTGGAGCGAATCGGCCTCACGGCGTAGATGATGACGTTCGGCCGGCGTCCGCGACACGTTGGCGGGCGAGCCCGGGCGAGCCCGGGCGAGCCGCGCGAGCGGGGCGGGTGGGCGAGCGGGCGCGGGTCGAAGCGGCCGTCCTGGGAGGGTGCGGTACGACCCTGACGACGCCGGGATGTGCTCGGCGAAATCAGCCACAGCGCCGGCATGATCGGTGCCGACGACAAGCCATGTGACAATCGCGTGTCGAACCCGTACAGTTGGTGACTCGTAGCCAGGCCTGAAGGTCTGGCCACGCCATTGAAGGTCGCGCGGCGCTCGACGACACACGTTGTGCGTCGTCTCGATCAGACGAGACCAACGGACACCTCATCCAGCGGCGAGCCATGAGACTCACGAATCCCCTGCGCATTCTGATCGCGAACGAAAAAGTCCAGCGAATGGAGATGCTCGCGGAGATCGTGGCAAGCCTCGGGCACGACGTGGTGGCCCGCGGGGTGGACGTCGCGGAGATCGGCGCGCTGACCACGCGTGAACACCCCGATGTCGCGCTGGTCTCGCTCGGACTCTCGTCGCAGCACGCGCTCGAGATGATCGAGCAGATCGTCCGGGAATCCAGTTGCCCGGTGATCGCCCTGCTCTCGGCGGAAAAGCCGGGGTACGTGCGCGAGGCCGCGAAGCGCGGGGTATTTGCTTACATCGTCGACACGTCGCCCGAGGAGCTGCAGAGTGCGATCGACATCACCTTGCAGCGTTTCACGGAGTATCACAAGCTCCAGGGAGCGTTCGGCCGTAGAGCGCTGATCGAGCAGGCCAAAGGCATCCTGATGGCCCGTCACAGAGTCGACGCCGACAGAGCATTCCAGATGCTCCGTGACGAATCCCAACGCACCGGCCAGAAGATCGTGGATCTCGCTTCCGCGGTCGTAGAGAGCCATCGTCTGCTGCCAGCGCCGTCCGAGTTTCGAGAAGGCCGTTGAGCCACCACCGGCATTGGCCAGCGCACCCTGGCCGCTGACGGCGGCGGCGCACTCCTTCACAGCTGCTATTGTCGTCCCCAGGCGACGTCTTAAGAACGACTGGACCGCGTAACCGCCGCGAGTCACGTCATATGCCGCCAGAATCCGCCCTCAGCAGCGCAGGTCGGAGCAATGCTGACCGTCTCGGTCAGCGACATGCTCGATCCGAGGACGGCCACGATGAATTCACACGAGTACCTGAGCTGCGAGAGGTTGGTTCGCTCGGCGGCCAAGCCTGCGGCCTGCCTGGTCGTCATGGCGTCTCTGGCGGGAGCGATCACGGCCGAGGCGGCGGCGCCGCGACACCAGGCGCGGTCGTGCTCCTCATACGGCAGCCGCGCCGCGAAGGCACGGTGTGCCAAGTCCCGGTCGGCAAGCTCGTCGAAGGCGAAGGCGAGATCAAGGTCACTGGCCAAGGCCGCCGCAGTGCTGCTCCCGGTCCCGCTGGCCACCACCGCGACCTTCGGCGTGCTGGCGGGCTCAGGAGTGACCAACACCGGCCCGACGACGATTGACGGCGACCTCGGCACGTTTCCGACCACGACGGAGAGCGGGACGGCGACGATCACCGTCAACGGGACCGACCATGACGGCGACGCCGTCACCCAGCAGGCCAAGCAGGACCTGGTCCCGGCCTACGACTACGCCGCCGCGCAGGGCCCGCCTTCCCCGATCGTCGCCGATCTCGGCGGTCAGAGGCTGCTTCCGGGCGTCTACAACTCCGCGTCTTCGATCGGCCTGACCGGAACGGTCACGCTCGACGGTGGCGGGGACCCGAACGCCGTCTTCATCTTCCAGGCTGGGTCAACGCTCACCACCGCGTCGGCAAGCGACGTCAGCCTGATCAACGGCGCCCAGGCCTGCAACGTCTTCTGGCAGGTCGGAAGCTCCGCAACGCTCGGAACCGGCTCCACGTTCGCGGGGACAATCCTCGCCTTGACGAGCATCACCGTGACTCACGCGGTCACGATCGACGGTCGAGCCTTGGCCGACAACGGCGCGGTCACGCTCGACACGGACCGGATCCTCAAGCCCGCGTGCTCCACGGGTGGGACCACGGGCGGCGGCACGACCGGCGGCACGACAACGGGCGGCACCACGACAGGCGGCGGGACCACCGGCGGCGGGACCACCACGGGTGGCACGACCACAGGCGGCGGGACCACGACAGGCGGCGGGACCACCGGCGGCGGGACCACCACGGGTGGCGGTACGACGACAGGCGGCGGGACCACCGGCGGCGGGACCACCACGGGTGGCAATACGACGACGGGTGGTACCACCACGGGTGGCGGTACGACGACGGGTGGCGGTACGACGACGGGCGGCGGGACCACCACAGGCGGCGGGACCACCACAGGCGGCGGAGCCACGACGGGTGGCGGGACGACGACGGGTGGCGGAGCCACCACAGGCGGCGGAAGCACGGTTACCGGCTCGACCACAGGGACCTCGAGTACGGGCAGCGTGCCGACCGGCGCGACCCCGGCCGGCACAGGGACGACCGTGCCTCTGCACGTGACCGTCACAGCCCACCCGACGACGACCAAGCCAAAGGCCAAGGCCAAGGCCAAGGCCAAGCCGATCGTGCACCACGCGCCGCACAAGAAGGCGCGCAAGACCTATTCACGGTCCCCGGTACTTGGGCCCCTCAAGCCGTCGCCCTTCACCGGCTGAGTTGACGTGGGGGCGGGGCGCATCCCGCCCCCACGGACGCAGGCATCTACCCGAGAGGAATGACATGCACCGCGCTGTACGCCTGGTCGCCGGGGTCACGGTAACGCTCCTGGTGGGAGCGAGTGGTGCCGCGATCGCCGCGGCCGAGCCACCACCACGTGCCGAGGCGCCGGGCACCCAGATGCTCGCGCGGCTCACGCATGCCGTGACGGTGTTCTCCGGCCCGGACTCGGGCTCGACCCGGGTTGAGACCGTGAGCTCGACGCGACCGATCACCAGTGAACGGACCGTTCTTCCGGTGATCGCCACCGCCACCGACCCGAGCGGCAACGCGTGGCTGGACGTGCTTCTCCCGGGCCGGCCGAACAGTCATACAGGGTGGATCTCTGGTCGGTCGGCTACCTTGGGCGCCACGGGATGGGCACTCAAGATCCACACGTCCAGCCGCGATGTCAGCGTTCTGCACGCCGGCGTCTGGGTACGCAGCTTCAGGGCAGTGGTCGGCAAGTCGTCGACGCCAACCCCGCTCGGGCGCTTCTTCGTCGAGGAGAGCGTGAAGGTGGCAACCTATGCGGTCGGCGCTCCGTACGCGTTAGCGCTGAGCGCCCGGTCTAACGTGCTACAGGAATTCGCCGGCGGGCCCGGCCAGATCGCGCTGCACGGGACCAACAACGTGGGTGGCGTTCCCGGCACCGCCGTGTCTCACGGGTGTGTCCGCCTGGACACACGAGCGATCACGTGGCTCGCGGACAACATTCCACCCGGCACCCCGGTCACGATCACGCGCTGATCCTGATCCGAAAGCGGGCCGGCCCGGCTCGCCCGCGGCGTCAGCTAGACCTGCGGTGGGCTCGCGTCGAGTTCGCGTCTCAGCGCGATCACCAGCTCAGCCAAGGCCGGGTACTGATCGAGCGACGATGGAGGCGAGCCGGAGAGGGCGGCCTCGAGACGACTGGCGATCTCGCCGGCGATCGGGAAGCCGAATGTGCCCGAGGAACCGGCGAGCTTGTGCGCGGCCCGACCGGCTCGCTCCCGGTGCCCGTCGTCGGGCCGGCCGGCGAGCCCGTTCTGCACGGCGTCGTCGACGGTGTCGACGGCTGCGATGACCGTCTCACGGTGTTTGATCCAGACCGCGTTGAGCGCCGCCGCCGCGACACGGTCGGCTGCCGCGACGCCGGCCCCGGAAGACCCGCCCTGACCTGTCCGGCGCTCAGACCCCATCGGAGGCCTGGTTCCAGCCGAGAATCTCGGCGACCTCGCCGGGCAGGCTCATCGGGTCGAACGGCTTGGAGAGCACGGCGCGTACTCCGAGCGCAACGAAGCGCGCCCGATCGGAGGACTGCAGCTTGGCGGTGAGGAGGATCACCGGGATGTCGCGCGTCGTCGGCTCCGCCTGAAGGCGCTCGAAGGTCGCCGGTCCGTCGAGGCCCGGCATCATCACGTCGAGCAGGATCGCGTCCGGTCGCTCACGGCTGGCTTGAGCGAGGGCATCGCGACCGCACGCGGCGGTCATCACGGCGTGACCGCCGACCATCTCGAGGCTGACCTGGGTCACTTCGCGGATGCTCGCGTCGTCGTCGACGACGAGTATTCGCCTGCGCGGGCGCAGTCGACTGTCCATCACGCCAGCCCGGCGTGTCCGACGAGTTCCGAGTCCCCGGTCTGCGTCCCTGCGGGAGGAGTCGCTCGGGGCTGATCCGGGCGGACGACCGGCACAGTGAACTGGAATCTGCAGCCCCGCGGATCGCCGCTCTCGACCCAGATGCGCCCTGCGTGCTGCTCGACGATGCTCCGGCAGATCGCCAGACCCAGACCGGTCCCACCCTTGTCGCGGGCGTCGGAAGAGTCAACCTGGGCGAAGCGCTCGAAAACCCGCTCGAGCTGCTCGGACGGGATCCCCCGGCCCTCGTCACGGACCCGAAAGACGACGTCGTCTCCCAGGCCTTCGGACTCCACCCACACGGTCGAGCCCCCCGGCGAGAACTTGATCGCGTTCGAGAGCAGGTTGGTCAGCGTCTGGATGATTTGATCGGGATCCGCCTCGAGGGCGCCGCCTCGGCCGGCAACCTCGAGCGTGACGCCGGCCAGGAGCGCGGCAGGGCGCATCGTCTCCGCGGCCGAGCGAACGAGCTGGCCCCCGTCGCAGGGCCGGTAGATCAGGTCCACGGCCCCCGACTCGATGCGCTCGAGATTGAGGATGTCGCTGACCATGCGGACCAGACGGTCGGTGTTCTCCAGCGCGATCTTCAACATCCGCTCGGCCTTGGTCGGCGAAGCTGACAGCACGCCGCCGGCCAGCAGGCCGAGTGAGCCCCGGATCGACGTGAGCGGCGTGCGAAGCTCGTGACTGACGATTGCGACGAACTCATTCTTGGCGCGCTCCACCTTGCGTCGCTCTGTGATGTCGCGCATGAAGGCGTGGAAGGTGTAGCCGTACTCGGTCGCGACGGGAGAGATCGTCAACTCGATCGGCATCTCGTGCCCGTCGCGGTGCAGGACGGTCCGCTCGAGGCGTCGGCGCAGCACGTCCTCGTCACCTGTGGCCAGGAAGCGCGCGATCAGACGCCGGTGTGCCTCGCGACGAGCTTCCGGGAGGAACGTCTCGACCAGGCTGCGCCCCATGACCTCCTCGCGCGACCAGCCGAAGCTCGCCTGCGCCGCGGCGTTCCAATCGGTTATGACCCCGCTGGCCTCGAAGGACATGAATGGGTCGTAGGCGGTCTCCAGCACCAGCCGGGTGTTCGCAAGGGCGGCGAGGTAGCTGCGAAAGGTGACCACGAACCGTGCGATCACACACATCAAAGCTCCGGAGGCGAGGCCGACCGCGAGGACGTTGACGTCGGCCATCCCCGAGTAGATCAGCATGCCCAGGGCGAGCAGGGCGAAACAGACCGGGACGCCCAGAGCGCCCAAACGGGGCGCCTCTCGCACGCTGATACGCGCGTCTGGCGACATCCATGCCGCCACACCGAAGAGGACGAACGGAACGACCCACCCCAGGTCGAGCACCCCGCCTGGTACGTAGGTTGCGTGTGCGGTCTGGAACGCGTAGACCGTGTCGGTGACCCCCCACGCCACGAAACACGCGGCCATCAGGGCCGTCGCGCGCTCGAGGCGCCAAGCGCTCGCTGCGGCGAGCTGGAGGACAAGCGCGGCGAGCACGAGATCGCCCAACGGATAGGCGAGCGTGCTCGCGTACCCGGCGATCGATCGATCCGTGCCCCCGATGACCGCTTGGAGGACGAAGGCGGCCGAGACCGAGCCGAGCGCGCCAATCGCGATCAGGATGTCGAAGATCACCGCGCCGGCGACGCTCGCGGCCGCACGGATCCGCAGGACGAGCGCCGCTGCCATCGGTAGGTAGAAGGCGACCCAGAACCCATCGGCCGCGGACGGAACCGGGCCGTCGGAAACCCCGTAGCGGACGGCGTAGAAGGTGTTCCCGGCAACTTCGAGGACGAAGGCCGCGGCGATCAGCGACCAGGTTGCCCGGTCCTCGGAAACCCGGATCGCCCGCCACGCGCAGAGCAGGCCGCCGATCGCCGCGGCAGCGTCGTAGAGCCACTGGGCGAAGAACGCGTCCACGCGTGGGCCTCCCCAGTGGCCGGGTGCCCGGACGGCATACACGGCGGCGAGCGCGAGGCCGAGGACGATCAGCGCACGGACACCCCACGGCCGGGGCAGCCCGTCGTGCTCAGGGTTGAACTGGTCGAGCCCCGACGCGCCGGATGGACGCGGAGCGCCGCGCTGGCCCGAGAATCCCGACGCCCGGGAAGAACCACGCGCGCCGACCGCCGGCGCTTTCACGGCGAGGCGTCGAGACCAGAGCCGGCGGCGTCGGGAGACATGATCCTTCCTGGGCGAGGGGGCGGAAGCCACACGGACCGACGGCAAACCGTCCCCTCGACTCACCCGGTCGCAGCCTGTCAAAGACTATCACCCCATGTGCGACTCTCAGATCTGATTTCCAGAGTCCACGCACTGGTCAACCCGGCCCCGAAACCTCCCTCGCGTGCTGCGCGCGACACGCCCGAGTCGGGCGACACCATGTGGGTTCCCACAAGCATCGGCTGGTACCAGGGCGACGCTGACAGCGGGTGCGGCTGCCCAGCCGATCGGCGGTCGCTCAAGGTCGGCCGGCGGCGATCGACGGTCTGAGCTGAGGCGCGTTCTACGTCTCGCCCGCGGGCCGGCGGGTCCGAGTCGACTCGGGGCGGCGATACCGGTATCCGAACCCCCTGATCGTCTCGATCCGTTCGTGACCGATCTTCCGCCGGACGTAGCCGACGTAGAGCTTGACCTGGTGGGGTGACGTGCCCGGCCGGTCACGCCAGACGAGGTCGAGCAGCTGGTCGCGGCTGAGGACTTGGTTGGGGTGACGAACAAAGGCCGAGAGGAGCTTGAACTCGAGCGGCGTGAGTGCGGCGGCCTCGCCGCGGACCGCGACGCTCCGCTGCGCGAAGTCGATCTCGATGTCATCGTCGCTGTAGACGGCGTGGGCGGTCACAACGCCACGAGTCCGTCGGAGGAGCGCCTCCACCCGGGCCAGCAGCTCCTGCCGACCGAACGGCTTGGTCACATAGTCGTCGCCACCGCCACGCAGGCCGCGCACACGCTCGAGCTCGCCAGTCCTGGCGGTCAGCATGAGCACCGGCACATCACTGAGGTCCCGAATCCGCTCGAGCGTCAGCCAGCCGTCGAGCTCGGGCATCATCACGTCGAGGATCACCAGGTCGGGCGGGTCGGCGTGAAAAGCCCGCAGACCAGTGCGGCCGTCGGCGGCCAGCCGGACGTCGTAGGCGGCGCCCTCGAGCAGTGCGGCAAGCGCCTCGCGAATCATGATGTCGTCATCGACGACGAGGATCCTCGGCCGGTTCATATGTGGTCCATATCAGACTCACACGGTTTGCAGGCGGGGCGGTCACGGCAGCGGCCGAGACATGCGGGGTGGATCCGCCCGACCGCCGCCCGCGCTCGGCCCAAAGGCCTGGTCCGGGGGCGGTCCGTCGCCGTCTCATACCGGTTTCCGACCGACCGGCGCCCACATTCCTCGCGCGGTCGCCGAATGTCCTGGGCGGGAAGGATCCCACCGACCGTCAGGGATGAATCGTCGCCATGCACGTACCTCGCCCGAGCCGCATCGTCTCCCGCCTGCCGCTCAGAATTGAGCTTGCGCGAGTCGCCGTCATGCGGGCGGCCGTCCTACTGCTTCTGGCCGGCGCGCCCATCTTGGCGGTGCTCGGCGCCTCCGCGGGGCCGGCGGCCGCCGCGACCGGCGGAGAGTCGAACTGGGCGGGCTACGTCTCGACGGGTCGGGGCACGCGCTTCACGAACGTGAGCGGGACGTGGGTGCAGCCGGCCGTGTCATGCACGCTCGGGCGCTCCACGTACATGTCGAGCTGGGTCGGGTTGGGCGGCGACAGCTCTCGGGCGCTCGAGCAGATTGGCACCGAAGCAGACTGCGGCACCGACGGTCAGGCGACGTACTCGTCGTGGTTCGAGCTCTATCCGACCGTCTCGGGCAGCCCGAAGCTGACGATCCACCCCGGAGACGTCGTCAGCGCGAGCGTGACGGTGAGCGGGAGGCACGCCCGCCTGAGCATGACCAATCAGACGGCGGGTACCCGGTTCGCCCGGCAGCTGCGTGTCGACCAGGTCGATGTGAGCTCGGCGGAATGGATCGTCGAGGCTCCGGCGCTCTGCCTTACGTCCTCCGACGCGAGCTGCCGGGACTCGGTTCTCTCAGACTTCGGCTCAACGGGGTTCACCCGGGCCAGGGCCGGGACCGCGGGCCACACCGGCGGAGTGACGGGCGCCGACTGGACCGGCACGGCCTACACCCTCGCGACTGGTCGGACGGGCGCCGCCGCGTCTCGGAGGGCCGGATCTGCGCCGAGCGGGTCGCGCGCCGTCCCCGGCGCCCTGTCAGGTCGCGAGGACGCCTTCGGGGTCACCTTCGCCGCGGGCGTCCATTCCTCGACGTAGCTGACGCTTGACGTTCGGCTTGCGATGGCGACCGCCGCGTGCGACGATGAGGCTCGGCTACGCACGAGTCGCAGGGAAGGGACCGGAGATGTCCGAGCGGACCGGAGTCCGAGCCGACGATCCGTACAGCGGTCGGCAACCAACCAGTCACGAGCGGCGGGCGGGTAAGCCCTGGGATGCTTCGTATCTCGGTGGCCCGGCACCCTGGGAGGTTGGACGACCACAGCCAGCGATACTGCGTCTGGCGGGCGAAGGCGCGTTCGCCGGCCCGGTCCTCGATGCAGGATGCGGGACAGGCGAGAACGCCCTTCACATCGCTTCTCGGGGGCTGGACGTTCTGGGAGTCGATGTGGCTGAGACGGCTCTGTCGATCGCGCGGCAGAAGGCCGCGGATCGCGGTATAGACGCTGACTTCGCGGTTGCCGATGCTCTGCACCTGGAGGGTTTGGGCCGAGTGTTCGAGACAGTGCTCGATTGCGGGTTGTTCCACACGTTCGACGGCGACGAGCGGCGTGACTACGTGGCGGGTCTGGCGTCGGTGACGAGTCGCGGCGGGGACCTGTACGTGCTGTGTTTCAGCGACGTCGGACCTGGTACCGGTGGCCCGCATCCCGTCAGCCAGGACGAGTTGAGGGGAGCGTTCGAACGTAGCGGCGGCTGGAGCGTCGCGTCCGTGTGTCCGGATCGGATCCAGACGAGGTTCGACGCGCAGGGTGCGCCGGCCTGGTTGGCGAGGATCAAACGGGTCGCTTAAAAAATCGCCGAGTAACAGCGACTTTCTGAGCGGGAGCGACGGGACTCGAACCCGCGACCTCCGGCGTGACAGGCCTGGAAACGGGGTCTGGAACGCACATTTTGCGCGAGTCTAGTGCGGCAAAAGCCCAGTAAAACCGGCACTTTCGCGGTAGGTTGGTACTCGATGTGGTACTCAAAAAACGTGGTACTCAAGTGGTACTCTCTTGATCGTGGTACTAAATCCGGAGGTCGAGGCGCCCGGAACGCTCGTCGTCGTCGCGCGGCGTGACGGCCCCGTCTTCGAGGCGAAGTGGCGCCGTCGTGGCCGCCAGTTCAAGCGCCGCCTCGGGCCGGCGTGGCTCGAGCGCGACGCGAGCGGGGCGTGGCGCCCCCGCCGCGGCCGTGTGCCCGAGGGGTTCCTCGACGAGCGGCGGGCGATCCTGCGGCTCGGGCAGCTGGTCGCCGAGCACGACGCCAGGGAGAGCGAGATCGAGAGTGGCGAGCGCGAGCGCCGCGACGCCGGGGTCACGTTCCGCGAGGTCGCTGCGCAGTGGCTCGAGCAGCTCGAGCACGAACGCGGTGCGAAGCCGTCGACACTCCAGGACTACCGCTACGCCCTGGCGGAGCCGGGCACGCCGCATCGGCGGGGCCGGGGCCAGAGCCGCGGGTCGATCATGAGGATGCTGGGCGACCTGCCCGCCGCGCGCGTCACGACACGCCAGGTCTCGGCGCTGCTGCGCGAGGTCCAGGACGGCGGAGCGTCGCCGCGAACCGTCAACAAGACGCGGCAGCTGCTGTCGGCGATCTTCAACTACGCACGCGCCGAGCACACCTTCGGACTTCCATGCAACCCGGTCGTGGCGACGACAAAGCGACGCGAGCCACCCGCGGCGGTGCTCGACTTCTTCGAGCCGGAGGAGATCGACGAGCTGGCGCGCGCGGCAGCAGCAGGAGCACATCGCGGCGAGCAGCCTGCCGACCTCGAGCCCGACGAGATTGAATGGCGGGCCCGCGAGGACGCCCAGGACGCCGAGCTCTACCGGATCGCCGCGTTCACGGGACTGCGGCTCGGCGAGATCCTCCCCCTGCGGTGGGAGGACGTCGACGTCACCGGCCGACGGCTCGTCGTCCACCGCGCCGTGTCGGCCGGCGTCGAGGGGCCGACGAAGACGTGGCAGGCGCGATTCATCCCGCTCGCCGATCCGGCCGCCGAGGCGTTCGTGCGGCTGAAGGCCCGCGGCCACTACACGCAGCGCGAGGACTACGTGTTCTGCTCACGACTCGGACAGCGCCTCGACGGATCGGCGGTCCGCCGCCGCTACAAGCGGGCACGCGACGCGATCGGGCTGCGGCCACTGCGCTTCCACGCCCTGCGCCACGGCGCCGGGAGCCTCGTCGCGCGGCACTCCGACGCCCACTTCGTCCAGGGCTTCCTCGGCCACTCGCGGATCACGACGACCGAGCGCTACATGCACGCCAAGGCCGGACCCGAGGACGTCGAGCGGGTCAACCTCGCCTTCCGGCCCAGGGACAAGGCGACGTCTGAGTGAGTCCGCCGTCACCTCCGCGCCTCGAGCTGTCGCGACGGGCCGCCCGCGATCTCCGCAAGCTCGAGCGCCGCGACGTCGAGCGCCTCCGCGACGCGCTCGCCGAGCTCCGCCGCGGCGCCGCGAACCTCGACGTCAAACCGCTGCGGGGAAGCGCGCCGTGGCTGCGCTTGCGAGTCGGCGAGCTGCGCGTCCTGTATCGCCCGCTCAGCGAAGAAGAAGCCGCAGCCGGCGGTGCCGGGTGGCTGATCGCCCGCGTGATCCCGCGCGGCGAGCTCGATCGAGCCGTGGCCTCACTCGACTCCTGAAAGACGCGACGGGCTGCGATCCCCGACCTCCAGCTACAGGCCGAGCTCCTCAAAGACCTTGTCGGCGTTCTCCGTGCGGCCTTCCCGGAGGTCCTCATCGGCAGCGGCCATGTCGGCCAGGTACTGCGGCGCCTTCGCGAGGATGAAGTCCTCGAGATCCGCAGCGTCGAACGGCACGACAGCAGCGACGGGAACCCCGTGCTTGGTCACGACGGCCGGGCGGCCGGTCGCCGCGACGTCACGCACGACGCCGCTCGCGTTTCGTGACAGCTCTCTGATGCTCACCGTGCTCATGGGGTCTTCGTCTCCGGGGGACGTGAAGCCGAACCACGAGCTTATACGAACAAGTGTCGGACATTTGCCCGTGCGCCGGAGTCCCCCGCTCAGGCCGCGGTGTCGAACGGCAGCTGCGGCTGGGGAGCGACACCCATCCCAGGCTCCGTCCGGGCGGGCTGCGGGCGCCTCGGTCGACGCGGCGACGGGGCCGCCGGCGCCGCGCGTACGGCGGCGTCGAGCTCGTCGCGGATGAACACCCACCGCCGGCCGAGCTTGTGCGCGGGAAGCACGCCACGCCGCGCGTACTCGAACACCGTCGATGTCGGGAGGTGGAGGAGCTCGGCAACGGCGCGGCTGTCGAGCACGCTCTCACGGGTCAGCTGTGGCACCGGCGTATCCACCCCCCGCCAAATTAGCAAAACGGCCAGTCTTTGCGCTCATCTAGTCCGCGCGAGCTGCAAAGATGCGGTCCATGAGCGACGACAAGGACACGCAGGCGCAGTCGGCCTTCCGCGATGCGCAGCAGATCTGGCGCCGGGCGCTCGAGGGTCATCGCACCGCGCCGCCGGACGCGGGCTTCAGCGCGCGCCTGGCCGAGCTCGCCGAGGCTGCTCGTGCGGAGTCGCTCGCGTGTCGAGCGGCGTATGAGGTGGGGTTCGAGTGGCCGCCGCACCGCGCAGCTTCGAGCGACCCGCCGTACGAGCTGCGTCCCGGCTCGGGGCGACGCGGTCCAGCGGAGCTGTGGCGGCGCTTCGACGCCGCGGTGTCCGAGCTGAACCGCTCGGCGACCGGGACCGATCTGCTGCACGTCGCCGACGCCTACGAGGAGCTGGCCAGTGTGGCCGGCGAGCTCGCGGCGACGGTCGAGACCGAGGACCGCGCGTCGGGTCTGTCGCCGCGCGCTCGCCGTTCGGCGTAGCCTGGCTACGCGGGACGGACGGGTTCGAGCGGCCGGTCGGTGTCGTCCCAGACCGAGCGTGGCGAGCCGCCGCTACGGCGCGGCAGTGTCGTGGTCGTCGGGTCCCAGAGGTCGCGGCGGGTCGCGAGCGAGCTGCTGTCGGCGCGCGCCCGGTCGAGCAGGGCATCGACGTCCTCGGGCCGGATGCGGAAGGCGCGGCCCACGCGGACGGCGGGGAGCGTTCCGTGGTCGACCCAGTTGCGAATCGTCTGGGCCGTGACCTGAAACCGTGCGGCGACCTCGGGCACCGTCAGCAGCTGTCGGTCAAGCTCGGCCATGATCAAACGATAATCGCGCCACGGACGACGCAACGCCGCGTGATCCCCAAGTCCGGCAGCCACGCCACCTCGTCGCGGCTCCGAGCCGTCCCCCGCGTCTTCTGGTCCTCGTAGCGGTCTCGTGATCCAACCGAGACGGGTCCTGACGCTTCGCGTCACACAGTATCACCAAGAGTGAATCATTTTGCTAGATTGGTGTGGTGTTGTCGATTGGGAAGCTCGCCCTCGGGCAGCAGGCCTACTACGCAAAGCAGGTCGCGCAGGGCCGCGACGACTACTACACCGGCCGCGGCGAGGCAGCGGGCGAGTGGGTCGGCGCCGGTGCCCGCGAGCTGGGCCTCGAGGGCCCGATCAGCGCGGGCGAGTTCACGGCGTTGCTCGAGGGCCGCGACCCGCGCGCGCCAGAGAGCCGGCTCCGTGCGAGCTCGAGTCAGCCCGAGGTCGCGGCGCTCGACCTGACGTTCTCGGCGCCGAAGTCGGTCAGCGTCCTGTCCGCCGTCGCCTCACCCGAGGTCTCGGGGGCCCTGGTCGAGTGCCACGAGGAAGCCGTCAGGGCGGCGCTCGGTTTCCTCGAGAACGAGGCTGTGTTAGTGCGCCGAGGGAAGGGCGGCGCGCGATTCGAGCACGCCGGCGGGTTGATCGCCGTGGCGTATCGGCACAGGATGAGTCGCTCGTTGGATCCGCAGCTGCACACGCATGTCGTCGCGGCGAACCTCGCCCGGGGGGTGGACGGGCGGTTCACGGCGCTGCATCACCCGTCGATCTACCGCGCCGCGCGAACAGCTGGCTACGTCTACCAAGCGCATCTGCGCGCCGCGGTCCGCGATCGCCTCGGCCTCGCATGGGGGCCGGTCGTGAAAGGCGCCGCCGAGCTTCAAGACGTGCCGGTCGACGTGTTGCGCGTGTTCTCGCAGCGCCGCGCCGAAGTACAGGCCGCAGTCGGGCAGCGCGAAGCAGAGCTGGGGCGGTCGCTGTCGCGGGCGGAGCGCGCGACGTTCGGCGCGATCGCGACCCGCGACCGCAAGCAATACGGCATCGACACGCACACCTGGCGCGAAGAAATCACCGCTCGGGCCGCCGAGCATGGTCTCGACCAGGCACTCGTCGACCACGTCATCGTCAACGGCACCAAGCAGCTGCGCTCCGGCGAAATCCAGGTCGACAAGGGGGCAGCCCAGGCCGGTCGGCTCGCTGCGGAAGGGGAGCTCGGCGACGAGCTGACCGCGCCGAATGGGTTGACCGAGTACGCGAACACGTTCGATCAGGGCAGCGTGCTGCGGGAGTTCGCAGCCGCAGCAGAACAGGGAGCGAGGGTCGCGACCGTCCGCGAGCAGACCGCGCGGTTCCTGGCCCGCGACGACGTTCTCGCAACCGGCCGCGGCACGTTCACGACCGCAGGTCTCGTCGAGTGCGAGCGGGCACTGATCGACACCGCAACGAGCCGCGCCGGCTCGGGTGTCGGCGTGCTCGACCAGGGAGCTGTCGCTGCCACGCTGAGCCGCAGCGACCGCCAGTTGAACGCCGGCCAGGAAGCGGCAGTCCGCCACGTCACCGGCTCAGGAAACGGCGTTGATGTGATCGAGGCGTTGGCCGGCACCGGCAAGACGTACACCGCCGGCGTGCTGCGCGAGGTCTACGAGCGGGCGGGCTACACGGTGATCGGCGTCGCGCCGTCCGCGCGAGCAGCGCGGGAGCTCGCAGAGCAGGCCGGGATCCCGTCATGGACGCTCGACAGCCGCCTTCTGGGCGTCAACCACGGCCACGACCTCCCGGCCCGCGCGGTCGTGATCTTCGACGAGGCCGGAATGGCGTCAACCAGGCAGAGCGAGCGACTGCTCGCTCACGCCGCGAGAGTTGGCGGGAAGGTGATCGCGATCGGTGACCCCGGACAGCTCCCGTCCGTCCAGGCCGGCGGCTGGCTCAAAGCGATCAGCGAACGTCTCGGCGCCGCACGCCTGACCGAGGTGATGCGTCAACGCGACGCCAAGGAGCGCCAGACGCTCGCCGGATTGCACGACGGCAACCCTGGGCCGTGGCTCGACTGGGCAACAGGCGCCGGCCGCGTCGAAGTGCTCGCCGATGGCCGACTGGTCCTGGAGCGGGCCGTCGAGGAGTGGGCTGCCGGCGTCGAGGCGCACGGACTCGGGCAGAGCGTGCTGATCGCGCGTGACAACGAAACGCGGCGCGCGCTGAATCGCCTCGCGCGGGAGCAGCGCCGCTCAGCGGGGGAGCTCGGCGACGAGCGCACCTACGGGCCGGTCACGGTCGCGGTAGGTGATCGCGTGATCTGTCGCAGCAACGAGCGTGACCTCGATGTCGACAACGGCACGCGCGGCACCGTCCGCCACGTCGATCCGGCAGGTGTCGTCATCGAAACGGACGCGCATCTCGTGCGGGACCTCCCGGCCGGGTACGTCGCCGACCACCTCGAGCACGCGTACGCCCTCACCGGTCACGGCATGCAGGGCGCGACCGTCGAGCACGCAACCGTCGTCGCCAGTCCGCACGACCTGTCGCGCGGCTGGTCCTACGCCGCGCTGTCCCGCGCCCGTGGCGAGACGCGTCTCCTGATCCGCGACAGCGGCCCCGAGGTCGGCGACCGCGACGCGATCGGCCCGACCGCGGCTGCGGCGCCCGCGGCAAGACCGGTCGACGTGCTCGCCCGGGTCGCGAGCCGGATGCTCGAGCGAGACGACGAGGACCTCGCGATCGACCAACTCCCGGCGGCCGGTCAACGCGACGACCCACAACTCCGCCGACCACAAGCCACGTCGCCGCTGCAGGAACACGCAGCCGCCCGCGCCGAGCCGACCACCCACGCAGAACCCGGTCCGGCCCGGATGCGCGAACTACGCAACACGCTCCAGCAACTCCGGGCGCAGCTCGCAGCGCTCCCCGTCCGCGAGCTGGACCAGCTCGACAACCTCGACGCGCGTCTGATCGAGCTCACCGAGCGACGCGACACACTCCGCGGCAACCTCGACCGGATCCCCGACCCGCCTCGCCGACGCTTCGACCGCCAGACCGACCCGCACATCGTCGAGCGCACCCAGCTCGCTTCCGCCCTTGGCGGCACCGACGCGCAACTCGGCCGAGCCCTCGCGGATCGCGCCGCCGCGGCCCGGCAGGTCGGCGACGTCGACCAGATCCGAAGCGAACGCGACGACCTGATCACCGCGATCGCCGCCCTCCGCAGCGAACGGCGTGACCTCCGCGACGACCTCGCAGACCGCGAGGTCCACGCCCGCCCGGGATGGCTGCGCGACGCACTCGGCGAGCGGCCGGACCGGCCCAGCGAAGGCCGCCGCTGGGACCGCGCCGCGCAAGCCCTCGCTCGTTACCGCGTCCAATACGACATTCCGGCGGACGCGGGCGACGTCCTCGACCGCAAGCCGGCAGACCGCGAGCAGCGACACGACCACGCGGCGGCACTCCGCGCGTGCGACCGCGTCCTCGAGCAGCAGCGCGACCTGCCGGGCCTCGACCTCGGCGGCGTCTGACGAGCGGAGCCTGGGTGTCACGTTTGTCCCCCGGTCATCGCGAATCTCACCGAACCAGTCTTACGGGAATCCGCGTCCATGATCTCCCTGGACCGGCGACGATTCGAGCAGGGCAGTCGGGTGTGCCGCACGCCGTTGGGCCTGCGGGACAGGCGTGGCCATCCGCGGAGAGCGCCCGATAACTCGGCGCGGCGCCCGGCTCCGCCCCGTCTTCGTGGCGGGAACGCGCGGCTAGAGGACCTGGGCCATCGTCTCCGGCCGCGTGCTCCCTCCCGACGAGGCCCTGGTCAGGGCCCGGCATGCTCGGATGCGCGTCGCGGCGTCTACGGGCAGCGGGCGGCGTTCGCACCGGCGCCGGCGAGCCTGACGCGGATCATCTCGCGCGGGACGAGGACACGCCCGGGTGATGGACGCTGGGAGGCGACGCGTGGTAGTCCGGTCGCGGGGCCGACCGCGCAGAAATGGGTGCGAAGACCGGAAATCCTGATCGCCTGCAGCGCGTTCTCCGGTGCCAGGCCGAGTAGACGCGGGATCGCCTGGACCTCACGCTTGCCACGCTTGACGAGGATCTGTGGCGGGATGACCGGCACCGCCGGGCTCAGCAAGCCTTGCAGGGGTCCGACGATCCTCCGTCCGGCAACCGGCGCGGCGAGTCGCACCGTGATCGATTCCGCCGGGTAAGGGAGTGATGCACAGTTCTCGTTCGGATATGTCGCTTGCTGAACGCCGATCGTGATGGTCGTTGCGGTCTCGGTCAACGTCGGCTGGGGCGCGCCGCTTGGGCAGTCATAGGAGACGCCGTAGACGATTTGGAGCGAGCGGCCATCGGGCTCGACTTGGCCCACGTCCCAAGCAAGCGCTTCGGTCACCTCAGGGTTCGCGGGGCCCTGGGCGCTCACGGCACCCGGAACGAGCAACGCTGTCAAAACGGCGAACGCGCTCAGTCCAGCGGCCAACCGGCGTTGGCGCGAGAACAACACATCGAGAACCCTACTGAGCAGCTCAGCAGTCGACGCCAGCGCCCAT
The DNA here is from genome assembly GCA_036510225.1 of Solirubrobacteraceae bacterium. Taxonomy (GTDB): domain Bacteria; phylum Actinomycetota; class Thermoleophilia; order Solirubrobacterales; family Solirubrobacteraceae; genus Palsa-513. The sequence continues at coordinate 30,815 of DATCEH010000043.1, read as the reverse complement.
GCACGTCCTCGGTCAACGGCGACCGGTCCGTATCCGGATCGTCTTCCGGGCGAGTCAGTCGCCGGATCGGCCACCAGTGGTCCCGTGGCCGCCTCACCAGGCCGACAAATCGACCCAATTGAGCCCGCCCTGGACTCGGCACTCCTCGTGGATCCAAATCCTGACGTGCTGCTCAGCCACGGCTGAACCAAGAAGAGGGTCAGCCGGTGCGCGAGCCTTGGGTCCTAGGAGACGCGGCAACGCGGCGTCAATCTGCCGACGGAGCTTCCAGACTTTCATCCGGCGGTTACTCACCGGTGCTGCGAGCGCGATGGCTTCGGCGAGCGTCGCGCTACACCAGCGCTCGAGATCTTTGCTGCGCAGCCAGAGCTGGCGCACCGCCTCCTCGCGCGGGAGCGCCGCTAGAGCCTTCTCGCTCGCGAAGAACTCCGCTCGCTCCGGGTCTGGCGGCTGAACGGCACCTCCGTCCACGGCGGCGGCGAAGACGCGGACCGCACGGTCGGTGTCGTGACTCTCGCCAGCGACCGCCAGGCACAGCCTCGCGTGGTGTGCCGCCTCCTTGAGAATCGCCCGGTCGCCGTGCGCAACGCTACGAATCTCGTCGCGGAGTTCCGCGTCAGGCCGGTCGGAGTCCACGAGCTCCATTCCAGTGCGGAAGACGGCGTCAGCTTCGCTCGACATGCGGTCGGTCCTGATTCGCGGCGACATCGCTCGACTCATCGTACGGGCCTATTACGTCGACCCGTCCCGTAGCGCGAACCCCCACCGGGAACACCAAGTCCAGGCGCCGCGCACCGACTCGGGGGAGCCGCGGCAGCTATCCGCGATTCCCGTAGGACTGGTTCGGTGAGCTGTCCCGGTGACCGAGGGCTATACGGCACGGCCTGACCGGCCCTGACGACCACGGCCGCGACTGGACGGCAGACCGTTGCGTTGCCAGACGGTCGCTTTGCGCGAGTAGGAGCCGTCGGCGGCGGCGCATAGCGACAGGTGGGCTACGGTCTGCTTATGCGACGACGCTGGGTACAGTGGCTGTCACCGCCGAGCCGATCGAATCCCGGGGAGACGCTCCGCTGGGTGCGCCGAATATCCCTGCTCAGTGGTGTGTTCGCGTTGGTGATTGCCGGGCAGTTCGCTCTCCAGGGCGGAACCGGCGTGCTCATCGCGGTGCTCGTCGTGAGCGGGCTGCTTTCAGCGTCGACTTGGGTGACGTTGATGCCGGCGATCCGCCGGGCTGACGAGCACGGCCCTCGATCCGCCGAAGAGCTGCGGCAGGCGAGGCGCCGGGAACGTCGCGCCTCCGTGGTCACGGCGGCGCTGCTGTGCACCGCGTTCCCCGTGATCGGTTACGTGCTCGAAGGCATCGGGGGCGCGGCCTTCTTCTTCGTCGTCGGAGCACTCAGCGTCGGACTCGGAATCTGGATCCTCCGCGGCCGCCCTGCCGATTGATCCGAGCCGATGACCCTGCTGAGTGCCGCTCTGCGCGAAAAGGAGCTGCTCGTCGCCGTCCGTCCCAGCTGAGGATCCGCTTACGGAACGCGGGCCTGTGTCAGGTGGCTTGTCGGCCGCCGGCTCTGGACGGGCGTGCGGGACTCGACGACCGGGCGCAGTTTCGACCAGCCGCCTCCAGCCGATGCGGTCGCCAACGCCTTCATCCGGAATGAGGACGCCCGCGTCCTGCCGGGGCGCTCGCCGGGCCCGCCGCAACGAGGACTCGGCCCGGGCGCCGCGCGTGGCGCGACGTCGATCACGCCGTCGACCGGGGACCGCCGACCTCCGGCGCGCGATGCCGGAGGTCGCTACACAACCCTCAAGTGGTACTCGACGGTGGTACTCGCGGCCAAATCTTGCCTAGGCACGCGACACCGAGCACAAAAAAAGTCGCCGATTACCAGCGACTTTCTGAGCGGGAGCGACGGGACTCGAACCCGCGACCTCCGGCGTGACAGGCCGGCGCTCTAACCAACTGAGCTACGCCCCCCGATGGGGACGCACCAGTATGGCAAGCCATCGGCCGGCCCGCGGGTGCGGCCGGTCGCGCGATCCGGCCGCCTACCGTCGGCGGTAGGGGTCCCGTCGGCCGCGCAGAGCCCGTACGCCGGGGACGGTCGCCCGCAGCGGGCTGGCTCCGGCCGCGCGCAGGGCGTCGGCCGCCTCGTCGTAGCGCCGCTGGCGGACCAGGCCGGCCGCCAGCGCTCGGAGGTCGGCCGCGCGGACGTGCTCGGCGCACGCCGGCGAGACAAGGCCGGCGTGCCGGGCGTGGAGCTCGAGTTGGGCTCGCGCCAGGCTGGCGATGTCCCCGCTCAGGGCGCCGGCCCGCCGCCGGTAGCGGACGACCGCACGTGGCTCGTAGACGAGTCGCTCGCCCCGGCCGAGCAGCCGCAGCCACAGCTCCCAGTCCTCGGCCCGCGGCAGATCGCAGTCGAGGCCGCCGGCCTCGATCAGCTTGTCCCGCCGCAGGACGACGCTCGACACGCAGAGCGGGTTTGCCTCGAACAGGGCCGGCAGGTCCAGCCGGTCGGGAACCGTCCATTGCTCGCCGGTCGGACGGCCGTCCGGGCCGATGATCAGCGCTCGGCCGAAGGCCGCCGCCCCCGTCCGGCCGAGCGCGGTCACCCGCAGGCCGAGGGAGCCCGGCTCCCAGACGTCGTCCCCGTCGCACAGCGCGACCAGGTCGCTCGCCAGCTCCGCCAGACCGGCAGCTCGCGCCCCGGCCAGACCTCGGCGCTTCTCGAGTCGGACCAGACGGCAGGCCGACGCGTGGCTCGCAAGCAGCCGGACGGGTGGGTCGGACCCGTCGTCGACGACGACGACCTCGCCCGGCTCCTCCCTGAGGATCGCGTCGAGTGTCTCCGCCAGATACGGCGCCCACCCGTGAACCGGGACGATCACGCCGACCGCCGCCGCCGAGCGCCGGCTCACGTCGTCCGGCCGCCTCGCTCCCCGGCCGCCGCTCCCCGTCCCGGCCGAGTCCCGACCCTCATCCGAGCGGGCCCGGACCCGCATCCGCCCGACCGGGCTCCTCGAAAAGAGGGAAACTCGCCCGGCCGGTCTCGTCATGCCGGATCACCCACCACGCGCTGATCTGGCCGACGGCGACCCGCAGGACCGCGATGTTCGCGATGCCCCGGTTGCCCGGCGCGACGATCTGGACCTCCCGGAGCGTCAGGAACGGCCGCGCCCCGTAGGCGATCATGTCGCGCGCCAGCGTGCCCCGGACCCCAGCCGGGTTGACCGGCCCATCCGAGCGCCGGGCTTCGCTCGCGACCTCCTCCTCCAGTCGCCGCCGCTCGGCCTCGGTCCGCTCGAAGGCCGTCGCGTTCGCCGTCGCGAACCGCTCCTGCGTCTGCTCCCATTCCACGTCGGGCATCCCCTCCGGCTGGCGGCTCATTCCAGCGATCCGCCGCCGCTCGGCGTCGACCTCGCCGGCCGCGAGACTCGGCGACGAGATCGCCCCGAGGACGATCATCCCGTTGACCAGGAGACCGACCGACGTGCTGATCCCCTCGTCGGCGAGCGTGATCAGATCCAGCAGGAACCCGTCCTGCACGGCGTACGCCCCGAGCGCGGCGAGGTCCAGTTCTCCGGGTGTCAGGGGATCGTCAGCCATCTTGGGTGCATAGGCCCCGGTGCGGTCGGACCCCTACGCAAGCAGTATCTTTCCCGATCATGCGAGACCCGCGACTCAGAGCCGTCCAGATGATCACGTTCTGCGGCGCCGCGATGCTCCTCCAGGGCTGCGGCCTGTTCGGCGTCGCCGGGCCCGGCCTTGGCCCGATCGGTCCGCAGATCAACCCGAAATGCGCGGGCATCCCCAACCAGCTCGCCCTGACCTGCCCGCTCGCGGGGATCGGCGCGACCGAGCAGGAGTTCGACAACGCCCACCCGTACGTCGGCAGCTCCGTCGTGATTCCGGGTCAGACCAACTACGTCAGCCTCCACGACACCAACGGCCTGGTCTCGAGCTTCGTCGAGCAGTTCCACGCGAACCCGCCGCTGATCGCCGGCGAGGCCCGCCAGGAGACCCACGGGGAGATGCCGCCGGACGCGAAGAAGCTCTTCGAGAAGACGATCGGCACGGGGTGTCAGGTGATCGAGTACAAGAGCGCCGCGCTGAAGAAGCTGTTCGGCGCCCAGGAGGACGGCGTGGTCGTCGTCCTCCACAGCAAGACCGACACGTTCGACCAGAACGACGTCACCTCGGCGACGATCAACGTCGCCACGCCCGAGACCCGGGCCGCGGCCACCTCCTGCTGAGCCTGCCGGTTCAGTCCGGGTCGAGCTCGGCCTGGACCCAGCTGCAGCTGATCGAGAGGTCCTCGACGCCGAGCGCCGCCGCCACGTTGAGGGCCATCCCCTTGCGGAAGAACTCATCGATCCGCTCGGGGCTCGCCTCCGCGAGGGCCGCGACCCGGGAGGCCAGCTCCGCATACCGATGGCGGACCCGGTCGCGGACGACGTCGTCGGCGCAGGCCGCGTACGACTGGTGCTGGAGCAGGAGGTAGTCCCGGTCGGAGTGGAGCAGCTCGACGTACGCGTGGCCCATCGCCCCGAGTGCATCCTCGCACTCGACCGTCGACTCGCCCGCCCGGTAGGCCGCGGCCGCAGCCTCGAAGACGTCGAGCACCCGCTCGAAGCCTCGCTCGACGGCCGCCAGGAAGAGCTCGCGCTTGTTGGCGAACAGGCTGAACACGTACGGCTGGGCGACACCGACCCGCCGGGCGATCCGGTCGACCGGGGTCCCGTGGAGGCCGGTCTGCGCGAACTCGTGGACCGCCGCCGAGATCAGCGCGTCCCGTCGCTCGGCCGCCGGAACGCGGCGTGTGGGGGTGTCGGAAACGACCGGGATGGCATCTCCGATGGTATTCCTCTGGACGCTCACGGCGCGCCGACCGCTGTGGGGAGCCGGCTGGAACCGGCGCTCGACTCGGTCGGGACGGGCGCGGCCGCAACCGTCTCCTGCGCGCCGGTCGGCGTGGCCGTCCGCGTCGAGAACGGCAGGACCGCGGCGACGAGGGCTCCGGCCGCGAGCACCGCGGCGCCGACCCAGACGGCGGGGATCAGGCCGTCGACGAAGGCCTGCGGCGTCGTGTAGCCGCCCGACCCGGTGAAGACGGTCGCGAGCACGGCGACGCCGAGCACGCCGCCGACCTCGCGGACCGCGTTCGTCGCCCCCGAGGCCTGGCCGGCCTGGTCGACGCGGACCGACGAGAGGACGGCGTTGGCCGACGGCGCGAAGACCAGGGCCATCCCGGCGCCGCCCATCACGAACGGGATCAGCATGCTCGAGTACGACGTGTCAAGACTGATCAGGGTGGCCAGCCAGCCGAGCGCGGCCGCCTGGAGGGAGAGCCCGGCGACCATGAACCAGCGGGCCTCGTAGCGCTCTGAGAGGACGCCGGCGATCGGGGCGACGACCATCGTCGCGCCGGTCCAGACCAGCAGCTTGAGGCCGGCCTGGAGCGGGGTGTTGCCGAGCACGTTCTGGAGGAACTGGCTGAGGAAGAAGATCGACCCGAACATCCCGAAGTACATCGACACCGAGACGACGTTGGTCACTGCGAAGCTCCGCTTCCTGAAGAACTCCATCGGCAGCATCGGCGCGGGGCTGCGCAGCTCGACGGCGACGAACGCGCCGAGCAGGGCGGCCCCGCCGATCAGGCAGGTCAGGACGGTCGGGCTGGTCCAGCCGATCGACTGGGCCCTGACGAGCCCGAAGACGACGCCGAAGGCCCCGCTCGACGCGAGCCCGAGGCCCGGCAGGTCGAGGTGGGCGTTCGGTCCCCGGCTCTCGGCCAGGCGGAGTCGGGCCAGCGGGATCAGGACGAGGCCGATCGGGACGTTGATCCAGAAGATCCAGTGCCACGAGATGCCCTGGACGACGGCGCCGCCGACGACCGGTCCGAGCGCGACGGCGCTCCCGCTGATCCCCGACCACACGCCGATCGCCATGCCCCGCTTCTCGGCCGGGAAGGCCGCCGCGAGCAGCGTCAGCGTGAGCGGCGTGACGATCGCCGCCCCGAGGCCCTGGACCGCTCGGGCGGCGACCAGGGTCGCGCTTGTCGGGGCGAGCGCCGCGGCCGCCGAGGCGCCGGTGAAGATCGTCAGCCCGACCATGAACATCCTCCGCCGGCCGAACCGATCGCCCAGGGCGGCACCTGTCAGGAGGAAGGCCGCGTACGTCAGGACGTAGGCGTTGACCGTCCATTCGAGCGTCTGGATCGACGCGTGGAGGTCGCGGTGGATGCTCGGGAGAGCGACACTCACGACGAGGTTGTCGAGCACGACCATGAACAGGCCGACCGAGACGATGCCAAGCGTCCAACCGTTGCGCCCCCTCCGCTCGATGCCGCCTGCTCCGCTTCGCCCTCCAGACATCACGCCACTCCCTTGAGATTGCTTAGTGAGCACTAACTGAGCTGGAGCTTAGCAGTGACTAATCAGCGCTGTCAAGGGCCGGCTGGGATAGCCTCGACGGGATGGAGCTCGAGCATCTCGACGTGCTAATCGTCGGCGCCGGCCTCTCGGGGATCGGCGCCGCCCATCACCTGGGCGAGAAGTGCCCGGCGAAGACGTACGCGATTCTCGAGGCCCGCGACGCGATCGGCGGGACCTGGGACCTCTTCCGGTACCCGGGCGTCCGGTCGGACTCCGACATGTACACGCTCGGCTACTCCTTCCGCCCGTGGGACGACGGGTCGGCGATCGCCCCGGCCGCGTCGATCCTCTCCTACGTCCGCGACACCGCCGACGAAGGCGGGATCACCGGCCGCGTCCGCTTCGGTCATCGCGTCGTGCGTGCCGCGTGGTCGACGCCCGACGCGCGGTGGACCGTTGATGTGGAGGTCGGGGGGCCCGGTGGCGGCGGCGGCGCCGAACTCGACGGGGGCCGCGGCGAGCTCGTGCGCCTGACGTGCGGCTTCCTGCTCACGTGCACCGGGTACTACCGCTACGACGACGGCTACACGCCGGAGTTCCCGGGCAGCGAGCGGTTCGCCGGTGTGGTCGCGCATCCACAGCACTGGACCGAGGACATCGACTACGCGGGCAAGCGGGTCGTCGTGATCGGCAGCGGGGCGACGGCCGTCACGCTGGTCCCGGCGATGGCGGCGAGCGCCGGGCACGTGACGATGCTGCAGCGCTCGCCGAGCTATGTCGTCTCGCTGCCTGCGAAGGACCCCATCGCCGACGTCCTGCGGCGGGTGGCGCCGGCGAAGGTCGCGTACACGCTGGTCCGGTGGAAGAACGTCCTCGTCACGATGACGAGCTTTGAGCTCAGCCGGCGGCGACCGGCGGTGATGAAGGCGATCCTCCGCCGCTGGACCAAGCGCCAGCTGCCGCGGGGGTTCGCGGTCGACACGCACTTCAAGCCGTCGTACAACCCCTGGGACCAGCGGCTCTGCGTCGTGCCCGACGGCGACCTCTTCCGGGCGATCCGCTCCGGCCGGGCGTCGGTCGCCACCGGGCGGATCGACACGTTCACCGAGACCGGCGTCAGGCTCCGCTCGGGCGAGGACCTGCCGGCCGACCTGATCGTCACGGCGACCGGACTCGACCTGCTCGCGATCGGTGGCATGACGCTCGCCGTCGACGGCCGGGAGATCCACCTGTCGGAGACGATGAGCTACAAGGGCATGATGCTCGCCGGCGTCCCCAACCTCGCCGTCGTGCTCGGCTACACGAACGCGTCGTGGACGCTCAAGGTCGACCTGACGTGCGACTACGTCTGCCGTCTGCTCAACCACATGGACGATCACGGCTACATCCAGTGCATGCCCGGTCAGCCGGATCCCTCGGTCGGCAGGCTGCCGTTCATCGACTTCTCCTCGGGCTACATCCGCCGGGCGGCCGGGAGGTTCCCGATGCAGGGCTCGAAGGCCCCGTGGCGGCTCTATCAGAACTACTTCCGAGACATCCTCAGCCTCCGGTACGGCAGGGTCGAGGACGGGGCGCTGGAGTTCTCCGGACGGGGCTAGGGTCAGCTGGTGCGGGTGGCCTTCCAGGTCATCCGCGGAGCGCTCTGGCCGTATGCCCACCCGCCCGCGAAGGACTGGCCGTCGGGGGCGAGCGTGAAACGGAGCCGGCCGCCGTGGGCGTCGCACGGCTCGGTCCAGGTCCCGACGAAGGTCGAGCCGGTCACGACGCCGGCGATCGTCGCCGTCCCGCGGCAGGCGGCGTAGGTACCGGTGACCCGGCTGCCGGCCTGGGTCAGGCGCATCGCGCCGTGCGTGGAGTGCCACTTGCCGGTCCATGTGGCGCCGAAGCGGAAGACCAACGTGGCAGTGCGGGTCGCGGCGTTGGGCGCGCGGACGACGGCGAACCGCAGGGCGGGCCCGAGCGTTGCGAGGAGGCCCCCCTTACGGCCACGGCTGACCGTGATCTTCAGCGTGCCGTCGGTGTTGCGCAGGCAGCTGTACCTGACGGCGGTCGGGCTGGCAGCGGACGGGCCGACCGGCTGGGCCGCGGCGATCAGACCGTTCTTGACCTGAATCGCGACCTCCAGGCGCTGGGCCGTACACCCGCCGGCGTGAGCCTCGGAGGCGGTCGCGGTCGGGTCGCTGGCGCTGGCCGCGGCGATCGCCTGACCGACCCCGGCGCAGGCGGTGTAGGCGTCGGCGGCCCGGAGGCGGCCACGGAAGTAGGCGAGGTTGATGCTCTTGCCGTAGGCGGCGGCCGGCACGTGCGCGGCGTCGGGGCCGAGCAGCCAGCAGGCGAGTGTCTCGCCGGTCGCCTGGGTTTGCAGTTCGCCGGGGCCGACGATCGTCGTGCCGGGAAAGTCGCCGAGCGAGTTGCCCACGCGCAGGGCGACCGCCGCGGGCGTTGCCGCGAGCGGGTTCGGCGAGAGGACCGTCGCGCTGGCTCCCGGAGCCGGCTCGGCGGCCAACACGACGCCGCTGCCGGGGGGCGCCGGGTAGGTCGACGACTTCGACTGCGGCGAGCCGGCCGACGCGGAGGGGCTCGTGCCGTTCGGCGACGGCGCCGACGAGGGTGACTGGCCGCCACCGGGGCTCGACGGCGAAGAAGGGCCGCCTGGCGTCGGCGTAGTCGTCGGCGGGGTGGTGGTAGGCGGGGTCGACGGCGGTGGGGTCGACGGCGGTGGGGTCGACGGCGGCGGGGTCGACGTGGACTTGAGCGTGCCCGTGACGGGGTAGCTCTTTCCCTGGTAGGGCAGGCTGCCGGAGAAGGTCGTCGGTGACGTCGATGTGATGCTGCCGTCGCCAACGCTGCCGCCTGCGCTCACCCTCCCGACAAGCTGGTTGGCGCTCGGCGTGCAGCCGGCGACCTTGCCGGTGCCCGCGATCCCGAGATTGAAGGCGCCGTCGTAGTAGGTGGTCGGCTCTGCGCACGGCGTGCCGCCGAACCCCTGGAGCTCGGACGTCCCGGTCGCGTCAGGCACGACGTTCAGCGTCAGCGTCCCGCTCACGGGCGTCCCCTGATAATTGACCGTGATCGACCAGGTACCGGCGAATACGTTGGTCCCCGACGCCGATGCGGCGGGCAAGAAGGTCAGGGCGGCGATCACGGCCAGGACCGCCGAGAGGCCCAAGACCGTCGAGTTGCTCCGGAGCCTGGACCGGTCTGTCGTCATGCTCGTCGCCCCTTGCGATCGGTGCTTCGCGAACAATGGCTTGTCGCCACCCGCGGCCGGCCCCAAGCAGTACGCCGGGGCATGATGTCGGACTCGCCCGGCGATTTCAACCGGTGGGCGGCGCCCGGTGGGCCGTGCCGCGGGGAGGGGAGCTCACGACTGAGACGTGGTGGCCGGCGAGAGCGTCGGCGCCTGGGTTGCCTGGGTTGCCGTGTTCGTCTGGTCGGAGGGGACTGCGGTGCCGCTGACGTCGGCGGTGTCGGCGGTGTCGGCCGTGGCGGTTGTCGGGGTGCTCGAGGCGACGCTCGCCGCGGCGGTGCTGGACGTCGTGCTGGTCGCGCCCATCGATCCCGTCTGCGAGATCGCACCGAACGCGAGGGCAAAAGTGGCCAGCAGGGTCGCGGCGACGCGGCGGCGGATCCTCGTTGTCCGTCGCGCGCGGATCTCGAGTCTCGCTCGAGCTGTGGTCTGGGGGGCGTCGGGTGTTTGCATGATGGGAATCCTGGGGCACGGCTGCGAGCGCGGCCTTGGAGGAACCTGAGACGTTGCAGTGAGTCAGAGAGGCCGCGGGGCAGCCAGCTCGAGCCGGCCGCCGTGGCGGACGCGCACGACGACGCGTGGTGGGGCTGGCGCGGTCGCCGTCGCGGTCGCGGTCGCGGGAACGAGCTCGGCGGACTCGTCGTCGAAGACGAGCAGTCCTCCGTGTGGCAGCCGTGGACGGGCGCCGTCGGGGCCGCTGAGCACGGCTGCCTTGCTGCGCCATTCGGCTTCGAGCGCGGTCGGCGCGAGTGCCGTGACCTGCACGAGACCGGTGTAGGCCGGTTTGCCGGTCGACGGGTCGAGCAGGTGGTGCGACGGCCTTGCGCCCGGCCCCAGCCAGCTGCGCCGGCCGATCCCGCTGGTCGCGACCGCGCCGGTGGGGAGCGTGAACGCGTGGAGGACCCGGCCGTCGAACGGGCTCTCGACGTCGACCCGGCGTCCGGCGGCGGCGCTGCCGCCGAGGCGCAGGTCGCCGCAGAGGTTCACCACGAAGGCGTCGTAGCCGCCGAGGCGGTCGGCGATGACGTCGGCGAAGAGGCCTTTCGCCAGGCCGCCGCTGTCGAGTCGCAGGCCCGGCGGGCGGGTGACCGTCCACGCGTTGGGATCACCGCTGACGAGTGCCCATCGACGACGGGGGTCGCCGCTTGCGGCGCGCCGTGCGGGCGCGATCTCGAGCGCGTGTCGCAGGTCGATACCGGTGCCCGCGAAGTGCGTCGCGTAACCGGCGAGCTCGATCTCGGCGGCGAGCGTCGCGTCGACGAGGCCGTGCGAGCGGCGTCCGGCGGGGGCGACGGCCTGGGCAAGGCGGACCATCAACGGGCTGGCCGGAACCGTCGAGCGGGAATCGGCGTTGAGTTGCGAGAGCTCGCTCTGGGGATCGAAGCGGGAGAACGCGCGATGCCAGGCGAGCAGGGTGTCGCGGACGGCCTCGACTGCGGCGGGCGGGGTGCCGAGCGGGCCGGTGCCGGCGACGCCAACGGTGCACTGACCGCCGAAGCAGGCGAAGCTGGCGAGCGTCTCGGTACTCATCGGGCGACCGGCTTTGGTGCCGGCCCGGGGAGCCAGCGGTAGAAGAGGAGGAACGTTGCTGGGAGCGCGACGACACCCGTGCAGACGACGAACCAGACGAGGCCGGCGTCAGTGCCCTCGCCGATCGAGTGGGCGAGACCGGCGACCCAGAAGAGCGATGTGAGGCGGTGAAGCCTGCGCCACCGCTGGCTACCGATGTACCGACGGACGTAGTACGACAGGCCGAGGACGATCATCGCCCAGCCGGCGACGATGCCGATCGACATCCACGGCTCCTTGTACCCGCTGACGAAGGGGATCGCGATGTCGGCGACGCTCGGATTGAGAAACCGGTCGCCGAGCAGGGACACGGCGTGAACGACGATCGCGACCATCGTTGCGATCGAAAGGGCCTCGTGGGTGACCCGCAGGTCGGGACCCTTGCGTCGCAAGAGCTTGAGGGCCATCGTCAGTCCGAGGCCGACGGCGAGGCTGGAGAAGAGCAGTGCCGCCGTGCCGGCGGCTCTGCTGAGAATCCAGAAGAGGTGGCTCTGGGCGAGGGCTGTGGTCACGCATGGGAATATCGCGCCGTCGCCTTGGAGAAACGCGAGTGCTTCCTTGGAGTCTGCTGAGCCGCGGCGCGGGCCGGGGTGGGCGGCGACGTCGGCGGTAGGCTTGGTCGATCGCCACTCGGATCCTGATCACAGGTGCCACGGGGTTCATCGGCGGGCGCCTTGCAGACGAGCTGGGGACGTCGGGGGCCGCGGTGCGCTGCCTCGTGCGCGATCGCTCGAGGGCAGGTCGGCTCGAGGCGGCCGGGCACGGCCTGCGCGTCGGCGACGTCACCGACGCCGAGAGCCTGGTCGGGGCGGGCGAGGGGATCGACGTCGCGTACTTCCTGATCCACGCGATGGCCGGCGGACCGGGCTTTGAGGAACGGGAGCGCCTGGGCGCACGGAACTTCGCCGTGATGGCCAAGCGCGAGGGCATCGGGCGGGTGATCTACCTGGGCGGCCTCGGCGAGGAGAGTGTGTCCAAGCATCTGAGCAGTCGCCACGAGGCCGCGCAAATCCTCGCGCAGGAGGGCCCGCCGCTGACGTATTTCCGTGCGGCGATGGTCGTCGGCGCGCAGAGTGAGTCCTACCGGACGTTGCGCTACCTGGTCCGAAGGCTGCCGGTGATGATCGCGCCGGCGTGGCTGAAGACGGCCACCCAGCCGATCGGCATCGACGACGTCCTCGAGTACCTGCGACGGGCGCCTGACGTCCCGGAGTCGCAAGGGCGAGAGGTTCAGATCGGCGGGCCGGACGTCCTCTCCTACGGCGAGATGCTCGATCGGATGGCGCTTGCCATGGGCAGACGCCCGCGGCCGCAGATTCCGGTCCCGTTCATCACACCGTGGCTCTCGGCGCTCTGGCTCGGCCTCGTGACACCTGTCGACACGAAGGTGGCGCGGCCGCTGGTCGAGGGTCTCCGGACGGCGACGGTCGTCACCGACCCGACCGGCGCCGCGCCATTCGGCATCTCACCGGTCTCGTTCGACACTGCGCTGAAACGTGCGCTGACCGACGAGGCAAGCGCCTGAGGGCAGCCGGGGATTTCGAGTGAGTGAGTGGGCGGTCCCGGGCTCGCGTCCGGCGGTTCGCTCGGTGCGGTCCGGCGGGATCTGGAAGCGAGGCCCGGCGGCGGGTCGTCACGAAGCGCGCGCGACGATCTCTCGAAGCTTGGCCGTGTCCGCAGGCACCTTTCGGCGGGCGGCCCAATTCTCGGCTTCGTCGATAGCCGCATACATACCCGCCACAACGTGCGCGGCCGGATCCACGGCCACATCCTCTGGGACGGCCACCTGCACCATCAGGAGCGCGTGACGCTTTGCGAACGTTCCGGTGCGGACCCCCGCGAACTCCGGCTTGGCCATATTGCCCGGGACGTGGAACACGACGTTCAGGTTCAGCGGTGCCTCGATGCCTCGCCGCGCGGCGGCAATGCGGCGGGTCAAGTCGAGAATCGCGTCTCGCCAAGGCTCGTTTGCAACCGTCGAGCCGCCGACGATGCGCCCTACCGAGAGAACGAGGATCTCCTCAGCTTCTTCGGGCACCCGGGTCACGATTATCGTCCAGCTCTCGAGACACCGTACCGCCGCTGCGTCTCCCTCAGCGAACGTGTCGCTTGACGGCCAGGATATGGCGGATTCCGGCTATCTCTGCGTGCATGGGATGGATGAATGTGTGGATGGGGGTCTCGCGAGTTTCTGCCCGCTGCGGTGCCGCAAGGGTAGACGGCGTGTCGGCGGGGTTCGACCGCAGGTTTGCCCGGTTGTGCCGAGCAGGACGTTGCAGTCGCTGCTTCCCGGCGGTCGACACACCCGCAGATGCCGAGAAGACGATCGTTCCGGCGCTCGCGCGGCCGTTACCATCGAGTCCGATGTGACCGGACTACGAAGCGGATCGAACGGGCGTTGAACGAGGTCGATGCGGCGTCCGCGAAGCTCGAGGAGTCGAATCCCTCGCCGACGACGTGCCCTACGAGGCGGACGAGCCTTGGCCGCCCGTCGAGCTCGGTGTCGTGTCGATCGTGGCCGTTCTCAACGCTGCGGGCTGCCCGACGGCTGGAGCACTCGGGGTCGGCTCGGCACATCTCCGGTGTCGTCTTCTACGCCGACGCGTCGCGAGCACGCCTCGTGCTTGCCGCCGCGGAGCGCTATGACCTCGGCCTCACGACGACACGCGATGGAGGCCTGCATCCATCCGCCGGCAACGTCGACGAGAGGCTGGCCGCAGCGATCGAGCTGATGTCGTGGAGAGACGAATTCGACGCTCTGCCGCCACCCCCGACCGCTGGCCTCCTCGGGCCGGGCGGCTATTGGGCCGCAGACCTCGAAGACGTGCTCGAGGCGCTCTGCATCGAATGATGCTGCGCCACGGCGACCTGGTTCAGCAGCTCGGCGGGCCGGGGATGCGTGCATGCTCGGCTCGAGCCAGCTGGCGTTCTGTGCACGGGCCGACCGACCGGCGAATGCGACGTGCGGAGGGATAGGAGACCCGGTGGCCGACAGTAGGATCTCCCCGGCGCAGCGGCTTGATAACCGGCAGGTATTGTCGGAGGACGAACTGAGGCTTCTGGCCGAGGGCTCCGACGAACAGCGCGCGACCGTACGGGCCCTGCTTCGGGAGCGACTCTCACCCGAGGATCTCGAGCTGCGTGACCGGGCGGCGGCCGCGACCGGCCAAATGCTCCTGATGCTCGTCACGGCCGCGGCTAACTACAACGCGATGTGCGTGCTCAGCAAGGATTTCAGAGGCGCCGGAACGTTGCTCGAGATGATCGCTGAGCGCTGGCGAGACGCGGAAGACCTCGACCTCGAGTTGCTCGGGAGCGACTTCCTCAAGGATGAGGAAGGGGCGCTGCTCGGGGCGATCGAGGACTCGTTGGTGCTTACGTGGTCAGACGACGCGGACTGCCAGGCGCACCGGCTCGATCCGCGAGAGGTTCGTGACCGGGTGCAGACGGTGTGCCGGCAACTCCCCTACGCGGAGGCGTGGAACAACGATTGGGATCGCGTGGCCCGCGAGGCGAAAGCGACGCTCCGCGAGCGAGATGATTGGCACGACGGCGTCGACGAGTACATCGATGGGCTTGCGGAGGAGATGAAGTTTCACGGGCCGGCGCTCGCGGGGAAGCTGCGGCGGCTGCGACCGGGTCGGCTGGCGGGGCGACTGCTTCCGGGGCGGCCGTCGCGCGTTGCGACAGTCCAGGAACTCCTGGAGTCGTTGGTTGCTGTCACCAACGAGACGGGCGAGTGGTATAGGGCGCTCGCCCCGAACGGCCGTGAACTCACGAGCGCTGAGCAGCACACGACTCGGAACCTGCTGATCCGCGGAGCGCGGCGGCTGCGCGAGGCGGATGACGAGCGTGATGGGGTCTCGGACTTCATGAGGACCGTTCTTCGCCTACGGAGCTCGCTCGATCATTCGATGCATCGCAGCCTGATCCTGGCTCTCTCGGGGGACCCCGCACGACGTTCCCGCGCGATGACCGACGACGAGTTCGTTCGTCGCGTCCGGCAGATGCAGGGCCAATTGGAAGCGCTCCGTCCGTCGAACTCGTCGCCGTGACCGACCCTGCCGGCGCCGACGGGATGGTGTTGATCGAGGGACGGAGGTCGCTTTTGGAGCCCCGCCGACCGAGCGCGGCGCAATCGGAGGCCCAGCAGAGGCATGCAACTGCGCAGGCTGCCGCAACTGCCGCCGCCGGAGCGCTCCAGGACGCCCGACTTCGCGGCATTCAAGTCTTTGAGTTCAACACAGCGGGCGCTGCGACCGGCTTTTCGCCAGTCGCAGACATGGCACCGTTGCTCTCGACACGACGGGCCCCGACTTTCGCGCGATGGCTCCGGTCGCACACAGGATGCTGGCGGACTCGGTGTTCGGGCCGGTCGAGGCGCGGCCCACCGGTCAGGAGATCTAGTGGCCGACGGTAAGCGCACCCCCGCGCGAAGGTTGACCGGCCAGCTCGACGTGCTCTCCGACGACGAACGGCGGCGCATCGCCGAGGGCTCCGACGAGCAGCGGGCGACCGTGCGGACGCTACTTCGAGAGCGGCTCTCAGCCGAGGACCTCGAGCTGCGCGACCGAGCCGCGGCCTCGACCGGCCAAATGGTTCTGATGCTGGTCACTGCCGCGGCTAACTACAACGCGATGTGCGTGCTCAACAAGGACTTCACAGGGGCTCAGGGGTTGCTCGAGATGATCGCCGAGCGCTGGCGGGACGCAGAGGAGCTCGAGCTCGAGTTGTTCGGCAGCGACTTCCTCAAAGATGAAGAGGCTGCGCTGCTCGGCGCGCTCGAAGACTCGTTGGTGCTCTCCTGGTCGGACGACGAGGACTCCCGGTCGCTCCGACTCGATCCGCGAGAGGTCCGTTGCCGGGTGCAGACCGTGTGCCAGGAACTCCCCTACGCCGACGCGTGGAACGACGACTGGGACCGCGTTGCCCGCGACGCGAAGGCCAGTCTGCGCGCCCGAGGTGATTGGCACGACGGCGTCGATGAGTACATCGACCGGATTGCGCAGGAGATGAAATTGCACGGTCCGGCGCTCGCGGGGAAGTTGCGGCGGTTTCGACCCGGTCGGCTGGCGGCGCGCCTACTTCCAGGACTGCCGTCGCGCGTCGCGACAGTCCAGGAGCTCTTGGAGTCGCTTGTCGGTTCGAGCGACGACACTCTCAAGTGGTATCGGGCGCTGGCCCCGAACGGCCGCGCGCTCACACCTGTTGAGGAACGGACGACTCGGGATCTGCTCGAACGCGGAGCTCGGTGGCTGCGCGAGGCAGACGACGAGCGCGACGGGCTCTCGGAGTTCGCCGGGGCGGTCCTTCGCCTGCGCAGTTCGCTCGATCACTCGGTGCATCGCAGCCTGATCCTGGCTCTCTCGGACGACCCGGCACGACGTTTCCGCGCGATGACCTGGGACGAGGTCGCCAGGCGCGTCAGGCGGATGCAGGGCCAATTGGTCGCGCTACGAGCGTCGAGCTCGTCGCCGTGACGGAGCGTCCTGCGGCCGGCGAGGTGGTGTGGGTCGAAGCACGCAGGTCAATCTGGGACCGCCGCCGAAGAAGCGGGACACCCGCTGCTCGTCGTCGCGTCGGACCGGGCCGGCTGCGGCTGCCTCGCGACCGGCAGAGACTCGCCGGCGATTTGCCGGTCACCGGCGCGACCGCGGACGGCGCGCCATCGTCACACCTCTCGGCC
The DNA here is from genome assembly GCA_036510225.1 of Solirubrobacteraceae bacterium. GTDB lineage: Bacteria > Actinomycetota > Thermoleophilia > Solirubrobacterales > Solirubrobacteraceae > Palsa-513. The sequence continues at coordinate 13,932 of DATCEH010000043.1, read as the reverse complement.
GCAAGTTGACCGGTGCTCAAGGCTCATCGCTCCGGGACATCCCGATCGGGGCCTTTCACCGCCCGCCAAGGTCGTTTCCACGAGTGAGTGGGCAGTCCCGGGCTCGAACCGGGGACCTCCTGCTTGTAAGGCAGGCGCTCTAACCAGCTGAGCTAACCGCCCGCGGCCCGACAGGCTACTCCGGAGGCCGGGCCTTGCGAGAATGGAACGCGATGGCCCGGCCGCCTGACGATCTCCCCAGTCGCCGATGGATCTAGGCCTCACCGGACGGGTCGCCCTCGTCACCGGTGGCTCGAGCGGGATCGGCCGGGCGATCGCCGCCGCGCTCGTCGCCGAGGGAGCCAGGGTCGCGATCTCGTCTCGGTCGCGCGACCGCCTGGCCGAGGTCGCCGGCGAGCTCGGGGTCAGCGCATTCGTCCACGACAACGCCGACCTCCAGGCGATCCCCCAGCTGATCGACGAGGTCCAGTCCGCACTCGGGCCGATCGAGATCCTCGTCACCAACACCGGCGGACCCCAGGCCAGCCCGGCTCCCCTCCACCACACCCAGGACGAGTGGGAGGCCGCCTATCGCACTCTCGTGCTCGCCCCGATCCAGACGATCGCCGCGGTCATCGACGGGATGCAGGACCGCCGCTTCGGCCGGATCGTCAACGTCGGATCCTCGACCGTCCGCGAGCCCTCCGCGACCCTGATCCTCTCCAACAGCCACCGCTCGGCAACCCTCGCCGCCCTGAAGACGATCGCCCGCGACGTCGCCGCCGACGGCGTCACCGTCAACTCCGTGCTCCCCGGCCGGATCGCCACCGCCCGCCTGTATGACCTCTACGGGTCCAAGCAGGCCGCCGAGACACTCGGCACCGGCGAGGTCCCCGCCGGGCGTCTCGGAACCCCCGAGGAGTTCGCCGCCGCGGTCGTCTTCCTCTGCTCAGACCGGGCCAGCTACATCACCGGGACCGCCCTGCTCGTCGACGGAGGCCTCACCCGAGGCGTCTGGTAGCGCCGGCCCGCGCGTCTTGGGCGTCGGCGATCGAGGATCATTCGGGCCGGGCTCGGCAGGTCAGGGGCGGGCGAGCGCTCTGCGGGGACCTGGGTGGTGGAGAAGGGGACTCTCCAAGCAAAGTAGCTGACTGACTCAGTCAACTACTTTGCGTCGAAGGTCTCAGCACCATCCTCCTCCTTCGCCGCCCGGGAGGAGGAGTAGGCAACCGAACGCTCAGGCGACCGTCGCCCGGAGGGCGTCCGCGACGATCAGCTGGTGATCGAAGGCCAGGTTCGGCAGGACGTCGCTCGCAAACCACCGGGCGTCGCCGGCGTCGTCCCCGCCGACCGCGTCGAGCTCAGTCTCGAGCGTGAGCAGGAAGACCACCGACACCGACCATCCCCGCGGGTCCCGACCCGGCGTGTCGTAGACGCCGAGCAGCTTCAGGTCGGAGACCTCGATGCCCGTCTCCTCCCGCAGCTCGCGGCCGGCCGCCATCAGGACGGTCTCGCCCTCGTCGACGAATCCTCCCGGGAGTGCCCACTCACCCTCGAACGGCGGGTTCCCACGCTGGATCAGCAGGATCCGCCGGGGGGCCGTCCCCGCCAGCAGGACGACGTCCACGGTCAGCGCCGGCCTCGCGAATTCCTCGTCGGCCATCACCCGGGACGATCGCAGATCCGCGCCGGCCGGACCCACGCGCCCAGGCCAGCCCGGCCAGGCTCACCCGAACAGCGAGTCCACAGAGACCTCGATCCGTCGGCGCGGCTCGCCCCCGCCGGCCCGTCTCACGTCGATCGCCGGCTCGACCGTCCGCGTGACCCGAAACAGCGCCTGCACCCGGTCGGTCAGGAATCGCGACGGCTTGCTCAAGCCGTAGGCGTCGTCGATCCCTCCCGGCCGGTGGTGATAGCGGACCGGGACGTAGACGACCAGCTGCCGCCGCGCCCGGGTCAGCGCCACGTAGAGCAGCCGCCGCTCCTCGGCGATCCCCTCCCTGCTCCCGGTCGCCATGTCCGCCGGGAAGTTCCCGTCGTAGACCGCGATCACGTGGACCGCGTCCCACTCGAGGCCCTTGGCCGAGTGGACCGTGCTCAGGACCAGGTAGTCCTCGTCCAGGTGCGGCGGCCCCGCCAGGTCCGAGCTCGACGCCGGCGGGTCGAGGACCAGCTCGGAGACGAACTCCGCAAGACTCCCCGCCCCCTGGGCGGCCGCCACCAGCGCGTCGAGGTCGACCAGCCGCTGAGCCCCGTCGGCGTAGCGCAGGCCGATCAACGGAACAAGTGCGACGCACAGCCGCTCAGCTCGGACGCCGGCCGGGCCCGCGTCCTCCGAGTCGGCCGCGAGCGCCCCGAAGAGGACGTCGGCCTGCCCGCGGACGGCCTCCGGCACGTGCTCGGCTGCCGCCGGCCACCGGTCGACCGACGGCGGGCCGCCCCCATCCGGCCGGAGCGCCTCGAGCGCCCGGCGGGCCCGGATCGGACCGACGCCGTCGAGCAGCTGGAGCAGGCGGAACCAGCTCATCTCGTCGGCCGGGTTCTCCGTCAACCGCAGCAGGGCCACGAGGTCCTTGACGTGGGCCGCGTCGAGGTAGCGCAGGCCCCCGTACTTGACGAACGGGATCCGCCGGCGGGTCAGCTCGAGCTCGAGCAGGGCCGAGTCATGGCCAGTACGGAACAGCACGGCCTGCTCGCGCAGGAGCATGCCCTCCTCGCGGGCGCCCAGCACGCGGTCGCAGACCTCGGCCGCCTGCTCAGCCTCGTCCCGCGGCATCACCAGCTCCGGCGAGGCTCCCGCCTCCCGCGCCGTCCAGAGGACCTTGTGAAAGCCGTCGGTGTCCTGCGCCGAGACGGCGTTCGCCACGTCGAGGATCGGCTGACTCGACCGGTAGTTGCGCTCCAGCGTCATCACCCTCGCGTCGGGAAAGAGCTTCGGGAAGTCGAGGATGTGCCGGGCGCTCGCCGCCCGGAAGCCGTAGATCGCCTGGAAGTCGTCGCCGACGACCGTCAGCTCCCGCCGGTCGCGGCGCAGGCTCCCGACGATGTCGACCTGGAGGCCGTTGACGTCCTGGTACTCGTCGACCAGCACGTGGTCCCACAGGTCCCCGAGCTGCCGGCCGATCACCGGGTCGGCCGCGAGCGCGCGCCAGTAGACGAGCAGGTCGTCGAGGTCGAGCAGACCGAGGCTCCGCTTGCGCTCCCCATAGGCCCGGAAGGTCTCCGCGAGGGCGTCCCGGTGCTCGGCGCACCACGGAAACGACTCGGCCAGGACGTCCCCGAGGGGAACCTGCGAGTTGACCGTCCGCGAGTAGATCTCGAGCATCGTCTGCGCCCGTGGGAACCGCCGCCGCCCGGCCGCGTGACCCTGCTCCTGGCGGACCAGGTCGACCAGGTCGACCGCGTCCGCCCCGTCGAGCACGCCGAAGTTCGGCCCCAGGCCGACCGACCCGGCATGCAGGCGGACGATACGGTGGGCCAGCGAGTGGAACGTCCCCCCGGCGATCCGCCCTGCCCGCGGCGACGTCCGCTCGGTCAGGGCCCGCGCCCTCTGGACCATCTCCCTGGCCGCCCGCCGCGTGAACGTCAACAGGAGGATCCGCTCGGCCGGGACCCCCGTCGCGATCAGCCAGGCCACCCGCGAGCAGAGCGTTGTCGTCTTGCCGGTACCCGCGCCCGCGAGGATCAGCAGCGGCCCGCCCTCGTGGGTCGCCGCGGCCAGCTGGTCGGGATTGAGATCCCCGAGCCAGCTCAGCGACCCGGTGCCCGGGGTGATGGAAGTCGACTCGGCGAACATGCGTTCGCGTAACCTAGGTGGCCGCCCGGACGTCGCGCATGAAATCATGCCGGCCCGGGTAATCGCGGGGAGCCGCTCCAAGAGAAGAGGTGAGGGAATCGCCCACCCGCCCCGAGCTCGCCGGCCGGCCAGCCTGACTGTCAATCACGCGCTCAGCGGTTAGGGGTCACCAAACGATGAGGAGCCGTCAATGAGAAGCATCGCATCACTCGCGTATGTCGTGGTCGGCGTGATCGTCGCCAACCAGCACCGCTACCTCGACCACCTGTCGACGCTCCATCGGGCCTTCTCGGCAATCCTCGGGATCGTCCTCTGGCCGCTGGTCCTCCTGCACTTCAACCTTCACCTGACCTGAGCTTCGCGGTCAGGCCGTGGCCACGGTCGGCTGCCTGCCGAGCCACCGGTCGACGACATACCCGCCGAAGGGGAGGACCGCACCCAGCAGGACGAGCAGGGTCGTCTTCCCCGTCCAGCCGGCCGACGGCCGGATGTTCAGGGTGAGCAGGACATACGCGAGGAAGAAGCGGAGGTTCCTAATCGAACTCAAGCTTGCTCCATTCAGTGACTGGACGAGCCTGAACCCTAACCGGCGCCTCGGTCTTGGAGGTCCTGCCCGGTCCCGGCCGATCGGCCTACCGCTGGTCGGTCGCGACCGGTGTCTCGAGCTGCGCGGCCGGCGTCTCCCCTGACACCGAGCCCTTGAATTCGCGGATGCCGGTTCCGAGTGCCTTCCCGAGCTCCGGGAGCCGCTTGGCTCCGAAGACGAGCATGACGATGACGGCGAGGATGAGTATGTGGAGTGGATTATCGAGTCCCATGTCAACTTCTACGGGCCACCCTCCGACAGGGATCACTGTTCTGGCCGGTCTCCGGCGGGAGCCGATCTCCGGCGCGGTCGCGGGCCGGCGGGTCCTCGGGCGGGTCGGGGAGGCCGCCGAACTGAGCCCGCCCGTGGCTGGGCTGGCGCTGGGCTCAGGCGGTCGCGGTCGCGACCGCCGCCGCGCTCGCGTTGGCGCGCCCGGTCGTCGAGAGCAGGCCGATTGCGACCACGAGCACGCCGCACGCCGTGATCAGCCACCAGCCGACATCGCTCGGCAGGGCGGCCGGTCGGCCGGCGTGGGACGCGTTCAGGCTCGACGCGGCCAGCGCCCCGACGATCGCCACGCCGAGCGTCTGTCCGAGCTGGCGGGAGGTCGACGCGATCGCCGAGGCGACGCCCGCCTGGGCCGGCGGCATGCCGGCGACGGCGGTGTTGGTGATCGGCGGGTTGACCATCCCGAAGCCGACCCCGAAGATCGCGTAGGCCACGAGCAGGGTCGCGGTCGACGTGGTCGGGGTCAGCTCGGTCAGGATCAGCGCCCCCAGGCCGATCCCGGCGCCGCCGACGAGCAGCGCCGGGCGAGGTCCGCGGTTGCCGACGAGCCGGCCGGAGAGCGGGGCGAAGACCAGCGTCATCGCTGCGATCGGGAGGGTGTAGAGGCCGGCCTTGAGCGCTGAGAACTCGCGGACCTCCTGGAGGTAGAGGGTGTTGAGGAAGAGGAAGCCGCCGAGCGCCGCGAACGCGGCGATCGCGATCACGACGGCTCCGGAGAAGGGTGTGCTCCGGAAGAAGGCGACCTCGAGCAGCGGCTGGTCGCGCCGCGCCTCGTAGGCGAGCAGGCCGGCCAGGCAGGCGGCTGCTCCGACGAACAGGGCGACCTCCTGGGTCGAGAGCCAGCCGGCCGTCGGGCCGTCGATGATCGCGTAGGTGAGCGCGCCGAGCAGCACGATCACCAGGATCTGGCCGATCGGATCGACCCGGCGCGGGCGGTCGGCCTTCGACTCGGGAACGAAGCGGAGGGTCAGGAAGAGTGCGGTCAGGCCGACTGGGATGTTGATCAGGAAGATCGCCGGCCAGCCGACCGATTGGACGAGCGCGCCGCCGACGACCGGCCCGAGCGCCAGGCTGATCCCGACCGTGGCCCCCCAGAAGCCGATCGCCTGGGCCCGCTCCCGGGAATCGGTGAAGACGTTGCGGATGATCGACATCGCCACCGGGTTGAGCATCGACCCGCCGAGCGCCTGGATCATCCGGAAGACGACGAGCCCGGCCAGGCTGGATGCCAGGCTGCAGAGGAGCGACCCGGCTGTGAACAGGCAGAGGCCGACCGCGAAGACCCGCCGCCGGCCGATCCGGTCGGCCATCGACCCGGACAGCATCAGCAGGCTGGCGAGGACGAGGGTGTAGGCGGCGACGATCCACTGGAGGCCGGACACCTTCGCGTGGAGATCGCGTCCGATCGACGGGAGCGCGACGTTGACGATCGTGTTGTCGAGCCCGACGATCAACAGGCTCATGCAGCAGATCGCGAGGATCACCAACCTCCGCCGCCGGTCGGGCTCACCTCCGCCGGAGGCGGAGCCCGGAGCCTGCGTCATCCGCCGATCTTGCCGGCCACCGGGACGATCAGGTGGGCGAGCAGTGCCGCCAGGCGCCGGTAGCCGGCGGGGGTCGGGTGGATCGTGTCGAGCGTCAGCCCGGCCTTCACGCTCCTGCTCGGCGCTCCGAAGGCGTTCTTGAGGATCTCGCTGTACGTGCACCCGTCACGCTTGGCCTGCTCCTTCTCGAGGGCACGGAAGCGGGCCTGGATCGCCGCGGTGACGACCGTGTTCGGTGCATGGGAGACGAACACGCAGGTCCCCGACGCCCGCGCGATCTCGGCTCTCTGGGCCAGGCCGTTGACGAAGTCGAGCTCAGCGGTGTGGGGTGTCAGCCCGCCGTTGTTCTCCTCGTACTCCTCGACCGTCCCGTAGAGGATGATCGTCTGGCTGGCGTCCAGCAGCCGGAGCTGGCCGACCTCGCCGGGGTCGAGGTTGTCCTGGGTGAGGGCCGCCGCGTGACCCAGCACATCGAGGCTGATGCCGCTCGTCGGATACCTGACGACGCCGTCGAAGACGAGGTTTCCCGTGCTGACGAGCTTGACCCTCGCGCTGGTGTCCGGCAGCTCGATCGTCCCGTCGGCCGCGAGCGGCACGAGGTGTTCGCGGTAGTAGACGTCCGGGGTCGAGCCGGTGTACAGCAGGCGGATGTCCGGGGTTCCCGGCGGGAAGCTGACGGCCGCGCCGGGCGTCACCGTGACCGATGCGTAGCCGTCCGGCCCGCCGTCGGTCTGCGCGTAGGCCCACGCCCCGGCGTAGTGCAGCGATCCCGGGACGACGGCCGCCGCCCCGGCGTTGAGGGACAGGCCGTGCGCCCGCAGGTAGCCGTCGATCGCCGCGACGCCCCGTGCCTTGAGCGCGCTCAGCAGCGAGCCGTCGAGACCCTCGCTGTGGACGAGCGCCGGCGCGAGGGTCGCGCTCTCGGTCACGGAGTCGCCGCTGATCACGACCCGCCGGACCGCGTGGCTCGCGCCCTCTGCGGTGGCCGCGCCGCCCGATCCGAGCGCCGGCACGACGAGCCCGAGCGCGACCACGAGCGCGGCCACGACGCGGCGAGCCGGCCTGGCTGTGCCGCGCCGACCCGGCCGAGCCGGCCGAGCCGGTCGGACGCGGCGACGCTGCGGTTGGGCAGACTCGGGATCGCGCGCTGTTCGGGTCATGGTCGAGGCACGCCCGGCGGGGCCGCCGACGACTGGGGGCTGGTCGGCGCGGTCGTCGTGCCGGTCACCCCGGTCGCGCCCGTCGCCCCGGTCGCGCCCGTCGCGCCGGTCGACGCGCCGGTCAACGGCGCGGCCGCCTTCGGTGTCGTGGTCGTCGTCGTCGCGCCCGTCGCACCCGTTGTTCCCGAGCTTGCCCCGGTCGCGCCGGATGCCCCGATCGTCGGCGGCGTCGGAGTCGTCAACGGGGCCGTTTTGGTCGGCGTCGAGCGCCCGCCGAAGTAGGTCGACGAGTCGCCGTTCCCGGTGATCGACTTACCGGCGAGGACGTCGAGGGCGGTGAACAGCCCGACGACGATCAGGCAGGCGAGCAGGCCCGTCGCGAGGATCAGGCGCCAGCGCGGGCCGCCGTCGGGCTGATCGGCCGCCGGCGTGCCGCCGGGGTCCGTCCAGGGATCGTCGGGGCCGGTGGGGGCCGGCGGGAGCGTCGGCGCCGGTGGGTAGGGCGGCGCCACGACGGTCGGGTCGCTCGCCCCCGGGGGGCCGAGGGCGTCGCCGGGCCCGGGAACGGTGGGCGGGGATCCCGGGTCCGGTCGGGTCGGCGGCCGGTAGCGCAGCGGGACGACGGCCACCTTCTGGGCGGTCGCCCCGACCTGGCGGACCGGCCGGCGGACGAGCTCGGAGACGAGCGCGACGATGATCGGCGTCGCGGCCGCGCTGAACAGGGTCCCGGGGCCCCAGATCTTCGAGACCGTGTACGAGGCGACCGCCGAGGCGACGCTCGCGACGATCAAGGTCTGTATCGAGATCGAGCCACCCCCGCGACCGCCGATCGATCCGGAGGGCTTGGCCCCGAATTGGCTGGCTTGGCCAGGTGTCACGAATACCCAGGGTAACCGGCGGGCCCTGACCACAGTCCGCTTGGGCGCCTCCGGCTCGGATTCCCGACGTCAGGGGTATCGTGGTGTCAATGCGAGTGCGGACGATCGTCGGAGGCTTTGTTGCGATCGTCACGCTCGCCGCGGCGGTGATCTTGATCGTGCTCGGGAGTGGGCGACCCTCGGGCGAGCAGGTGGTCCCCGCGAGCGACACGACCTCCGCCGGTTCGACGGGTGCGACCGGCGTCACCGGGGCGACCGTGACGACCACCCTGACCGAGCTGCCGCACCCGACGATCGCCGACGGGACCGCGCCCCTCGTGCTGCGCCTGTCGGGTCCGGTCGCGGCGAGCTCGCCGACGCCCCTGCTCAGTCCGGCGGTCGCCGGCAAGTGGACGACCAAGGGCAACCTCGAGACGTTCACGCCGACCTCGTCTCTCGAGCCGTGTTCCACCTACCACCTGACGGTCTGGTCGCAGACGACCGCGACCGGCCAGCTTCCCCTCGGCACCCAGCGGGTCCTCAAGCTGGCTGTCGCCTGCCCGGGAGTCCACGCCGTGCAGCAGGCGCTGGCTCGCCTCCACTACATCCCCTACAGGTTCCACCCCCACACGCCGACGACGACCCAGAGCGGTCGGGAGACGAGGGCCGCTGCGGCGCACGCGGCGTTCAAGCCGGTCGCCGGGCATTTCGTCAAGGTGATCAAGGGCGCGCCGCCGCTGGCCGCCGGCCAGGTCGACGCGACGACGCGGGGCGCGCTCGAGGTCTTCCAGGAGACGCACGGCTCGGCGGCGACCGGCACCGCCGGCGCGGGGACGTGGGCGGCCCTGCTCGGCGCGGAGGCCGGCGCTCACACCGACCGGACGCCGTACACCTTTGTCACGGTCTCCCAGTCGCAGCCCGAGTCACTCGAGGTGCACCGGGGCAACAAGATCGCGCTGAAGACGCCGGCCAACACCGGCGTCCCGGGGGCGCCCACCCAGAACGGGGTGTTCGCGATCTTCGCGCGCTTCGTCTCGACGACGATGACCGGAACCAACCCCGACGGGTCGCACTACAGCGACCCCGGCGTGCCGTGGGTGAACTACTTCAACGGCGGCGACGCCGTCCACGGCTTCAACCGCCCGGGGTACGGGTATCCCCAGTCAGACGGTTGCGTCGAGCTCCCGCCGGCGACGGCCGCCGTCGTCTTCAAGATGCTCGCGATCGGCGACATCGTCGTCGTCAGCGGCTGATCCGCCCGAGCAGCGCCGCGCTTCGGCCCGCGGTCTCCGCGGAACGCTCGGGTGGGCGGCGCTTCGCGGCGGGGACCGGCAGGCCGTCGAAACACCGGTCGAGGAGTGTCACGACGACCGGCGGCTGTCGTGGCGATCGCCGCCGAGGTGTGCAGGTGTGTCACCGAGCCGGCCCGTTCCCCGGGATCCGGCGATCCCGGTGCCGGTCTGTGCGTCGGTTTCAGTCGGTGTGTTACGAGTGCGACGGGCCCCCGGCTGACCTTGTCGAGCATCGAGCGTGCGGGTCGCGTGTACGTGAACGGCGCTCGTGACGAACGGTGTTCGTGTTCGTGGGTCGCGTGTACACCCGTCTGGATCGCGGCGATCAGGTCAGGCTGACGTGGACCGCGCTGACTAGAGCCGGCGGAGTCGCTCGAGCCGCCGGTCGAGCAGGTCGTGCATCCTGCTGGCGGTCAGGCCAGGGTCCTCGCCGGCCTGCTGGGCTGCTCCGAGCTCCTCGATCAGGAGTTGGAGGACACCGACCACCGCCCAACCGACAATCTGAGCCTCGGCCGGCGTCTCGCCCTGGCCGGCGAGCACGTCCGCGACGCGGTCGGCCTGCCGGCGGGTGCGCTCGAGGCCGGCGCGGCCGAGCGTCGGGCTGGCGCTGCTCAGTCTTGGCATGCCGCCCCTCGAGCGGTCGAGGGGGATCGCCGCGGACCGGTCGATCAGGCCGCGCGCGACGTCACCCGCCGCGTCTGCCGGGCTGACTCCCGCAGGACGGCCGGCGACCGCGACGGCGAGCGCGTCCTCGATCTCGGCCGAGCGGTCGAAGACGAGGTCCTCCTTGGTCGGGAAGTGGTTGTAGACCGTCTGCTCGGAGACGTCGGCCACCCGGGCGACATCGACCACGGCAACCGCCTCGAAGCCGCGCTCGGCGAACAGCTCGGCCGCGACCGCGGCGATGCGCTCTGATGTGTCCCGCTTCTTGCGCTCCCGCAGGCCGCTCACGACCCGGACCATAGACAGTCTGGTTGACAGACCACAAACTTGGGGTTACCCTAGTCACATGCGGAGAATACGCCGCTTCCCGGTTCTCACCGCGATCGCCGTGTCCCTGACGGCTGCCTGCTCGGCCTCCCGGCTCGCGGGGACCGGTCTGCTCCACGCGTTCTGGCGCGACCCGTCGGGCCTCGAGCACGGACAGCTCTGGCGACTGCTCACGCCGGTCCTCGTCCAGAGCGACCCGGCCTGGGTCGTCGTGGAGGTGCTGATCCTCTGCGGCGTGGTCGGCGCGCTCGCCGAGCGGGTCTTCCCGCGCCGGCGGTGGATCTCCCTCTACCTGGTTGGCGCGCTGGCAGGTCACAGCATCGGTGAGTTCCTCCAACCCCACCAGGGCGGCACATCGGTGGCCTTCGCCGGACTGCTCGGCGGCCTCGCCGCCGAGGCGCTGCTCGGCGAGCGGCCGGTCAAGGCGGTGCTCCGCGTCGAGGCCGCCCTGGCGATCCCGCTGGCGATCGTCGATACCGCCGTCGGCGACATCCACGGGCTGCCCTTCCTCGCCGGGTTCGCCGTCGCCGGCGTGTGGCGCGCACGGGACGCCGCTCGCGCTCGCGCCAGTGCCAGTGCCAGTGCCACCGGACGATCCCCGGCGCGAGGCACGGCCGCCGCCGGGTAGCCTCCGCGTGGCTCATGCACGCGACGCAGTACGAGATCCTCCACCTGCCCGACCCGGGAATCGAAGACCCGCCGGTCGGACGGCATCGGTGAGGCGTCGTGGTCGCGAGGCTCTGCGCGGGCCTCGCGCTCCTCACGCTGGCGAGTGGCTGCGGCGCTGACGCGAGCCCGCCGCCGGCGGCTCGCCCGGCGCCCTCCAACCTTGGTCTCGCGTCGACGGTCTCGGAGTGCCTCCCCCTGAAGGACCCAGCCGCCGGCGTACCCGCCTACGCGTCCGACGGCGCCCGCCTGCCGTTCGATGTCCGCCCCGGCCATGAGCCGGGGACCGCGCCGCGGTGCGGGCCGGGTGAGCTGCGGGTCCTGCGGCTCGAGTCGCTGAGCATCGGCGGGCAGGCGACCTACGTCCGCCGTGGCGGCTGTCAGACGCCTTGCGTCGTTCGCCAGCCGACGGTCCATGTCCCGGCGGCGGCGTTCGCCAGACCGGTCAGGCTGCTGGCGGCCGCGGCGCGCCACGGCGACGGTGCACCGCGACCCGGCTGCCGGACGACCGTCCACGACGCGGCGCAGCTCGCCGGCCGCGAGCTCGCGCGGATGTTCTACAAGCGTCCGACCGAGACCCCGGCCGGCACGGCGATCCGTCCGGACACCGGCGCACGGTGGTCGAACTACGGCGATCCCGGAGCCCTCTATCGCGGTCGCGGCGGGGCGCCCGCGGCCGACTACGACTACCTGCTCTGGAACCTGCCGCGGACCGCGAGCGGTGTGCTCCATGGGGGCGGCATCGTCAGGGCGGTGATCGCCCGGGGAGCGGCGATCGAGCTGTGCCCGGCCGCCCGCCTGACGCTCCCGGCCTTCGACGCCGACGGTCGGCTCGACGGGCAGGTCGAGTTCGCCTACGCGGAGCTCCATCCGGCGCCGGGGGCGGCGATCTTCGGATGGGTGCCGCTCGCCTTCACCTACCGGGGAGGACCACGTCAGCGGCTTACAACGTAGACAGGAGCTCGGCACCAGACGGGCGTATTGTCTGAGCGGTGAGCGCGACCAAGCTACGTCCGCTCGCCGTCGGCGAGCTACTGGACGTGGCGATCAAGGCGTACTCCGGCAACGCGCGGACGCTGATCGCGATCGGCGCGATCGTCGGTATCCCGTTCGAGCTGCTCAGCGGCTTGATCCAGGTCTCGACGGTCTCCTCGCCCGACCAGGTCAGCGGCGTGTTCACGTTCCATTCGGGGACGACCGGCATCGACTACTCGCGGGCTCGGGTCGCCGGCCTGGCGGTGACGAGCGTGATCGGGGCGCTCGTCACGCTGGTCGTCACGGCGGCCATGCTCAAGGCGGTCAGCGACGCGTACCTCGGCAATCCGCCGAGCGTCCGCGACTCGCTCCGCTTCGCGGCCAGACGGATCGGATCCCTCCTGTGGCTCTACATCCTGCTCGCGCTCGGCCTGACCGTCGCCTTCGTCTTCCTCGTGATTCCGGCGATCTGGCTCTACGCGGCCTGGTCGGTCGCGACGCCGGTCCTGCTCGTCGAAGGCCTCGGCGGCAGCGCGGCGCTGCGGCGGTCGTTTCGTCTCGTCCGGGGAAGGTGGTGGTCGACGGCCTTCACGCTGCTCGTGGCCGAGCTGCTGGTCAGCATCGCCTCCGGCGTGGTGGTCGGCGTGTTCCTGATCGTCCCGCAGGCGATCGACGGCTCGTCGGTCCTGCTCGCCGTGATCGGCGCGACGATCGCCTCGTCGGTGGCCGTCGCGATCGTCCAACCGATCAAGGCGGCGATCATCACGATCCTCTATTTCGATCTGCGCGTCCGCAAGGACGGCTTCGACCTTGCGTTGCTGGCTGCCGGCCTCGGCCTGCCCGAAGCTGAGCTGCCGCTCTACGCGCCGCCGGCGCGCGCCCTCGCGCCGACCGCGCCGGGAGTCCAGGTTCCGCCGGGCGAGGCGCCGCCGTTCTGGCCGCCGCCGCCCGGGTGGAAGCCGTCGGCTCCGCCGAGCCCGAGCCCCTGGCCCGATGATCAGCCGCCCACCGCCGGCGGGCCGCCGACCGCCGGCGAGCCGCCAACCGCTGGCGAGCCACAAACCGCTGGCGAGCCGCCGACCGCTGGCGAGCCGACCGCTGGCGAGCCGCCGACCGCTGGCGAGCCGCCGACCGGCGGCCCGCCGGTCTCCGAGCAATGAGTGCGGCCGGGGCGCGAGCGCTCACCCCGGGGGGGCCGGAGACGGCCGGCTACAGCAGGGTGGCCCACGAGATCCTCGGCGAGTCGCGCTTCCGGCCGGCTCCGCTGCCGCGCCCGCTGCACGGTGTGCTCGACGCGCTCGGTCGGACCTTCGCGCCGGTCGGCCGCTGGTTCGAGCACGCCTTCTCAGCCGTGGCGAAGGTTCTCCCGGGGGGCGACGCCGCGGTCTGGGTGGTGCTCGGCGCGGTGGTCGTCGGGCTGTCGGCGCTCGCGTCGGTCAGGCTCACCGGCCGTACGCTGGTCGATCAGCGCCGGGCGGGCGCGCGCCTGCGCCGTGAGGCTGGGGCGCCGGACGCCGGGTCGCTCGAGGCGGCAGCCGACGCGGCCGAGCGCGAGGGGCGGATCGAAGCGGCCGTGCGCCTGCGCTTCCAGGCCGGCCTGCTGCGCCTCGACGAGCTCGGCGCCCTCTCCTACCGGCCGTCGCTGCCGAACGCCGCCGTATCGCGACGGCTGGGCTCGCCGGTCTTCGACGGGCTGCTGCGGCGCTTCGAGGAGCTCGTCTACGGCGGGCGGGCCGCCCACGAGGCGGATGCCGGCGCCGCGCGCGAGGGCTGGCGGCAGGTCCTGCGCGACGCGGGCC
>DATCEH010000042.1:0-8371 GCA_036510225.1 Solirubrobacteraceae bacterium | reverse complement strand
CCGGCCCGGACCCGCCGCCCCGCCCCGCCGGCCCGCCCCGCACCGTCCGCCTGACCGCCGTGCACCCGGCGGTCAGGCGACCCGGGAGAATACGAGTGCGACGCCCGCACCCGACGGCCAGGAGGACCGACCGCTGACCCCAGCCCCGCCGCCCCCGACGGGCTGGATCCGCCGCCTCGGGACGTACGCTCGTGCCCACCGGCGAGACGTCGTTCTCGCGCTCACGGCGACGATCCTCGGGAGCGCCTGCCAGACGGTCGTCCCGCTCGTCGAGCGGGAGATCGTGGACCGGGTGATCCTCCATCACAGCTCGCCGCTCTGGCCGTGGCTGACAGTCCTCGTCGTGCTCGCCGCGGCGACCTTCGGCTTTGCGTACGTCCGGCGCTACCACGGGGCGATGGTCGGCCTGAAGGTCCAGTACGCCCTGCGCAACGAGATGCACGACCACCTCCAGACGCTCGACCTGGAGAACCTCGACCGGATGCCGACGGGTCAGCTGGTCGGCCGGGCCAACTCCGACGCGACGCTCGTCCAGGGCCTCCTGGGGATCCTCCCGCTGATGAGCGGCAACCTGCTCGGCCTGATCCTCTCGCTCGGGGTGATGGTCTACCTGTCGCCGCTCCTGGCCCTCGTCAGCCTGCTGGTCACGCCGCTGCTCGTCGTGCTCTCCTACCGGATGCGCTGGCGGGTCTTCCCGGCGAGCTGGGACGGCCAGCAGCGGGAGGGGGACCTCGCGCAGATCGTCGACGAGTGCGTCAACGGCGTCCGTGTCGTGAAGGCCTTCGGCCAGGAGCGCCGCGAGCTCGAGCGGCTGGCGAGCGCCGCCGAGAAGCTCTACGGGTCGCGGATGCGGGCGGTCCGCCTGCAGTCGCGCTACCAGCCGCTGATCGCCCAGATCCCGACGATCAGCCAGGTCGCGATCCTCGCGCTCGGCGGCTGGCTGGCCCTCCACCAGAGGATCAGCCTCGGCACGTTTCTGGCCTTCTCGACCTACCTGACCCAGCTCTCGGCACCTGCCCGACTCCTCGCGGGCGTGCTCACGATCGCCCAGCAGGCGCGCGCCGGGGCCGGCCGAATCTTCCAGCTGATCGACCTGCCGCCGGCGATCATCGATGCCGACGACGCGATCGACCTGCCCCGCCTGCGTGGCGAGATCAGCTTCGAGAACGTCCACCTCGCCTACGGCGACGCCGATCCCGTCCTCAAGGGCCTGGACCTCCGGATCCCGGCGGGCGAGCGGCTGGCGATCGTCGGGCCGAGCGGGAGCGGCAAGTCGACGGCGGCTCTGCTGGTCTCCCGCTTTCGCGACCCGGCCGACGGAGCCGTACGGGTCGACGGACACGACATCCGCGACGTCCGGCTCCACTCGCTCCGCCGGCAGGTCGGCATCGTCTTCGAGGAGAGCTTCCTCTTCTCGGACACGATCGCCGCGAACATCGCCTACGGCCGTCCGGACGCGAGCGTCGCCGAGGTCCGGGCGGCGGCCCGCGTCGCGGCGGCCGACGAGTTCATCGGGGACCTGCCCGACGGCTACGAGACGGTCGTCGGCGAGCGGGGGCTGACCCTCTCGGGCGGGCAGCGCCAGCGGATCGCCCTGGCCCGGGCGATCCTGATCGACCCGCGGATCCTGATCCTCGACGACGCGACGAGCGCGATCGACGCGAAGACCGAGGCGGCGATCGGAGACCGGCTGCGGGTGGCGATGGCCGGCCGGACGACGCTGATCGTCGCCCACCGCCGCTCGACCGTCCGCCTCGCCGATCGGATCGTCGTGCTCGACGGCGGACGGGTCGCAGACGTCGGGACCCACGAGGAGCTGGCCGCCCGGAGCCCGACCTACCGGACCCTGGTCACCGGTCTGGACGACGACGCCGGGCCCGGCGACCGGATCGAGGCGCTCGCGGCGCGAGTCGGCTCCGACGGGACCACGGCGGCGGCCTGGACTGGTTCTGCTCGGAACACGCTCGGCAGGACGGGCGCCGCGCGGACGATCGGCCCGCAGGCGCTCGGTCCGGGGCTTGGTCGCGGCGGGGGAGGTTCCTGGCGGCTGAACCTCGCACCGACGCCGGAGCTCCTCGCCCGGGTCGCGGCGCTCCGGCCGGTCTGCGACTTCCCGACCGTCGACCTCGATCGGGAGTCCCGCCGTCAGCGGGAGTTCAGCCTCCGCCGGCTGCTGGGCGAGTTCCGCCGGCCGCTGCTGGTCGGCCTGGTCCTCGTCGTGGTCGACGCGCTCGCCGGATTGGCCGGGCCGATCCTCGTCAAGACCGGCATCGACAACGGTGTGGCACACGGATCGCGGGACGTCCTCTTCGCGGCATCCGGTGTCTTCCTCGTCGTCGCGCTGGTCGACCTGATCGACGAGATCGGTGAGACGTTCGTCACCGGCCGGGCGGCCGAGCGGATCATGCTGTCGCTGCGGATCCGGATCTGGGCCCAGCTCCAGGGGCTCTCGCTCGACTACTACGAGCGGGAGATGTCCGGACGGATCATGACCCGGATGACGACCGACGTCGATCAGTTCGAGTCGCTGATCGAGAACGGCCTGCTCTCGGCCCTGGTCGCCGGCGTGACGTTCGTCGGCGTGGGGTTGGCGCTCGTCGTGATCAACACGACGCTCGGCCTGTGCACGCTGACGATCGCCGTCCCCCTGGCGATCGCCACGATCGTCTTCCGCCGGCGGGCCGCCGTCCTCTACGACCAGGCCCGCGAGCGCCTGGCCGTCGTCAACGCCGACTTCCAGGAGAGCCTCTCGGGTGTGCGCGAGTCACAGGCCTTCGTCCACGAGGCCGACACGACCCGACGGTTCCACCAACTCGGCCGGGACTACCTCGACTCGCGGGTCTCGGCACAGCGGTTGGTCGCGACCTACTTTCCGTTCGTCCAGTTCCTCTCCGGCGCGGCCGACGCGATCGTGCTCGGCGTCGGGGCCGGCCTCGTTGCTCACGGGCACCTGACCTCGGGCGCGCTGATCGCGTTCATCCTCTACATCGACCTGTTCTTCGCACCGATCCAGCAGCTCTCCCAGGTCTTCGACTCGTGGCAGCAGACCCGGGTCTCGGTCACCCGGATCAGCGAGCTGATGGCGCTCGAGTCGCTGACGCCGCCGCCCGCCGAACCGGTCGTGCCGGGTCGCCTGGCCGGTGTGATCGAGCTCGCGGACGTTCGCTTCTCCTACCCGGCCGGGTCGCCGACCCCCGGGCGCAAGCCGCCGGAGGCCCTCAAGGGCGTCGGGCTGCGGGTCGCGGCCGCCGAGACCGTCGCCCTCGTCGGTGAGACCGGGGCCGGCAAGTCGACGATCGTCAAGCTGCTCGCCCGCTTCTACGACCCCGACTCGGGGGCGGTCCTCGTCGACGGGCAGGACCTGCGGTCGCTCGACCTCCACGGGTTCCGCCGGCAGCTCGGCTACGTCCCGCAGGAGGGGTTCCTGTTCAGCGGGTCGATTCGCGAGAACATCGCCTACGGTCGGCCGGACGCGACCGACGCCGAGGTCGAGCGGGCGGCTCGGGCCGTGCAGGCCCACGAGTTCATCGCCCGGCTCGACGGCGGCTACCACCACGAGGTTCCCGAGCGCGGCCGGTCGCTCTCGGCGGGACAGCGCCAGCTGATCGCCCTCGCCCGGGCCGAGCTCGTCGACCCGGCGATTCTCCTGCTCGACGAGGCGACCTCGAACCTCGACCTGGCGACCGAGGCGCGGGTCGCCGCGGCTATGCAGCGTGTCTCGCGAGGCCGGACGACGATCGTGATCGCCCACCGCCTGCAGACGGCGAGGACCGCCGACCGGATCGTCGTGCTCGCCGGAGGACGGGTCGCCGAGGTCGGATCCCACGCCGAGTTGGTCCAGCGGGGCGGGCGGTACGCGTCGATGTGGGAGGCCTTTGCCGCGCCCGAGTCCGGCGCCGCCTGACGCTCAGAGCCCGAGCGCGCCGGGGTCGGCTGATCCGACGGGGCCCGGTGCCCTAGAGCCCGAGCGCGCCGGGGTCGGCCGGCACGTCGACGGCGTGCTCCTCGAGTGCGGCGAGCGGGACGAGCTCGAGCGCCCGCTCGTGCGTGCAGGCCAGGACGACCAACGACGGCGACCCGTCCTCGTAGGCCCGCAGCCAGTTGACGGCGGTCACGCACCACCGATCGCCCGGCACGAGCCCTGGGAAGCCGTAGCCGGGCATCGGCGTGCTGAGGTCGTTGCCGATCATCCGCTGGTGCTCGAGGAACTCGCCGGTCACGACGGCGCAGATCGTGTGGCTCCCGCGATCCTCGACGCCGGTGTTGCAGCAGCCGTCCCGGTAGAACCCGGTCAGCGGCTCGGTACCGCACGGTTCGAGTTGCCCACCGAGGACGTTGCGCGCGCTCACCGGCTCATTATCGCCTCGATACTCTCCCGCCGGTGGCCCGCTGGAGTCGGAGACGCAGGATCGTCGTGGCGAGCGTCGGGCTGGTGCTCGTCGTGCTCGCGATCCTCGCGATCCTGCTCGACCGTGCGGTTCCCACGCTGACCGGCCTGACGGTCCGCCAGGCCGAGGCGAAGCTCCACGGATTCGACCTCCACGCGAGGACGGACCACGCATACACGCCCGGCTCCCACGTCTGCGGCCAGCACCCGACGGCCGGCCAGACCGTGATCGAGGGGGCGACCGTGACGCTCTACGCCCACCACGACTGCCAGTAGGCGACGGCGTCCAGCCGCGTGAGCCGGCTCTCGCCGATCGGCCCTAGGTGATCGTCCCGGAGGCCGAGGCCCGGCCGCCCTGGATCACGAGGTCCCGGGCTGTTACGCTCGCGGTGACGCGGATCGCGCCCCGGCCGCGGAGCACGCTCGCGCCGTAGGCGGTCAGCGCGACCGGCAGGATCCGCGGCCCGGACCCGAAGATCGGCAGGACGCCGGCGGCGAGCACGTGCCCCGACGCCTTGATCCTCACCCGGGCAAGGCCGCGGGCCGAGACGTCCAGACGCACGCTGATCGCATGTCTCGCGGCGTCCGCGCTCGCGCTCTGGGCCGGGAGCGCCAGCGCCAGCCGCAGGGGCCTTGGCGGACCGCCGAATCCGCTCAGCGGTGTGAAGCCCGGGGTCAGGGCGGCGACCGCGAAGTCGGAGACCGACCGATCCCGGCCGGAAGGGGCCGGCGCGACCACGTCGACGCCGCCGACCGCGACGTACGACCCGTCCGGGCGAGCGGCGACCGAATGTGCCGCAAAGCTGTCCTGGGCCAACGCCGGGACCGGCCGACGGTCGGCCGTCGCCGGCAGACTCGCTCTCCCGCCGCCGAAACGCGGCTTGAAGCGGATGCCGGTCGGCCCACCGAGCGTCCCGTCGACGCTCCCGGCGGCGGTCACCCGGACGGCGCTGAGCGTGTTCGCGGCGCCGTGGAGCCGGCCGACCGCCAGCACGTCGCCGCCGGCTGCCGGCAGGAGCTGGAGCGGGCTCGGCAGCGCGCCGAGCTGGGCGACGCCGTTCTCGCCGAAGCCCGGGTCCGGCCGGCCGGCCGGCGTGAAGCCGAACAGGGCGCCTGCTCCCCCGACGATCGCCGAGCCGTTCGGTTCGACGAGCAGGGCGCTGGCCCCAGAGGCCGGCGGCAGCGCGACCGCAGCTCCCGCGTTGAAGCCGCGGTCGGCTCCCCCGTTGGGTCCCAGCAGGCTCAGCAGCGCGACCGATCCGGTCGCGCTCGAGTCGGCCACGCCGAGCGTCATGACCTCGCCGCTGGGGAGCACGGCGACGTCGTAGCCACCGGCGCCGGTTGCCGCGATCGTCTCCAGACCGCCGGCGCCAAAGCCCGGGTCCAGGGCGCCGGACGGTGTCAGGCTGGCAACGACCCACGCGGTCGGGGCGCTCGGGTCGCCGCCGAGCGCCGCCGACAGGAGGCCTCCCTCGCCGGTCAGCACGATGTCCCCGTCCGGTGCGAGGCCGGCCGTCGTGCAGGAGCCGCAGGTCGGCGCGACCGGCGCGCTGACGATGCCCTGCGAGCCGAAGCTCGGGTCGAGGCTGCCGTCGGCGTCGAGGCGTACGACCACCAGCTGGCCGAAGGAGAACGCGGTCGTCTGACGGCCGGAGACGATCACGATCAGCTTGCCGTCGGGCTGGCGGAGCACCTGGAGCGGGACGGCCGGCGGCGAGTCGACCGTGACGTGGGCGATGCCGCCACTCCCAAAGCTCGGATCGAGTGCTCCGGCGGCGGTCAGCTCGGCCGCGTAGAAGCCCTTCTGTCCGGGACCGCTCCCCCGCCCGATCACGACGGCGCCGCCGTCCGGAAGGGCGACCACCCGACTGGCTCCCGCGGCGGCGGCGGCGGTGGCGCTCGTCGCCGCGACGCCCCCGTCGACCGGGAAGACCACTCTGCCGGGCGCGACCGTCGACTGGGCGGTGGCCGGCGGCGACCCGGCCAGTGTGAGGCCGGCGAGCGTCAGCCCGGCGAGGACCCCGGCTGCCCCCGCCCTCAGCGGAGCGTCCCGGACGCGGACCGGTGAGCCGATGCCGTGAGGAGGCCGCGGGCGCTCGCGCTCAGCGTGACGCGTACGCCACGGCTCCTGCGCAGCAGCGCCGTCCCGTAGGCGGTCAGCTCGACCGGCAGGGTTCGCGGACCGGAGCCGAAGACCGGCAGCACGCTCTGGGCGATCACCCGGCCGTGCGCCTTGATCGTCACGCGGGCCAGTCCGGGCGCCGACGCGTCGAGCCGTATGCCGATCCCGTGCTTGGCGTCGGCCGTCGCGGCGCGCTGCGCGGCGAGCGCCAGCTTCAGGGTCAGCCGCTTGGCCGGGCCGCCGAACCCGGTCGTCGCGGTGAAGCTCGGGGTCAGGGCGGCGGCGGCGAAGTCGAAGATCGAACGACCCTCGCCCTCGCCGGTCGGCTGGGACACGCCCACCCCGCCGACGGCGAGATATGACCCGTCGGGCCGGACTGCGACCGGGCCGGCGACGAAGCTGTTCTGCGCGAGGACCGGGAGCGGCCGCGGCCGGACGCTCGCCAAGACGCTCGATCCGCCGCCGCCGAACCCCGGCTGGAAGAGGGCGCCGCCCGCGCCGCCGAGCGACGGGTCGAGCGCGCCGTCGGATGCGATCCGGACGGCGCGCAGAGAGCTGGACGAGGCGCTCGACGGGCCGACCGCGAGCACCGCTCCGCCGGCCGCCGGGAGGAGCTCGAGCGGGAAGGGGAGCGTGCCGACCCGGGCTACGCCGTCGTTGCCGAAGCTCGGGTCGGGTCCTCCGACGGGCGTATAGCGGAACAGCGCGGTGCTCCCGCCGATCACGGCCGACCCGTCGGGGTAGACGAGCATCGCGAACGCCCCGGAGCCGGGCGGCAGCTCGGCCGGCGTGCCGCCGTCGAAGTCGAGCTCCGGCAGGCCCATCGGGTTCAGCCGGGTCAGCATCGCGATCGAATCCGCGCCGGCCGAGAGGTTGGCCGCACCCATCGTCACGATGTCATCGTCGGCGAGCACGCCGACGTCGTACCCGGCGGCGTCGGTCGCCGGAATCGTCGCGATCCCGGCGAGCCCGAACTCCTGGTCGACGGCGCCCGCCTGCGTCAGCCGGGTGACGGCCCAGTTGGTCTGGCCCGGCGTCGTCGACGAGCCGGTCGCTCCGGTCAGGACGATGTCACCGTCGGGTGTAAGGGCGGCCGTCGTGCAGCCGTCGCACGCCGTCGTGATCGCCGTCGACGCGATCCCGCCCGAGCCGAAGGCCTGGTCCAGGCTGCCGTCGGCGTTCAGGCGGACTGCGACGAGCGTCTGCGTCCGGCCGGCCGTCGATCCCACGACGACCAGCTTGCCGTCCGGCTGGCGGAGCGCCTGCAACGGCATCACCGATTGCGAGCCGGTGGCGATCCGGGCGATCCCAGCGGTACCGAAGCTCGAATCGAGCGATCCGCTCGGCGTCAGCGCCGCCGCGTAGAAGCCCTTCCGGTCGGCGCCGCCGACGAGCACGGCCCCGCCGTCCGGGAGCGCGACGACCTGACTCGCCCGGCCGCCGTCGACGTTCGCCTGGGTGATGCCTCCGTCGACCGGGAAGACGACCCGCCCGGGGGCGACTGCCGGACGACCGGGGGCCGCCTGGGAGGAGCTCGCGAGCACGAGCACCAGGCCGAGCGCCGCCGCCAGGGCCAGTCTCGATCCGACGGGCCCCGCGGCCGAAGACGTCACGGACGGGGTTCTATTCGATCACGGCTAGCTGTGGTTGCCGGTGATCGTCGTCGGGTCGCCCGGGAACGGCCCCGGACCGGAGTTGCCCGAGACGCTCAGGGCGCGCAGGGTGTTGTTGATCGCCTCGACCCCACCGGTGTTGTTCTGCAGGATCAGCGTCCCGCCGATCGTGTTCGGCGCGCACGCCGCGTCACCCGGATCGCCGACGATCACAAGCGCCGTCTGGCTCTTGATATCGACCGACCCGCT
>DATCEH010000041.1:0-42058 GCA_036510225.1 Solirubrobacteraceae bacterium | reverse complement strand
CCCCCCGGCCCCCCCCCGCCCCCAGCCCCCCGGGCCCCCCGGCCCCCCGGGCCCCCCCGGCCCCCCGGCCCCCCGGCCCCCTCCGGCCCCCCTCAGCTCGACCCGATCGCGAGAACCGTCTGGACCCGGGTCTTCGAGCAGCGGTCGGCTCCGGGGACGCCGGCGCGCTCCTTGTAGAGGCGGAACTCGCCGATGTAGGCGATCGGCGGTCCGGCGGCGTCGAATGGCCGGAAGGTGTTGACGTCGGCGAGGATGTAGTCGGCCTTGCGCGACGTCGTCACGTGGGGGTAGCTCGTCGACAGGAGCGGCTTCTGCGAGCAGACGGGCTCGTCGTGGAGGAAGTAGGACGTCCAGATCTGGAGGGACGGGTCCATGTCGAGGCGGACCGACTTGTCGGGTCCGATCAACCCGGGGATCTTCGCGACGGCGCGGATGTTCGGCGAGAGCTGGTTGCCGGTGCTGCCGAGCTCGACGTGGGCCCCGTGGAAGGCGGTCAGGCCGAAGGCGGCGAGCGCGGCCCAGCCGAGCACGGGGACGCGGCTGGCGCCGACCGCGGCGGTCACGACCGCGAGCGGGCCGAGGAAGGCGAGCAGCTTGAAGTCGAAGTACTGGCCGGAGATCCGCGCGTGGAAGTAGAACGACCCGACGGCGGCCAGCCCGAGCATGGCCAGCACGCCCCAGGTCACGCCGCGGGGCGTTCGCCAGAGGGCGAGGCCAACGCCGACAAGCATCAGCGGGACCGCGATCGCGAGGAAGCCGGCCGAGCCGATCGAGAGGAACTGGTTGGTGGGGAAGTAGGCGCCGACGTCGCCGGCCCAGGGATAGAGGGAGACGTTGGGGTTGACGATCACCGCGAACCCGGTGGACAGCTTCTCGGCGACGCCGAGGACGGGGACGGCGAGGAGGACGGCGATCACCGGCACCACCCAGCGGCCGCGTCCGCCGAGCCGGCCACGTAGCCGGCCGAACAGGCGATCGGTCAGCTTCGGGAGATCCTCGCCGCGCCGGCGGCGGTCGCGGCGGTCGCGCCAGTTGAAGACGAGCAGGCCGAACAGGGGGATCGGGAGCTCGAGGGGATAGGCGAAGGCGCCGATCGCGAGGAACAGGACGAGCAGGCCGATCGTCGCCTTGTTCCCGGGTTTTCCGCGGTCGGCGACGGCTCGCCAGGCGAGCACGAGGGCGGGGGCCATCGTGATGAAGCCCCAGGTCTGGTTGAAATACGGGTGGACGACGGTGTGGACGACCATCCGGTCGAGCCCGACCAGCGCCATCCCGGCGACCGCGCCGAGCAGGTTCGAACCGAGGAGCTCGCGGGCGGCGAGGAAGAAGCCGAGCATGGCGAGCCCGAGCAGGAGGACCTCCATCGGCGAGAGGGCCTCCCAGGTCGGGAGGCCGGCGAGGCTGGAGACGCCGCCGAGGGCGTAGTAGATCGGCGTCTTCGAGCGCCAGACGAGGGGGACCTTGTTGACGGGCTCGGCGGCCGAGGATGACAAGGGGTAGTGGCCCTGGAGGAACTGGGCGGTCCCGGCGGCGAGGTGGGCGTCGGAGCCGTCGCCGATCACCGTGGGATAGCCGGTTCGAAGGAGGGGGCAGAGGACGAGGAAGGCGATGATCCCGGCGATGTAGAGGGGCCAGAGGGTTCCGCCGAGCGGCTGGGGCCGGGCGGGCCAGCCGCGGCGGCGAACGGCGAGCAGGGCGGTCAGCAGGCCGAGGGCGATCACGAGGCCGAGCGAGACGTCGAAGGGAACGAACGCGTAGCCGAGCAGGGTCAGCTCGATCGCGGCGACGCAGGCGCCGACCGGCGCGATCCAGAGCAGCTCGTGGCGGTGCAGGGAGGCCGGGAGGGCGAGGCGGACGACGCCGAAGCCTGAGACGACGAACAGGCCGAGCCCGGCTGCGGCGACCTTCAGGGCGGGGACGGCGGCCGGGCGGGCGGCGTGGAAGTTGATCTTCTCGTAGACCTTGATCCGGTCGGCCAGCAGGGCGACGAGGACGAAGGCCAGGAGGCTGAGCCCGCGGGTCAGGCGTGGGTCGAGCGCTTTGCCCTTGCCTGGAGGAGGACTCGCGTCACGAAGACCGGGTTCCCGAGGAGGTAGCGGCGCCACATCCGCTGGGGTTCGATCACGAGTCGGAAGATCCATTCGAGTCCATTGTCGGCCAACCACCCTGGCGCGCGCGGAACGCGGCCCGATACGTAGTCGAACAGAGCGCCCACCGTCCAGCAGACCGACACGTCGAGGCGGTCGGCATTCTCCTGCACCCATTCTTCCTGCTTGGGAGTGCCCATGCCGACCAGCACGATGTCCGGCCGCCGGGCGTTGATGTCCTCGATGACCCGCTCGTCATGTGGTGAGCCGGTCTCGAAGTACCCGTGATGCGATCCGCTGACCTCCAGACGAGGATACTGGCGGCGTAGGCGCCGCGCGGCCTCGGCGGCGATCCCCGGGTCACAGCCGAGCAGGTAGATCGAGTGGCCGCCGGCCTCGCACAGCGACGCGAGCCCCCAGATCCAGTCGGCGCCGGTCATCCGGTGGGGTGTCTCGACCTCGAGGGCCTTGGCGGCGA
The DNA here is from genome assembly GCA_036510225.1 of Solirubrobacteraceae bacterium. Lineage (GTDB taxonomy): Bacteria > Actinomycetota > Thermoleophilia > Solirubrobacterales > Solirubrobacteraceae > Palsa-513. The sequence goes on along the minus strand of DATCEH010000041.1, from coordinate 39,493 downwards.
GGCGGACGCCGTACCCGTCGCAGTAGACGAGGTCGGCGGCCTCGAGCGCCGTCCGCAGGCTTTGGCTCTCGCGGGAGCGGTTGAGGACGTGGGCGTTTACGTACATCACCCTCCGCGCGCGGCCGCCGTGGCCGACCCAGCCGGTCACGCGCCCGAGCATCTCGCCGGGCTGGGCGAGGGCGATCGGGATGTCGAAGATCACGGCGTGACCCTCGTCGGCCGCGGCCGCGGGCTCGTCGGGCAGCGTCACTTTTCCGTTGGTGGTCATTCGTCCCCGCGCGGATCGGTCCTGATGCGTTCCGGATCGGCATCGTATGGCCTGCGCTTGATGCCACTAGCCTTCCCGGCCGATGGCGATGGTCACGATCGACGCGAGCGACGCGAGGACCGACCGGCCGCGCGGGTGGGGACGGTACCTGCTGGGGCTGCTCGAGGCCTTCAGGGCGGGCGCGGCTCCGGACCTGGAGATCGTCGAGAGTTTCGGGTGGGAGCGGTTCCCAGAGGTCGCGTGGGAGCAGCTTGGGTTTCCCTTTGGAGCACGCCGGGCGAGTGTGATCCACGCGCCGAACTGCTTCCTTCCCGTTGTTCGGCCATGTCCGGGGGTCGTGACGATCCACGATCTCGCATTCGAGACGCACCCGGACGACTTCTCGGGGCGGACGCGGCGCAAATACCAGTGGGTGACGCCGGTGGCGGCCCGGTCGGCCGACCGGGTGATCTGCGTGTCGCGGTTCACCGCGCGCGACGTGATCGAGCGCTACCGGGTCGGGGAGGACCGGATCCGCGTGATCGGCGAGGCCCCGTCGCTGGCCCGGGGGGACGCCTCGCCGCCGCCGGGGCCGTATCTGCTGGGGGTCGGGGATCTGCGAGTCAAGAAGGACTTCATCACGCTTGTTGCGGCGTGGCGGCGGCTGCGCGAGCGGGGGCTCGAGCACCGGCTGATCCTCGCGGGCGGCGACGGCGGCGAGGCAGAGCGGCTGCGGGCGGCGGCGGGTGAGGAGCCGCTCGAGCTGACGGGGTACGTGACCGACGGGGAGCTGGACGCGCTGATGCGCGGAGCGGATCTCCTCGTCCACCCGAGCCGGCACGAGGGCTTCGGGCTGGTCCTGCTCGAGGCGATGGCCCGGGGGACGCCGGTGCTGGCCGCGTGGGCGTCGGCCCTGCCGGAGACGGCCGGGTCGGCGGCCGCGTACTTCGAGCCGGGGGCGGTCGGCGCCCTGGCGGAGCTGATCTCGGACGTGCTGGGCGACGACGAGCGCCGGCTGGGGCTGATCGCGCGCGGCCACCAGCGGGTCGGCGTCTGCTCGTGGCGGGCGACGGCCGAGGCGACGGCCGACGTCTACCGGGAGCTCCTGTGACTGACCGGATACGCCCGGCGGGGGCGCGACGACGACGATGGGGACCATGCGGACGACGATCGTGATCCTCAGCGTCGACGAGGCGCCCCTGCTCGTGCGGTCACTGCCGGCGGCGATGGCCCAGCCGGATGCGGAGGTCCTGGTCGTCGACAACGCGTCGACCGACCTGACCGAGACCGTCGTCGAGGCGTGCGGGGCCGGGTACATGCGCCTGCGGGAGCGAGTGTCGTACGCGGCTGCGATCAACGCGGGGATCGCCGCGTCCGACGGGGCGGCGGTGCTCCTCCTGAACGCCGACTGCGTGGTCGCGCCGGATTTCCTCGAGCAGCTGACCCGCCGGCTCAACGACCCGAACGTCGGGTCGGTCGCACCCAAGCTGATCCGGGCGACGTCGGTCGACCCGGCCGACCGGCTGGAGGTGCTCGACGCGGCGGCGATGACGATCGACCGGCGGCGGAAGAATCGCCTGGTCGGCCACAACGCGCCGGCCGGGGACTACGCGTTGAAGGCGGAGATCTTCGGGGCCGACGGGGCGGCCGTCCTCTACCGGCGGGAGACGCTCGAGGAGTGTGCGATCGGCGGCGAGGTGCTCGACGAGGACTTCGAGCTGTGGGCGGCCGACGTCGACCTCGCGTGGCGGGCCCAGCTGCTCGGGTGGCGGTCGATCTACGAGCCGGCGGCGGTCGGCTGGCACGTGCGGTACTACAGCCCGTCGACGCGGGCCAAGCTCGACCCGGCCCACCGTCGCCTGCAGTTCCGCAACCGGCTGCTGATGATCGCCAAGAACGAGACGGCCGGAAGCTTCGCGAGGGACTTCCACCGGATCGTGTTCTACGAGTTCCTCGCGTTCGGCCACTGCCTGCTCCGCGAGCCGGACCTCCTCGGGGGCTACGCCGACGCCCTGCGCCTGCTCCCGGCCGCCCGCCGCCGCCGGGCTCTGATCGCCCCCCGGCGGGCCGGTGGCCGGCGGGTGCCGTTCGGGATCAGGCCGCCACGGTAGGCGAGAACCGTGATCTCCCCGGGCGGTTGCGGTCGCCGGAGGCGTGGGCGTGGTGCGGTGTAACTGTGCTGCCGCGACCCGGCGATCGGAGGTCGTAGCCGCCGGCGCCGGGCGTGTCGTGCGTGTGCTGTGGCCGTCCGAGTACCCGGAGTTCGAGCGGCCGATTCCTACGTTTGGCGCCGCCGTGTGTCGCCGTGTCAGACTGACGTGAGAATTCTGCTCCCGGCGGGGTGGCAGGGAGTATGTTTGCGTACGTGGATGAGCCGCCGCGTGGGTTGGAACTGCTCGTCGTCGAAGACGAGCCACGGCTTCGCGAGTTGCTTGTTCGGCGGTTCACCCTGGAGGGGCATCGGGTGACCGCAGTCGCCGACGGTACGTCGGCGATCGACCGGGCAGGTTCCGACCACTTCGACATCCTGCTACTCGACGTCGCGCTGGGACCTGGGCCCAGCGGCTTCGACGTCTGCCGGACGCTGCGGGCTCGGCACAACGTCATTCCGATCATCATGCTGACCGGTCTTGGAAGTGAGGCCGATGCCGTGCAGGGGCTGGAGGCCGGCGCTGACGACTTCGTGACCAAGCCGGTCGGCATGGCCGAGCTTCGCAGCCGCGTGCGGGCCGTCCTGCGCCGCACGGGACAGCGCTCCGGGGACGAAGACGTGCAGACCGTCGGCGATGTCACGATCGACACCGGGCAGCGCACCGTGAAGGTCCGAGGAGAGCCGGCGCGGCTGACGTTCTCCGAGTTCGAGCTGTTGTCGTGTCTGATGGCGCCGCCGCGGCGGGTCTTCAACCGTGAGGAGCTGCTGAAGGCGATCTGGGGCGACGCCGACTACCGCGACCCGCGGGCGATCGACGTGCATATCCGCCACATGCGCGAGAAGCTCGAGGAGCATCCGAACGACCCGCAGGTGATCCTGACCGTGCGCGGCGCCGGCTACCGCGTCGCCGACGACTGAGACCTCGGGTCTTCGGCGCCGCAGGGCGCCGGGGAGTCGGTGCTACTTCTTGTGGGCCTTCTTCTTCTTGTGCTTGTGCTTGATCGGGGGCTTGCTGTGTGACGCGACCGTCGCGGTGGCCTGCTGGGGTGTCGCTGCCGGTGCGATGCTGGTCGCCGGCTGGGGTACGCCGATCGGCGGGGCGATGCACTGGGGGATCGGGCCGACGTAGACCGGGTACATCACGTTCGTCTGGTCGGTCACGTGGTCGTGGCCGGTGAGGTGGCCGATCTCGTGTGTGACGACCGTGCAGAGCATCGGCCAGGAGTAGTCCTGCGCGAGGTTGAGGGAGATGTTGCAGTCGCTGTTGGCGGCGGGGTTGCCGTACGCCTCGACCGGGTTCCACCATTGGGCGACGCCGTTGATCGACGGGTCGAGCGTCTGCCAGGAGACGTTGACGACGCCGGCGCATGGCATCACGCCCCAGTAGTGGATCGCGATCGTCTCGGCGTCTGAGAGCGCGAGGCTGCCGACCGCGAACTGGGCGTCGTCGGCTGCGGCGTCGCCGGTCGTGTCGTTGACCGTGAAGCCGTCGTCGTTGGCTTGGAAGGTGTTGCCGGCGGCTGGTGTGCCGGAGACGGAGAAGGCGATGCCCTCGACCGATGGGGTGACGCGGGCGGTCCCCGACGGGCCGATCCCGAGGGCGCAGGCGCCGGCGGCAAGGCCGATCGCGGTGGTGGCCGCGAGTCGGCGCGCGGGGCGCTGGTTGAAGAACCGTCCGATTTCCATGGGTTTGGAATCGACATCGACGGGCGCGCCGGTAGCGCAGGACCGGTGTCCCAATCAACGGCCAATGGAGCGGGGAGGGGGATCTCAATCGAACGCAACGAACCGATCACTCGGCTGGGCCGTCCTGTTCTCGGGCGCGCGGGGGGAGCTCACGTCGCCGCCGTCGAGTCCCGGCGCGCTCGCCCTGCGGTCCGGCTGCCTGGAAGCGTCGGTTGAGCGGTGGCGGCCGACCGGCCGCGCGGGGGCCGCTCGGCAACGACCTGGATTGGGCGCAGGTGTAGGTGTGTTAGCGCCCGGTCGCATACGCACGTACGCCCGGGCGGGCCGGCCGACACCTAGCACAGAGCAGCACAATCGAGCTGCCTTCCCGAGAACGGCAAACCCGCCGCCAAGGCGGGGACGCAAAGCTACGGTGCCGTCACGTCCGCGTGTGGGTAGGCCGGGCTACCGAAGGAGGGATGGCGGCGTCCAACTCAGGAGATCGTCATGCCGATCAACGCCGTAGGCCCGTACCGCGTCAAGCTCACATCAGTCCTTTCCGTTGTCCTCACTCTGTCAGTGCTGGCGGCGCCCGCCGGCGCTGCGGCCCACACCAAGCACGTCAGACACGCCAAGCGGCATCACGTCGCACGCCGCAAGGCCGTGAACCCAGCGGCGAAGTCGGCGCTCCCGGCGCGGCTCGCCCCAGTGTCGAGCGCGTCTACGGTGTCGCCCGCGACGGGCGTCTGCCCAGGTGTCGATCTGGTACCGAACCAGACCAACATCCCGCAGGTCGCGCAGGCCACGCTGTGCCTGATCAATCAGCAGCGCGCCGCCGCCGGCGAGGCGCCCCTGCGGAGCAACGCAGCGCTGACGTCGGCGGCCACCGGCCATTCCGTGGAGATGGTCGCGCTCGACTACTTCGACCACGTCAGTCCGTCCGGCCAGGCACCACTCGACCGCGTCAGCGCAGCCGGGTACATACCGCCGGCCGCGGCATTCGACATCGGTGAGAACATCGCGGTCGTCAACGATCCCGGGACGCCGGCCGCGGTGGTCGCGGAGTGGATGAACTCGCCCGCCCACCGCGCGAACATCCTCGACGCCGATTACCGCGACAGCGGCATCGGTGTGGCGCCGGCGATCCCCGGCGGAGGAGTCGGCGCGACCTACACCCAGGACTTCGGCGAGATCGGCTGAGACCTGGGAGGGCTCGAGGACCACGAAGGGGCGGTGCGGCAGTGGGCCGGCCGCCCCTTTTCGTCGCGCCACGCCCGTGACCTGGCTGACCGCGTCACGCGGGTGACCGGGCTGACCGCGTCACGAGGTCGAGGCGGCTGCGCTGCGGTCCACGCGCCGACGGGCAGAGCAGCCTAGGTCGGGCTCCGTGTCGGATCGGTGGCGTCGAGCACGGAGCGCACCTTCGCCGTGAGCTGCGCCGCCGTATACGGCTTCTCGATGTATTCGCCGGCGTCCACCGCGGCCGGCGTCCGGCGCGAGAGCAGGCGGTCACTGTAACCCGACATGAAGATCACCCTGACGCCCGGTTGGGTCGCCCGCACCTTCGCGGCGACCTCCGGCCCGAGCATCCCGGGCATGATCACATCGGTGAGCAGGACGTCGATCGGCCCTTTCGCGAGGATCGCGAGTGCCTCGGCGCCGTTGCTCGCGGCACGCACGGCGTAGCCGGCCTTCGTCAGGATCCGCTCTGCCACACGCCGTACGGCGTCCTCGTCCTCCACGAGCAGGATGACCTCGCCGCGGGCGACGGGAACGGCGTCCTCGGGCCGGCTGGCCGCCGGGCTTGGCTGATCGCTCGTCGGCAGGTAGACCTTGATCGATGTGCCGAAACCCGGCTCCGAATAGATCCCGACACGGCCGCCCGCCTCGACCGCGATCCCCCACACCGTCGCGAGTCCCAACCCGGTTCCCTGCCCCTTGGGCTTCGTCGTGTAGAACGGGTCGAATGCGCGTTGCGCCACGTCTGGGCTCATGCCGCACCCGTCGTCGCTGACCGTCAGCACGACGTACTCGCCCGGATCCACTCCCGCGTGCTGCGCGGCGCTCTCATCGTCGACGGTGGCGACCGAAGTCTTGATCGTCAACGGCCCGCCGTCGGGCATCGCGTCGCGTCCGTTGACGGCCAGGTTGACGAGGACCTGCTCGATGCGCCCCGGGTCGGCGCTGATCCGCCGGCCATCCGGGTCGAGCTCGAGCGCCAGCACGACGTGCTCTCCGAGCGCACGCCGGAGAAACTTCTCCAGTCCGAGGACCAGCTCGTTGATGTCGACCGGCTGCAGGCGGACCGCCTCCCGACGGCTGAAGATCAGCAGCTGCCGCGTCAGGTCAGCCCCTCGGCGGGCGGCCTCGCGAATCTCCTCGAGGTCGTCGCGCATGGAGGACTCCGCGGGCAGCTCGTCGATCACTAACTCGGCATAGTTGAGAATCACGCCGAGCAGGTTGTTGAAGTCGTGGGCGACGCCGCCGGCGAGCTGGCCGATGCTCTCGAGGCGCTGCGTCTGCTCCAGCTCCGCCCTCAGTGCCGCCTCCCGCTGATCGGCCGCCTCGGCGTCGCGATCGGCCCTACGGACGGCGGTGACGTCGCGGACGATCGTCATCCCGCCGGCGACATCGCCGTCGGCGTCGCGGATCGGGCTGCGCACGATCGAGAGGATCAGCTCGCGTCCGTCGCGGTGGCGTCGTGACGCCTCGTAGGCCACCGGCAGCCCGGACAGGACGTCGTCGGTCACGTCGGCGCTCGCGGCTCCGCCGAGGTCCACGAGAAGGTCTACGACACGGCGTCCGACGGCCTCGTCCGCCGAGTAGCCGAACATCAGCTCGGCCGCCGGATTCCACGCCGTGACGACGCCGTCGGCGTCGAAGGCGGTGATTGCGTCCTGCGAGTGCTGGATCAGCGTCTGCGCGTATTCGCGCTCGGCCGCGTCGCGCAGCTCCCGGCTGATGTCGCGTGCGATCGTCGAAGCGCCGACGATCTCGCCCCGCTCGCCGTAGATCGGCGCCATCGCGATCGATACGTCCACCCGCTGACCCGCCCGGTTCACGCGGACGGTGCGATGCGCGACGACGATCCTGCCGTCGAGGACCGAACGCAACAACTCGGCGGTCTCGTCGCCGAGCTCGTCGGGGACGATCGTCGACACGTGTCGGCCGACGATCTCCTCGGCGGGGTAGCCGTACAGCCGCTCTGCGGCCGCGTTCCAGGCCGTGATGAGTCCGTCGCGGTCCTTGGCGAGCATCACATCGTCCGTCGTCTCGAGGATCGCCGCCAGCCGGGCGGCGGCCTGCTGGCGATCGCGCCAGGTGAGGTCCGAGATCACCGCGACCGTCAGCACGCCGTCGCTCGCCGCGAACGGCGCCAACATGATCTCGACCGGAAACTCGCTGGCGTCGCTGCGCCGCCCGAACAGCGATGTCGCCGCGGCGCCCATCCGCCTGATGTGCGGGCTCGTCTGGTAGCCGGCGCGCAACCCCGGGTGTGTGCCTGCGAACCGCTCCGGTACGAGCACCTCGATCGTCTGACCACGCAGTGAGTCCCTGTCGTATCCGAACAGCGCCTCGGCATGGGCGTTGGCCGCGACGATCCGCCCGGCACGATCGACAGCGACCGCGGCATCCGGGATGAACGCGAACAACTCGTCCAGGGACATCCCCGTGATCTGTGCCGCCGGCGGGCGACTCATCTGCGTGGTGGTCGCGATCCGTGCGAGGCCAAGCCGGTCAACCTCCGTAGTCGAGCGGTGCTGGACGCGAACCGCGCTCACCTCCACGTCGGGGTGACACCGGCCCGCCGGAACCATCGTGTCGGCGTTTGGCGCAGCCTCGCCGGGCACTCGGCCTCACGCTACTCCGCGCGACGCGACAACGCTCACCTGGGCAGCCGGACCTTAACCTTTCGCACACATCGCGGCGACCACCGGCGCTCGGGCGAGCCTGCGGCCAGCTCGCGGTCGTGGGTGATGATCGCGATCGTCGCCCCACCCGCGTGGAGCTCCTCCAGCAGGGCGAGGATCGCCGCGCCACTCGCGCACCGGATCGTGTTCTGCGAGTTCCTCGCGTTCGGCCACTGCCTGCTCCGCGAGCCGGACCTCCTCGGCGGCTACGCCGACGCCCTGCGCCTGCTCCCGGCCGCCCGCCGCCGCCGGGCCCTGATCGCCCCCCGGCGGGCCGGGGGCCGGCGGGTGCCGTTCGGGATCAGGCCGCCCCGCTGAACTCTTCTGGTGGCTGCGGTCCGGCCGTCGTGTCCGGGCACGGTCTGTCGCCAGCCTCGCGGACGCGTCGCGACGGCGTGGCCGTCGGGCTACTCGTGGGGGAATGCGCCCGGTGGGGCTCGTTGCGGCGTGCGGCGCTCACCACGAGGCCGGCGGTACCGGCGATCAGTCCGAGGAGCCCACCGGCAATGCCCGCCGGAAGGCCGGCCTCGAAGACGGCGAACCAGGCAGTCGGCGGATGGGTGACGAGGCCGATGACCAGCCCGGCGATCGCCCCGAGCGCGCCGGCTGAGATCGCCCCGACACATGCAAGGCGTGCGGGCAGCGGCAAGTCACGCAGAGAGCCGTTCGTCGCCGGGCCATGCATTCGTTCATTGTTGCGCGCGACGGATCGTCATCGGCCGAGGCTCGAGACTGCCCGGACCAGCGAGGCGTCTACGACGACCGTCGTGGCCGGCACGATCCGCGTGAACCACGCGAGATCGAGGTCAGTGCCGGCGACTCGTGCGCCGCTTGCGCCCGGCGATCGTCGTGGCCACGAGAGCGGCGGGGAGCGTGACCACGGAGACCCCGAGAAAGCCGAGCAACGCAAAGGCGGTGACGGCGTCGTGCCCGGACAGCACGGCCCATACGAGGAATCCGCCGAAAGCGATCGTGAACGTCAACGCGCCGTAGACCGTGACGCGCTGGTGCGAAGGCAGAACGGCGAGCTGTTTCCAAGCCTCCTTCCATTCCAATAGCCAGCCGGCGTCACGTGGCGCGATGGAACCCGCCATGACCGCCACCGTCAACCGTCGCTTCTCGTCCTGTGTCGGCGGCGCTGGTGCTTCGTCTGCTTCGTCGTCCACATGCCGAGCGTACCGTCAGCTGGTCGCGGCGTGACCGGGAACGCTCCCGTCGGGCTGGGCTGGGCTGGGCTGGGCTGGGCTGGGCTCGGCGGCCCGCGGACTCGTCGCGGGTCGTTTTCTCCTCGGCTGGTCATTGGTTGAGGTGGCTGCTCCCGGTCGCCCTGAAGATATGCCCATATAGGTATATGATCTGGGCATGGCGCGAGCGGCAACGACGACGGATGCGTTCAACGCGGTGGCCGAGCCCCGCCGTCGGGAGATCCTGGACGCTCTGGCGGGGGGCGAGCTCGCCGTGAACGACCTGGTCGGCATGGTCGGGCTGGCGCAGCCTCAGGTCTCCAAGCACCTGCGGGTGCTCCGGGAGGTCGGGGCGGTTGACGTCCGCGAGGACGGACGCCGGCGGGTGTACCGGCTCAACGGCCGGGCGCTCAAGCCGATCCACGACTGGGTCAAGACCTACGAGCGGTCGTGGTCGGAGCGGTTCGACGCGCTGGATCTGGTGTTGGAGGAACTCGAGCAGAAGGAGGACGAAGATGACCCAGGTGACAAGTGGGCGAACGGCGACCGTGAGGCTTCCGACCGATGAGCAGATCCTGATCACCCGGGAGTTCGACGCGCCTCGCCACCAGGTGTTCAAGGCGTGGACGACGCCCGAGCTGCTGCGGCGGTGGTGGACGGCCGGCTGCGGTGAGATGACGGTCGCCGACGTCGACCTGCGGGTCGGCGGGGTGTGGCGCTACGCGATGGTCGCGACCGACGGGCTCGAATCCGCGTTCCACGGCGAGTACAGGGAGATCGTCCCGAACGAGCTGATCGTCTCGACCGAGGTCTACGAGGGCGCGCCAGACGCGGAGGCCGTGACCCGCGTGAGCTTCACCGAGGCGGACGGCCGGACGCTCGTCACGATCCTCGTGACCCACGCGACCAGGCAGGCCCGCGACGCGCACGTCTCGGGGATGGAGGTCGGCCTGCAACAGGCCCTCGACCTCCTCGGCCAGGTCGCCGGCTCGCTCGGCTAGGGACTCGCCGTCTGCCCGGCGGCGTCACGCGGGTGGAGTCCGAGAACCTCGACATCGCCGGCGAGACACGGGGGACCTGGAACCGGCGGACGTCCGGCCGGCGCCGGCCGGATCTCGAAGGACCGGCCGGGGTGGCTGGATAGGGTGGGGCGATGCGCGACCTCGGCCGCCGGACCGGGCCGGTCCTCTGGCTCGTGAGCGCCCAGTACTTCGCGGTGCAGGTGGTCGTCGCAGGCGACTGGGCCGACGGCTACAGCTGGTCGGCGAACCTCATCAGCGACCTCGGGAACACCGCCTGCCGGCGCTATGACGGACGGCCGGTCTGCTCGCCGCTCCACGTCCTGATGAACGCGTCATTCGTCGTGCTCGGTCTGACCATGCTCGCCGGCGCGATCCTGATCTCCAGGGCGCTCGCCGGCGATCGGACATCCCGGGCGGCCTTCGCCTGCCTCGGGGTCGCCGGCGTCGGCACCGTCGTCGTCGGCCTGTTCCCCGAGAACGCGATCGCCGGCCTCCACCAGGCCGGCGCGGCCCTCCCGTTCGTCCTCGGCAACCTCGGCGTCCTCCTGCTCGGGATCTCGCCGACCGACCTTCCCGACCCGGTCCGCCGTCTCACGCTGCTGGGCGGTGTGGTCGGTCTGGTCGGCTTGGTGTTGTTCGTCTCCCATACCCACGTCGGCCTCGGCGCTGGAGGGATCGAGCGGGTCGCCGCGTACCCGCAGGACGTCTGGATGATCGGGTTCGCCGGCTACCTTCTGGTCCGGGCGCCGCGGGCCGGGATCGACGCTCGGCTCGGGGCGGGCAGGTAGTGCTCGAGACCGAGGACCCGCCGGTCGCAGCGGCCGGCGATCCCCAGCCCGCGGTCTGGCGGTTGGGCTCCCGGCCGGTGGTCAGCTGGATCACCTACGACCTCGCGAGCACGATCTTCTCGTACGCGGTCATCACCAGGTACTTCAACGACTGGATCATCGACCAGCGCCACCACCCCGACTACGTGATCGGGCTGATGACGTTCGTCGTATCGCTCGCCCTCCTGCTCGGCCTCCCGCTGCTCGGGGCGCTCGCTGACCACCTCGGCAGGCGCAAGCCCCTGCTGATCGCGTTCACCCTGCTCAGCGTCGTGATGACGGCCCTGCTCGGCGTCCTGCACACCGGGCTGATCGTCGGCCTCGGGATCGCCGGGATCGCGATCTTCGGCTATCAGGCCGCGTCCGCCCAGTACGACCCCCTGCTCGCGCGGATCGCCCCGGCCGAGGAGCAGCCGCGGGTCTCCGGGCTGGGCGTCGCCCTCGGGTACCTCGGCGTCGCCGCGGCGAGCGGCGTGTTCGCGGTGGTCGTCACCGGCGACGACCAGTCGGCCTTCATCCCGACGGCGATCATGTTCCTCGTCTTCGCCCTGCCCTGCTTCGTCTGGGTCCGCGAGTCGGGTCCACGGCGGCGGCTGGCCCCGAGGACTGCGGTCGCGACCGCGGTCGCAGACGCACGCCACGGCCTGCGCCGGGCCCGGACCGAGTCGTACGGGCGATTCCTGATCGCCCGCTTCTTCTACATCGACGCGATCGGCACGCTGACCGTCTTCATGACGGTCTACGCCAAGCGGACCGGCCACTTCGACTCGACCCAGGTCACTCTCGTGCTCGATCTGTCGATCGTCTTCTCGGTGGTCGGCGCCCTCGTTGCCGCCCGGCTGACCCGTCTGGTCGGACCCAAGCGGGTCCTCGGCGCGACGGTCCTGCTGGTCGCCGGGACCCTCCTCGTAACCGGGGCGACCGGGGTTCCCTGGCTGCTCTGGCTGCTCGGCCCGCTCGTCGGAATCGGCTTCGGGTCGATCCACACCGCCGACCGGGTCTACCTGATCCGGGCGGTTCCCGAAGCTCAGCGCGGCGAGGTCTTCGGGTTGTTCTGGCTGGTCGGCCGCGTGTCGAGCGGAGTCGGTCCGCTCGTCCTGTGGAGCGGGACGATCTTCGTCCTCGACCACTTCGGCATCCTCCGACCTGCCGAGGGCGACCGCGTGGCCCTTGTCGTGCTGGCCGCGGCCGCCCTCGTCGGGTATCTCCTGATTCGTCCGCTGCCCGAGTACCGGGCGGCCGACGATCCGAGCGTCAGACCGTCGTCGGGAGGCTGACGCTCGGCGTGACGGGGGTGCCGGTGTCCGCCGTGATCGACGCGCCCCCACGCAGACTGTGGATTGCCGACCAGAACGTCTTCCGGGACGCCTCGATGCTCGTCCGGTAGGTCACGCCGGCCGCGGCGACCTTGGCCCGCAGGCCCTTGAGTGCTGCCTTGTTCTCCATGCGGGTCGTCCGGCAGGACGCCGACGGCCGGGTCGCGCAGGCCTCGCGGGTCGCCGTGACGAGGGCGGTCGCCTGCTCCTTGAGCGGGGTGACCGTCGCGAAGTACGTCCCCTGTGTGGTCGTGAACGACGTCTTCAGCGTCCCGCAGAGCGCCGCAACCTGGCTGGCGTCCGGACGCAGGGCGACCGGCCCGCGGCCGGCGGCCACGTTCGTGCAGAGTTGGGACGCGTGGGGGTACGTCACGGCGAAGCTGCGCTGACCGGGCCGGGCGCTGGCTGCGGCCGGGAGGACCAGCAGGGCGCATGCGCTGACGGCGAGTCCGTACCGAAATCTGGACATATCGAGTCTCCTTGGGGTTGTGACGAGGACTTGGATACCAGTGAGACCGCTCCCGCCCGGCCGAGGTTGGCCACTTGTGAGAGGTTCCCGGACAGTGGCTTGCGGCGCAAGGTAATCCTTGCTACCTTGTGACGCATGGCAACCACCGAGCGCCGGCGTACGGAGCTGCTTCGCGGAGTTCTCGACCTCTGTCTGCTGGCCGTCATGCAGGACGGGCCGGCCTACGGCTACGAGATGACCAAACGACTGCGTGCCCGCGGCCTGTCGATCGTCGGTGAGGGGTCGATCTACCCGTTGCTCGGCCGGCTCGAGCGCGACGGCCTCGTCGAGACGCACCGCGCCGCGAGCAACGGCGGGCCGCCGCGCAAGTACTACGAGGCCTCGGCCGAGGGTCGGCGCCGGCTCGCGGACGGCGTGTCCGAATGGCGGGCGGCTCGTGATGCCGTGGATGGCGTACTGGGACCCGTCGAAACAGGGGTGGCGTCGTGAGCGAGTTCGTCGAAGAATGCCGTCGCGAGTGGAAGCGGCTCCGCGTGGCGGACTCGGTCGCCAACGAGATGGCCGCCGACCTCGCGGCCGACCTCGCGGAGGCCGAGGCCGACGGCGCCTCGCCCGAGCAGGTCCTCGGCAGCGGCGCCTTCGACCCACGGTCGTTCGCCGCGTCGTGGGCAGCCGCGCGCGGCGTGATCGCGCCGCCGCCGGCCAGCCTCGACCCGCGTCGGCGGACCCCGCGTCTGCGCGGCACGATCGCGGTCACCGCGCTGATCGCGACGATCCTCGTCGGCCTGGCGCTCTTCACAGGCCGGTCCGGCTCGACCCAGGTCGCGGTCGCGGCCCCTGTCAACGTGCAGCCGGTGCCCGTGCCGCAGTCGCCGCCGTCGGCTGGCTTCCGGCACTTTCCGCTCGCACTCAACCAGCACGCCGGCGTCCTGCTGCCCGCGTTCGGCCTGCTCATCCTGCTCGTCGGCGTCGTCGGTCTGATCCTCTGGGTGATCTACTGGTCCCCCTGGGCCGAGCCGATCCGCGCGGTGCGCCGTCGCTCGTCGATCGACGACGGCCCCGGCTACGGCTGAGCGACCCTCGCGCCGCGGCGCCCGGCGACCCGTGTCGGTCGGCCCGACCGCGGAAGCAGAGGTCGCCGGCGCGGACACGCTCGATCGGCTAGCGTGCCTCCGGCGTGAAGTCCAACCGGTCGATCCCGACATCCACCGTCGTGCCCGTCCTGATCTACCCCGACGTCCGCGACGCCGTCGACTGGCTCGGCGGGGCCTTCGGGTTCGTCGAGCGTCTGCGCATCGGCGAGGACCATCGCTCGCAGCTCAGTGTCGGCGACGGGGCGGTCATCATCGGCGACGTCCGCCACGATCGCAGGCCCCCGCGGCCCGGAGAAGTCACGCACTCGGTGCTCGTCCGCGTTGACGACGCCGCCGCGCACTGCGAGCGGGCCAGAGCCCACGGAGCTCGCATCACGATGGAGCCGACCGACTTCGAGTACGGAGAGCGGCAGTACGCGGCAGAGGACCCGGCCGGTCACCAGTGGACGTTCTCCGAGACGCTCGCGGACGTCGCACCCGACGAATGGGGCGGGACGCTCACCGCCTGACGCTCGGCCCTCGTCCGGTCGACGTGACCAGTGCCGACCTGCTCCTCCTCGTCCCGTCTGTCTACGGATCCTCCAGCCTTCCTCGGTGACCGGGCGGCTGAGGACCACCGAGCTTCGATCCGGGCTCTCCGACGAGCACCGGGTCCGCCGGGCCCTCGGGCGGACCTACGTGCTCGGGCATCAGTTGGCGATGTTCGGCTCGGGTGACCGCCGCGACGATCGATCCCGACGAGCTCGCAGCGATGGCCTAGTGCTCGTCCGGCGGTCGGGCATCGACGCCGACGCCGACGCCGACGCCAGCGCCCGTCAGCCAGTCGGCGATCTCGGCGACGACGGCCGCGTCCATGTGCTGGGCCGGCTCGTACTCAGCCGGCGTCGACCGGCCGCTCCCCGGGAAGAACAGGTGATTGTCGGCCGGGTGGATCCGGATCGTCACATCCGGCCGGTCGGCCAGGCCGGCCTTCCACCGCGCGAGGTCGTCGTCGACTGTCACCTGGTAGTCGCGGCCGCCCTGGAGGACCAGGATCGGCCGCTCGAGCGCCGCGGCCACGGCGACCGGCTCGTGGTCGCGCAGGTCCAGCCAGTATGCGCCCGGCACGCCGAGCGGCAGGTCACCAGCCGGCGTCGACGCCGACAGACCGGGGCTGTCGATCAGCCTCGCCTGCTCACGGCTCGTCTCGATCGCCGGCTCGGATGCGGCGGCCGTCGCTGGTTCCAGCGAAGCCAGGTACTCGAGCTGGCGGACGAGCGTCCAGTGCAGCGGCTGTGCTCCGCCGGCCAGAATCACAAGCCCGGCGACCGCCGGCTCGCCGGCCGCGACCCGCGGTGCCAGCGTCCCGCCGAGGCTGTGGCCGAGCACGAAGATCCGTCGCGCATCGACGGCCGGATGTCGCCCGAGCAGGCCGACTGCGGCGATCGCGTGTGGCACGTACTCGTCGGCCGCCGTGAAGTCGTCGTCGGACGCGACCTCACCCGGGTGGGCATAGGTCACCTTGTCGAAGCGCAGCACCGCCACCCCCCGGCTGGCCAGCCCCCATGCGAGGTCCCGGAAGGGCTTGTTGCGCCCGATCGTCTCGTCCCGGTCGAGCATTCCCGACCCGCACAGCAGGACGACGGCCGGCCGCGGCCCCGGCTCGTGAGGCAGGCTCAGCGTGCCGGGGACGGCAAGCCGACCTGAGCCCACCGTCACGTCCTGCTCGTCGAAGGACCTCGGGTCCGCGTAGGCCGGCGGCTCCCACGGGGCGATCGGCTCGGCAGCGGCGGCCGGCGCTAGCTGGATCCCGCCCAGCCAGCCGGTATCGGTCATCGAGATCACAACGGTCAGGCCGCCGTGCTCACATGTCACGGGAACCTTCACGACCGTCGCCCCCGGCCCGGCCGGCTCGCTCACGGGCACGCCGATCGACGACACCCGGCCCTGACGGTCGAGCTCGGCCGTCCATCCGGCCGCCAGTGCATCCGCGCTCACGATCGTCCGCAGCGGCGGCGCGAACAGGTCGCGGATCTCCGTGAAGTTTCCGGCCTGCGCCAGCTCCAGAACGGCGAGGCCTCGCTGCGCCGGCGTCGCCAGCATGATCGGTTCCCTTCGCTTCGAGTTCGCCGCGGACGCGGCCCTTCTCATTATTGGGAACGTTACCAGTTATGGTAGCCAACCAGTGCCCGTCTCGTCGAGACGGGCACTGGATCGCTCGCCCTGCTCAGGGGGCGCTGGCGTACTGGATCGACGCGGCGACGTTGCGCCAGGCGAGCACGCTCCGGCCGCTCGTCGCGTCGATCGCCACGACCGGCTCGACCTCGCCGTCGTCGGCCGCCGAGACCTGGACCGGCGCACCGAAGGCGGCTCCGGCGCTCGTTCGCTCGGTCGCCAGGATGCCGTGGGCTGACTCGGTGCCGCCCGGCCGCCCGGCCACATCCCCGTAGACGCCGCCGAGGATTGCGACCGTCGCCTGCCCCGACGGTGCGACCGCCAGCCCGCCGAGGACGCTGTCGGCCCCTGGGAGGGCGACCGTCTGGGCAGCCGTCGCGCAGCTCGTGCTCAGGCCACTCGTCCGCACGACGAAGCGACCGTCGGCGTAGGCCGTCCACGCCAGCGTGACCCGACCGGTCCCGTCCTGCTTCATCGAGAGGCCCGGCCCGCTGACGTAGTCGCCCTCCCCGGTGACCGGGATCGACGCCAGGACGTGTGACCGCCCGCTGAAGTGCCCGATTCCCGTCGAGCAGGCGACCTGCGCCTCGAACGGCGACGCCGCATCGCCCTCGTCGACCCGCTGCCACGACCACCCGACCGCGAGGCGCTGGCCGCCGAGGCTGGCGATCGAGATCTCCGACTGGACGCCCGTGCCAAGCCGCTGCGCCGGTGAGAGCCGACCGCCCGGCGAGAGCCGGCGGACGTAGATCGCGTGGTTGCGCTCGTACGCGACCGCGATCGTCCCGTCCGCCATCGTCGTCAGCGCCCCGCCGCGGACCTCGGTGCTCGGCTGCGTGATCGCCCGCGGCGCTGACCATCGGCCGCCCCGGTAGCGGGACACGTCGAGGCCGGACGGGCCCCCGCAGTCCTTCGTGCACAGGCGCAGGAGGACCGCATCGTCGGTCGTCGCCTGCACGAACGCCTGGGGGATGTTCAGGGACGACGACCCTGCGAGCGTATGGCCGGGTCGGCCCGACGCGGGTGAGAGCGTCTCGCCGGTCCCGATCGTCCCGAACGTACGGATGCCGCCGGAACCGGCCGGCATCATCTGCTCGACCGTCCGCCCGCCGCCGACCAGCGCCAGCGGCCCGAGCACGCCGCTCGGCGACACCAGGCCGGTGAAGCCGACCGGCGCCGTGAAGGACGGCTTGCCACCGGGAGTCTGGACGAGCGACAGGCCGGTGTCGCCGCCCAGCGCGATCCCCCCGGCCGGCAGGGCCAGGAGCTGCTGCTGGGAGCAGCATGTCCCGCCGATCGTCTGCGGCGTGCTCCACGGCGCGTCCGCGATCGCGGCGGCCGGGCTGACCAGCGCGGCCGCTCCGCACAGGCTCGCAACCAGGCATCCAGGATGAAATCGCCCGAATCTCATTTGGTATTACCTCGCTTTGTGTTGGCGGGAGCCGAGCATACGCTCAGTCGAAGACCGTCGCCGTCGCCCAGCCCAACCTGCGAGGCGACCACGCTGGCAGTCGACGCCCTGACGTCCACCGCCGGCCCGCGAACCGGTCGGACCACTATCGATCCATATGACTAGATATCAACTGTAGTGTACGATCGGACATATGCGCGAGGTCGAGTCAGTCCAACGGAACTTCCTGCTTCCGGCCGAGCAGGCCGAGTGGCTGCGGGAGTTCGCATTTCGGGCGCGCCGGCCGCAGGCCGAGATCGTCCGCGAGGCCCTTTCCGAGTACCGGGCACGAGCCGAGGCCAACCGGGTGGCCGGGGGACACGACGGGAATCGTGACCTGATGGAGCGTTTCAGGCGCGGCCGGGGGATCGATCTCGAGGTTCTCCGTGACGAGCACGGGGAGATGTGGAGCCACGACACGTGACCTGGGAGACCGGCGCCCTCCTCCTGGCTGACAAGTCCGCATGGGCGCGGGTCGGCAGTTACCCGGACGCCTGGCTCGACGCCCTTGACGCCGGCCGCATCGTGATCTGCGCCGTCGCCCACCTCGAGCTGCTCTACAGCGCGAGAACCCGGGCCGATGTCGACCAGCTCGACGCGGAGCTCGCCAACCTCCGCGAGATTCCGATCACCCGGGGGACGCTCGTCGCAGCCAAGCGCGCGATGGTTGATCTGGCTGCCCGCGGCTCGGACGGCCATCATCGAGTTCCGCCACAGGACGCGATCATCGCCGCGTGCGCGGCCGAGCACGGATGCGCTGTCCTGCACTACGACGCCCACTACGACCGTCTGAGCGGCGTGCTCGGCTTCGAGTCGATCTGGGCCGCGCCGCGCGGGACGATCTGACGAGGGACGACGACCAGCTCGTCCGCCTTCAGGGCCATCGCCGATCACGCCCGCCGGCGCCCGGGCGCAGGCAACCGTAAAGCCGCCGGAGATCGCCGATCCGCTCCGTCCGCAGTGGCTACTACCGGCCTGAGCCGGCCGCCAAGATCCGGCGGAGCAGGTACAGATCAACGATCAGGGGGACGACGAACACCAGGCCCCACCAACGTCCCGCGGCGCAGAGCACAACGACGACGACGGTGATCAAAACGGCCAGCAGCAGCCGGATCACGAACGCTGACTTCCGGTGTTGCAGATCCCAGTTCACTGTTGCCGCACAGTATTATCAAGCCGCCCGCACTGGCATCGCCCGGCGGAGCAGCAGCGCTGCCAGCTGACCCAGAACACGGCGCGCTGCGGATCGACCGTGCGACATCGCAGTCGACTACGCGCGCCGCCCCGCAGTACACGTTCACCCTGCCGTCCCGCGCGAACCCGCACAACGTCAGCTCACGGTCCTCGGCGAGCGCGACTGCCAGCGACGTCGGCGCGCCGACGCCGACGAGGATCGGCGCACCGGCGACCGCTGCCTTCTGGACCAGCTCGAACGACAGTCGGCCGCTGACGCACAGGATGTGACCCTCGAGTGGAAGCAGCCCCTCGCCGAGCGCCCAGCCGACGACCTTGTCCATCGCGTTGTGCCGACCGACGTCCTCCCGGACGCAGACCGGCTCGCCCGCATTGTCGAAGAGCCCCGTCGCGTGGAGTCCGCCCGACCGGGCGAAGCCCGGCTGGACCAGCCGGTTGGGCAGATCGGCGAGCACCGCCCGGGCGATCCGCGGGCCGGGCCCCAGTCGCGGGGCATGGACCTCGACCTCCTCGAGCGCGCCCTTCCCGCAGACCCCGCACGACGACGTCGTGTAGAAGCGCCGCGACGGCGCCTCCCGGTCGAGCGGCCCGGCCACCTCGATCGTGTTGGCCGCCAGGTTCTCGGACAGGCCGGCGTGCGTCGGCCGGGAGATCAGCCCCTCGCCGTAGAGGAAGCCCACCGCGAGCTCCTCGTCGTGGCCGGGAGTCCGCATCGTGACCGCGAGCGGCACCCCGTCGACGCGGATCTCCAGCGGCTCCTCGACCGCCAGCACGTCCCGGACGCCGTCGCGGACGACGGCCTTCAGGCCAACGACGCTCGCCTCCGGACCGTCCATCAGGCCCCGTTCCGCTCCGTGGCGGCAGCTCGCTCGCGGGCATCGCGCCGCGCCCGCTGCGGCCCGACCGTCGCGGCCGGATCCTCGGCCGACGCGACGCCCGCCCGGAAGATCGCCCACCGCTCGAGCGCGGAGCCCGCCAGCAGGGCGAGCGCGCCCACGACCGGCCGCCGCCGGCCTTTCCGGGCTCGTACGGCGACCACCAGTCCGCCGGTCGCCGTCAGCGTCTTCGCCGCCCGGGCGACCGTCCCCGCCGCGCCTGCGTCCCGGTACGGGGCCCCCAACTCGCCGAGACGGCGCTCCATCGTCGCGGTCGCCCCCAGCGACAGGATCGCCCCGAGCACCGCCATCCGGCGGGGGATCGCGGCGCTCGCGGGCTTCGTCAGCAGCAGGGCCGCCGCCGACGAGCTCGCCAGGGAGCTGCCCGCGAACACGAACGGCAGCTCGTCGCGGGCCTCGTGCCACGCGGGGACCGCAGTGTTCGCCAGCAGGGCGGCCGTGTAGGTCGACAGTCCCGGGCCCAGCGCGGCACCCGCCAACTGCCCGGCCCGTCCCAGCCGGGGGAGAACGCCCAGCAGCTCGCGGGCCGCGCCCAGGCCGACCGCCGGGCCGAAGCTCGCGAGGATCCACGAGCCGACGCTCATCGGCGACGTCGGCTTGAAGACCCGCAGCATGTTCAGGAATCGCTCCGGCCGCCCGAGGTCGGAGATCAGCAGGACCGGGCTGATCGCCGCGCCTCCCACCGCCGCGGCCGACGCCGCCCGCGCGAGCGGCCGGTTTCCCTGGAGGCTCGCGACCAGCGCGAGCGGCGCCGACGCCCCGGCGATCCCCCCGACGAAGAAGTAAGCCGGGATCTCCCAGGTCCAGACCGGCCGGTTGAGGATCGGTTGGCCGTAGTACGAGCGAGGGACCGCCGGCGGGACCGTTGGCCCGCCGTCCCGGCCGCCCGACCGAGGACCACCCGCCCGGCTGCCCCGCCGGTCGCCCTCCGGCCGCCGTTCACTGTTCAGAATCATCGTCGGCGGCCCGCGAACCCGGCCACAAGCACGCCGGCCAGGAGCGTTCCGGCCGCCAGCGCCGTCGTCCGCCAGATCCCCGGCAGGTCAGCCGTCGTGTCGATCGGGTCCGGCGGCAGCCCGTAGACCTCGGGGTCGTCGAGCAGCAGGAAGAACGCCCCACCCCCGCCGATCCCGTCTGCCGGATCCGACAGGTAGAGCTGGGCGCGTGTCTCACCGCGATCGACGAGCTCGGCCACCCGGGCCTGGGCGTGCTCGCGCAGGTCGTCCAACTCGCCGAACTGGATCGACTGGGTCGGGCAGGCCTGGGCGCAGGCCGGCGTCTGGTCGTCCTTGAGGCGGTCATAGCACAGTGTGCACTTCCACGCCCGACCGTCCTCCTTCCGTTTGTCGATGACACCAAACGGACACGCCGGAACGCAGTAGCCGCACCCGTTGCAGATCTCCTCCTGGACGACCACCGTCCCGAACTCCGTCCGGAACAGCGCGCCCGTCGGGCACACCTCGAGGCACGCGGCGTGCGTGCAGTGCTTGCACACATCCGATGACATCAACCACCGCAGACCGCCCTCACCGTCGTCACCCAGCTCGACCGGCTGGCGCTCCTCGATGAACGCGACATGCCGCCACGTGTCAGCACCCAGCGTCCCCGTGTTGTCCATCGACGTCCCCCGGTGGACGAGGTCCGCCTCCGGCACGTGGTTCCACTCCTTGCACGCGATCTCACACGCCTTGCACCCGATGCACAGGGACGTGTCGGTGAAGAAGCCCATCCGCTTGTGCTGATCGGACCCGTCGTACCGCTCGACGCTCAGGTCGTAGGTCATTGCGCCCGCAGCCGGTAGGTCTCGACCAGCTCGAGCACGGCCGGCCCCCGCGGACGGCGGCCCGGCTGGACGTCGCAGGTCGCTGACTTGAACTCCGAGATGTGGACGTTCGAGTCGAGTGCCAACGCCAGCAGGTCGTTAGCCGAGTCGCCCCTCGCCAGGCCGGTCGACCCCCAGTGGTAGGGCAGGCCGACCTGGTGCACGCGCCGGTCGCCGACCGTCAGGGGGGTAAGTCGCTCGGTCACCATCACCCTCGCCTCGATCGCCGTCCGCTGTGTGATGATCGTCGCCCACCCGTTGTGCTCGAGCTTCCGCTCGGCCGCCAGCTCGGGTGACACCTCGACGAACATCTCCGGCGCCAGGCCCGCCAGGTGGGGGAGGGTTCGCGACATCGCCCCCGCAGTGTGGTGCTCGGCGATCCGGTAGGTGCTGAAGACGTACGGGTAGACGTCCGTCTCAGGTGGGTTGTAGGGATTGTCGTCACGGTCGAAGGACTCCAGCGTCGGGCTCGCCCGGTGGGCCGGGTGAACGGCGTTGCGCAGCGGTGACTCCTGCGGCTCGTAGTGGGTCGGCAGTGGCCCGTCGGTCAGGCCGGTCGGCGCGAACAGCCAGCCCTTGCCGTCCGGCTGCATGACGAACGGCTCGTCACCCCGCAGCGCGTCCTCCGCCTTCGCTCCGTCGGGTGGTTCGTAGGACGGGTGCCTGTCGGCGACGAAGTCCGCGACGTCGTGCCCCGTCCATTCTTCGGCGGCGGCGTCCCACCACACGTAGGCCTTGCGCTCTGACCACGGCCGGCCCGCGGGATCCGCGGACGCCCGGTTGTAGAGCAGGCGCCGGTTCGCGGGCCACGCCCATCCCCACTCCGCGGCGACCTGGTCCTGCTCGTGACCTGGCTTGCGCCGGTCGGCCTGGTTGCGCTCGTCCGCGTAGACGCCCGAGTAGATCCAGCATCCGCACGCCGTCGACCCGTCGCCCTGGAGCTTCGTGTACCCCGAGACGGCCTCGCCGTCGGGCCAGCCGAAGCCCGAGATCTCACGGAGGACCTGCTCGGCGTCGGGCTCGCCGGTCGGTCCGTGGACGTCGTAGTCCCAGGTCAGCTGGAGGATCGCCTGGTCGCGGGCCTCGATCGAGCCGGCCAGCTTCTCGCGGATCCGCCGGCCGAGCGCGACCATGAACGACAGCTCTGACCGGCAGTCGTCCGGCGGGTCGATCGCCTTGCGGTGCCACTGGAGCAGCCGCTGCGTGTTCGTGAACGTCCCGTCCTTCTCGGTGTGGGCGGCCGCCGGCAGGAAGAAGATCTCCGTGTCGATCTCGGCCGGGTCGAGCTCGCCCGTCTCGACCTCCGGCCCGTCCTTCCAGAAGGTCGCCGACTCGATCATCTGGAGGTCGCGAACGACCAGCCATTTCAGCTCGGCCATCGCCAGGCGGTGGAGCTTCGAGTTGGCCGACCCGACCGCCGGGTTCTCGCCCATCACGAAGAAGCCCTCGACCTTCCCGTCCCGCATGTCGCAGATCGTCGGATAGATCGAGTGGTCCCCGTTGATCCGCGGTAGGTGGTTGAAGCAGAAGTCGTTCCCGGCGGTCGCCGCGTCGCCCCACCATGCCTTCAGCAGGGAGACCATATATTCCCGCGAGTGGCCCCAGAAGCCCGCCGGCGGGGTGATCTTCTCGAGGTGGGACTCGAGCGTCAGGTCCGGCGCCGCGCTCGGCATCGGCAGGTACCCGGGGAGGATGTTGTAGAGCGTCGGGATGTCCGTCGACCCCTGGATCGACGCGTGCCCCCGCAGGGCGAGGATCCCCCCGCCCGGCCGGCCGATGTTCCCGAGCAGGAGCTGGAGGATCGACGCCGCCCGGATGTACTGGGCGCCCGTCGTGTGGTGGGTCCACCCGACCGAGTAGACGAACGCCGTCGTCCGCTCGCGGCCCGAGTTCCTCGTGAGCGCGTCGGCGACCCGGTGAAACGTCGCCGGAGGGATCCCGCAGACCTCTCCGACGAGGTCGGGCGTGTACCGGGCGAAGTGGCGCCTGAGGACCTGGAAGACGCATCGCGGGTGGGTGAGCGTCTCGTCGAAGTGCGGCGGCTCGCCCGATTCGAGGTCGCCGCCGTGCGCCCCGTGTGACTGCTCGGCACCGATCGGCTCGCCGGCCGCCGGCGGTGGGTCCATGCCGGCGTAGCGCCAGCTCGACGAGTCATACGTCCGGGTCTTCGCGTCGAAGCCCGAGAAGACGCCGTCGAGGTCGTCGGCGTCGACCCAGTCCTCCGAGAGGATCGTCGCCGCGTTCGTGTAATTGACGACATACTCCCGGAACTCGTGTCCCCCGGAGATCACGTGGTTGATCAGGGCGCCCAGCCAGACGATGTCCGACCCCGTGCGGATCGGGACGTGGAGGTCGGCGACCGCGCTCGTCCGCGTGAACCGCGGATCGACGTGGATGATCTCCGCCCCCCGTTCGCGTGCCTCCATCACCCACTGGAAGCCGACCGGGTGGCACTCGGCCATGTTCGACCCCTCGATCAGGATGCAGTCGGCGTTCTGGAGGTCCTGGAGGAAGTTGGTGGCCCCGCCGCGCCCGAACGAAGTCCCCAGACCGGGGACGGTCGACGAGTGTCATATGCGGGCCTGGTTCTCGATCGCCACCGCCCCGAGCGCGGAGAAGCACTTCTTGATCAGGTAGTTCTCCTCGTTGTCGAGCGTCGCTCCCCCCAGGTGGGCGAAGCCGCGCGTCCGGTTGAGCAGCGACCCGTCGTCGGCGGTCTCCTCCCACGTGCGGCGGCGCGTGTCGATCACCCGGTCGGCGATCATGTCCATGGCCGTGTCGAGGTCGAGGTCCTCCCAGTCGGCTGCGCCGGGTCGCCGGTAGCGGACCTTCGTCTCGCGGGTCGGCGAGTTGACGAGCGAGAGGGAGGAGGAACCCCGTGGGCAGAGCCGGCCGCGGGAGATCGGCGAGTCCTTGTCACCCTCGATCTGGACGACGCGCTC
The DNA here is from genome assembly GCA_036510225.1 of Solirubrobacteraceae bacterium. Lineage (GTDB taxonomy): Bacteria > Actinomycetota > Thermoleophilia > Solirubrobacterales > Solirubrobacteraceae > Palsa-513. The sequence continues at coordinate 15,148 of DATCEH010000041.1, read as the reverse complement.
GTCCTTGACGAAGATCGACTGGCCGCAGCCGACGGCGCAGTACGGGCAGATCGACTTGACGATGCGGTCTGCGGTCGACGTCCGCGGGGTGAGGTCGGCGCTGGCCTTGGTGCGGGCGGCCGGGCCGAGGCCGAGGCGATCCCCCTTCAGCTGGCGGAGCAGCGGGTGCATAGGCTCGACTCTACCCCGGGGCAGGGCCCCGGATTCGGGGAATCCGGGATCGGTCTTGGGTTTCTTGTAGTACGCGCCAGCCCGGTCCACGGGGGATGCCAGACTCGATCGTGCGAGTCGAGACCCTCCCCAAGCGATAACGAACGCTGTTCGTTATCGAACGTTGTTCGTGTGGACCGCGAAGGCAGACACGATTCTTCAGAAGGTCAGTCGGGGCCGCATCGCATTCGAAATCACCGACCAAACCCAGGCGCTCGGACCAAGACCGTGGGCCACTGTCCCGTCAGGGCTGACGCCACGTCGTCTCGGGCGATCCTGGCTTCCCCGGCCGCCGCAGTCGGCAAACCCCCGGCCCCGGCCCTGGCCCCGGCCCCGGCCCCGGCCCCGGCTCGTCCGTGGACCAGATTCGCGAGCAACGGGCCCAGCGCGGCTGCCATCAGACGGTAGCCGGCCGCCGCCGGGTGGATCCCGTCGACGATCGTCATCCCGGTCTGAACGGCCGTCGCCGGGTTCCAGAGCTCGCTGAGCGCAGTCGTGTACGTGCACCCCTCGGCCGCGGCGACCCGCCGGTCGATCGCGTCGAAGCCGGAGGTGGTCGAAGCTGGGACGGGGATCGGCGACGGCGCGGCGATCAGGCAGGCGCCGCCGGTGGCGCGTGCGATCCGGACGCGTGCTTGAAGCTCGGTGTCATATGCATTCTCGGACGCGGCCGGGTCGCCGGAGGCGGCGTCGAGCTCCCGCTTGTAGGAGGCCATGAAGACCGAGATCCCGAACCGCTGGGCCCGGATCGCCACGAGGTTCCGGGGGCTCGAGTCGGTCGCCAGGTAGTGACCGGAGTGGCCGAGGTTCTCGACCTCGACGCCGGTCCTCCCGGCGGGGATCCGGCCGCGGACGATCACACCGTCGAAGGTCAGGACGCCAGACGTCGGCCCGTGGACCGTGACCGTCCGCGCCGAGCTCGGAACGGCGATCCACCGCTCGGCCGGCGTGGGTGGGCCTGGCCCGCGTGCGTCGATCGTGAAGGTCTTCCGTCCGGCGGTCACCGTGAAGACCCCTGAGGCGGACGACCGGTTGAAGAGGACGCCGACGTACGGCGCATCGATCGCCGTGGTCGCGGTCGCCCGCGGCGACCTGGTGATCGCGCTGTAACCGCTCAGGCCATCGTGCCCGGGCACGCGACTTCCGTATCCGGAGACCAGCCAGCCCGACCCGCCGGGCGGTCCGTTGCCTGGCGAGACCCCGCCGTGGAAGGTCCACCGCAGTGGGTATGCCGGGACGAACCCCTCGCCTCCGAGGACGAGCCCGGGCGTCCTCGCGAGCCTCGTCCGGAGCTCGGGAATCAGCCCGTAGCGCAGAAAGCCGGGGAACGTCGCGCTCTCGACGACCGAGTCTCCGAAGACGGCGATCGCGACCGGCCGGGGCACGCCTGCAGTCGCAGCCGGCGGCCGGGGAGCTGCGAAGAGCAGCAGGCCGAAGACCGCCGCGCCGACCCGAGCCCGCCATCCGACCAGCGGTCAGACCTGGGCGGGTCCGGCCGGAGTGCAGGCGCCGCCGGCGTCGATCGTCCGGCGGTAGAGGGCCTGGGCGCCGGACACGACGTGGGCCTTGTACCTGCTGCCGACCTCGCCGTTTCCGACCAGGAGGAGGCAGCGTCCGACGGTGAAGAGGACGTTCGCGGCGGATCCGCGCTTCCCGGCGGCCGCGGCGATTCCCTCCGACCGGGGAATCCCGGCGACCGTGAAGTGCGTGACGTGGACGTGCCCCTGCTCGATGACGTCCTCCTTGAGCTCGGCCGTCTCCTCGGCCCGGGCGGCCGCCGCCGACCCGACCTCGAGCACGAAATCCAGGCCGGTGCCGCCGGTCGACGTCGCCGTGGCCTGCTGGAGCGCGGCCTTGAAGCCCTCGGCCTTGACGCGTTGGCCGTCGATGCTGGTCGACTTGCTCACGGTCAGCCAGTCGGCGACGGTCGGCTGAGGCAGGGGTGTCGAGAAGACCTCGAAGCCGCCTTCGCCCTCTTTGAGGAGGTACGGGGTGAGCGGGGCGGCCGCTGCGGTCGGGGTGGTCGGCGTCGAAGTCGAGTGCTTCGAGCCTCCGCCGCAGGCCGCGAGGCCCAGGGCCAGGGCGAGGGCGAGGGCGAGGATCACGACGCCCCCGGCGCCTCGAGTCGTCCGAGTCCGCGGGATCACGCGGGCAACATAGCGCAGGCGGTCTCGAGGTCGGGGGAATGCCGGGGCGGTTGCAAGGACTGTCCCGGAGTGCACCGACCAGAGGGTCCGTGGAGGATGATTAGACCGATGGTGTGTCGCTCGCCGAGCCCGGCCGGCCGCTCGTCGCGGTGCGTGGGCCTGTTCGTGCTGCTCCTTGTGGGCGGCGTCCTGGCCGGCTGCGGCGGATCGGCTGGGGGGACCGGCGGTGCGACGGGTGTGGCCGGCGTGACGGCCACGACCTCGAGGGCCGAGCGGGTCGCGGCGAGGGCGCGGACCGCTGCGAAGAAGGCGAAGCGGTCGACCGGCAAGCACGCGTCGGGAGCCCGCCACGCGAAGCCGAAGGGGATCGCCCCGCGGAAGACGAGTCAGGCGATCGTCGCCAAGGTCGACGCGTCGTCTGACGCGCAGCTGGCCGCCGGTCAGGCGGCCGTCTCGGCCGGGGCTCCGTCGGATGCGGAGGTCCGCCGTGAGATCGAGCAGGCCGCGAACGACGGGATCGCCCTGCCGAGCGGGAACACGTCGGCGGCGTTCGTCGCGTCGGCCGAGCAGGTCAGCATCACCGACGCGCAGGCCCTGGCCGTCGGCGCGAGCATCCCGGTCGCTGCGTGGAATCCGTCGAGGAGACCGATCGCCAACTGGATCGTCCCGGTGCTCGAGTGGGCTTTCGAGAACGGCTGGACCGGGACGGTGACGTCGGGGTACAGGACGTACGCCGAGCAGGCCGAGCTGAACGCGGCCGGGGACTTCAGTGCGCCGGCGGGCTCGAGCAACCACGAGTCGACGACCTACCCGGGCGGAGCGGTCGACGTCTCGGCGCCTTCGCTCCTGCTCCAGGTCCTCGTCAACTACCCCGGCCCGGAGAAGCTCCACGGCGGCGTGCTCGGCCCGATCGACCCCGAGCACTTCTCGGCGACCGGCGAGTAGGGGCGGCCGTGACGCGGGAAGCCCGCCTCCGAGGCCTGCCGTCGGTCGACCGGCTGGCGGTGTCGGTCGCCCGGGCGGAGCTTGCCGCCCGGCGGGAGGAGCTCGTCGGTGGGGCGACCGACGACGTCGACCTCGTCCAGCGGGCCGGCGACCGGCTGCGGCCGCGGCTGCGGCGGGTGCTCAACGCGACGGGCGTCGTGATCCACACGAACCTCGGCCGGGCCCCGCTCGCCGGGGGGGCCCAGGCTGCGGTGAGACGGGCGGCGGCCGGGTACTCGAACCTCGAGCTCGACCTCGCCGACGGCGGGCGGGGATCGCGCCACGACCACGTCGAAGGGCTGCTGTGCGAGCTGACCGGGGCCGAGGCGGGGATCGCCGTGAACAATTGCGCGGCGGCCGTCCTCCTGGCGGTCGCCGCCCTCGCCGGCGGGCGGGAGACGATCGTCTCCCGGGGCCAGCTGATCGAGATCGGCGGGGGCTTCCGGATCCCGGAGATCCTCGCCCAGGGGCAGACCCGCCTGGTCGAGGTCGGGACGACGAACCGGACCCGGCTGGCCGACTACACGGCGGCGATCGGCGACGCGACCGGGGCGATCGTCCGGGCCCACCCGTCGAACTTCCGGCAGCTCGGCTTTGTCGAGACGGTCGAGATCGAGCCACTCTGCCGGCTGGGCGTCCCTGTGATCGACGATGTCGGGTCGGGTGTCCTGGCCGACGAGCTCGACCTCCTGGTCGACGAGCCGGCCGTCGGCCGGTCGGTCCGGGCGGGCGCGGCCGTCGTGACGTTCTCCGGCGACAAGCTCCTCGGCGGCCCGCAGGCCGGGATCCTCGTCGGCCGGCGGGCGGCGATCGACGCGTGCCGGGCCCACCCGCTGGCCCGGGCCCTGCGGATCGACAAGCTGTCGCTGGCGGCGCTCGAGGCGACCCTCGCGATCTACCGGGACCCGGCGGCCGCCGTCCGGGAGATCCCCGTCCTGGCGATGCTGTCGGCCGACCGCGACGAGCTCGAGCGGCGGGCGGTCCGGCTGGCCGAGGGTACGGGTGGGGCGGTGATCGACGCAACCGCCCGGGTCGGCGGCGGCGCCCTCCCCCTGCTCGAGCTCTCGGGCCCGGTCGTCGGGCTGGACCCGGGACCCGGCGGCTGCGACGCGTTGGCCGCGAGCCTGCGGTCAGGCGACCCGGCGGTGCTCGGGCGGATCCATCGCGGCCGGGTCGTGCTCGACGTTCGGACGCTGACCGACGCGGACGTCGACGACGTCGCCGCGGCCGTGCGGGCGGTCGCAATCCAGCGTTAGAGCCAGTGACGCAGACTGGTCGGGTCGTCGGCGGAGTGCTCGTACAAGAGCAGGGTCGAGCGCCGTGACGATCCGGCCGATCGTCCGGTCTGCGCCGCGTGGGAACGTCGCCGGATCGACGATCACCAGGCCGTGGTGGGATTCGCCGCGCCGGTCGAAGTCGCCAACGATCCGGATGCTAGGTTCCCGTGCGTGTCGGCTCCGCTCACGTTGGGGACTGCCGGTCACGTCGACCACGGGAAGACCGCACTCGTCGAAGCCCTGACCGGCGTGCACACCGACCGGCTCCCGGAGGAGCAGGCCCGGGGGATGTCGATCGAGCTGGGCTACGCCCGGCTGACCCTGCCTGACGGGCGGCGCGTGTCGGTGGTCGATGTTCCCGGGCACGAGCGATTCGTCCGGACGATGGTCGCCGGGGCCGGGGGGATCGACTTCTTCGTGATGGTCGTCGCGGCCGACGACGGTGTGATGCCACAGACCAGGGAGCACGCGGCCGTCCTCCGGGGGCTGGGCGTCGACCGGGGGGTGATCGCGATCACGAAGATCGACCGGGCCGATCCCGAGCTGGCGTCGGCGGAGGCCGGCGACCTGCTGCCGGGCGTCGAGATCGTCCGGTGCTCGGCGCTGACCGGCGCGGGCATCACCGACCTGACGGGTGCGCTCGGGCGGGTCGCGACCAGCCTGCCGAGCAGGGCGGCGACCGCCCGGCCGGTGGTCCTCCACATCGACCGGGTCTTCACGATCAGGGGAGCCGGAACGGTCGTGACCGGGACGCTCTGGTCGGGTCGGATCGCCCGCGGGGACACGCTCCGGCTGCTTCCGGCCGACCGGGAGGTCCGCGTACGGTCGGTCGAGGTCCACGACGAGCCGGTCGAGACGGCCGACGCCGGTCAGCGGGTGGCGGTCAACCTGAGCGGGATCGGCGTGCGCGAGCTCGCCCGGGGGGATGCGCTTGTTCACGCGGCGTCGGAGATCGAGCCGACGACGGTGCTCGACTGCGCGCTCGACCTGAAGGCCGGGGCCGACGACGGCGAGCGCGTCCAGATCCATCACGGGACGCGGACGGCGGCCGGCCGGGTCGTCGGACTGGGCGACGGCCTCTGGCAGGTCCGCCTCGAGGCGCCGGTCCTGGCGGCCGGCGGAGACCGGATCGTCGTGCGGTCGGTCGCCCCGCCGGACACCCTCGGCGGGGGCGTGATCCTCGACCCGAGCGCCCGCCGACACGGGCGGAGCTCGCCGGCGCTCGAGCGGCTCGAGCGGATCCGCCGGGGGGAGACCGACCCGGTCGCGACGGCGGCGACCGAGGACCGTCCGGCTGACGAGGTGCCGGAGCCGCTGACGCCGGCGGCGGTCGTGCTCGAGGCCAGGCTGCTCGAGTCGGGTCATCATCCGGAGCCCGTCACGGCGCTCGAGGGCGTCGCGCGCGAACTCGCCGAGCTGCGGTCGGCCGGGATCGCGGTCCGCGTCGGCCGGGACATGTACGCCCACCGGGCGGCCGTCGACGCCGTCGGCCGGCGGGTGGTCGGGATCATCGAGGCCGAGGGGTCGATCACGCTGGCCCGGCTGCGGGACGAGCTGGGAACCTCGCGCAAGTACGCCCAGGCCTGGTTGGAGCATCTCGACGCCGGCCGGCTGACCAAGCGGCTGCCCGACAACCGGCGGGTCCTCCGCCGCCACTTCGGCCGCGGGTGACCGGGACCGGCCCATAAGATCGAACACAAGATGAGCAGACCTGTCGCGTTGACGACACTCGCCCACGGGGCCGGCTGCGGGTGCAAGCTGCCCGCGGCCGCCCTCCTGCCGATCGTCCGGGGCCTCCCGGGGATCGTTGACGACCGGGTGCTGGTCGGGTCGAACACGGCCGACGACGCCGCGGTCTTCCGCGTGTCCGACGACCAAGCCCTGGTTCTGACGATTGATTTCTTCACGCCGATCGTTGACGACCCGTTTGATTTCGGGCGGATCGCGGCCGCCAATGCCCTATCCGACGTGTATGCGATGGGCGGGACACCCGTCGTCGCGATGAACGTCGTCGCCTTCCCGCTCGAGCGGCTCGGCGGGGACGTGCTGAGGGAGATCCTCCGCGGCGGGGCCGAGACGGCCGCGCGGGCGGGGGTGTCGATCGTCGGGGGGCACTCGATCGACGACGCCGAGCCGAAGTACGGGCTGGCGGTGACGGGGCTCGTCCACCCGGACGAGGTGATCTCGAACGCCGGCGGCCGGCCGGGGGACGTACTGGTCCTGACCAAGCCGCTCGGGGTCGGGGCGGTCGTCACGGCGCGCAAGCGCGGCGTGATCGACGACGAGCTGCTCGGGCGGGCGGTCGAGGTGATGACGACACTCAACGACGCGGCCGGGGCCGCGGCCCGGGGGGTGGGTGCGCGGGCGATGACCGATGTGACGGGGTTCGGCCTGCTCGGCCACCTTCACTCGCTCGGCTTGGCCAGCGGGGTGGCCGCGCGGATCGATGCGGGGGCCGTCCCGGCGATCGATGGTGTCATCGACCTGCTCGACGGCGAGCAGGCCGTGTCGGGGGGGAGTGCCGGCAACCGGGCATACGCGGAGGGGTTCACCGAGTTCGCGGCCGGCGTGCCGGAGTCACGGCGGCGGTTGGTGTGTGACGCGACGACGTCCGGCGGCCTCCTCGTCGCGGTGGCGGCCGGCCGGGTCGGCGAGATCCCGGGTGTCGTGGTCGGTGAGCTCGTCGACGGTCAGGCCGGGAGGATCGTCGTGTCGCCGTAGAACCTGGAGCGGCCCGGGTCCGGTGACCCGCCCGGTCTTCAAAACCGGTGGAGCCTGTCTGATCAGGCTGGAAGGTTCGACTCCTTCGCCGCTCCGTGGAGGCAACATGGCAGTGCTGAGTGCGCCGGTGGCCGCAGATAGGCGCGGTGAGTTCTGGGGTCGCGGGCCCCGCCCTTTCCACAGGAGCCTCGGTCTCCGGCTCGCCAGCCGCTTAGGCGACAATGCAGCACTCTGAGCTGATAGTCCTCACCGCTGGTGCTTTCTCGCGGCAAGAGGGAAGCGGCCGTGCAGAACTGGCAGTGTCTACCGCCATTCTCGGACTGCCCGGCCGAGCGTCCGACTCACCTCGGTCGTCAGGAGCGCGGCGAGTGATGCTGGCGTCACCTCACTCGTGTAGGCGCGATCCGATGAGTGGAAGCATTCCCACAGGCGGATCAGTCCATCCTCACCGTCGGCATCGAACACCTTGGCCGCGAGCCGCTGCCAGCGATACTGAAACCACACGTAGTTCAACGGGCTCATCGAATCATCAGAACCCGTGTAGTGTGCTTGCAGCTCCTCGAGCGTGCTGTACCCCGCGGCGCGCATCCGAGCGGCAAGTTTTCGACTTCCGGCTCCCACGGTTGGCAGCACCTCGAGCGTCGGCAGACTCGCCGGCAGCTGGGTTGCGACGAATGCGTGCAAGGCCAGGTTGACGAAGATCTCGCTGAGCCAGAAGGTCGGGAGCCGCAGATCTCCGAGTACCTCGAATGCGTGGGCGAGCTCATGAATCGTGATGAGGTCGAAGAACGGCTGCAAGTCCAAGCCATCTGCGCCGTCCGGGTATGTCGCGAGCAACCTCGCATACCCGCGGGGTGACGCGTCGCGGAGGTCCTGCGCCATCGCGACCCAGAAGTCTCCGCCCCCCGCTGGCATCACCACGACGCCGGGCCGGATCTCGCCGGCGTCGTCCCTGAAGAACGGCAGTCCGTACGGAAGGCCATTATCCGGCCAGTCCGCCTCTCCGGCCACGACGACGGCGATGTCCGGCTCAAATGCAGCGAACAGGCGGGTGAAGTAGGAATAGGCCTCTGCGGCGACATTGGCCGCGGCTCGCGCCCGCACCAGCGCTCCGTTGCTGTAGCGCACGTCGAACGGATAGCCGCCCAACTGCGGGAGTTCCGATCCCACCGCCATCGAACGAAGCCTAGCCGTCGCCTCGAGGCCTGCGATTACAGCGTCCTCACCGCGCCCAGCTGATACGGCCCGGCAGCTCTGCGCAAAAGCAACGGGCCAGGGCACGGCCCGGGGACCCTGACGCCTGCGGAGGACACGTCGAGCGCCGCCGGCTCGGGGCGACGATACGGAAGTGAGCTTCCTGGTCTGATCCCTGAGCGCGGGGTGACGTTCTATCTCGGCGGTTCGGGCGGACCGCTGCCAGTCCTACATCTGCCAGATCTCGTCGCAGACGTCCTGAGCGGCGATGAAAGGCGTGAGCGGATCCCGCAGCGCGCGAGCCGGTGAGCGTCATCGGGCCGGTTGCGTGCTGGGGGTCGGGAATCCACTCTGAGAAGGCCATCCACAGGCGGTTGTGGTGTTGACCGAGATCGCCCGCCATTCCGAGTGATCTCGCAGACCCGACACCCCCCGGGTGGGACACTTTTCAACCGGCGCAAGTGGTCCACTTTTCGACCGGCCTTGACATTCTCACACCGATTTGCGGTTCCGCTTCAACGAAGGGAGTACTTCGGGGAGGGCACTTGGAGGCGCCGTGCAGCCTTACTCAGATGGCTGCGTCGCCACTCGCGCCGATGAAGACGCGTGCGAGTTCGAGGAGTTCGGTGGTGGCCTCTTCGGCGTCGAGCACGCTTGCTTGGGCGACGAAGCTGCCGCCATAAGACGCTTCGTTGCGGCTCGCGGGAGGCGTCGAGACGCTCGAGGAGTTCGTCGGTGTCGGTGTCGAGTTCGTGCAGCGCCGTCTCGAGGCGGAGGATGTGGGAGCGGTCTCCGGACGTGACGCGGAGGCCGACTGCCTGGAGGATGGCGTCGCAAGCGGCGATCGCGGCGTTGTGCAGGAGCACGACCCGGGACGGCGGGCCGAGGCCGTCGATGCGGGCGTCGTTGAGGAAGTCGCTCGCTTGGTCGAGGAATTCGCGGGCCGTGATCTTGTCCGCGTGGACCTGTTCGATGCGGGCGTCGGTCACGGGCCGGCGATGGTATCCAGGTCTCCGAGTAGTGGGATCGTCGGTGTCTCGAGGATTCGACGCGCGAAGCTCGACCGCTCACGCACCAGGCGCTGGAGTTCCTCTGTCGTGAGGACGGTCAGGTCAAGAGTCCGGCCGGCTCGCTCGCCGATCGGGCGGAGGTGGCGACGCAGGGCACGTAGCTCGACATCGCCGACGACAAGGACGTCGATATCGCTGTCAGGCCGTCGGGAGCCGCCGGCCCACGAGCCGTGGATCACGGCGGCGAGTACACCGGGCTGTCCGTCGAGCGCAGCACGGAGCTCCTGCTCGACGCCGACCGACCGGCCGAGCAGCGCAGCCAACGGCTCGTAGAACGCGTCGTCGGTGGCGGCAGCGAATCGATGCGGACGCGCGCTGGCGTCCCGCGTGACGATCCCGGCTTGTTCGGCCCGGCTCAGCTCCCGGTGTACCGAGGACAACGGGGCGGCGAGGCCGCGGGCTAGCTCCTGGAGAGTCCAGCTGCGCTCCGGTTGGAGCAGTAGTAGGCCGAGCAGCTCGATCTGCATCTTCGACCGGAACAGCGGGAGGATCGACGGCGCTGAGGTTCGCATAACTGAGAAGATAATCCCAGAAAAGCGGCGGCCCCGGTGAATCAGAGGCGAAGGTCACTACGTGACCGCGATCGCTGCGCCCTGCCAGGGATCGCTCGTCGGCGGTCAGCGCCGGCTCGACTGCGCCACCGGGACCGTGTCCCGAACCGTGTCCCGAACTCAGCAATTCTGACGCCACGTGAGCGCACTTGAGGAGACCTGAGCCCCTGTGGCGAGGGCTAAGCGGACCATTGAGGACCGAACTTCAAAACCGGTGGAACGTGTCTGATCACGTTGGAAGGTTCGACTCCTTCGCCGCTCCGTGGACCCAACTGGAAGTGCTGAGCCTGCCGGTGGCCGCGGGACGGACGGCGAGTACGGGCGGCGCCTCTCCCTTTTCGGCGCAGAAGGCGCGCCAGACAGGAGCGATTGCCGCGCCGGGGCTGACCTGCTCGTCCGACCCGAGCACCCACCGACCGCCGACACCGGCGGCCGCTGCTGGGCGAACTCGCAAGCGCGTGGCGGCCGCTGGCCGCTCGGTCCCGGCAATCGCTTTGTCAACGCGATCGTGAGCCCGATGACGCCGCGCGGCGCAAAGCGATCGTCCGCGGCGCTCACGGACGGGTTGCCGAGAGCAGGCGACGCCCCCCCACTGGCTTGCTCGTGGCTGCGTGCGGCCGGGCGCATCGGCACACGGTTGAGATCAGCTGGCTATTCAGCGCTCCCTGTGCTCGTCCGTCCGGGTGTCAGCTGGCGGCCGTCTCGCGCACTCGTTTGTCGCGCGATGCGACCGCGCGGGGCTAGTTGTTCGCGTAGTGAGTGGCGGAGTACGGGTCCTTGGCGCACTCCGCCAGGCGAAGGTCGCGCGCGTCGCGTTCGACCGTCGCTTGAAGGTCAGACAGCCGGCGACCCAGGCGCTTTGCCATACTCAGGCGGAGGGTCGACGAGGGGCCGGACTTGAGGTCGTCGATGATCAACGAATACTGCCTGTCGAACTCCCCCAAGTCCGCGACGTAGCCCGTGTAGCGGTCCCGCTGCTCAACGGGCGGCCTCAGCGCCCGGAGCCCTGAAAGCTCTCCCTCAAGGAGCGCTTGCTTCTTCTCGGGATACGCCTTGAGCTGCCTCAGGCCGAGCGGCGGAGGCAGCGAGTACGCCTTGGTGTAGAAGTCGGCGCAGATCCCGTCGGCGCGCTTCACGAACGGCGCCGAGTCGTTCGCGCCGCAACCAGCCACCAGGAATCCGGGCCCGAGCGTGACCACGACAATCACGAGGCGGTCCATGCGACGCCGTAGGGGTTTCACCGCACAAATGTACTGACGCTAAGCCAGGAACTCGACGCCTACCTCCGAGGTCCGGGTCTACCGGTCGCTGGGCGCGACGCGGTGTCGCGTCCCTCTGGAAGGAGGCGTCTCGGCCGGTGCCGACGAGACGACCGCTGCGGGCGAACAGCGAGGGCGCTGAATGGCCAGCCGATCTCAACCGTGTGCTTACGGCGTCGGCACCGCACACAGCGAGGAGCAACCCGGCGGCGTAAGCCGTCGACTGCTCTCGGCGAGCCGTCCGTGAGCGCCGCCGCGGACGACGGCTTTGCTCAGCGCGGCGTCTTCGGGCTCACGATCGCGTTGGCGACAAAGCGGTCGCGACGATTGTCCGGTCGCGGTGTCACCGACACGATCGCCTCCGCCCCGCGGACTGGAACACCGGCCCCGGGTCGCGAGATGCACGCAGTTGGCGAAATAGCCGGACTGCGCATATCGAGGCCCGTCGGCCCTGCGTCGATGATGCCGCGAGTACAGCGGCACTCGGTTCCCGGGCGCCCCGGCGGTGGCGTCCGCGGCCAGGCCGGAGCGACAGAGTGACGAAGGACACCAGCGCGCCGGATCTAATCGTGAGCGACGGCGGTGCGGCGAAACGACGGCGACGGCCGTTCCCGACGCCGGCCTCAATGCGCGGAGGCGCCACGGAATCTGGCCTGCAGGATGGGGAACACTGGGATTGAGTAGCGCAACCGCTGCGGGAGTAGACGGATCGCGGCGATCGCCAGCGATGTCACGCCGGATGTGAGCGGCGGACCGAGGTCACGAAGGTCCTCGACACCGGTGATCGCGCGAATAGCGGCGCGTTCACCAGGGTTGAAGAGCCACGTCCACAACTCGACCGCAAGCTCCCGCTCCCGACCCGAGGTGCGTCGGACCAGTTCCAGCATCGCTTCGGGCACGACGTCGAAGACCAGCAGAGAGCCCGGGAGGCGTTCGGCGATCCCAGCGATCAGTTCGTGAACCTGGTCGCGTTGGAAGTACGGGAGCAGGCCCTGCGCGGTGACGAGAATCGGGTCCGTGGCATCCAGCCCGTCAACCCAGTTCAGGTCAAGCGCCGATCCCGTATGGCTTGACTGTCGGGCGCCGTCCGGCAGCAACCGGCGGCGAAGCTCCATCGTCTCGGGCACGTCCACGCTCAGCCAACGGACCTGACCGTTATCGAGCCGCCAGAACTGGGTCTCCAGGCCCTCGCCAAGCGCAACCACTGTTCCGGCCGGATGTGAGCCCAGGAAACGGCGGACCGCAGCGTCAAAAGTGGCCACCCGAACCGCATGCAACCGCGCGCCGCGGCTGGAGTCCCCGAAGTCGTACTCCAGCCGGTCGACGACCTCGACAGCCATCGGGTCCTTCAAAGCCCCCAAACGCGCTGCGACAGCGCGTCGGCCGAGATTCCCCAGAAGGCTCTCCGGTATCCCGGACAGGTCTACGGGGATCCGCTCCACCATCACGAGCGTAGTGGTGGAGCGGGTTGGAGCCGCCGGCGATATGGGTCGAGACCTGCCCCGACGTTCGGAGATGCCCGCTCGAACGCCAGCCGGTGGAACCCCCTTGCGCGGAAACGCGCTCACGCGGACGATCGCATTCGTCGCGACCCGCCGGGCGCCCCGCGATCGCGTTGGCGACGAAGCAGTTGCGGCGTTCTCGGTGTCTCGCCAGCCGAGCGGCCGTCGCTGGCGGCTTCCGCGTCCCGTTCGTTGAGACGCATCGGCTGACGCTGGGCGCTTTGCGATGCACGTTGTTTCTCAGGCGCGGGCTTGCATGGCGGCTGCTAGCCGGGTGGTCATTCGGGCAAGCTCGGTTATCTCGGCTTGGCTCCACCCGTCGAGAGCTTCGCTCATTACCGAGTTGCGGGCACGGTCGATCTTCTTGAGGGTGTTCTTGCCAGCGGCGGTCACGCTGAGGAGGCGCTGGCGACGGTCGGTTTCCGACGGCTCGCCGTGGACGAGCCCGAGCGCTTGCAGGCGGGTGACCTGGCGGCTGACGGTGGAGTAGTCACGCCCGACCTGATCGGCGAGTTCGCCGATCGTGAGGTTGCGCCGCATCGAGACGCGGACGAGCAGCGGAAACAGTGCGGTGTCCAGCGAGACGCCGGCGCGGGTCAGGATCAAGTTGTCGCCCTGTGGCCGGTTGAGGACGTTGACGATCTGCAAAAGGGCCTCATGGAGTGCCTTCAGCGGGTCGGGCTGACTCACCGAGCCTCCAATGATAATGTATGTACCATGCACGTATCGTCCGTTGCGTTGCCAAGGATAGCCGTCGTGATCGGCGTCCAGAGATCGCGGCGTGGGTCCAGCGAGCGCTGCGGCCGTCGAGCTGAACGAGGTCGAGCTGGTCGACCTCCAAGCGACTGACTTACCGCTCCCCTTCTACGCTAGGAGGCTTTCATGCTCGTCATCACGACTCCTACCGGCCAGATCGGCAGCCAACTTCTGGCCGAGCTTTTGAACGCCGAGACTCAGCCGCTGCGGGTAATCGTCCGAGACCCATCCCGACTGCAGGACACGGTCCGCGATCGAGTGCAGGTGATCGCCGGCAGCCATGACGACCCGGCGGTCCTCGATCAGGCACTAGACGGCGCGCAGGGCCTGTTCTGGCTGGTCCCGCCGAGCATGCGGGCGAGGTCTGCCGAGGAGTACTACCTCTCCTTCGCGCGACCGGCGGCTGCGGTTATCCGTCGCCACCAGGTCGGTCACGTGGTCGGAATCTCCAGTGCGGGACGCAACTGGCCTCACCCGGCGGGTCTGCTCTCCGCAGCGCACGCGATGGATGCCGAGTTTGAGCGCTCCGGCGCTGCGTATCGCTCCCTGGGGATGCCGTTCTACATGGAGAACCTGCTCAGACCGCTACCCCAAATGACCTCCGAGGGAGTCCTGTCCCTGCCGCTGAACCCCGACCGTCCGCTGGCCACGATCGCGACCCAGGACATCGCCGCGACCGCCGCCCGATTGCTCATGGACCGAACCTGGGAGGGCACCGGTCAAATTCCGGTCTTCGGCCCTGACCGCCTCACGCCCAACGAGATGGCGGCAACCATCAGCGACGTGCTGGGGTCGCAGGTCACGTTTGAGCAGGCAGATCTCGAGCAGCAAATCGCGTCCATGATCCAGCGCGGGACCGCTGAAGGCATGGCACACGACTTCGCCGGGATGTACCAAGCCCAGCAAAACGGTATCTATGACGCCGACTGGTCCCGCTCCACCCCCACACCCACCAGCTTCCGCACATGGTGCGACACCGTCCTCGCCCCCGCAGCCGATGACGTCGTCTGATAGCAGGCCGGTCTCCCCGCACGGTCACCGACCAGCGGCACACGTAGGCCAAAACCCGAGCCCCCGCACCGCGATCGCTCGGGCATTATCGCTTTCTGCGGAAGGGAGGCGCGTGCCCTGTAGCCAGCGAGACGCCTGAGTTGGACGAGCAGCGAGAGCGCTGAATAGCCGGCTGACCTCAACCGCGTGCCCATGCGCCGGCGCCGCACGCAGCCACGAGCAACCTGCTGCGGGACCCTCGACCGCTCTCGGCGAGCCGCCGGTGAGCGCCGCCGCGGACGGCCGCCTTGCTCAACTCCACCCGTCGGGCTCACGATCGCGTTGGTTGAGAGACTTCTCGACCGCCTGCTGGGCGTGAAACGCGCCGATCGCGTCAGACACGCCGACGACATCGAGCAGGGCCGCGGCGGCGGCACGATCGTCCTCCGCGAGACCGATGAGCTCGCGCGCGAGGTCACGGTGGTCG
>DATCEH010000040.1:0-32674 GCA_036510225.1 Solirubrobacteraceae bacterium | reverse complement strand
CTCCCAAACTCCCCCGCTCAGACCCCTAAACCAGGGCCCGGGAGCACCCCCCAAGACCACTCACCGGCCACCCCCGCAGATCGCCGCGGCCAACAACACGACCGAAAAGTGCGAAACCCCAGTGACTCAGTCAGCTACTTTTCGGGAAGCACCCATGCTCACCGGATCCGGCGGACGCCGGCCGGGCCGGGCGGGAGCCCTTGTGCCGCGGCGCCGGCAACGGCCCCGTCCGATGACCACTGCCGATGACCACAGCCCGGTGCCCCCCGGCTCGGTGCCACCCGGCCTGGTGCCACCCGGCCCCGATACCCCTCGGCCCGATGACCCCCGGCCGGGCGACCACAGTCCGATGACATCCCTGGAGGCGGCCGGTCAACCGTCGGTCGGTCGCGGTCCGGCCGCACTCCCGGCTGCGGCCTGTGCTCTGATCATCCTTGACGGCTGGGGTCTGGCCCCGCCGGGTGACGGGAACGCGATCGCGCTCGCGCGCACGCCGGTCTTCGACGCCCTCTGGGAGGCCTATCCCCACGGTCAGCTAACGACCTCCGGTCGGGCGGTCGGCCTTCCCGACGGGCAGATGGGGAACTCCGAGGTCGGTCACATGAACCTCGGCGCCGGAGCGATCGTCCGTCAGTCCCTGCTCGTGATCGATGACGCCGTGGCCGACGGGTCGTTTGCCGCCAACGACGTCCTCCGGGCGGCTTTCGACGGCGCCGACCGGGTCCACCTGGTCGGGCTCGTCTCCGACGGGGGCGTCCACTCGTCGATCGAGCACGTCCGCGCGCTGATCGGAATGGGCCACGCCCGCGACGTCGTCCTGCACGCGTTCACCGACGGCCGGGACGCCCCACCACTGGCGGCCGCCGACCACCTCGAGGCCCTCGAGCGGGAGGGCGGCGTCCGGATCGGCTCGGTGATCGGCCGTTACTTCGCGATGGACCGCGACTCCCGGTGGGATCGGGTCCAACTCGCCTACGACCTGCTCGTCCACGGCCGCGGCGAGTTCACCGCGCCGACCGCCGGCCTGGCCGCCCGGGCGGCCTACCTCCGGGGCGAGACCGACGAGTTCATCGCTGCGACGGTCGTCGGCGACGACGACGCGAGGATCCGTCCGCAGGACACCGTGATCTGCTTCAACTTCCGGGCCGATCGGATGCGCGAGATCCTCGCGGCCCTCGCGGATCCCGAGTTCGACCGGATCGACCGGCGTGGATCGCCTCCGATCGGTCGGTGCGTGACGCTCACCCAGTACGAGGCCGGCCTCCCCTACCCGGTCGCGTTCCACCCGGATCGGCCGGCCCTCACCCTCTCTGGGGCGATCGCGGCGACCGGCGCGTCCCAGCTGCACGTGGCGGAGACCGAGAAGTACCCGCACGTCACATACTTCTTCAACGGTGGCGACGAACCCCCCCAGACCGGCGAGCGCCGTGAGATGGTCGCCTCGCCGCGGGACGTGCCGACGTACGACCTCAAACCCGAGATGAGCGCCCAGGCCGCGGCGGCCGCCTTCGTCGCCGCCTGGCTTGAGGATCGTCCGGCCTTCGGGATCATCAACTTCGCCAATGCCGACATGGTCGGCCACACCGGCGTGATCTCGGCGGCGATCGCGGCCGTAGAAGCTGTCGATGAGTGCCTCGGCCTGGTTGTCGCCGCAGTTCACCAGGCCGGCGGAGTCTGCATCGTGACGGCCGACCACGGGAACTCCGACGAGATGCTCGCCGCCGACGGCAGCCCCCACACCGCTCACTCCTTGAACCCGGTTCCGATCATCGTGACCTCGCAGGCGCGTCCCGTCCGCGCTGAGGGGATCCTCGCCGACGTAGCCCCGACCGCGCTCGACCTGCTCGGCATCCGGTCGGACCCGGCGATGACCGGCAGGTCGATGCTCGCGTGAGCCGGGTTGCCCGCGTCGGTCGCGTCGGTCGCGTCGGTCGCGTCGGGCGCGTCGGTCACGTCGCCCGAGGAGCCGGGGGCGGCGTGCGGCCGGAGCCGGTCCGCGGATCGGCCGATGGTGGGGCCGGGGAGTCGAGGGTGATGCGGGACTCCCGGCGGGTCTGCGGGGCCTTCTTCGTCGGCGCCGGAGTCCTCCACATCGTCCGGCCGCGGACCTTCGAGCAGATCGTCCCGCCCGGGTTCGGCGACCCGCACACCCTCGTCTTCGTGAGCGGGCTGGCCGAGATCATCGGCGGAGCGTCGCTCTTCCACGGGGGCGCCCGACGGTTCTCCCGGTGGTGGCTGATCGCTCTGCTGGTCGCCGTCTTCCCGGCCAACGTCTACATGGCGGTCGACCCGGGGACGGCCGGTACGTTCGGGCTCCCCCGGTGGCTGCTGTGGGTCCGGCTTCCCCTCCAGGCCGCTGGCATCTGGTGGGTCTCCAGCGTGACAAAGGAGAAGTTGCGTGTACAATTACCATCATGAGCGTGTTCACCCATCGACCGCCGCCGGCGCTGGTAGGTTGAGGCGATGAGCACGCAGACTCACGCGGTTGACGGGCTGCTGGCCGGCGATTCGCGGGAGGCCGACGCCGGTCTCGGCGGCGCGACCGGCGTCCTGGGGGATCGAGGATGCCCAGAGGGCGCCGGCACCGAGGCATGCCTGTCGGCTCGCGAGTTGGGCGCTTGGCGGGGCCTGTTGCGGGTCCATGCGTGTCTGGTCAAGGCACTGGATGCCGAGCTCGAGCAGACCCACCGGCTTCAGTTGACCTCATACGAGGTCCTCCTCTACCTCGACGGCGAGGCCGACGGGCGAATGCGAATGTGCGATCTCGCCGAGTCGGTCCTGCTCAGCCGCAGCGGTCTGACCCGCCTGATCGATCGCCTCGAACGCGAGGGACTCGTCGCCCGGCACAGCTGCCAGCAGGACGCCCGGGGTGCATACGCTGGGCTGACCGAGGCCGGCCGGGCGAAGCTTGCTGCTGTCCGCCCGACCCATCTGGCCGGCGTCCGCGCGCACTTCCTCGCGCACTTCGGCGAGGAGGAGATGGATCGGCTCGCCGGCTACTGGGAGCGAGTCGTGCCCGGGTCGTCGAGCGGCGGGTGCTCGACCGCCGCTTCGTAGGTTGGGCATCGTCGGAGGCCGGTCCACCGTGATACGGCTGGAATCGCTTGTCGTCGGCTTTAGGGGGAGACGGGGCGGACGCCGGTGAGGCGGGCGCTCGAGAACCCGAAGGTCACGGTGAGCGTGGTCTTCGTGGTGGCGATGTTCATGAACATCCTCGACACGACGATCGTCAACGTCGCGCTCCCCCGGATCAGCCTCGAGTTCCACGTCCTGGCGGGGTCGACGGCCACGGTCGCCACCGGTTATCTGATCAGCCTCGCCGTCTTCATCCCGGCGGCCGGCTGGCTGGGCGACCGGTACGGGGCAAAACGGATGTTCATGATCGCGCTCGCCGTCTTCACGTCGGCGTCCGCCCTCTGTGGGCTCGCCCAGAGCCTGTCGGAGCTGATCGTCTTCCGGGTGATCCAGGGTGCCGGCGGCGGCATGCTGATGCCGGTCGGTCTGGCGATGCTCTACCGGACGTTTCCGCCGGACGAGCGGATGCGCGCGTCGAAGATCCTCGTCATCCCGACTGCCGTCGCTCCGGCGATGGGCCCGGTGCTCGGCGGGCTGCTGGTCGACCAGCTCAGCTGGCGGTGGGTCTTCCTCGTCAACGTCCCGATCGGTCTGGCGGCGTTCGCCTTCGGCCTGCGATACCTGCGCGAGCAGGAGAGCGAGTGCGTCGGCCGCTTCGACATCGCCGGGTTCCTGCTCGCCGGGGTCGGTCTCGGCCTCCTGATGTACGCCCTCAGCGAAGGCTCGTCCGACGGGTGGGGGTCGACGGGAATCCTCGCGGCCCTGGCTCTCAGCGTGAGCTCGCTGACCGCGCTCGTCGTCACCGAGCTGCGGATCTCCTCCCCGATGCTCGACCTCCGGCTGTTCTGCAACCGCCTGTTCCGCCAGTCGAACCTCGTGATGATGTTCGCCTTCGGCGGCTTCTTCGGCCTGCTCTTCGTCTTTCCGCTCCTGATGCAGGACGGCCTCGGCCTGTCAGCCCTCCAGTCGGGCCTGAACACATTCCCCGAGGCGCTCGGCGTGATGCTGTCCTCCCAGGTCCTCGTCTCCCGCCTCTACCCGACCGTCGGCCCCCGGCGGCTGATGGCCGGCGGGGCGGCGGCGGTCGCGATCCTCGCGACGGTGCTCGGGACGATCGGCCTCTCGACAGACCTCTGGATCGTCCGTCTGCTGATGTTCGGGATCGGCTTCAGCATGGCGAACGTCTTCCTCCCGGCCCAGACCGCCGCCTTCGCGACTGTCTCGCCAGCCCAGACCGGCCAGGCGTCGAGCCTCTTCAACGCGACACGGCAGACCGCCGGAGCCCTCGGTGTCGCCGTGCTCGGGACGATCCTCGTGAGCGTTGGAATCACGTCGCGGGCGCCGTCGGGTGCGGTGCGCCCCCACCTCCTCGCCTACCATCTCGCCTTCTTCGTGGCCGGCGGCCTCACCCTGATCGGGGCCGGCTTCGCCCTCCGAGTCCATGACGGGGACGCCGCGTCGACGATGCGTCCGACGAGGAAAACTGAGGCTCAGGTCGAGGCTGAGACGCTGGTCCCGGCGGCGTCGTGAGTCGGCCTGAGGTGGGAGGCTGGCCGCCGGGCCGGTGTTGACGCGGCAGCAGCGGGCGGGGGGGTGCTGGGCGAGGGGGCGCGACGGTGGCGGGAGAGGTCGAACGATGTGATCGACCGGGTTCCTCCCGGGCGGCGGAGGTGGATGTGAGACCTTCGTCGCGAAAGTAGCTGACTGAGTCAGTCAGCTACTTTCGTTGGAGAGCCCACACCTCCACGACCCGGTCCCCCGCAGAGGGCTCGCCCGCCTCTGACCTCCCGAAGCCCGGCCCGAATGGTCCTCGACTGCATGCTCGCCGAGCCCCCCGCCACGTGAGCACAGCCGCCGCCGGGACATATCACCCGGAACGGGGACCTGCCCCGAAGACCAGCGAAATCCCCGGCGTCCGACACGCCCGGGCCGCCGCCGACTCACCCGCCGGTCCACCCGAGCGGAGCCCTACCCGGGGTGCGAGCGCCTGTGGTGGGCGAAGACGAACCCGAGGATGATCACGACCACGGCGATCCCGCCGTACAGGCCGACCGTGCTGATCACATGCTTGACCGCCTTGCCGCCGAAGTAGGCGGCCAGCCCGACCGTCGTCGCCCAGCCGATCCCGCCGGCGGCGTTCCAGATCACGAACGTCGACCGGCGCATCTCGCTGGCCCCGGCCAGCCACGCGGCCCAAAAGCGCAGGCCGGTGATCCACCGGCCGAAGAAGACCGCCTTTGAGCCGTGCTTCTCGAAGAAGGGGTCGCCCATCTCGAGGACTCGCTTGCGCTGCCCGCCGAGCCGGCCGGGCCGTTCGAGCAGCGTCCGTCCGCCGCGGCGGCCGATCTCGAAGCCGATGTTGTCGCCGACGATCGCGGCGGCCGCGGCGACGAGGATCACGAGGGCGATCGACAGGCGGCCCTCGTTGGCCGCGAGCCCGGCCAGGATGATCGCCGTCTCGCCGGGGACGGGAACGCCCATCGACTCGACCATGACGAGAATGAAGAGGACCGGGTAGCCGAGGTTCTGGCTTATGTCGATCAGCGATGCGAGCACGGCGTCCTCTGGGTGCGGCGTGGTGGCACTCTAGGATCCAGCGGTGCCCGCGTTGCGCATTATCGCCCGCGACCCGGGTTCGGCTGCCCGCGCCGGGGTCGTGGACACGCCGCACGGCCCGATCGAGACCCCGGCATTCGTCCCGCTGGCGACGAAGGCCAGCGTCCGTGGACTGACCTCGCAGGAGGTCTCGGGGCTCGGCTACGAGATGGTCCTCGGGAACACGTTCCACCTCTTTCTCAACCCCGGTCACGAGCTGATCGCCCGACTCGGCGGGCTGCACCGGTTCATGGGGTGGCGCGGCCCGATCATCACCGACTCGGGTGGCTTCCAGGTCTTCTCGATGGGCCATGGGACGGTCGCCGACGAGATCAAGGGGCGGCGAGCCGGCGGGCGGGAGGGGGCGATCCTCGCGATCGAGGAGGACGGCGTCAGGTTCCGGTCCTACGTCGACGGGGACGTGCGCTTCATGGGCCCGGAGACGTCGATGGAGGTTCAGGAGGGCCTGGGGTCGGACATCGTCGTCGCGTTCGACGAATGCACGCCGTTCAACGTCGACCGGGAGTACACGGCGGCCTCCACCGAGCGGACCCACCGGTGGTTGGACCGGTGCATCCGTTGGCGCGATCAGCACGCCCGGACGGACTCGCTGTTCTACGGGATCGTCCAGGGCGGCGTCTACGAGGATCTCCGCCGGTCCTCGACCGAGGCGGTCGTCGCCAGCGGCTGCGAGGGCGTCGCGATCGGCGGGTCGCTCGGCTCGGAGAAGGCCCAGATGTACGAGGTCGTCGGCTGGAGCACGCAGGAGCTCGATCGCCTCGCACCCGACCGTCCCCGCCACCTCCTGGGGATCGGTGACGTCGACGATCTGATCCGGGGGGTGGAGCTCGGGATCGACACGTTCGACTGCGCGATGCCGACTCGGATCGCCCGCCACGGCGTGGCGATCGTCCCCGAGCCCGAAGCCCGCTGGCGGGTCGCCCTCGATCGCCCGGTCTGGCGAGGTGTCGACGAGCCGCTGCTGCCCGGGTGCCCGTGCTCGGCCTGTGCCGGAGGACTCTCGCGGGCATACCTCCACTACCTCGCCCGCAATCGCGACCTGACCGGTGCGCGCCTGCTGACCGAGCACAACCTGACCTACCTCCGGCGGCTGATGGGCGACCTGCGGGCGGCGGTGCTCGCCGGCACGCTGGGCGAGACGGCGCGCGCCTTCCGGTCGGGCGCTGCGCCCGGCGCGGTCGGCGCCGGTTCAGGCGCCTGAGCAGGGAGGCGTCGGACTGCACGTCGGGTCACGGCGTCGGCGGGGGGCGAGTGCGGGTCGGGCGCGGGGGTATGGGATGTGATCGACCGGGCTTCTCCCGGGCGGCGGAGGTGGATGCGAGACCTTGATCGCGAAGTAGTTGCCTGAGTCAGTCAGCTACTTTCGATGGAGAGAGTTCACTTCTCCACGACCCGGTCCCCCGCAGAGTGCTCGGCCGCCTCTGACCTCCCGAGCCCGGCCCGTCACGCGGCGGTCCGGCTCAGCGGTCCGGCTCAGCGGTCCGGCTCAGCCGGGAGCTCAATGCCGAGCTCGGCGATCAGGGTCGCCGGCCGGTCGGCGCCGTTCCAGAGTGACTTCGGGACCGGGGCGCCGGCGTCGAGCAGGATCCGCACGACCTGGGCGTAGGGCTCGCGGGGGATCTCGTCGACCGTCTGCATCGTCGGTCCGCCCTCGGGGTCGTGGCAGTGGCGGGACCCGTGGAGGGCGGCGCCGATCGGGCTTGCGCCGCCGTCCCAGGTCAGGCGGGCTCCGCGACTGACGAGCTCGGCGACGACCGCGGGATGGCCGCGCCACGACGCCTGGCCGAGCGGGCGCTCGTCGGCCGTTGGATCCCCGTCGACCGGGGCGCCGGCGTCGAGCAGCCGGCGGACCGCGGCGAGATCGCCGGCGTGCGTGGCCATGTCCAGCATCTCCGCGAGACCCGTGGCGTCGCGGGGTGGGGCGGGCGCCCCCGCAAGGAAGGCGCCGAGCGCCCGGTCGTCGTCGGTGACCGCGGCCGGGTCGGCGCCGCGAGTGAGGAGCAGATCGGCCGTCGCCGCGTCACCCCATCGGGTTGCGAGCTGGAGTGGCGTCAGGCCGTCGTCGTCCGGCGCGTCGACCGGGGCGCCGGCGTCGAGCAGCGCGCCGACGGTGGACGGCGGGCGCCGCTTGAAGACCGCCTGGTGGAGGTTGCCGGCGGACGCGCGGGCGCCGCGCGCGCAGAGCATCTCGACCGTCGCCGGATCGGCGAAGTTGAGCGCCCGGCCGAGGCAGTAGTCGACGACCCGCGGCTCGGTGCCGGCGTCGACCAGGAGCGCGGCACAGGTCGTGTCGGGGAACTCGACCGCGTGGTAGAGGGCCTCGCCGACGGCCCGGTCGTCGTCGCCGCCGCCGGGGCGAACGTCGTTCGGGTCGGCGCCGGCGTCGACCAGGATCCGCGTCAGCTCTGCGTCGTTGGCGATCCCGGCGGCTCCGTAGAGCGGGACCTGGAGCCAGCCCTCATGGTCGAAGGACGCGTTGGGATCGGCCCCGGCCTCGAGCAGGGCCCGGACGGCCGCCCGAATCCCGGGCGCGCGGGCGGGTTCGGCGCGCAGCAGGCGGGAGAAGCACGCGTAGAGGATCGGCTCGTATCCGTGGGGAGGCGCCGGGGTCCGCGCCAGCTCCGGCGAGCGGTCGAGCCGGCGCCGGACGTCGTCGGCGTCGCCGGTTGCACAGGCACAGGCGATGTCGTGCCGGGCGAGCGACGGGTCGGCGTCGAGGAGCGCCCGGGCACGGCGGATGTCGGCCGAGCAGGCGGAGTCGACGAGCGCGATGGCCCGCTCGGCGACATCGAGCGTGAGCGCGTCGTCGGCGGATCTCATCGCGCGGTCGCCGCGGGGTCAGCCGGTGTTCTGGCTGACGAGGTCGTTGAGGTCGCGGACGATCGTCGGGACGTCGTGGGTGGCGATCGCACGGATCCGGACGGCGGTTTTCGGATGACCGCCGGAGAGCACGACGCCGACGAGGATCCCGCCGACGAGGGCGATCGCGACCAGCAGTACGAGGAGGCGGCCGAATCTGGGCCGGCGCTCGGGCGGCGCTGCGGCGACCACAGGCGGTGAGCGCCGGGGTGGCCCCTGCCGGGGCTGGCGCTGAGGGGTTCTGGCAGCCGCCCGGGATGCGGCGGCCGACGGCGCGATCCGGGTCGACGCCTCGCCACGGGGGAGGGCGGTCGTGGGGGCGCCGGTCGGGGCGGGCTTCGCAGCGAGGTGCGTCCGCACGCCGTCGGCCCCGTCCTGGATCGCCCGGGCCATGTCGGTCGCCCGGGCGTAGCGGGCGGCCGGGTCGAGCCGGAGGGCGATCTCGACGGCTTCGGCGAGCTCGGGTGTGACACCGGCGACAAGCCGGTCGAGGGGTGTCGGGCGCTGCTGCTGCTGCTTGAGGGCGAGCTCGGTGAGCGAGGCTCCCTCGTAGGGGAGCCGGCCGGCGAGCAGCTGGTAGGTGACGACGCCGAGCGCGTAGATGTCGGCCGGCGGGCCGGCGGTCTCGCCGCGGCCCTGCTCCGGGGCGAGGTAGGCGGCGGTCCCGAGGACCGACCCGGCCTGGGTGATGCTGGCCTGCTCGGTCGCCTTGGCGATCCCGAAGTCGGCGAGCTTGACGCCGCCGTCGTTGGCCCGGAGCAGGTTGCCGGGCTTGACGTCGCGGTGGACGACACCCTTGCGGTGGGCGTAGTCGAGCCCCTCGCACGATCCGAGGATGATCGGAAGGGCCTCGTCGACGCCGAGCCAGCCGCGGTCGCGGAGGATCTCGGCACACGATTGACCCTCGATGTACTCCATCACGATGAAGTGCTGACCGGTGCGCTGGTCGAGGCCGGAGTCGAAGACCTGGACGATGTTGGGGTGAATCAACCGGGCGGCGGCCATCGCCTCGCGCTGGAAGCGGGACACGAAGGTCGGGTCCTCGGCGAGGTGCTCGGCGAGCAGCTTGACCGCGACGTGACGCTCGAGGCGGGTGTCGAAGGCCAGCTGAACGGTCGACATGCCGCCGGACCCCAGGCGCCCCTCGAGCCGGTATCGACCAGCGATCTGCTGAGCGGTCAATTCCCACCGCCGGGGGTGCCGCCGGACGGGTCTGACGGCTGTGTCGGCGTACCGGGCGCCTGCGTTCCGCCGACGCCCGACGGCGGTCCGGTCGATCCGGGTACAGTCGTCGCCGGTGTGGTGTTGGTGTCGGTCGGCGTGGTGTCGGTGTCAGTCGGCGGCGGGGCGGTGTCGGTCGGCGTGGTGTCGGTGTTGGTGTCGGTGGGCGTGGTGTTGGTCTCGGTGTTCGTGTTCGTGCCGGTCTGAGTCGGCGTCGATGTCTGGCCGGCGGTAGTCGTGCCCGGCCCGGCGTTCTGCTTGCATTCGGTCGCGGCTCGGGCAGCCAGGGTCCCGACGCCGGTCGTCAACGTCTCGAGGAGCTGGGGGTTGATCGTGCCCGGCAGGGCGGCGAGGTCCTGGCGGGTCTTCTGGACCTCGGTCTTGGTCTGCGTGCAGTCACCTGACTGGACCGAGCTCTGGACGGCTTCGAAGTCGCTCTGGAGAGGGCCGGCATCGCCGGCCGGGATCAGCGAGGACGAGCCCGAGCCGCAGGCGACGAGCAGGGCGGCGCCGACGCCGAGCAGGCCGGCCAGTCCGATGCGGACGGTCATGCGGCGGTCGGTGCGCCTCACTGGCCGTACTCCAGGCGCTCGGCGAGCGAGTCGGGAAGCCGGGCTGCCCGGATCGCTCCGGCCGCGCCGGCGATGTCGTACTCCGTGCGACGGAAGGTCGCCGTCCAGCCGGCCGTGTCGAGCATCATCCACGCGGCGCGCGGGTCGCCGTCCCGGGGCTGGCCGACGCTGCCGGGGTTGAGGATCCATTCACCACGGGAGATGTCGATCTCGCTGTCGCCGCGACGGGGCTCGCCGGTCGCCGGCAGGCCTTCGGGGCGGTCGAACGACAGGGCGACGTGGGAGTGGCCGACGAGGCAGACGCGGTGGTCCTGGGCGTCGAGGCAGAGCTCGGCGAGGAGGGCCGAGAGAACGTACTCCCAGATCGGATCGCGGGGGCTCCCGTGGTAGAGGCCGATCTCGCCCTCGGCGCCTGACGGGACCAGCGAGGCGAGGAAGTCGAGGTTGTCCTGGGCGATCACGTCCTGGGTCCACCGGGCGGCGAGGCCGGCACCGCGGGAGAACTCGTCGAGCGGGATCTGACCGACGACCGCGAGGTCGTGGTTGCCGGCGAGGCAGACATGCGCGTGGCGGCGGGCGAGCTCGACGCAGACGTCGGGGTCGGCGCCGTAGCCGACGAGGTCACCCAGGCACCAGACCTCCTGGGCGTCGGTCTGGCTGACCTCGGTGAGGACGGCCTCGAAGGCCTGGCGGTTGCCGTGGATGTCGGAGAGGATCGCAACCTTCATGTCGTCGGCAAGCCTATGCCCGCGAGACACGTCGGGCACGCGCAGCAGATCGGGAACACGGAGAAGCACAAAGTCTTGCAGCCCGCGTGGAGGGCGACCGACCAACGGCTAGGCTGACTCGATGACCGCCAAGCAGCCCCGACGCGGGTGGATTGGGCCGCTGGCGGTGGCAGTCGGCGTCGCCCAGGTCGCAACGCGAGCGCTCCGGCCGCGGCGGGCGCCGGCCCGTCCGGAGCCGGTCCGGGTCGAGGAGTACTTCAGTGCTGCCGAGCTCGCCCGGGCACGGGCCTACGGCCGCCCGCAACTGGCGCTCTCGTTGGGGAGCACGCTGGTCAGGGCCGGCGTGCTCGGGGCGCTTGTGGGTCGCCGTCCGCGGTCGGGCGGACGCCGGCAGGGCAGGGCAGGGTCGGTGACGGGCGAGGTCGCCTGCGGCGCGGGTCTCTCGATCGGGCTGACGCTGGCGGCCCTGCCGCTGGACGCCGTGCGCCGGCGGCGGTCGCTGGCCGTCGGCCTGGCGACCCAGTCGTGGCGGGGCTGGGCGGGCGATGTCGTGAAGAGCACGCTGATCGGGGCGACCCTCGTCGGCGGCGGGGCGCCGGTTGTGCTCGGCTTGATGCGCCGGCGAGGGGACCGCTGGTGGATCGAGGCGGCGGCCGGTTCGGTCGGGCTTGGTGTGCTCGCCACGATCGGAGCACCGGTCGTGCTCGACCCGATCTTCAACCGGTTCACGCGACTCGAGCCGGGCCAGACCCGTGACGACGTGCTGGAGCTGGCCGGGGCGGCGGGCGTCGGTGTGCAGGACGTCTACACGGTCGACGCCAGCCGGCGGACGACCGCGGCCAACGCGTACGTGACGGGGCTGGGGGCGACCCGTCGGGTCGTCCTCTTCGACACCCTGCTGGCAACCTTCAGCCGGGACGAGACGCGTCTGGTCGTCGCTCACGAGCTGGCCCACGTGCGCCACCGGGACGTCCCCCGCGGGCTTCTCCAGATGGCGCTGGCGGCGCCGGCGGCGACGCTTGCGGTCGCGAGACTGGCCAGTCGCCTCGACCGGACCTCTGACCCCGGCCCGGGGAGCCTCCCGGCTCTGGCCCTTGCGGTTGGGATCGTCGTCGGGCCGGTCGGCATGGTCTCCAATCAACTCTCGCGGGCGGTTGAGCGCCGGGCCGACAGGTTCGCGCTGAAGCTGACCGACTCGCCAGACGCGTTCACGTCGTTCGAGCGGCGGATCGTCCTCGCGAATCTCGGGGATCCGGATCCGCCGCGGTGGTTCAACGTGCTGTTCGCGACGCATCCACCGGCCGTCGAGCGAATCGCGACCGCTCGGGCGCATGCCTCCGGGTCGGGGCAGGATCCCCTACTCGGAGCTTGACCCGCCGTACTCCGGCAGGTTCTTGATTCCCTCGCGAGCCTTCCAGCGGGAGTAGTTGTCCTCCATCGCGTCGATCAGCTCGCGCATGAAGCGGGGCGAGATGTTCACGCGGGACACGACGACCCCGGGAATCTCGCCGGCCTCGACCTCGTGGTCGACGCGGGCGAAGGTCACGGTGAACTCGTAGTCGGAGTGGCTGACGTTCGCGAAGTTCGAGTAGACGCCGGCCATGATCTCGGGCGAGAGATGGATGTTGATGTGGCGCTCTTCGCCCGGTGTCTCCTCGGTCATCTGGCTCTAGTATCGCAGCCGTGCGCTGTGTTGTGGTTTCGGTCGGTCGACTCCGCGCGCCATACGCCGATGACATCGCCCACTACTCGAAGCTCCTTTCGCGCCACGCGCGGCTTGAACTCGTCGAGCTGCGGGACGCCGAGCGGGTCGCCGGACGGCTGCCGCCGGGGGCCTTCGTCTCGCTGCTGGCCGCCGACGGGGAGACCTACGACTCGCGGGGGTTCGCCGACTTCATCGAGCAACGGCGGGCGTCCGCGCGGGACCTCTGCTTCGTGATCGGCGGATCGCATGGGCTCGACCTGGCCGGCTGCGACCACCGGCTGTCGCTCGGCCCGATGACGATGGCCCACCAGTTGGCCCGGGTCGTGCTGCTCGAGCAGCTCTACCGGGCTCACAAGATCCTCGCCGGCGAGCCGTACCACCACTGATGGCCACCGAGGGCCCAGAGCGTCCGGGCCGCCCGGCGGCCGACGTCCGCCGGAGCGAGCCGGGCGGCCTGAAGCTGCCGACGCCGGGGCTGAGCACGCGGACGGAGATGCTCGAGTTCGCCGCGCGGATGGGCCGGCTCGGAATGGCGATCGCCGGGCTGCTCCTGTTCGGGACGGTCGGGTTCGCCGTGACCGAGCACGTCAGCGTCTGGTACGCCTTCAACTGGGCGCTGGACACGGTCGCCACGTCGGGCGCCTACCCGGCTCCGCGGCAGGTTGGCGGGGAGATCATGAAGGACCTGCTGACGGTGTTCGGCGTCGGTACGCTCTTCTACGCGCTCGTCACCGTGACCGAGTTCTTCGTGGCCGGCCATCTCGGCGAGCTGCTCGGGGCGCGGCGGGCCCAGAGGATGATCGACTCGTTCACCGACCACTACATCATCTGCGGATTCGGCCGGGTCGGCAGGCAGGTCGCGCGGGACCTGAGCGCGGCGGAGGCCAGGTTCGTCGTCATCGACGACAACGCCGAGAACCGCGAACGCGCCCACAGCATCGGAGTCCGCTTCATCGAGGGCGACGCGGCCGATGACGTCGTGCTCGAGCGGGCGGGGATCGCCAGGGCGCGGGCGATCATCGCCGCGGCTGACTCGGACGCGTCGAACATCTTCATCACGCTGACCGCCCGGGAGCTGCGCACGGACATCGTGATCGTGGCGCGGGCGAGCGTGGAGGACTCGGAGAAGAAGCTCAAGCGGGCGGGAGCCGACCGGGTGATCTCGCCGTACAAGGCCAGCGGGACCGAGATGGCGCGGTTGGCGCTGCATCCGCAGGTCGCGGGGATCTTCGACGTCGACAGCGACTACCGGATGGAGGAGATCGTCGTCTCGGCCGGTTGCGAGGGCGAGTCGAAGACGGTCGGCGACATCAGGGGCGGGTCGCTGATCGTCGGCCTGCGCCGGGACGGGGGTGGCTTCGAGCCGCAGCCACCGGCCGAAACGGTTCTCCGGGCCGGGGACGTCCTGATGGCGCTCGGGACGCCGCGGACGCTCGACCGGCTGGAGGCGCTGTTCCTGCCGGTCAAGGACCGGCAGTCCCAGACGACGTGAATCCACTCGGCGACCTCCACGCGACGGTGCTCGAGGCCGCCGGGGCGCTGGTCGGCGCCGACGGCGGAACACCGCCGGCGGCCGGGCTCGAGCGTCCGCCGCAGGCTGCGTTCGGCGACTACGCGACGAACGCGGCCCTGCTCCTCGCGCCGCGCCTGCGGCGCCCGCCCCGGGAGGTCGCCGAGTCGCTGGGCCGGGAGCTCTCGAGCCGGTTGGGCGACGGGCTCGAGCGCGTCGAGGTGGCCGGCCCGGGCTTCCTCAACGTGTTCCTCTCGGATGCTTGGTTCGAGCGGGCGCTCGGCGCCGTGCTGAGCGCCGGCGACGACTTCGGGGGTGGGGGAGCCGGCCGTGGGGAGCGGATCGACCTCGAGTTCATCTCGGCCAACCCGACCGGGCCGTTGACGGTGGCGCACGGGCGTCACGCGGCCTACGGGGACGCCCTCGGGCGGATCCTGACCTTTCACGGACACGCGGTGACGCGGGAGTTCTACGTCAACGACTACGGGAGCCAGGTCCGGCGGCTCGGCGAGTCGGTCCGGGCGTGGGCGAGGGGCGAGGCGATCCCCGAGGACGGTTACAGGGGCGCGTACGTGGGCGAGCTGGTCGATCGGGACCGGGCGGCGTCAATGGACCTCGACGAGCTCTGCCTCGAGGCGTGCGCGGCCTGCCTGGGCATGATCCGGGCGACGCTGGAGACGTTCGGCGTGAGCTTCGACACGTGGGTCTCCGAGCGGTCGCTCCACGACCGGGGGCTGGTCACCGCGGTGCTGGGGAGACTCGCCGGCCAGGGGGACACCTACAGGTCCGACGGGGCGCTCTGGCTGCGCACGACGGCCTACGGCGACGACAAGGACCGGGTGCTCGAGCGCTCGAGCGGCGACCACACGTACTTCACGTCGGATATCGCCTACCACCTCGACAAGCTCTCGCGCGGCTTCGAGTCGCTGGTCGACGTCTGGGGCGCCGACCATCACGGGTACGTGCGGCGGATGCAGGCGGCCCTCCGGGCGCTGGGGGCCGAGCCGGACGTGCTGGACGTCGTGATCCTCCAGTTCGTGCATCTGATCCACGCGGGCGAGCGGAGGGCGATGGGCAAGCGGGCGGGTGACTTCGTCACGCTGGATGCCCTGATCGCGGAGATCGGCGTCGACGCGGCCCGGTACTTCCTCGTCGCCAGGTCCCACGACACGACCGTCGACCTGGATCTCGACCTGGCGGTCAGGCACACGAGCGAGAACCCGGTCTACTACGTGCAGTACGCACACGCGAGGATCTGCGGGGTGCTGGCGAAGGCCGGCGAGGGCCGGCTGACACAGGCGCTGGCCACCTCGGCGGCCGACGGGCCGCTCCACCCCTCGGAGCGGGCCCTGCTGAGGCGGCTGGTGGCCTTCGGACGGGAGGTCGCAGAAGCCGCGGAGCGGCGGGCGCCCCACCGGATCGCGGTCTACTCGGTCGATCTGGCACAGGACTTCACGGCCTTCTACAGGGACTGCCGGATCGTCGGGGCCGAGCCGGTCGGGACCGAGTCGTTTCGCCTCGCCCTGGCCGAGGCCACGCGGAGGACGATCGCTCGGGCGCTCGACCTGCTGGGTCTCAGCGCGCCGACCGCGATGTAGGGCCGCCGGGCGGGTGGCCGTCGGCGTGGAAGGCGCGGCTGGGCGCGGTTCAGGCGTCGAAGCGAGCGAGATCCTCGTCGAGGCGCGTGGCGTCGACCAGGCCGAGCTGAGGGCCGGCGGGCGACGGCTGGGGATCGACGCGTTCACGCCGGCGCCAGCGGCGCAGGCCGACCGCGAAGACCGCGAGAAGGAGGACGATCACGGCGATCGGGACGAGGTAGACGGCCAGGTCGAAGCCCTTGTGCGGTGGGAGGGCGAGAACGCTCGGGCCGAGTTGGACGACGAGGGCGTGCTTGATCTGCGCGTTCGTCAGGCCCTGGCCGATCAGCCGCTGGACGTTGGCTCGCTCGCGGTCGGCCTGGGGGGAGACGGCGAGCTCGAGCGGTATCCCGCAGGTCACGCACATCAGCTGCGGCTCGAGCTCGGCCATCGAAGCCCGCTGGACGGGTTCGGCCACGGCCGGCGAGGCGAGCAGCAGGACGAGAGCCAGGGCGAGCCCGGCGACGCGTCTCATCAGGCCTGCTGCTCGGCCTTGGCGATCGCCTGGGTGAGGAACGCCTGTCGGGTGATCTGGCCGCGACTGATCGCCACGACGCGGGAGTCGCGGTCGAGCACGAAGGTCTCGGGCAGCGCGTCTGTGCCGAAGGCGTTGGCGAGTGCGCCGGTGCTGTCGCGGAGGCTGGGGTAGGTCAGTCGGTGGGTATGGACGAAGTCGACCGAGTCGGACGTGAAGTCCTTGTACGTGACACCGAGGACGGTCCCCTGACCGGTCGACGCGAGCTGGCGCTCGGCGGTCTCGAGGATCGTCGACTCGGCGGCGCACGGGGCGCACCAGGACGCCCAGAAGTTGAGGACGACGACCTTGCCGCGGTAGTCGGCCAACGACCGGGTCCCCGCCGCGTCGAGCATCGGGA
Source organism: Solirubrobacteraceae bacterium (assembly GCA_036510225.1). Classification (GTDB taxonomy): domain Bacteria; phylum Actinomycetota; class Thermoleophilia; order Solirubrobacterales; family Solirubrobacteraceae; genus Palsa-513. The sequence goes on along the minus strand of DATCEH010000040.1, from coordinate 15,876 downwards.
GGGTCCGGTCGGGAGCGGTCGGTCGCTGTCCGTTGGCCACGGCGTTGTCGAGTGCCCGGCTGGCTCCCTGGTCGCGGAGCCCGAAGATGAAGAGGGCCACTGCCGCGAGGGCGACGGTCGCCACGATCGCCGGACCGAGGATGCGCTTCACCGGCTGAAGACTAGAGGCAATAAGATGGCCCGGATCCGGCGGGATTAGTTCATTGGTAGAACGTGAGCTTCCCAAGCTCGAGAGACGGGTTCGATTCCCGTATCCCGCTTTCGTCGGACTCCCGGATCTGCCGCGAATCCGGCGTCGTCGTCTCCGGCCAAGGTGGCAATGACGTGGCAAGCGCTCGGCTTGCCGGATCGAGTTGGGGCCGCCTTCGGACGGGAGGCAAGTCGCCGCACGTCTGCGGCAGGGGGGTGCCTCGGGATCATCGTCGCGGCCGGCGCAGCTGACCGGAGGCGGCAGCCTGCCGATCTTCACCCCCACGAAGGCCGCAGGAGAATCGGCCCGTCCAAGACCGCGGGCCGGACGAACCGACAATCCATATTGTTCTAGGCGGCTGCCTTGATGAGCTCCTTCTGGGCTTTCCTCTGCGCCTTCTTCTCGGCCTTCTTGGCGGCCTTCAGGCGCTCCTTCTTCGCGGCCTTCTGGTCTGCCCGCTCGGCGACCTTGCGCGCGGCTCGCTCGGCCGCCTTCTGGGCCGCCTTCTTCGCTGCCTTCACGTCGCTGCGGGTTACCTCCACGTCCTGCGCGGGACGCTTGGCCTTCTTGACCACATCAGCCCCGAGCCCGTCGACCTTCGAGAGGATTCCGTCGATCGCCTTTCGAGTGGAGTCTGGAAGCTGGTCCCTCACGTTGGTCGTGGTGCGGGCGAGCTTCTTGGCGAGCTGCTTGCGGGTCTTCTTGGCGGACTTTGCCATGAGGTGCCTTCTTCCGGATCGGAACGAACGGCTCGCCTACCCCGGGCACGACTCAGCGAAACGGCCGCATGGCCGGGGAATCGGGCAGAGCGGCTAGCATGGCCGAAATCGGCCGTCGAGACCCTTTTGGGCGCTTTCGATTCCGCATCCCGCTCACGAAGTCGGGGTCGCCGGGCTCCGCGTCGACGTATGGGGTCGCCGTGTCCGGCATCAGCATCGTCGATCACGTCCCACCGTTGGCCGCCGGTCCGCCGAAGGGACTCGGCACCGGGCGGGGCTGTCTCACCGTGGTCGTCGTCGCGGTTGTCCTCGGCGTCATCGTGACGATCGCCGCCGGCGCCGGTCAGGGCCGGCCGCCGTCCGACTCGGCCGTCTCGTACGTCCGGTCGGTTGGTGGTTCGGCGACCCGGGTCGAGGCCGCGGTCACGGATCTTCAGACCGCGATCGCCGCCGCCACGAGGTCTCCGTCGCGCCCCGCTCTGGCCCGACTCGCCCGCGTCGCGAGCGCGGGAGAGACGAGCCTGGGGAACGTCGGTCAGGAGTTCGCGACACGCGCGGCGACCGGGACTGTCGGCGACGCCGAGGTCGAGCTGTTCGCCGCCGCGAATGGCCTGCGGACCGCGATCTCCTCAGGCGTGTCGCTCGCCGGAGGCCGCAGCCCGCCCGGCGCTGCGCTCGTCCGCCCGCCCGGGGCTGGGCTCGCCCGCCTGACCGGGCAGGTCCAGAACGCCGTGGGCGAGTGGAACGAGGCCGTCCGCGTGATCTGGCGGACCGCCGGCGAGTCCGCCGGACAGCCGACGATCTCCTGAACGCGTCGGAACCGGGCCGACTCCCCCACCGGGGCGGGTTATCCTCCGTTTCGACCCAAGTTCCCGCTTCGCCGATCCCAGGAAGGACCTCATGAGCGAGCAGACCGACCGGCATGTCGCGCTCGAGCGCGATGAGCTCTACAGCAGGATCGACACGCTCGAGGAGCAGCTGGCCGCCAACAGCGACGAGCTCGCCGAGATTCGCAACCAGCTGAAGGCCGAGAAGCTCAAGCCGCTCGTCCACGCGGACGAGGTCGACCCGAAGGAGCATCCGCCGATCGCGGCGGGCCGCAAGCTCGACGACTTCGTCGACAGCGACCCGGTCGACTACGTCGAGCCCAAGAGCGACACCCCGGCCCGACTCCCGAAGGACGATCCGCCGGCGGCCGATCCGGCCGGCTGACGTCGGCCGGAGTTGCTACCAGGCCTGGCCGGAACCGCAGTTCGGGCACCTGACCGTGGTCGCGACGCGGGCGGTGAACTTGTAGCCGCACCCGCAGTCGTAGAACGCCGAGTCGGTCGGCCCGTCGCTCTTGCGCATGTCCCACTCGAACGTGTCTCCCGGCCGGCCGGCCGATTCCGGCTGGGTCGGGAGGTTCGGCCGCGACGGGGAGACCGTCGAGACGGACCGGCTCGTCTGTCGGCCGCGGACCGGGCTCTTCGGGCCGCTCTGGGTGGGGGTTGGTCCGGCGGAGCCGGCCGCTGCTCGGATTCGTCGTCGCATCGTCATCTCTCTGTATGGACGCCCTTTCTCCCAAAAGGTTTCGCCGGATCACGTTAAATTCACGTTGAGGCCCAACCGGCGGCCAAAGACCGGGGTGCGGGTCGCGGCCTCTCTGAGATACTTCCGCGAGCGATGAGTCCGCCCCGCAAGCGCAAGATCCGGCTGGTCACGGCGCTCAGCTCGGCCGTGATCCTGGCGACCGCGCTGATCTACACGAGCTTCACCGCGGCGAGCCCGACCCGGACTCCAAGCCAGCTGCTGGCCGGGGCCCGAGCCGGCCAGTCGTACGAGCTGACCGGCACGGTCGTCAACAACTCGATCACCCGGACCGCCGACACCACGGACTTTCGGGTGGCCGACCGGGCCGGCACCGGCGTCTCGGTACCGGTGACCTACACCGGATCGGTCCCGAGCCCGTTCCGCGAGGGCCGGGAGATCATCATCGACGTCGAGAAGCAGGGCAGCGGTTTCGTCGGCCAGCCGGGAACGCTGGTCACCAAGTGCCCGTCGAAGTTCGCGGCGGCCAAGACCGGCAGCACGCCGTACTAGTGAGTCGGCCCGCCCGCCCGGCCGGCCCGGCCCCGGCCCCGGCCCGAGCAGGGCTCGACCACCGCTGATGGGCGCCCTGGTCGGTCGGGCGGCGCTCGTCCTCGCGCTGTGCGTCTGCCTCTACGGGATCGGCGCGTCGCTCTACGGAGCGCGGACCGGACGCCGGGAATGGGTCGACTCGGGCCGCCGGTCGGTCTACGCGCTGGCCCTGATCGTCGCGGTCGCCTTCGGGATCCTCGAGCTCGCGTTCCTGCGGTCGGACTTCACCTACGACACGGTCGCGAGCACGTCGAGCCTGACGACGCCGACCTTCTACAAGGCGGCGGCCGTCTGGTCCTCGCAGGAAGGCTCGCTCCTGCTCTGGCTGCTCCTGCTCTCCCTCTGGTCGAGCCTGGCGATCTTCCTGACGCGGAAGACGCTCCGCGAGGTCGTGCCGTACGCGACGGCCGTGCTGCTCGGGTTCGGGGCGTTCTTCGCGTCGATGACCGTCTTCCTGGCGACCCCGTTCGCCACGACCCACCCGGCACCGGCCGACGGCGCCGGGCTCGACCCGCTGCTGCGCCACCCGAGCATGATGATCCACCCGCCGATGCTCTACTCCGGCTACACGCTGTTCACGATCCCGTTCGCGTTCGCCGTCGGCGCCCTGATCACACGGCGGATCGACGCCGAGTGGATCCGCGCGACCCGCCGCTTCGCCCTGGCGTCATGGCTGTTTCTCGGGATCGGCATCCTGCTCGGTGCCCGGTGGTCCTACGCCGAGCTCGGGTGGGGCGGCTACTGGGGGTGGGACCCGGTCGAGAATGCCGCGCTGATGCCATGGCTGATCGCGACGGCCTTCATCCACTCGATCATGATCCAGGAGAAGCGGGGGATGCTGAAGATCTGGAACGCGTCGCTCGTGCTTGCTTCGGGCACGCTCGCGATCCTCGGGACGTTCCTCGTCCGGTCGGGCATCCTCCAGTCGATCCACGCGTTCGGGGCGTCGACGCTCGGCACGCCGTTCGTCATCCTGATCGTCGTTCTCGTGATCGGGTCGCTCTACCTCGTGATCAGCCGGCGGGAGACCCTCCGCAGCGAGAACCGCCTCGACTCGCTGCTCTCCCGGGAGGCGATCTTCCTGCTCAACAATCTCGTCCTCGTCGGATTGTGCTTCGTGATCTTCTGGGGGACCTTCTTCCCGCTGATCTCGCAGGCCCTGACCGGGTCGAAGGCGGCCGTCGGGCCGCCGTGGTTCTCCCAGTACACCGTGCCCCTCGCGCTGATCCTCGTCCTCCTCTCGGGAGTCGGCCCGGTGATCGCATGGCGGCGGGCGACGCCGGCCAACGCGAAACGGAACTTCCGGGTCCCACTGCTCGCGGCGCTGGCGACGCTCGGCGTCCTGCTTGGCGTGACGCACACCGGGTCGAAGCCGTTCGCCGTCGGGATGTTCTGCGCCGCGGCCTTCGTCTTCGGCAGCGTCGGCCAGGAGTTCTGGCGGGGGATCGGCGCCCGCCGGGCGATGTCCGACGAGTCGCCGCCGGTCGCCCTGGTCTCGCTCGTCCGGCGCAACCGCCGCCGGTACGGGGGCTACACCGTGCATATCGGGATGGCCCTCCTGTTCGTCGGCGTCGCCGCGTCGACGGCGTTCCAACACGTCGGCGACGTCAGCCTGAAGCCTGGTCAGAGCGCGCTGGTCGGGGGCTACCGCTACACCTACGAGCGGGCCACATGGTCGGTCGTCAGCGATCCGAACAGCACCGGCGCGATCATGACGCTCGGGGCCGTGATGGACGTCACCAAGCACGGCCACCGGGTCGCGATCCTCACGCCGAGTGCCGGGTACTACCCGGCTCCGGACACCAGCCAGGGGCCGATCGGCAGCCTGATCGGCGGCGAGACGACAGCCCATGTCGGCCTGAAGGCCGGCCTGCGCCGGGACATCTGGACGGCCGTCCAGCCGAACATCGACCCCCTCCAGCCGCTGATCACCCAGGGCAACAAGCTGTCGGCGAACGCCAATCCGGCGGTCCCGTTCATCCTCCTCGCGGCGATCGCCAAGCACTACGCCGACTCGTCGCCGACGGCGTCCTTCCATCTGATGAACTCGCCCCTGGTCACGTGGATCTGGTTCGGCGGCTTCGTCGTCTTCGCGGGCGGCCTGACGGCGATCTGGCCGGCCGGCGGCCAGCGGGTCCGCGCTCGGTATCTGGCCCGGGTCGGGCGCGACCTCCAGCAGGCGTAGTCCGATGACGGTGATCGGCGTGATCGTCGTGTTCGCGCTGCTCGGCGGGGTCGTCTGGATCGTCGGCGGTCCGCTGCGGGCGGCCGTCGGTCCCGCGGAGCCTCGCGACGACGGTCGGGCGGCGCTCGAGGCGGCGCGGGACGCCAAGTACCGGGAGATCCTCGACACCGACATGGACCACCGGACGGGCAAGCTGTCCGACGACGACTTCCACGAGCTCGACCGCCAGCGCCGCTCCGAGGCCGTCGAGATTCTCCGCAGGCTGGACGACCTCGACTGAGTCGCGGCCGCGGGCCGGCGCCTAGTAAGCCGGGAGGTGGGCGGCGTGGGGCCGGGGGATCGTCTGCCAGGTGATGTTCGGGTGCAGCAGGACCAGCGTCGTCCCGCCGATCCGGCTGCCCGAGTTCGTCACCGACCAGGCCAGCCCGGCCGGATCGGGTACGGCTGAGTCGACGCGGTACTCGCGCAGGCCCGACAGGGCGATCTCCGCCTGGGCCGCGGCGTGGTCGACCAGGCTATAGCGGACATAGGTCTCCCCGAGGTCCGAATACTGGCGCAGGCTGTAGATCGACCGGTTGATCACCGTCGGCCCGAGGTATGTCCGCAGGCCGCTCGACGCACCCCCGGTGTTGACCCGGTCGATCAGCTGGGGTCGGCCGCCGGGCGACTGGAGCCACATGTCCGAGGTCGTCAGGTCACCGACGTTGGCGACTCGCGTGTACGCGACCCTGGTTGGGCCGGTCAGCGGCGGGCCGGTCAGGCTCAGCGCCGTGATCTGGCCGGTCTCGCCGTCGGTCGCCCGCAGGCTCGGATCGGCCTTGAGCTGGGCCGGCGTGAACGTGTCGCGGGGCAGCTTGCACGCCTGGAGGTGGGCCGAGCCGAACGTCCAGACGAACATCGCATCCGGGTGACCTGTCCCGCCGCCCGGACGGACGCGGAGGAAGGCCAGGTGGTCGCCGTACAGCGCCGGGCTGTGGACCGATCCGCCACCCGGCACGCGAATCGTCCGCTCGGTCGGCGTGTCACCCGGAAGCGCGAGCTCGACGATCCGGCACCCGGTGTTCGTGGAGACGTCCGCGCACCGGGAGTAGACCGCCGCCGTCCCGCCGGCCGCCGTCGGGCCGATCGACACGTCGAACGGCAGGGCCCGCTCGGCCACACCGGCCGGGGCGATCTTCCGGTCGGGGGCGCGGAGCATCAGCTGGTAGGAGCCGGTCACCGGGTCGCGGTGGCTCCACGCGAGCCAGCCGCCGCCCGCGGCGATCCGCTCGGCAGGTGCGCTCGGCCCGTCGGCGAACTCGTCCAGGACGATCGCCCCAGGGGGGACTGCGGCCGCCGGCGGTGGAGGCGAAGGTACGCCAGCCGGTGAGGCGACTGGCGCCGTGGCGAGGAGCACGGCGGCGAGCGCGGCTCCGAGGACCATCGCGGCGACCGCGCCGCCGAGGGGCCGGCGGCCATGCATCCAAACTGACATCTGACCTCCTCCGATCGGGCCGGCCGAGCGCTGCGTGCATGTCCGTCAACCCGGCAGGCCCCGAAAAGGTGCGGTTTGGGGCGGTTGCGGGCGAGTTGAAAAATCGTAATCCGGGCGCCGTTCGCCGGAGACTTCCGAGGCGGACCTTGGGAGCTGCCGCGACGACCATGCACCGTCGGCCCCCGGGGCCCGCTCGCGCGGCAGAACACTCGAATCGACCGTGAGCTCGAGGAGTGACACACGTCATGGCAACGACCGAAACTCGACTGATCACCGACATCCTGACGCGTCTGCTCGGCGGCGAGAAGCTCTAGAACTACGATCGCAGACCCGCCGCGGCCTGACCCGACCGCCAGTCGGTCGCAGTACCCCGCACGACCCGCCACCCCGGTCGCGCACCGCTCGTCCCGCGAGCGGTGCGCTTGCGCCGACTTCCCAGACGTCGACTCGTCGTCCGCGCACCGGATCGAGGACGTCACCGCCGCTTGTCATCCCGATTTTGACCGCGCACGGCGTGAGCAGGTGTTCTCGGGGTCGCTGATCCAGATCGGTTCGGGCAGGCCCAGCCGGCGAACGCGTCGTCGTGCGCGGCGGACGCCGCCTCGGTTGCCAGGCCGCGCCCCCACGCGTCGCGGCCCAGACGCGCCGGGCCGTGAGCCTCCATCGCGAACGCCAGTCGACGCTCGTCCTGCCCGGCCCCGAGGAGCGCCGGCTCGCGTTCTGTCGTCCGCGACCCCTGGCCGAGTCCGACGACGGCCACTGGGATCACCGAAGGCCTGCTCGAGGCGGGCGCGCTCCTGAAAATCAGATGTGAGAATCCCGACCGGGGCGACATCTTCGGGCGACGGGATCGAAGCCACCGGATCCCCGTCGACTGGGGGCCGGAGGTCACGCTCGGGCCGGCGGCGCAGCGACTCCTGCTCTTTGCATGAACCGCCCATTCGAGCTAGTCTCAGCTCACTCGAAGTTGGGGAAGCCAGAATCGGAGGGGGTCCGGTAGATGTCCTATCCCGTTGCGCTCGAAGTCGACTACGTCGACCGGCGAAGTCGTCTGACGACGTTCTTTCGCCTGCTGCTCGTCATTCCCGTGGCGATCGTCGGCTACGTCTACATCATCGGCCTCGGCCTCGTCACGATCGCCGCGTGGTTCGTGCTCCTCTTCACCGGTCGGTGGCCGCTCGGGATGTACAACTTCTCGGCCGGCGCCCTGCGCTTCCTCGCCCGGCTGAACGCCTACATCTTCCTCGCCGTCGATCCGTACCCGCCGTTCGGCCTCGCCCCGGATGACGCCTACCCCGCCCGCCTGATCGTCGACGGCCCGCTCCCGTCCTACAGCCGGCTGAAGGTCTTCTTCCGGGTGATCTACATCATCCCGGCCTACATCGCCGCCTACGTCCTCGCGATCCTCGCCTTCCTCGTCGGCATCGCCAGCTGGATCGTGATCGTCGTCACCGGCCGCCAGCCGGAGGGTCTCCAGAACGCGATCGTCTTCTGCCTGACCTACAGCATCCGTGTCTACGCCCTGATGTACCTGCTGACCGAGACCTACCCGCCGTTCACCCCCTGACGACGAGCGGCCGGACGGCCGGGCTTGTAGAGTGACGGCTGCATGGATACGTTCTTCTCGGTCGTCCAAGTCGCGATCTCGGTCGTCCTGATCTTCCTCGTGCTGATGCACTCGGGCAAGGACGCCGGACTCTCGGGCGCCTTCGGCGTCGGATCCGGCACCGGCCCGCTGGGTGGCGGGTCACTCGTCGAGCGCAACCTCAACCGCTGGACGATCGCCTTCGCCCTGCTCTTCGTCGCCAACACGATCCTCCTCCTCAAGCATCCCTGGGGGGCGACGGTCGCCGCGAGCACGACGACGACCACGACCGGCTGACGTCCTTCCGCCGCCAGCGGTTTGGCGGCTCGGCCGGTGGGTACGCCCAGGGTAGCGCCACCGGTCCGACGGGCCGGGCGCTCGCGCCTCAAGGAGGCTCCTGATGACAAAGCAAGACCACTCCGCGCCATCCAAACGCCAGGGCAAGTTCGCCGGAATGCCCTTCGACTGGCGCCGGCCGACCGTCGAGCGGGCGAAGTCCAGGCTGTGGAACCAGAAGGACGCCCGACTGTTCACACCGAAGGCACTCGGCTGGGGCTACGACATCAACTTCTACTGGCTCGCCCACCCCGGCGGCTACCTCGCCGCCCGGCGCGCGAGCTAGTTGACGACCGGGCCCGTCCCGGGCGGCCGAGGTTGGATGTGCGGACCTTCGTCGCGAAAGTAGCTGACTGAGTCAGTCAACTACTTTCGTTGGAGAGAGTCCATTCTCCCCGACCCCGTCCAGGTCTGTCCTCCCCGACCCCGTCCAGGTCTGTCGGCGACTGAAAACCGAGACGGACGACCAGCTGATCCTCCGGTAGGCCTCGGCTGCTCACGGACCCAGCCGGCCGGGGGTCGCCGTGGGCCGTCGAGTTCAGGTGGTCGAGCCGGTGACCCTGAAGCCGGTCGCCCGCAAGGCCGGGCAGACCACGCCGTGGGCGAAGCGCCGGCCGTAGTGCTCGGCGTCGCTCACGAGCCGCCGGCCCCGCGTCAGGTCGGCCGTCTCCGCGAGGATCCGCAGGACCGAATCGGTGAATCGGACATCCCGCAGCGGCCGGGTGATCCGGCCGTCCTCGATCAGGAACGTCCCGTCGCGGGTCACCCCGGTCACCAGGGCGTGACGCGGGTCGACCGGGTTGACGTACCACAGCCGAGTCACGTACACGCCGCGGGCGACCGATCCGACGAGCCCGTCGACCGAGTCGGCCAGTCCGCCGGCCAGCAGCAGGTTCGTCGGTGCCGGACCATCCGGGTCGCCCCCCGGCGCGAGGGCGTGTCCCGTCGTTCGCGCGCTCCCGCCGGCCAGCGCGGCCGACCGGGAGTCGTGGACCACGCTGCGGGCAACCCCGTTCTCGATCAGGACGAGCGACTCCTTCGGGACGGCCTCGGCGTCAAAGGACCGCGGCAGGCCCCGCCCGAACCTGGGCGCGTCGGTCAGGTTGATCATCGGGGCGGCGACCTCCCGACCGAGGCGGTCTGACAGCGCGCCCCTTCGCTCTGCGTGGGCCAGCCCGTTGAAGGCGAGCCAGCCGAGGAACTCGAGCAGTGTGCCGACCGCCTCGTGGTCGAGGACGACCTCGTACTCGCCGGGCGGAAGCTCGTCCGGTCGGTCGACCCCGAGCCTGCCGGCCGCGCGCTCGGCCAGCTCGGCCCCGTCGAGGTCGCCACTGCGGACCGACGTCGTCGCCGCGTAGCCGCTGCGGCCGGTCGCACTCCGGCAGATCACCTTCATGTGGCCATCGGTCACCGACTCGGCCGCCCGCATTCCCGCGCTCGAGACGATCGCCGTCGTCACCTCTCCGGCGCTCCACAGCCCGAACGCCTCGCTCGCATGGCGCCCGGCGACCGCGAAGGCTTCCCCCAGCGCTCGTCCGGCGCTCGCCGGATCGAGCTCGGCCGTGGTCGCATCATGGCCTCCCCCGGGATCTCCGCCCCCGCCGAGATCTGGGGTCGGCGTCTCGGGGCCGGCCGGCAGGTCAGCCGGCCGGAGCAGGTCGGGGTGGTCGCCCCGCCCGGCTCTCGCCGACGCCGTGGCGATTCTCCGAGCGCGGGTCGCCACCTCCCGGAGCCCGTCGGCGTCCAGCCGGTTCGTCGACGCCGTGCCGGGCTGGCCATCGACCAGGCAGAGCACCTCGACCGTCGTGTCGTCGACCGCCGTCGCCTGCGTCGGGACCGACCGGGCGAAGCGGGATGCCAGCGAGCGCTCCCGCGTGACGTTGACCTGGGCGTCACCGCCGCAGAAGCCGAGCGTCCGCTCGGCGAGGTCCTGCTCGAGCCCGGTCACCCGCGGGCGACCCCGACCAGGACGTCGCGAAAGCGGGCGGGCGCGGCCCCGTGGGAGACGTGAGCGACCTGCCCGGGCTCGCCCTTGCCGCAGTTCAGAAGCCCCCAGACCCGCCAGTGTGACGCCGAGCAGACCCCATCCAGCGAGCCCCAGAACTCCGGCGTGATCCCGGCGTAGGACGGGTTCTTGACCAGGCGCCCGAGCTCGCCGCCGCGGATCTCGCGGCCGAGCTCGGTCGCGAACTGGAAGTGGAGTCGCCGATCGTCGATCGACCAGGAGCGGTTCGTCTCCATGTAGATCCCGTCGTCGACCTCGCCGATCAGGTCCGCGAGCGTTCCCGCGCGACCCGGCTCGATCGACACGTTCGTCATCCGGACGATCGGCTGCCGGCTGAACCCGTCGGCCCGAGCGCAGCCGCCGGATGCCGCCAGACCCAAGGCGGCCGCCGACGTCCGATCCGAGAGGGCTGCCCGGAGGAGCCCCGACTCGATCAGCAGCGTCCGCTGGCCGGGGACGCCCTCGTCGTCCCAGCCGAACGACCCGAGCCCCCCGGGGAGTGTCGCGTCGGCGGTGATCACGAGGTCTTCCGATCCATAGCGCAGCCGGCCGATGTCCGCGGGGGAGACCCAGCTCGTCCCGGCGTAGGACGCCTCGCCGAGCTGGATCCGGTCGAGCTCGAGCGCATGACCGATCGACTCATGGACCTGGAGGGCGACCTGCTCGTCGCCGAGGACGACCGTCGTCCGCCCGGCCGGACACTCCGGCGCCAGGAGCAGGGCGACGGCCTCCTCCGCCACGCGGGGCGCGTTGCCGACGAGGTCGAGGCCGAGCACGTGCTCATAGCCGGCGGCGGCGACGCTTCCGCCGTGGGCGCTCGGATACGACCGGATCTGGACATCGTCGCCGTCGGCGGCGTGGGCGGCGATCGCCCCGCCGCACTCGGTCAGCTCCTGCGTGACGGCAACTCCCTCGCTGGACGCGAATGCCTTCCGCGTGCGGACGGCGATCGACTCGGCCTGCGACCTGACGATCCGCGGATCGCCCCGGAGGAGGCCCTCGGCCGCGACCAGGAGCTCGAGGCGGGCCTCGATCGGTTGGGCGAACGGGTCGATCTCGCAGCGGCCGGACCACGCACCCTTGGCCGCGCCGATCCGCGCGAGCGGCCGCAACGCCGCCGTCGGCTGGGCCGAGGCGATCGCCGCCGCCCGGCGCAGGGCGGCCAGCCCACCTCGGCGGGACGTGTCACGGGTCGCGGCGAACCCGAAGCCGCCTGACCGGGCGGCGACACGGACGCCGATTCCCTCGTCCTCTTCGCTGAGCACACGCTCGATCCGACCGCCGCTGACCGTCAGCTGTTCGAGACGTCGCGCGACCCAGCGGACATCGACGTATGAGCAGGCCGCCCCGCCCGACGAAGCAAGGTCGGCGACTAGGTCGAGCAACTCCCGGCCGGGCGGGCTTAGGAGGCGCCGAGCAGGTCGATGATGAAGATCAGCGGCTGGTTCGGGCCGATCCCGGCTGCCGAGTTGCCGGGCTTCCCGTAGGCCAGCGCCGCCGGGATGATCAGCTCACGCCGGCCGCCGACGCGCATGCCCGGGAGACCCTGGACCCAGCCGGGGATCAATGCTCCGGCCATCAGCTGGAACTCGGCCGGTGTCCCCCGCTTCCACGAGGCGTCGAAGACCTTCGCGGCCGGGTAGGTCGCCCCGACGTAGTTGACGGTCGCCGTCTGCCCGACCTTGAGCGTCGCGCCCGTGCCCTTGACGATGTCCTTGACGATCAGCTTCTGCGGCGCCGCCGCGCTCGACTTGGCGATCGTCGGCTCCTTCGCCAGCGGCCCGGTCTTCGGCGTGGTGATCGCCGGCGGAATCGTGACCGGTCCCTGGGCGGCCGACGGTGCCGGCTGGATCGCGGGGTTCGCCTTCGACGACCCGCACCCGCTGATCACGATCGCGGCGGCCGCGGCTACGGCGAGTGTGTGTGGGAGACGGATCCTCATCGCGGGGCCGAAGGCTAGCCGAACTCGGCCGGCGGCGGCACGGGTAGGGCTGGGGGGACCGGCGTCGGTCGAATCGCAGACCGAACGTCGGCCGGTCGCAGATCCCAACCCCGGCCGGGTCACGCCAGCGTCCAGAAGCCATCCCAGCCGACGTGCTCCTCGACGGCAACCCGGCCGAGCGCCTCGCGGGCCTGATTGAAATCGAGCCCGCAGATCGCCGCGACCTCCTGGGTGGCCAGGGGCGTGGACGCCCACTCGAGGACCTCGTCGACCCGCTCCGGCCGGTCGCGCCGGTCAGCCCCGGGCAGGACATTTGCCAGCGCGACCTCATAGACCGAGAACGGCCAGAAGCCGGGGATCACGGTCGGCTCCGGCTGGTCGGGTCCGGCGATCTCATATGACGGACACGTGTAGCGGCGCCCGCCAGACCACCCGGCGAGCTTGCGGTCGAGAGCCAGGCCGGCCGGCCGTGGGTGGCGGGCGGCGTCCATGTCCGCGGCGAGGGCGTCGGCGGTTCCCGTCGACTGCGACCATCGCTCGAGCTCGCCGGGGTCGATCCCGGCATCGCCCGCCGCGGCGGCGATCGTCTCGGGGGCGTCGAGCAGCTCTCCGGAGAAGGTGCGCACGCGCAGCCTGCGCAGGAGGGCCGCGTCGCGTCCCGGGGCGTTCACCCGGGCGGCGACGACCGCCCGGCAGGCCGGCACGGTCGCGGCCATCCTCGGGCGGAGCGACGTGTCCATCGGCATGTGGTACTCGCTCGAGAGGTGGGCCAGCGACTTGGACAGCCGCTCGACGGTGAACCCGCTGCCCTCGTAGGTCGCGGCCGTCTCGGCCAGCCCCACCATCCGCGGCCGCCAGTCGATCTGGTCGCCGTAGATCCAGGCCAGCTGGAGGCGGATCGGCTCGGCCGAGAAGGCGAACGGGCAGCCGGGGTCGGTGTAGTCGGTGATCGTGGCGCTCGCCATTGTCTCGGCTCCTAGGTCGCGTCGGGCGCGGGTCGGGGAAGGTCTGCGGTCGCTTCGGGCGCCGCCGGCGGAAAGTCGTCACTCGGATGCAGCGCCGGCAGGAGGGGTCCGTCGAGGCCGACCTGGAGGCCGCGCGGGCCGGCGAGCACCTCCAGCATCAGCGCCGTGTCGGCGATCGGCACGCCGGTCAGGTGGGCATCCCGGGCGGCGAAGTCCTCGACGATCGCTTCGACGGCCGTCCTGTAGGCCGCGGGCTCCGCACCGGCCAGGGCGGCGATCGCGGTGGCCGTGCGCGCGAAGGCCGGCGAGGCTCCCCGCATCAGCTCAGCCCACTCGCCGGCCCGGCGGTCGTCGCCGAGCGCGAGGGCGGCGATCGCCTGGGCGTACGCCGCGGTCGGCGACTTCGCCTCCGCGCCGGCCAACGTCTGCTCGACGTAGCCGGCCTCGTCGATCCCCCCTCCACCGAGGATCGCCGCCTTCTGCATGCCGACGAGTCGACCGAAGCTGGTCGGGCTGGCCTCCTCCCACGACGCGCGGTACGTCGCCGCGGCCTCGGTGAACGCGGTCCGCGCGGCGTCGGGATCGCCGGCCGTGGCCGCCAGATGGGCGATCCTCTCGCGGGCGATCGCCGCGGTCATCAGCTCACGATGGCGCTCGACCTCCACGGCGTCATGATCTCACGAGCCGGCGCTCTGCCGATCAGCCGGCTGGTTCGGCGCGAGTTCTCCGGCCGCCACCGGGCAGGCGAGGCGGTTCGAGCGCGACGGGAGCGGACAGCTCCAGGCCGGGTCATACGCGCACGACGGGTTGTACGCGAAGTTGAAGTCCAGCGTCAACCGGCCGTCCGACCCGCCGAGGTCGGCCCCCTTGATCGTGTCGAGCAGGTACCGGCCGCCGCCGTACGTCTGGCGGCCGGACGTCTGGTCGGTGAACGAGACGAACACCCCGCCGGCGTAGCCGTGCAGCCAGTTGACGTCGAGCTCGCGCGGTCCGCCGGCCAGCTCGAAGTGGGCCCGCGCGAAGCGAGTGAAGCGGTAGGTCGCCCCGTCGCCGCCGGCCAGCTCGACCAGTTCGGCCGCCGCCGGACGCAGCGCGGCCTCGAGACGAACCGCCGGGTCGTACTCGAACATCCCAAGCCCGGTGAACCCGGCGCGCTCGGCAACGGGGACGGGCGAGGCCGGATGGCCGGCAAACAGCTCGTCCCGGGCCGCCCGCCAGTGGGCCCACGCGGCCGGCAGGTCGGTGGAGCGGCGAACGTCGGCGTACAGCTCGGCGATCCGCCGCCGCCAGTCGAGCAGGACGAGCGGGTCGAGCTCGTCGGCCACGCCCTAGTGCTGGTCGCGGTGGCGGGCCAGGACCTGGTAGACGTTCGTGAAGCCGACCTCGAAGCCGTGCCGGGCGGCTCGCAGGTAGAGCCGCCAGATCCGCGTCCGCTCGACCCCGGCGATCGCCTCCGCGTCGGCCAGGCGGGCGTCGAGGTTGTCATGCCAGTGGCGGAGCGTCGTCGCATAGTCACGGCCGAAGCCCTCGACGTGGTGGGTCTCGAGCGCCGCCCGCTCGAAGGCCAGCTGGATCCGCGAGAGGGCGAGTGGCTCCCCGTCGGGGAAGACGTACCGGGTCGAGAAGATGTCCTCGAGCGGGTCGTCGTCCGGGCTGAGCACGGCGATCCCGTGGTTGAGCAGGACGCCGTTCGGCTTGAGCAGCTTCGCCAGTGTCTCGGCGTAGCGGTCGATCTGGTTCTCGCCGACGTGCTCGACCATGCCGATGCTGGCGATCGCGTCGAACGGCTCGTCGGTGATCTCCCGGTAGTCGGCGACGCGGATCTCGATCCGGTGCGACAGGCCCATCCCGGCGATCCGCTCGCGGCCGAGGGCGGCCTGCTCGTCGGAGATCGTGATCCCGAGCACGCTGGCGCCGTACTCGCGGGCCGCGTGGACGGCGAAGCTGCCCCAGCCGCAGCCGACGTCGAGGACGCGGTCGCCCTCCTTGAGGCGGAGCTTCGTCGCCACGAGGTCGAGCTTGGTCCGCTGGGCCTCCTCGAGTGTCTCGGCCCCGCGCGAGAAGATCGCGCAGCTGTAGGTCATCGACGGGTCGAGGAACAGCGCGAAGAACTCGTTGCCGACGTCGTAGTGGTAGCGGATCGCCTCCGCGTCGCGCTCGGGGCTGTGGCGCTCGCCGGGCAAGAGCAGCTCGGTTGTCGGCCGGCGCGGGATCCCCGCCGGGAGCGCCGCGAGGGCGAGCGCGGCGAGCAGCCGCGCGCCATCCCGCGCACCGATCCGCGGCGGCACCCAGTCGTCGACGACCAGGAACGCGCCGTCGATGTCGTCGGTCTCGAGCGACCCCTCGACGTAGGC
>DATCEH010000039.1:0-2977 GCA_036510225.1 Solirubrobacteraceae bacterium | reverse complement strand
ACTCCGCCCCGAAGGAGATATGCAACGTCTCACCCGCGATGCCAGTCGAGTTCGAATCATCAGTCAGACTCGCCGTCAACGTCACCGGAACCCCATAATCACCACTCGTCGGCCCCGTATACCTCGTCGTCGTCGCAATCCCATTCACCGTGAACGCCACCGTCTGGGAGACCGCCTTGTACCCGACGTCGCCGGCGACCGCCGCGATCGCCGAGTAGTGCCCCGGCGCGTCGTTGATCGTCACATTGCACGACGCGTGACCGCTACCGTCCGTCGTTGCGTCGCAGCTCTCGCCCGCCGCCGCGAAGGAGATCGTCCGCCCGGTGAGCGGCGTCGACGCGCCGTGGTCGAGCAGCGTCGCCGACAGGCTGATCGTCTCGCCGTGGTTCGCGTTGGTCGGACCCGTATACGTGATGTCCGCGAGGTTGTTCGCCAGCTGGTTGAAGTCGGGTGTCCCCCACCCGGTCACCTCGTCCCAGCCCGTCCCTGCCCCGAAGCCGTTCGATCCCGACGTGATGTCGTGGAAGTCGTGGGCATAGGTCGTCGGGTCGTTCGCCAGCTGGTAGATCAGCGGCGCGACGAAGCCGATCGTCGGACGCCCGTGCGCGACGTTGTTGTTGTCCCAGAGCTCGCCGAGGGCCGCCCAGATCGGCGTCGAGAGGCTCGTGCCGGCGTCCGGCAGGTTCGCTCCGTCGACGAACGTGAACGCGTTGGTCCCACCGTCGGCGGCCACGTCCGGGATCGCACGGCCGTTGCACGCCGCGCTCGGCCAGGTCAGCGGGCTGCCGATCCCGGCCTGCCACGACGGCCGCGTCTCGCCGGCGCTGCAACCGCCGCCGCTCCCGCTCCACGCGGTCTCCGTCTGGTATGGCGGGCCGACGGTCGGCATCAGCGTGCCGCCGACGGCAACGGTGTACTGACTGACGGCCGGCCGCGAGACGCCGGCGGCTGCCCCGCTGTCTCCGGTCGAGAAGAAGAACGTCTTGCCCATGCCCGCCCCAGCCATCAGGGCGTTGTCCATGTTCGTGTCGATCGAGCAGCCGTTGCAGCCCCAGCTGTCGGAGAAGATGTCGATCGACGACATCGCGGCCGTGTGGAGGACGTCCTCGAGGGTCGAATCAGAGCTGTCGTGCCCGAGGTAGTAGGTCTCGTGGATCTTCGGCGCGACCGTGTGTGCGACCTGGGTGTCGAGCCCGACCTCGTCGTCGGTGTCGCTCTCCGTGGTCGAGCCGTCGACGGGCACGAAGTCGATGCCGTCGTCGCCCGACTGGCCGATCGTCAGCTTCGTCGTCCCGGTCGCCGTGGCGTAGCCGTCGAAGTCGCTCTGCGCGAGGGCCCGACCCCACAGCGTGAAGCCGAGCGTTCGGCCGCTGCCGTCACCGGTCGCGTCGTACTCGGTGCGGAAGTCCGCTCCGTCGTAGCCGCCCGCGGTGATCGCCGGCTTGTAGACGTTGAAATTGCTGAGACCCGTGACGCCGCTGATGTCGAGGCCCGCGGGGACCGCCGGCGCGCGATCGTTGGCGTGGAAGCTGTGGTTGGAGGCTCTGTAGTTGTCGATCCTGACCGCGAAGGCGCTCTCCGCCCTGGCGACCGTCGTGTGGACGTGAATCAGCAGGTTGTCCGAGGAGACCCCGGTAACGTCGAGGCCGTGTGCCGCCAGCCACGCCGCGGCAGCATCGACCTGCGTCGTCGTCGGTGCGTAGTCGGCCAGGTACTCGGACTTCGTCAGGTAGTGGCCGTAGGACGGGTTCCCGGGCGTGCTCGCGGCCGTGATCAGCGCCGCCAGCTGGCCGGAGTTGCGCATCCCGAGGCCGACGTTGACGTCGAGTCCGGTCGCTGAGCCGAGATGGCTCAGCGGAGCCACGGTGCCCTGGAGGATCGGCGGCGGCGTGTCCGCCGGGAGCACGGTGCTCGAAGCGGTCGTGCCGGCGGCGGCGAGGGCCGACGCGGGCGCCGCCGCGACGAACGCGACGAACGCGACGAACGCGACGACGAGCGCCGATCGCAGCGGCCACCGCAGCCGTCCGAGTTCCCTGAACGCTGCTCCCCGAAGCCCCAGCCCTGCGCGCATCCGCCCATCCCCTAGTTCGGCGCCTCCGGAGGGAGGCGCAACACCCGTTATGGGTGAAGAGGATACGCCCGGGAAAACCAATTTGTGTGATTTACGTCACACAACGGTGTCGAACGGCCTCGTCGGGGCGGCGATCGTCACTCGGCGGCTTCGGGCGCGCATTTCGGGTAACGATCGGCTCCGGCTCGAGAGGTCAGCCGGCCGCCCTGCGCCCAGCGACGGCTACGGGTTGACGGCCATCCCGGTGCTCGAGCTGCTGCCGGAGAACCCGGGGACGACCGAGTCGACCGCTCGCCAGCGGCCGATCTCACAGCTCCCGCGGAGGTTCAACTGCGTGCGGACGACCTTGCCGCGGACGTGACCGATCACACTGGCGACCTGGGGCCCGGTGTCGATCGCCGAGCAGATCGTTCCGGCCGGCACCGCCGCGAATGGATGCGCCAGCTTCGCCAGAACGCGACAGGCGGTAGCCGGATGGGGGACCGTGCCGGACGCCGGGTTGCAGCTCAGTCGCTTGTGCACGACACCCGGCTTGCCGACGCCGTTCGGGTAGAACGTGATCGACAGCTTCGTCTCGGGCGCCGACGCGCTCGCGCCGCACGCGCCGGCGACGAGCACCAGGGCGAGCGACGCCGGAATCAGCGCCGCCCGCAGTGCCCTGATCGATCGCATCCCCTGAGACTAGCTGTGGTTGCCGGTGATTGTCGTCGGGTCGCCCGGGAACGGCCCCGGACCGGAGTTGCCCGAGACGCTCAGGGCGCGCACGGTGTTGTTGATCGCCTCGACCCCACCGGTGTTGTTCTGCAGGATCAGCGTCCCGCCGATCGTGTTCGGCGCGCACGCCGCGTCACCCGGATCGCCGACGATCACAAGCGCCGTCTGGCTCTTGATATCGACCGACCCGCT
>DATCEH010000038.1:0-21045 GCA_036510225.1 Solirubrobacteraceae bacterium | reverse complement strand
CCGCCGCTACGCGGCGGGTTCGGCTTCGGCTTCGGGCGTCGCGGCCGCGGCTTCGGCGTCCGGGTCGACAGTCCGGCGAATCACGATCTGGTCCTCCTCGATCGTGACCTCGACCGGTCGGTGACCAGCCCAGTGCTCGGCGTAGATCCGGTCGTCGACGACCGCTGGGTCGAGCCACAGCCCGTAACCCTCTTCGCCGTGATCGAAGGTTCCCTCGAGCGGTCCGGCCGCCCGTGTCCGCCGTCCACGGCCTCCCCGTCTGCCGCGCCGACGCCGGGCGGCGACGTCGGTCTCGGGCTCGGGCTCGCCGGCCTCCTTGGCTGCTGCCTTGGCGGCGGCCTCGGCCTCTGCCTCCGTGGCGCGTTGGGCCTCGGCTGCCTCGAGCTCGGCCGCGATCAGCGCGTCGTCCTCGGCTCGGAGGTCGATCTCGTCGTCGAAGTCAAGCTCGCCGCCGACGCCGTCCGGCTGCTCGCCGTCGCCGGCGAGGCCATTCTCCCGCTTGAACGACTGGATCTGCTGGACGCTGACCTCGAGCTGGTGGGCGACCCAGGCGTCAGTGCGTCCCTGGCGCGTCCACGCGCGAATCTGGTTGAGCTGTGGTCGGAGGGACTTACGGGCCATCAGCGGTCGGAGACTAGCGGAAAGACGCCCCGGCGGACCCCCGGCGGACCCTCGGCAGGGGCGGAGAGCGGCCATTGCGTAGGCGTACGGGCGAAGCGTCGCGGAATACCCTTCAGTGCACCTTGCATTCCGGCCTGTCAGCATGCTTAATGGAGTTACACCAAAGGGCTAGGGAGGTGCTGGGTGCTGGTATTGACGCGAAAGTCGAACCAGAGCATCATGATCGGGGACGAGATCGAGGTTTCGGTGCTGTCCGTCATGGGCGACAAGGTACGCATCGGGATCCAGGCTCCTCGTTCGGTGCCGGTCTTCCGGCGTGAGGTCTACCTCGAGATCCAGCGCGAGCAGGCAGAGGAGCATCTCGGCGAGGTTCCGGCTCCGGCCACCGAGCCCGGCTAGGACGCCGGGGCCGAGTACGGCCGCCGGCCCGGCGGTCGGCGGCTGCGTCAGGCTGACGCCGCCTGCGCCCGTGGCTGTGCTTGCAGCCGGGAGGTGGTGGCGAGGTCAGCCGAGGACGAGGAAGAGGAGCTTGAACATCACGATCGTGACGATGACGGCCGTCGCGACAAGCGTGAGGCAGAGCATGGCAAAGCGAAACGAGCTTCGCTTCGTCTCACGGCGGACCGCCCGCCGATGCGTCCGAGACTCTGCCGTTCGGTGGAGCGACGCCCGCCGATCGCGGTCCTGATGGACTTCTTCGACGAACGCCCGCTCAAGCTGGGCGAGGCTCTGGCGCATCCGCATCTCGGGTAGAGCCTAGCGATATCGGGCGACATAATCACGTCGTAAGCTTGTGCCTGGGTATTCGCCGGCCGGACGATCAGGGAGGTGGTCGGGAGAAGCGTCTGCCGGTGGTCGGCGCCCGGCCGGCGGGGTGAATGGAACCCTTAGGGGGACCCCCTAGAATCTGGCTGGATGCCACGGGCCGATCTGTTCGTCGTCTGCAAGAACCCCGAATGCGGGGCGGAGGTGAGCCCGTACATCACCGAGTGTCCCTACTGCGGCGCCCGCCTGCGCAAACGGGCCCCCAAGCTCGATCGGGGTCGGCCGCGGACGCCCCGCACGCCGCGGGTCGCCGCGCCCAAGCTCGGCCGGCTGCGCCGCGACGAGATCCCGGGGATCCGTCACGACGCCGGTCCCTACGTGACGGGTGGGCTAGTGCTCGCGACCTGCGTGATCTGGATCGCGACCCGCGGCGGGTACCTGGACCCGGCAAAGCTCGTCGTCCTCGGCCGGCCCGGCACCGATTGGTGGCGGGTCCTGACGGCTCAGTTCACGTACTCCTTCTCGACCGGCGGGTCACTGACCGGGCTCGGGATCTACCAGTTCGTCACGCTTGCGGCGATCGCCCTCTTCGGATGGCTGCTCGAGCGCCGCCACAACGGCTTCGTCGTCGCCGGCCTGTTCGTGCTCGGTGGGGCCGGCGGCGCGGCGGTCGCCACGCTGCTGGACTCCCAGGCTGTCGTCGTCGGTGCGAACGGTGCCGCCCTGGCCCTGCTCTGCGCCTGGGCCGTGCCCGACCTCCTCGAGCGGCGGCGGGGTCTCGACTACGACGGGGATCTGCTCGGGACGGGTGCGATCGCGCTGGTTCTCCTGGCGATGCCGGTCGCCCGGCCCGAGGCGAACGCGATCGCCGGAGGGTTCGGCGTGCTCGCGGGATATCTGGTCGGCCTCGGCCTCGTTCGCCTGTCCGGATCGCGGCGCCTGCGCTGATCGGCCTGCTCGGAGGCCCCGACCTCGACGGCGGACCCCGTGATCGGTCGGGCTCGCCTCGTCGGGTGGCGGCCGACGGCCCCTATCATGGGGGCGTGGCACCGCGCTCGTACACCGCAGCCGAAGTCGATGCTGCCGTCGCCCGCCTGCAGGATCCGGAACGCTTCGCCCACGCATCGGATGTCGTGACCCACGCCGCCCCGAGTCTTGCCCGCGTCCTCGACGAAGCCCTCGACCAGGGTGGCTGGTTCGGGCCGGCGCATGACGATCTCCTCCGCAGCGCAGTCTCCCGCGAGGATCCCGAAGAGCGACTCGCCGCCGTCGGTTCGCTGGTCGCCGAGCAGACCCGGATCGGCATGCTTGTCGGCGTGGCCGTCGGGTTCGAGTTGGCTCACGAGCTCGCCGAGGTCGATCGGGGCACGACGGGCGAGACGTGAGATGACCCATGCCGTCGTTCTGATCGAGGCCGAAAGGGACGCCCTGCCGACGCTCGGCGGAGCCCTGGCCGAGCTGGATGGTGTCGCCGAGGCGTATTCGGTGACCGGGGAGTGGGACTTCGTCGTGATCGTCCGGGTCTCCCGCCACGAGCAGCTCGCCGACATCGTCGCCGGGAAGATCGTCGGCCTGGCAGGGGTCGCCCGTACGCAGACGATGGTGGCCTTCGAGGTCTTCTCCAAGCACGACCTCGAGTCGATGTTCTCGATCGGCGAGTAGCCGGCCGGCCGCGCCCGCGTCGCCGCCCTGGCTTACGGCTGGGTTCCGGCCCCCCGCTCGAACCACATGGCGTGGTCCTTCCAGTCATGAGCCATCAGGGCGCCTGCCGCACCGGCCAGGACGATCGCCGGCGATGCTGAATGCGGCTGGCGTCGGGAGTCGTGGGATCTCGCGACCGCCGGCTCGGCTGCGATCCAGGCCCAGGCCGTCGCGGCCAGGAGGGCCCCGACGGCCCCGTGGTGGCAGCGCTGGCCGAGGATCCAGAGGCGGTGACGAGTGAAGTCGTAGTGAACGGCCGGCTGGCGTGGGTGGTCTGTAGGTCGCATCGTCCCGATCGTGTTCGCGGGTTGATCCCTTACCTGCTTAATCGGCGTCCACGGCCGCCGGCTCAAGCCCGTCGACGGAGGGCTCGGCCCGGCGTCGAGGGTCGCGTCCGCGCTGCCTGCAAGGGCCGCCGGGTCGATCGCCCTAGACTGGACCGCCGATGCGCGCGCCGAGCGTCAAACCCCAGTACGGGCCGACGCTCGCCGACCTCGTGATCCCGCGGTGGCGGAGCTCGTCGGTCGGCCTGCGCAGCCTGCTCGTCCTCGCCGCCGTCGTAGTCGCGGCCGCCGCAGCCGTCGTGATCCTCCGGCCTCGCGGTCGATCCTTCGTGTACCGCGGGTCGCCGGTCTCCTTCAACCTCAGCTATCTCAGCCCGCTCCGCGTGGTCGCGCCGCCGGCCGGGGCCGACATGCGGATTGAGGCGCGGACCTCGTCGGGCCGTCTCCGCGAATGGTTCGAGGTCGACCCGTTGAGGCTGGGTCCGTACTCCGGCCAGATCAGCGGTCAGCTCCCGGTCTTCGCGACCACGTACATCGCGGGGCTCGCCCGACGCATCCCGGGCTTTCTGCTCCAGTCGGAGGCCAAGACCCGGATCAACCTGATCGCCGGCTACTCGCTGACCTACAGCGGCCGGATCGCGGGACAGCTCATGTACGGGCGGGTCGTCATGCTCGTGCCGGCCCTCACCGGCCAGCGTGAAGGCGTGATCCTGAGCATGGGCATCCAGCCGAGTGCGTCAGTGGACTACTCGCCCGACGCTGTGGGATCGGCCGACATCCTTGAGAAGCCGCTGCGGAGCTTTCGCTTCGGAGCCTGACCGCCGGCGGCTGGAGTGGGACGCCGGACGGGTCGAGTGGCCCGATGGTGTCTTGACGACCGCGCCACCGAGGATCTCGACCATCGTGGTCGGCGCAGTCGTCGCCGAGCCGGTCGTTGACGGAGTCGTGGTGGAGCCCGCAACGCTGGGTGTCGACGGTGTGGCGGTCGGCGGGCTCGTCGAGGTGGACGTGACCGGAGCCTGCGCTCCGGCCGGGCCGGCTGCTGCGACCGGCTGGGTCGGGGGGGCGGCGGGCGGTGTTGCGGTGGCCGGCGGTGTAGCGGCGGCCGGAGCGCCGACCAGGGTCGCCGACCCTGCGCTCTGCACGGTTGTCGGCGTCTGGCCGGCGGTCGCTGTCGTCGTCGTCGCGGGGCTTACCGGTAGCGCGGTCGTCGCGGCGGTCGTCGTCGGCGGGGCCGGCTGGGGTGGGAGGACGGAGACGTTTGAGACCTGCTGCGTCGTCGGCGGGACGGCAGGGACCGGCTGGACCGGCGTCAGCTCGACCGGCGGCGCGATCTCGATGACCGGGGCTGTGGCGATCGGCGGCTGGGTCTTCGCCTTCGCGGCGGCGAGCTCGGTGGCGCTGGGCAGGGGTGTCTCGGTCGTCGTCGGCTGGGCGGCCGAGACGATCACCTGCGGAACGGGAGCGACGACGGGCGCAGCCGCCACGTGGCGACGGGCGACGGCCGGCCGGGCGGCGCGGACGCGCGACGGCGCCTGCTGAACCTCGACTGCCCCGGCGGTGACGAGGGCGGCGGCCGCCAGACCGGCCACTGCCTTGGTCGCGAGGGCGCCGGCGGTGATCGCCCCGGCGGTGCTGCCGCCGGTGACGCCGGCCGCTCCGACCGCGCCGGCTGCTCCGACCGCGCTGGCGGCGCCCGTTGCACCGGCGGCTCCGCCGGCGGCGGCGGCGCCACTGCTGCCGGCGGTCGCGGTCGCGCTGGCACCGCCGGCCCCGATCGTGAGGCCGAGCTTGGCGAGGGCGAACTTCTTCAGGAGGAGGAGCGGGCCGACTGGGAGCATCGCGGCCAGCACGCGGTTGTTGGCCCGGAGGTGGGCGCGGAAGGCGTGGCACGGCTCGCAGTCCTTGACGTGGCGGCGGACCGCCGGGCTCGCGCTGCCGATCCCCTCGGCGATCGCACCCAACTCGAGCCGGACCTCGGCGCAGGTCAGCTTGCGGGCCTCGGCGGCCTCGCCGAGCGAGATCCTCGCGCGGACGAGCAGGGACTTGACGCCGGGCACGGTCGTCTCCATCGCCTCGGCGATCTGCTCGTACGAGAGGGCGTCCATCTCCCGGAGGAGAAGGGCCGTCCGCTGGGTCTCGGGAAGCCGGCGGATGTCGGCCATCAGGAGTCGGAAGTTCTCCCGGCCGGCGACCTTCTCGACGATCGAAGCCCCGCCGTCGGCGAAGTGGACGTCCATCGAATCGACACCGATCGACGTCTGCCGGCGGAGATGGTTGAGACAGCGGTTGCGGGCGATCCTGTAGAGCCACGGCCGGAGGTTGATCTCCCGGCGATCGGCGAGCATCGCGTTGAAGGCGGCGGCGAAGACCTCCTGGAGGACGTCCTCGGCGTCCTCGCGGGAGGCCAGCAGGTGACGGCAGAAGGCGAGGAGACGGGTCTGGTAGCGGGCGACGATCGTCTCGAACGCGGCCGACTGGCCGCGTCGGACGAGCGCTATCAAGCGCTCGTCGGGTGCCAACCGCAGGAGCGGTGACGGCCCGCGCAGCCCGGAGAGCTGCGTTTTGGTTAGGGCGGAGGCCTCCACGAGGTTTCTTTCGGCTTACCCTCGTAGACACCGTAGCAACGGCAAAAGTTGCGGTCATCCGCCGCGGACGCGCCGCCGGCCGGATTAGCGCAAGAATGGCCCGGCGCCCGGGTGGCGGAACGGTAGACGCGGCTGACTTAAAATCGGCTGTCCCGACGGGCATGTGGGTTCGAATCCCACCCCGGGCATGGCGTGTCGGCGGCGAGTCGGCCCGGATCAGGCCTGCCTCTTCGGCGGCGCGCGCCGCGGGCGCCGCGGCGGGCGCTCAGCCGGCGGCTGCTGGCGGCTGGCGCGGCGGGTCGGCGAGCTGGAGGTCGCCGACCCGGTCGGTGTGGCTGATCGCGAGCATCGCCGGGACGATCTCGCTCGTCACGAGGCCGGTCTCGCGCGTCAGGTCGTCGACGATCTCAAACGACCCGGCGATCCGGCTCGGCCTGTCGATCAGGGTCGTGACGACGGGCACGCGTCGGCGGAGTTGGAGCAGCCGGTCGCCGTGGGGCGCGTGGTCGCCGTGAAAGCCCCAGACGCCGCGGAGGCTCGTGGCCCCGGCGGCATCGGTCCGGCGGAGCCGGCGGAGCAGCTCGAGATGGAGGGTCCGTCCGTCGTGGGTCGCGCTCTCGGACGTGTAGAGCGTCAGCTTCTGCCAGACGGCCCGTCCGGCGCCGTCTGTATCGGGCGGCTGGTGGGGGCCGGTCAGGAGGACGCCGTCGCGCTTGCAGACGCGGACCTGCTCGAGGATCACGAGTGGATCGTGCGTCAGGCGGCCGAGCTCGGGAATGACGGTCGCGATCGCGGCCGACGAGCCGACCGCGATCACGATCATCGGGACGTCGGGGTTGCGGTCGAAGAACCGGGCGCGCGCCCGCCGGCCGTTCCTGGTCCCGTCGACGCCGAGCAGGACGGTGGCGCCGGCGATCGCGTTCTGGTGGAGGAGATCGCAGACCGCGACGAACGCCGGCCGCCGGCCGACACGATCCAGGCGGCCGAGAACGAGGGTGAGCTTGGTCTCCGCGTCGACCTCGCCGGGAGTGCTCGGCCCGGCCTGGTCCACGGGATCGCCTGAGACCAGTCGGGTCCGCTCGAGGGTGATCAGGCCGCGTTGCTTGATCTCGAGGACCTTCGCGAGGGTCGCCTCGATGCGCTCTGGCAGATCGACTGCGACGGTGACGACGGGGAGGTCGACAGAGAGGGAGAGAAGCCGGTCGGTGTGGAGGTGGTGGATCGCGCCGAACCCGGCGGCCCCGCGCAGCAGCAGGCTCGCGCGGATGCGGTCGGTCCCGTAGATGTCGAGCAGGGCGTCGGCGAGGAGTCGACCGCCGGAGCGGTCGCGCTCGCCGAAATACGTGCTGAGCTTGAGTGCGTCGGTCATCGGCCGACGATCGCCCGGCCGAGTGCGGCGGCTCCGACCCCGACGGCGAGGCTGACGACGATGTTGGCGACCGCGGCGCCCATCTCTCCGTCCTCGGCCAGGCGATGGGTCTCGAGCATCCAGGTCGAGAACGTCGAGTACGAGCCGATCGTCGCGGTTCCGACGAGCAGGAGCGCGTTGCCGGTGAGCGCGAGGCCGGTCACCAGGCCGAGCAGGAACGACGCGCTCGCGTTGACGGCGAGCGTTCCGTAGGGAAAGCTCCTTCCCGCGCGGGAGGCGACCACTCCGTCGAGGGCGAAGCGGGCGATCGCGCTCAGCCCGCCGAGCACGGCGACGCCCGACCAGACCCAGAAGGTCATCTCAACACCCGGACGCGGCGGACGAGGCTGGTGGCGAGGCCGACGGCGAGAAAGCCGGCGAGGATGCTCGCCGCCGCGTAGCCGGCGGCCAGGCCGGGCCGGTCGTGGTCGAACATCTTGAGGATCTCGACCTGCATCGTCGAGAAGGTCGTGTACGTGCCGCATAGGCCGGTCCCCAGGAGGGGACGCCGGTAGGTCGATTGCGGCAGACGGTCCTGGAGCCGGGTCGCGAAGTACCCGAGGAGGAAGGATCCGGTGATGTTGATCGCGAAGGTCGCCCACGGCCAGGCCCCGGCGGCCGGCGGGAACTGGAGGTCGAGCCCGACGCGGGCGAGGGCGCCGAGGGCGCCACCGACGAAGATCGCCGCCAGGGCGCGGGCGTCGATCCGGGTCAGCCAGTCTGGGAGCTTCGGCACGTCGGTGACTCCTCTCGCGCCGGACATCTTCTCGAAAGGACCGGCGGCGGGGATGTGCGACCGGCGAGGCGACCGCAGGACGGCGTGGTCAGGCCGGCGAGACCCCGGAGAGCTCGAGCGCCGCTCCGCGGAGGATGTCGTGCTCGGAGGCCTCGAAGCCGGGAAGCTCGAACGAGTCGAGCACCTCGACGAGGATCGCGATGCCGGCGATGATCGTCGGCGCCCGATCGGGGTGAAGTCCGCGGATCGTCCGGCGTGCGGGGAGCGGCACGCCGGCGACCCGGGCGAGCAGGAGACGGGCGGTTGTCAGGTCGATCGGGTAGCCGTGGACCCGGGCAGAGTCATAGACGCGAAGGCCCTGGTCGATCGCGGCGCACGAGGTCGCGGTCCCGGCGACGGCGATCGCCGCGGTCGGCCGGCGACGTTCGGCGGACGGGACGTGGCGCTTGATCAGCGCGCGAACGTCACGGCGGAGCGCCCGAAGCTGGGTGGTCGTCGGTGGGTCGGCCGGGAGGTGGCGCTCGGTCTGGCGGACGACGCCGGCCTGGAGTGAGACGTGGAAGGAGATCTCGTCGGCTGCGCCGATGATCAGCTCGGTCGAGCCGCCGCCGACATCGACGACGAGTGTCGACTGACCGGGATCAGGCCGGCGTTCGGACATCGCGCCGCGGAAGGTGAGCCGGGCCTCCTCGGCTCCGGTGATCGCCCGGGCGTCGACTTCGTAGCGGTCGCCGACGAGGCGAACGAAATCCGGGCCGTTGGCGGCGTCGCGGACGGCGCTCGTCATCACGGCGCGGGCGGCCTGGCAGCGGCGGTCGCGGACGTGCCCGGCGTAGCCGTCGAGCACGCCGCAGACCCGGTCGATCGCCGCCTGCTTGAGCCGACCGTCGGTGTCCACGCCTTCGCCGAGGCGGGTGACCGCCGAGTGGCGCTCGATCTCCGCGACCCGGCCGGTCGGGTCGACGTCGGCGATCAGCAGCCGGGTCGAGTTGGTGCCGATGTCGAGGACCGCGACCCGCACGTGGTCAACTGCCCGAGCGCTGAGGGCGTTGGCCAGGTGGTCTCGCCATGGCCGGGCATCTTCGCGGGTCGCCGCGCCCGCCGGCCGGCTGCGTGAGATCTTGCGCCTCGTCGCGGGCGACGCAGTGCGGACGGAAGGCGGGTTGCTACTCTGTGGACAGACGCCGCGGGGTGGAGCAGTCTGGTAGCTCGTCGGGCTCATAACCCGAAGGTCGCAGGTTCGAATCCTGCCCCCGCTATTGAAAAGGCCCCGTGAATCGGGGCCTTTTTCTTTGGGGCGGGCCGGTCGGGGCGAGTGGCGGGAACCAATCGGTACCCATTTCTGAGTCGCCGGTGTGGTGGCGTCCGGCGCCGCACCCGGTGGTTGCGCTGCCGGGCGCGACCTCACCGACCGCCGCCACGTCCTCGCCCCCCGCTGCTCGTCGCTGCATCTCACGAATCCTCGGGTTCCGGTCCGAGGAGGCGAGCCGCGGGGTCAGGTAGGGGTTCGAGCGCGAGGGTTGAGGGGTCGAGGTCGTGGGCGGCGATCGTGATCGTCAGGTCGTCGTGGTGGCGGACAGCGATCCACCGACCGGCCGCGCTCGTCAGCACGAAAAACGGTTGGCGAGTACCGTCGATGGTGACGAGCGCAGCAGACCGGGTCGCCTCGAGAACCTTGGCGCGCACTTCTCGATCGCGAGCGGCGAGCCACATGGTGAGGGCGGCGTGCGAGGCGTCGGGCCACTGCGGACGGGTGCCGTCGTTACCGAGCCAGCTGTGGAGGGTCGACCGGGCCTCCCTGAGCGTGGAGCGCAAGCGCGGGTCGTCGACGGACGTGGTGATCTCGAGCCGCGGGAGATCTCCCGCGTAAGGGTCTGAGAGGGGTGTGTCGTACTGACGGATCGTGAGCCTGGTGAGCTGATCGCCGCGCGAACCGCTGCCGCCAATCAGGGCCGGCCAGCGCTCCGCGGCATAGATCGGGAACGTGACCGCGCTAAGCGTCAAGGTGTCCGAGTACCACCGCTGCGCGCGCATTTGAGCGCGAGCGCGGACGATCCGGGCCTCACGCGTCGCCTCGTCCTCCGTGTCGCCCGACGGGATCGCACCGTAGAAGGTGTCCTCGCACTCCTCGTGGCCGCACGCGCGACACACGACGATCGGATTGGGAATCGTCGCCCCGCCCACACCCGGCCGGCCGCCGCGCCAGCTCTCGGTGGGAAAGCACTCGTCGTGATCGGCGGCCCCGCAGGCCGGGCAGGGCTCTGCGGCGTCGTCGACCGGCGCACGGCGATAATCGCCCGCGAGTGGGCGGCGGACGACGCTCCCGACGGCGTCGCGGCAGCAGACGATCGGCTCTTGGCCGTCGTTGGGCTGACCGAGGATGGCGGCGTACGCGCCGCCGCCGATCTTGGCGGGGACCCTCGCGCCCCGGTCGTCGATCACCTCCACACTGACCGCGCCCGGCGCCAAGAGGGCGCCCACGAGGCAGCGATCATCGTCCAGCCAAGTCTTCACCGGACGGTGGCGATCACGGGCGTGCAGCTGGTGACCCCGATCATCGCCGACGTCAGCGGTGACCGCGATCCCCCCGTCGTCCCGGCGGACGACGCCCTCACCACCCGCCAGCGCGATCAAGACCCTGGGCACCAACCCATTCTGATCAGCCGGCCGGTCGAGGACAACCCGCCCCGCGGCGTGCCCCCGACTGCGCCTCCGTCAGACGGGATGAGCCGTGGTGCCGGCTCGATCGTCTGTGTGACGCCGCGTCGCTGGTGAGAACAGCAACGTGAGACACGAGGCCACGAGGAGCAGGCCGAATACGAGCAGGCCGCCCCGGGAAGGTTGTAGCGGCGACCCGCTGTCCCAGACGACCAACAGCTGCTGCCCGAAGATCGTCAGCCGCACGTACACCAGGAGCTCCAAGGGAACGCGAAGCAACCCCATTCGACGACCTTACGCCGCGGCGGTCGTGGCTATGCCGGCGCTGAGCATTACTCACGTCGGTTCCCAGGCCGGCGCCACGCCTCGTCAGCAGTGCGCCAGGCCCGGGGTTGAGCCGACCGAAGGTCGAGCCGCGCACCATTTCGGGTAGAGAATCGAGTGTCGAGTGAATACCGGGATGGTAAGACCACGTCAACGTCCGTGGACAGTTAATCTCATAGCCGAAGCTCGCAGGTGCGAATCCCACCACCTGTATCGTTGGGCTGAATGCGAATCATGCTCCTGGTCGCCGCGCTCGCAGTGGGTGCTGGCGCCGCGACGGTCGGGTCGGCGAGCGGCTCATCGACGGGCACCTGCCTTTCGTATTCCGGTGAGACGCTGCTCGACATCCCGGGCCACTGGCGAATCTTCGCGGTATCCGTCCCGCCGGGCCCGACCGCCAGGACGGTCGTCAGCGTTTACGCCTGCCGACCTGGAAGAACCGCGCGGACGCGTGTCGTCGTCGAGCGCGATGACCGCAACGGCGGTTACACGTGCGGCCCGGCCCTGATCGACTCGTCGAGGTCTTGGCTGGCGGTTGGCTGTACATACGTCGGCGGTACGTTCGTGACCGAGCGGGCGTACGAATTCCGGCTCGGGTCGGCGGTTGGCCGTCGGACGGCGACGATCGTCGGAGGGGGGCTCGTCGGTGTGCTGACGAGTGGCGGGGTCGCGGTCATCGACGGATGCGATTCGACGCTCGAGGTGGCCGACGCGACCGGCGTGCATGTGGTGGCGCCGGCCAAGACGACCGACATCGCGGTGGGGGGCGCCCACCTCTACTGGTGGACGGGTACGGCGATCGCCGCGTCCACAGGGAAGGGCCATCCGATCGGCCTGGTCACCACGCCGGGCCGGTGCGACTGACACACGTTCGCCGGCGACCGCCGACCCGCCGCGTACGGTCGGCGCCGTCCGGCGATCGCTTCCGGTGGAGCGATCGCCAGATCTTCACGGCGTTCGTGACGTCGGCGTCCGACGGTCCCGCCCACGGGGTAGGATGCCCGGGCCTCGGCCGATCAGCCGGGGTGGCGCGATGCCAAGCGAAGCCCGGTGAGATTCCGGCGCTGTCCCGCAACGGTGATGCCCTGATCAGGGGATAAGTCCGGTCGCCTTGCATCTGCGTCTGACGAC
Organism: Solirubrobacteraceae bacterium; assembly: GCA_036510225.1. GTDB lineage: Bacteria > Actinomycetota > Thermoleophilia > Solirubrobacterales > Solirubrobacteraceae > Palsa-513. Next base: position 8,829 of record DATCEH010000038.1, on the reverse strand, counting down.
CAACCCTCGGAAGAAGGGCGACTCGAATGACCGGCGCGCGACGCAGGGCGGCCCGTATCGGCAACGTCTGGCGGTCGCTGACGCCGGGCGAGCGACGCAAGGCCGGGGGGATGGTCGCGGCGATCGTGATCGTCAACGCCCTCGGCTGGGGGATCTTCGTGCTCGAGATCCTCCCCGAGCATTTCCGCTACGGGGGGCTCGGCGTCGGGCTCGGCGTCGCGGTGACCGCCTGGACCCTAGGCGCCCGTCACGGGTTCGATGCCGACCACATCGCGGCGATCGACAACTGCACGCGGAAGCTGATGGCGGACGGGAAGCGGCCGCTGGGAACCGGCTTCTTCTTCGCGGTCGGCCACTCCAGCGTGATCATGATCGTCGGCGTCGGGATCACGGTCGCGGCGAAGGCGGTCTACGGCGCCGTGGTCACGCCGAGCTCGGGCTACGAGACGGCCGGGGGCGTCGCCGGGACGGCGATGTCGGCGACCTTCCTCTGGGTCATCGCCGGGCTCAACCTGGTCGTTCTCGCCGGGATAGTCCGCGTCTTTCGCGACATGCGACGGGGCGTCCACGACGAGGCCGAGCTCGAGGCCCAGCTCCAGGCGCGGGGTCTGATGTATCGGTTCTTCGGGCGGATCATCCGGTCGGTCAAGCACACCTGGCAGCTGTTCTTCGTCGGCTTCGTCTTCGGGATCGGCTTCGACACGGCGACCGAGGTCCTCCTGCTCGCCGGGACCGCCGCCGCGGCGACCCAGGGCCTCCCGTGGTTCGCGGTGCTCACGCTCCCACTGCTGTTCGCCGGCGGCCTGATGCTCTGCGACAGCGTCGACGGGTTCTTCATGAACTTCGCCTACGGCTGGGCGTTCGCCCGGCCGGTCCGAAAGGTCTATTACAACATCACGATCACCGCCCTCTCGATCGCCGTGGCGTTCCTCGTCGGCGGAATCGAGATCATCGGCCTGCTCTCCAGCGAGCTCCACCTCCACGGCTGGGTCGCCGACGCCACGGCGAGCGTCGACCTCAACACGGCGGGCTACGCCGTGGTTGGTCTTTTCATCATCATCTGGAGCGCGGCGCTCGGGATCTGGCGCTTTGGGAGGATCGAGGCCCGGTGGGAGGCGGCCGCCGCCCGGGCCGTGGCGGAGCGAGCCGACTGGTGACCTGATGCGATCGCTCAGGCGAGCGATTCGAGGCTGCGCCGGTGCTCAGGAGAGCGATTCGAGCCTGCGCCGGAGGAGGTCGCGCTCGGCCAGGTTCTCGGTGGCCGCGATCGCCGTCTCGTAGGCCGCCGCGGCGTCCGTGTCACGGCCGAGGCGCCTGAGCAGGTCGGCCCGGATCGCGTGGAAGATGTGGTAGCGGTCGAGGTCGAGGTCGTCGAGCAGGCCGAGGCCGGCCGCCGGACCGTCGAGCTCGGCGACGGCGACCGCCCGGTTGAGCGCCGCGACGGCGCTCGGCGCGACCTCGAGGAGCTGGTCGTACAGCGCGACAATCTGCCGCCAGTCGGTCGCCGTCGCGTCCGGCGCGTCGCTGTGGACCGCGTTGATCGCCGCCTGGATCTGGTAGGCGCCGGGCTGGTTGCGCCGCAGGCAGCGCCGGACGATCGCCTGGCCTTCGGCGATCAGGTCACGGTCCCAGAGGCTGCGGTCCTGGTCGGCCAGCAGGACGACCTCGCCGCCGGCGCCGGTCCGAGCCGGACGCCGGGACTCGATCAGCAGCATCAGTCCGAGCAGACCGATCGCCTCGGCCTCGTCGGGCATCAGCTCGACGAGCAGCCGTCCGAGGCGGATCGCCTCCCGGCAGAGATCCTCGCGGACCAGTCGGTCGCCCGAGCTGGCCGTGTGGCCCTCGTTGAAGATCAGGTAGACGACGGCGAGGACCGCCCGCAGGCGGTCGGGGAGGTCGGCCTCGCTCGGCACGCGGTAGGGGATCCCGGCGTCGCGGATCTTTCCCTTCGCCCTGACCAGGCGCTGGGCCATCGTCGGCTCGGGCACGAGGAACGCCCGGGCGATCTCCCTCGTCTCCAGCCCGCCGAGCAGCCGCAGCGTCAGGGCGACCTGGGCGCCGGTCGCGAGCGCCGGATGGGCGCAGGTGAAGATCAGGCGAAGGCGGTCGTCGCTCACCGCGGCCTCCTCGGTCTCCTCGTCGCGGGCGTGGAGCAGCGCGGACTGGGCATGGCGGTCGGCGCGGGAGGACTCCCGCCGGAGCCTGTCGATCGCCCGGTTGCGCGCGGTCGTGATGATCCAGCCGGCCGGGCTCGGCGGCAGCCCGGCCGACGGCCACCGCCGGGCCGCCTCGGCGAAGGCCTCCTGGACGGCGTCCTCGGCGATCTCGATGTCTCCGAAGACCCGGACGAGGACGGCGACGGCCCGGCCGTACTCCGCCCGGAAGACGCGCTCGATCTCGGCTGATGGGAGTCCGCTCGGCACGCCTCGGGTCAGTCCTGGGGATTCTCCTGGAAGGGCCTGACCTCGACCGGGAGGCCGCAGGCGCGCGTCGCCTTGCGGCCCCACTCGAGGGCCGCGTCGAGATCCGGCGCCTGGATGACCCAGAAGCCGCCGATGTATTCCTTGCCCTCGACGAACGGCCCGTCGGTGGTGAGCACGTCGGCGTCCGCGACCCGCACGACGGTCGCCGTGGTCGGTGGGTGGAGCCCGCCGGCGAAGACCCAGGCGCCGGCTGCCTGCATCTCGTCGTTGAGTATGCCGACGTCTTGCACCGCCGCGGCGAGGACCTCGGGCGGAGGGGCGTCGTCGTGGTGATAGACGCTCAGCAGGTACTGCTTCATCGTTGGCCTCCTTGACGTCGTCGCCGGCCGAGCCGGCCTTTCATCAACTACACGAACGGCAGTCGGCCAGATCGACAGACCGCACGGATTTCTTCTGACCTAATGGTCGCCTGATATCGCAAACATTAGGTTTGCTAAGCTGATCGCGAGCTGCGCCCGTCGACCCGAGCGTCACCGAGGACCGTACCGCCGACCAGGAGGATGCGATGACCAGACCGCCGGCTCCCCCGTTCGACGAGGCCAGCGCCCGGCAGAAGGTCCGGGCAGCCGAGGATGCCTGGAACACCCGCGACCCGGAGAAGGTCGCCGGCGCATACACGGCGGACACGATCTGGCGAAACCGCTCGGAGTTCGTGACCGGGCGCGACCAGGTCGTCGAGTTCCTGACCCGCAAGTGGGAGCGCGAGCAGGACTACGCCCTGCGCAAGAGCCTCTGGGCCTACACGGCCGACCGGATCGCAGTCCGCTTCCAGTACGAGTGGCACGACGGCGACGGCCAGTGGTGGCGCAGCTACGGCAACGAGAACTGGGAGTTCGATGCCGACGGCTACATGCGCCGGCGGGAGGCCTCGATCAACGACGTCCCGATCGCCGCCGAGGACCGCCGGATCTTCGGGCCGCGGCCGGCCGCCGAAGCCGACGCTCCGCTCCCACTCGAGTAGGCCGACGCACCCGGCGGTCGCGAACCGCCGCCGATCCAGAAAGGCACGACGATGTACGTGAAGAACCTCTGGCGCTACCCGGTCAAGTCGCTCGGTGGCGAGCCGCTCGCGAGCGCCGAGTTGACCGACGACGGAGTCGCCGGCGACCGGCTCGTCCACATCCGCAACTTCCGCGGTCCGCTGACCGGCCGCAGCCGAAGCCGGCTCCTGACGATCCCGGCGGCGACCGGGCCCGACGGCGAGCCGCTGATCGCCGGCCAGCGGTGGGGCTCGCCGGAGGCGGCGGCGATCGTGCGTGAGCGCGGTGGCGCCGACGCCGAGCCGGCGGCCTACGCCGGGCCGGAGCGCTTCGACATCCTCAATCTTCTCGTCGCCACCGACAGCGCGGTCGCCGCGCTGGGCGAGGACGTCCGACGCCTGCGGCCGAACCTCCTGATCGGCGACGTGCCCCCCGGGGCCGAACGCACGTGGCCCGGTCGGGCGCTCGCGATCGGCGACGCCCTGATCGGGATCCACGACCTCCGGGCGCGCTGCGTCGTGACGACGATCGATCCCGACACCGGTGCCCAGGACGTTGACGTCCTCCGTCGGATCCGCGACGACTTCGACGGTCGGCTGGCCCTCGACTGCTGGGTGATCCGCCCGGGCAGCGTCAGCGTCGGCGACCCGGTCGCCCTCCTCGAGACCGACGCCGAGCCCGGTCAGCTCGGCGGCTGGACCGTCGGCGCGCCGTACCTGGCCGGGAGTAGCCCGGTGGGCCGCTGAGGCGCCCGCCCGTCGGCTTCCCGGGATGTGGTGCCGGGGGCGCGCACGAACCGGGCCGAGCGGGTCGCCCGAACGACCGGGCCGAGCGGGTCGCCCGACGTGCGGCCCCCGGTCCACGTGGACCGTGATAACGGTCGAGTGTATGTGATAACGTTGGCGGCATGACAACGCGCGACTGGAACGCAGCGAGCTACGACGTGGTCTCAAGACCACAGCAGGAGTGGGGCGCCGCCGTCGTCGCCCGGCTGGACCTCCGCGGTGACGAGCGCGTCCTGGACGCCGGATGTGGGACGGGGCTCGTCACTGCGATGCTGCTCGACCGGCTACCCCGGGGTCGCGTCGTCGCCGTCGACGGTTCGCCGTCGATGGTCGGGCTCGCTCGCGGCCGGCTGGATCCCGAGCGGGTCGAGGTGATCTGCTCCGACCTTCTCGAGCTCTCCCTCGACGAGGAGCTCGACGCGGCGATCTCGACGGCGACGTTCCACTGGATCGCCGATCACGACCGGCTGTTCGCCCGGATCCGCGCGGTGCTCCGGCCCGGCGGGGCGTTCGTCGCCCAATGTGGGGGCCGCGGCAACATCGACCGGGTCCGCCGGCTCGCCGCGCGTGTGACTGCCCAACCGGACTACGTCGCCCACTTCGACGGCTGGCCCGGGCCCTGGCACTACACCGGACCCGAGGAGACCAGCCGCCGTCTGCAGAACGCCGGGTTCGACGTCGATCGCTGCTGGCTGGAGCCGGCCCCGGTGACGCCGCCCCGGCCGCGCGAGTTCCTCGAGACCGTGATCTGCGCGCCATATCTCGAGCGACTCCCGCGCGAGTTGCGCGACCCCTTCCTCGACGAGATCGAGGCCGGCCTCCGACCGGACCCGGTGCTCGACTACGTCCGCCTCAACTGGGACGCCCGCGCTCGCTGAGCGGGCTCCGCGAGCGAGCGGGGGGAGCGGGGGAGCGGGGGAGCGGGGGGAGGGGGGGGAGCAGGGGGAGCGGACGACGATGCCAACTCGCTGCCGGACTCACTCGGCTTTCGCGGTTTGCGTCCGGCGGCGGCCCGGGCGTGTCGGACGCCGACGATCTCGCTGGTCTTGGGGTCAGGCCCCCGTTCGGGTTGATGTTTCGCGGCGGGGCGATGCTCCCGCGGCGAGGGGCTTGGCCAGCATGCCGTCGAGGACGATCCGGGCCGGGAACGGGAGGTCAGAGGCGGCCGAGCCCTCCGCGGGGGACCGGGTCGTGGAGAAGTGGACTCTCCAACGAAAGTAGCTGACTGACTCAGTCAGCTACTTTCGCGACGAAGGTCTCCCATCCACCTCCACCGCCCGGGAGGACCCCGGTCGATCTAGCCCCCCGGGCTCGGCGCGGGCGCCGGGACCCCCGCCCCGCCGGCCGCCCCCGGCCTGGCCGAGGCATCGCCGGTCGGCGCGATCCGCCGGAGGATCGCTGCCCCCGCGGTGCACGCCCCGATCGAGACGAGCGCCGCGCAGAAGATCGCCGAAGCCTCGCCCTGGTCGATCGCCCCCGACGGCAGGCCGAGGGCGATCACCGCTGACGGGACGCCCATCTGAGCGCTCGCCAGCAGGCCGACCGCCGCCGGCGCCCGGATCAGCCTGCTGACGACGAGATGGACGCCGATCGCCAAGGCGACGAGGACAACGGCCAGGACGACCGCGTCACGGCTGCTGGCCAGCGCCCGGAGGTCGAGCTTGGCGCCGAGGAGGACGAAGAGCAACGGGACGAGGAAGCCCTGGCCGAGGCCGAGCACCTCCCGCGAGAGGCGCTTGGGCCCGCCGATCGCCCCGACCACGAGGCCGGTCCCGAACCCCGCCATCAGCAGGCTGGCGCCGACCTTCTCGGCGACGTAGGACAGGCTGACGAGGACGATCACCGCGAAGCGGAGATCGATCGCCCACTGCCGGAGCTTGCCCTCCCGGCGGATGTGCCTGACGATCGCCAGCGGCCGGATGAACCTGGCCACGAGGTAGACCACCACGACCAGCGCCGCCACGATCAACGCTCCGACGGCCGCGTGGCCGGCCTTCGACGGCGTCAGAGCGAGTGGGATCGCCACGGTCGCGAGGATGTCGGCGACCGTTATCCAGGCCATCGCCGTCAGCACCGGTGGGCTCGACAGACCGCTCTCGTCGATCACCGGTAGGGCGACGGCGGCTGAGGAGGAGACGATCACGACGGCGTAGACGAGCGCCGGCCCGCCGCCGAGCAGGTGGGCCGCGTAGCCGGCAGCCAGCGACAGGGGGATCGCCGCGCCGACGGCCGTCAGCCCGCCCCGGAGGGCCGACCGGAGGCGGCGGTCATGGAGGGGGACGTGCATCCCGACCATGAACATCAGCGTCGCGAAGCCAAGGTCGTAGAGCAGCACGAGGTCGCTCTTCCCCGGGTCGACGATCCGCAGGGCGCTCCTACCGAGGACCACGCCGGCCAGGAGCTGACCGACGACGACCGGGACGGCCCCGCGGGCGACAAGGGAGAGCGCCGGGCCGAGGAGCGCGGCGGCGAAGATCAATGCGAGCAGGCCGAGGTCCATCGCGCCCGCGGATCCTCCCACTCCCGGCGGCCGGTCGGGCGGCCACCGGCCTCGGGCGTCAGGCGTCGGCCGGCTCGATCAAGTCGAGGCGCGCGCCGGCCGGCCCACCGACGACGAGGTTCCGGGCGAGCGGGATCTGGTGGGACGCGCTCTCGAGGATGTGCATCAGGTAGCCCGCGGTGTTCGGGAAGACGACGATGTCGCCGAGCTCGACCCCCCGCGGGAAGCACAGCCGGCGCCATGTCAGGAGCTCTCGCTCGATGCAGTAGGCCCCGACCAGGAATCCCTCGATCGGCCCGGTCGGTCGGTCGGCGTGGGCTTGGGCGGTCGGCCGGAGGACGAGCGGGTCGACGAGGAAGTCGTCGGACGTCGATCGGCACTGCGTGCGGTTCATCGCGACGCCGATCAGCCAGGTCCCGTCCCGCCGCTGCTTGCGGAACTCCACCCGGGCAGCGGTCATGCCGCACCCGTCGAGCAGGGACCGTCCGGGCTCGCAGCGGAGCTCGACCCGCCGGCTGCGGGCGGCGTCGGCCACCGTTTCCGATCCGGTCGTCCCGTTGACGCGTGCTGCGAGGACCTCGGCGAGCCAGGCGCCCCGGGTCGGCTGCTGATGGAACGGATAGACGCTCGGCCGGCCGACCAGCTGACCGGCGTGCGAGCTCAGGCCGAGGCCGTGTCCGTCGAACGTCAGCGGGGCCCGCCCGCCGAGCACAGCGGCCCGGTGCTCGCGCCAGAAGGCGTCCCACTCGCCGGCGTCGTCGACGTAGCTGATCGGGATGCCCCCGCCGAAGTCGACAAACCCGGGCCGCTGGCCGCGGGCCCGGAGCCCGTCGATCAGCGCGAAGCTCTCCCCGAGCGCCGCGACCCTCGCCGCGGGGTCGTATCCGTCGAGGTGGAAGTGGACCCCGGCGATCCGCAGCAGCTGCTCCCCGCCAGCCGGCCAGTGGCGGTCGACGAGGCCGAGGAGCTCGCCGGCCGGGAGGCCGAATCGTGACTGGCTGCGCCCGGCGAGCGGCTCGGGCGCGAGGCGCAGAGCGACGGGAACCGCGTGTCCGAGCGCCTCGGCGATCGACTCGAGGGCGGCCAGCTCGTCCTCGTTGTCGAGCACGACGGTCGGACCGGCCGACGCGCACAGCTCAAGGAGCCGGCGGGGCTTGACCGCCGCGGTGACGACGATCCGCCGGGCCGGCAGACCCCTCCCGAGTGTCTGGTGGAGCTCCCGCTCGCTGGCGACATCGACTCCCAGGCCGAGCCGGAGGGCCTCGTCGACGAACGCCAAGGCCTTGTTGGCCTTGCGGGCGAAGAAGATCGCAAGCTCGACCCCCGCGGCCGCGGCCGCCGCCGCGAGCTCGGCCGCGTTGCGGGCCATCGGCGACGGGTCGATCACGTTGAGCGGCGACCCGTGGCGCTCGATCCACCCGGCGAGCCGGTCGGCCTCGCGACAGTGCTCGAGCATCCACGGCTCGAGCCGACCGGTCAACCTGAGCGGCCCGTGGCAGCCGTCCCGCGGACCGAGCCCGGCGACCACGGGCACGGCGGTCATCCCGGTTCGCCGACGCCGGCGAGAATCCCGGTCGCCGACGAGCGGACGTAGCGCTCGACGATCCTCCGGGCCCACAGATCGGGTCCGGGGTGAAGCGTCCGGCTGAGCGTGTCGTTGCCGATCACCGAGTCCTCCGTCGGCCTGCCGATCGCCGCGAGTCCCGGCGCCGCGGAGCCGTCCGCCCGCCGGCAGCTCCCGTCGGGGGTGACCTCGATTCCACGCCGCCCCGGAGCGACCCGGGCGTGGCCGTCGTCGATCAGCCGCCGCAGGAGCGCGTTCTGGCCGGGGCCGGCGCCCGGGCCGGGGAGGACGGCGTCGACGACGGCGTCCACCTCGATGCGGCCGCGCTCGGTGCAGAGCACGCTGATCCCCCGGTCGCCGACCAGACGCCCACCCCGGACGTGGGTCAGGTCGACCCGCCCGGCCTCGACCAGGGCGAGCAGCTTGGCGGCGTTGATCGGGGGCGGCCCGAAGGAGATCCGCTCGAGCGCGGCGGCGAGTCGCCGGAATGCCGGCCAGTCGGCGCTCGCCAGACGAT
>DATCEH010000037.1:0-43413 GCA_036510225.1 Solirubrobacteraceae bacterium | reverse complement strand
CAGACCGACTCGCTCCAGGCCCAGCCACCCCTACGATCGGGCGATCACCGGCGGCGGGGCGTCGATGTCGATCAGCTCGGGAGGGAGCGCCCCGTGGCGGCGCATCGCACAGACGCTCTCGAGGAGCTCCTCGTACTGGTCGGTGACCGAGTCCCAGGTGTAGCTCTTGGCCCGCTCGAGCGCCCGGGCGCGGTAGGTCTCGACCATCGCGGGATCGTCGAAGCAGCGCTCGAGGGCCTCGACGAGCGAGGAGACTCCGGCGGCTCCGGAGAAGGTGAGGCCGGCGTCGCCGATCGTCTCGACGTTCGGGGGGTGGTCGTTGACGACGACGCAGTTGCCGGCGGCGAGGGCCTCGAGGATCACGGGATGGGTCCCGCCGACCTCGGTCGGCGCGCAGAAGGCGTAGGCGTGGCGCTGGAGCTCCCAGTAGCCGCGACCGAAGACGTAGCCGGGGAAGATCACGCGGGGGTCGCCGCGGCGGCGGACCTGGCGGATGTAGTCGCCGGCGTAGGGGGCCCCGCCGACGATCACGAGCTTCATCCCGCGGGCACGGGCGGCCGGGATCCGGGCGAAGGCCTCGACCAGGAGGTGGGGGTTGTTCTCGGGCTCGAGCCGGCCGACGAAGAGGATGTAGCGACGGGGCTCGAGGCCGAGCTCCTCGAGTTTGCTGGTGCCGGCGAAGCCGGGGTCCTCGACGCCGTAGGGGATCACGCCGATCCGCCGGCCGTAGCGCTGCTCGAAGACGTCGGCGACGGCGTTCGAGTCGGTCAGGGCGGTGTCGGCCCAGCGGGGGGAGTTGCGCTCGGCGAAGCGGAGGTAGGCCTTGGCGAGGGCGGGCCATTTGCGCCGGTCGGAGTCGAGCCCGTCGACGTTGATCACGGTGGGGATCTGGGCCTGGCGGGTGATCAGGCAGAGGGGACTGTTGCCGGCGATGAAGAAGAGGGCGACGTCGGGTCGAAGCTTCTGGGCGCAGTGGATCGAGGCGAGGAAGGTGTGGCTGAAGGTGTCGAGGTACTTGTTGCGGACGGCGGGGACGTGGACGAGGTGGGCGCCGCGCCACTCGGTGAGGCGGCGGTCGACGACGTGGGGGCGGCAGTAGACGTGGACCTCGTGGCCGCGCTCGCAGAGTCGGCTGGCGATCTGCTCGGCCGCGGTCTCGAAGCCGGAGTAGGAGGCGGGGATGCCGCGGGTGCCGAGGATCGCCAGCTTCATCGGCAGGCGAGGGTATACGCCTCGATGTGCGCGCGGGCGCTCGCCCGCCAGGTGAACGTCGAGGCACGGGCGAGACCGGCGGCGGTGAGCGCGGCCCGGGCCGGGGGGTCGCTCGCGAGGCGGCTCATCTCGGCGGTCAGTGCGAGGACGTCTCCGGGCTGGAAATAGCGGATCGCCGGGCCGCCGACCTCGAGCGTGGCGGGGGAGCGGGCGGCGATCACGGGCGTGCCCATGGCCATCGCCTCGAGCACGGTCAGGCCGAAGCCCTCGGTGCGGGCGGGATGGACGAGTGCGATCGCGCCGGCGTGGAGCTGCTGGAGTCGCTCGCGGGAGACGGGTGCTCCGGCGCCGCCGGCGATCTCGAGCGGCGGCGCGGCGGCCCCGAGCCGGGCGTGGGCGGCGCGCAGGGTGGCGAGATCCTTGCGGGGCTCGTCGTCGCCGACGTAGAGGAAGTGCCGGGCGGCCGAGCGCGGCGGAGGGATCGGCGGGGCCTGGCCGGGTCCATGGTGGGCGACGAGGCCGTCCACACCGAAATGGGTGCGAAGCTCGGCGCGGGTGGCCTGGGAGACGCAGATCACGGCGTCGGCGCGGCGGGCGGCCAGCCGGTGGGTGAGGCGGGCCCAACGGGCGAAGCGCGGGTCGAACATCCCGGGGAGAGTGAGGAAGGCGAGGTCGTGGACGGTGATCACCTGGGGTGCCGGCGCCCAGGGGGAGTGGGTGGGGAGGGGGTGGTGGATCACGTCGACGCGAGCTGCGCGGGCGAGCCGGGGGAGCTCGAGCGAGCTCCAGCGGATGTCGCTGAGGAGGTTGGCGGCGCTCTGGGCGGGGCCCTGCCCGGGGTCGCCGCGGCGACGGTTGGCGACGGTGACGAGGTCGACGCCCTCGGCGAGGAGCGCGGCTGCGAGGCGGTCGATGTAGATCGCTGTTCCGCTGGGCCCGCGTAGCGTGAAGCTGGTGTCGAGCAGGACACGCATCAGTGGGGGTCGGCCAGGGTCATCGTCAGCGGGGAGCGCAGGCGAGCAGGGTCTGGCGGCGGCGCTCGATCCGCGGGCGGTCGAATCCGGCATCGTCGAGCACGAGGGCGAGGGTGTTGGCGGTGAAGAAGCGGAGATGGTCGCTGCGGGGGTCGAAGTGGGCGTCGAAGGCCGGGCGGCTGAGGGCGAGCCTGAGTCGGAGGAGGCGTGGATGGTCGGGGGTCGAGAGGAGCAGGCGGCCGGTCCCGGCGAGCACGCGGCGGACGTCATCGAGCAGGGCTTGGGGGTCGCGGAGGTGCTCGAGGAGCTCGCCGGCCCAGACGACGTCGAACGAGCCGGGGGCGAACGGCAGCTGGCCGTCGAGGAGATGGAGCTCGAGCTCGGGGTGGCGGGCGCGAGCCCTGCGGAGCGGTTCGGTGGCGACCTCGACGCCGACCGGCCGGGCGCCGGCGTCGGCGAGGGCTGCGGTGAAGGCACCCTCGCCGCAGCCGATGTCGAGGACCCGGTCGCCGGAGGCGACGTTGGCGAGGAGGTAGTCGCGGCGTAGGGCGAAGTTCTCGGGCTCGGCGCCCTCGGGCACGGCGGCCCAGATCCTCTCGAAGTAGTCCATCGGTGATCGCACCCTCTCGGCCGGCGGTCGGACGCGCGGCATGCGGCAAGCCGCCGCAGGCGGTCCAGCGTAGCCTGCAGCGATCGCCGTGTCCGAAGATCCGCGAACAGGCCCCGGCCGGCAGACGGCGTCTGCGGCGACCGGCCGGCTGTCGATGCTCGCGGTCTGCGCGACGGCCCATCTGGGTGGGGCGGAGGCGGCGATGGTCAGGCTGATGGCGCGCCTGGACTGGGACATGCTGCTCTGCACGCCGGAGCCCGGCCCGCTGGACAAGGCCGGCTTCCCGTCGGCCCGGTTGCCCGTGGGTGGGCTCGGCCGGGGCGAGGGGGCACGGGCGGTCGGGGCATGGCCGCGGGCGCGATACCTGGCGCGGCGACGGGATGTCGTGTACCTGAACGGGACGATCTGCGGGAGGCTGTTGCCGGCCCTGGTCGGGAAGCGAACGGTTCTCCATGTTCATGACATCGTCGACCGGGTCCCGGCGATCTGGCGGCTGGCGGACGTCGTCCTCGCGGCGTCGCAGGCGGTCGCCGACCACCTCGGCCGGCTCGACGCGAAGGTCGTCTACTGCCCGATCGACCTCGACCCGGCCGACTGCGAACCGCCGTGGCCGAGCGGGCCGGGGCCGATCGTCGCGTTCCTCGGGCGGATCGAGCCGCGCAAGGGACCGCTCGACCTGATCCGGGCGGCACCGGCGATCAAGGCGGGTGCGCCGGACGCGCGCGTGGTGCTGATCGGGTCAGACCCGTTCGGTGGTGATCCCGGATATGTTGCGGCTGTGCGCGCAGCCGGGGAGGTTGAGCACTACGGATGGGTCGAAGACGGAGCCGCTTTGATGCGGCATGTCGACGTGCTCGTCGCGCCGTCCTATCAGGAGCCGTTCGGGACCGTACTATCCGAGGCGATGGCCGTGGGAACGCCGGTCGTGGCGACCCGTGTCGGGGGTCTCGCGGAGGTCGTCGAGGACGGCGTCAACGGTCGCCTGGTCGACCCGGGTCGGCCAGACCAGCTGGCTGCGGCGGTGCTCGACGTGCTGGCCCGGCGGGAGACGATGGGCGCGGCCGCTCGGATCGCGGCCGGCCGGTTCGATGCGGATCTCTATGCAAGGCGCGTCGAGCGTCTGATCGCCCCGCCGGGCAGGTCGTCCGGCGGGGCATGAGGGTCGCCTTCGACAGCCGGGCGCAGACCGACCGGCGGGGGATCGGCCGGTATGTGCGGTGCCTGCTCGAAGCCCTGCGGGAGACGGCGGCCGACGACGACGAGGTGGTCGAAGCGCATCGGCCGCGGCGGGCGGACGTCTTCCACTCGCCGTGGATCGACGGAGCCCTCCTGCGCAGCCACTGCCCGATGGTCGTCACGGTCCACGATCTGGTGCCGCTCAAGCGGCGGGGCGAGTACCTGCGGACGGGCGTGCGCTTCGGGCTGCGCTACATGGCAGTCCAGCGGTCGGTCCGCCTGATCGTGCCGACGCACGCGGTGGCGCGGGACGTCGTCGAGCGGCTGAACATCGACCCGGAGATCGTCTGCGTGATCCCGGAGGCGCCAGCCGCGGCGATGTACCCGCGGCCGGAGGAGGAGATCGCCGCGGCGCGCGAGCGGTACGACCTGCCGGAGGACTACCTGCTGTGGGTCGGCGGGCTCCAGCATCCCGACCCGCGCAAGCGGGTCGCGGCACTCGCGGCGACGTCGCGCCACCTGCCGCTGGTCCTGGTCGGCCAGGCCCAGCAGTGGGCCTACGAGCTGCCGGACGTGACGCTGACCGGCCACGTCCCGGACGACGACCTGGCGGCGATCTACAGCGGGGCCCACGCGTTGGTCTTCCCGAGCGACGACGAGGGGTTCGGCCTGCCGACGGTCGAGGCGCTCGCGTGCGGCCTGCCGGTCGTTGCGTGTGACGTGCCGGCACTCCGGGAGGTCCTGGCCGACCGGGCGACGTTCGTCGAGCGGCGGGACATGCGGGGATTGATGGACGCGGCCGAGGCGATCCGGCGTCCGGCGCCCAAGCCGCCGGACTGGAGCTGGAACGACGCGGGCCGGGCGACGTGGGAGGTCTATCGGGCGGCCGCCGGGGCCGAGTCGTGACCGACCAGGCGTTCTGAGAAACTGGCCGTGTGCCCAGCGAGAGCCTCGGTCCGCCAAGAATCCTCGTCGACGGCGTGGTCCGTGGGTGCACGACGACGCTGTCGTACGCGGGAATCCACCAGCTGACGCTGGCGTCGGCGATGCCGGACCTGTCGATCGAGCTCCACTCGACGTATCTGGGCCACCGCCTGCACGGGTACATCGCGACCGCGCATGCCGCGCGGGTGCTGGGCCAGCCGACGCGTGTCTACTGCGCGCCGGACGGGGCGGCCGAGCTGCCGGTCGGCCAGAGCAGGCGTAGCTGCCTGCTCAACCATCTCGACCAGCTGAGCATCCTCGTCACGGAGACGACGGGCTTCCGGGTGGCGATCGACATCGACGATGCCGCGCTCGACCGGATGGACGCTACCTAGATGCGCAAATCCCGCTAAATGCGAGCCTAGGCATCCTTGTAACAATCCGTGCTAAGCTGCATAGGTATACTGAACTCGGACCGCCGGAGAATCGGTCTGCGATTGAGCAGTCGGGTCGCCCCAAGACGAGGAGAAATCTGATGGCAGACGATGAGACCAGGGGCGCCCTCGAGTCGCTCCTGATGAGCCGGTCGCTGGGCGACCGGGAGCTGATGGAGGCGAGTGAGGCGGCGCCGGACTACCGGATCCTCCCGGACGTGACGGTCTTGAAGATCGGCGGTCAGAGCCTGATCGACCGGGGCCGGGCGGCGGTCTATCCGCTCGTCGAGGAGCTCGTCTCGATCAAACGGAGTCATCCGATCCTGATCGGGACAGGCGGCGGCACGCGTGCGCGCCACGCGTACAGCCTGGCAGCCGAGCTCGGCCTGCCGACCGGCGTGTTGACGGATGTCGGGGTTGCCGTGGCCGGGCAGAACGCGACGATGCTCGGGCACCTGATGGCCCGCCACGGGGTGCCGGTCGTCGGCGGGTCGGCGATGGGCGCGCTTCCGCTCTACCTGGCCGAGTGCGGTGCGGCGATCTTCTCGGGGATGCCGCCGTATGACATGTGGCAGCGGGTCCCGACCGAGGGCGTGATTCCCCCGTACCGGACAGACGCGGGCTGCTACCTGATCGCGGAGGTCTACGGGGCGAAGAACATGATCTTCGTCAAGGACGAGGACGGGCTCTACACGGCCAACCCGAAGACCAACCCGGATGCCGAGCTGATCCGGGAGATCACGGTCGACGAGCTGATCGCGATGGACCTGCCGGACCTGATCATCGAGCGGCCGGTGCTCGAGCTGATGCGCCGGGCGCGTCATGCGAAGTCCGTCCAGATCATCAACGGCCTCCGGCCGGGACTGATCTCCCGGGCGTTGCAGGGCGAGCACGTCGGCACCATCATCTCGGCCGCCTGAGGAGGAGAACTCATGACCAAGACACCATCTGACCTGTCCTTCGCGACCAAGGACGTGCCGTCGGCGCTGATGCGCCAGACGCTGCTGGACCGCGACCTCGTCCGTGCGGTCGATCGTCCGGTGGTCCGGCTGCTCCCGTGGCTGAACATCGTCGCGATCGGCGGGCGGTCGATCATCGACCGCGGCCGAGACGCGCTCGAGCCGATCGTCGAGGTTCTCCGGGGGGAGCTCGGGACGCACCGTATGCTGATCCTCACGGGCGCTGGCATTCGCGGCCGCCACGTGCTCGGGGTCGGGCTCGACCTCGGCCTGCCGACGGGCGTACTGGCGGGTCTGATCTCGACCGAGGCCGAGCAGAACGGGCATCTCCTGGCGGCGCTGCTGGCCGAGGACGGAGTCTCCTACCTGTCACACACGACGGTCGCCCACCAGTTGTCGATCCACCTTGCCGGCGCGCCGGCGGCCGTGTCGAACGCCTTCCCGCCGTATGAGCTCTACGAGCTTCCGCCGGAGATCGGCAAGATCCCGCCGCACCGGAGTGACACGGGGGCCTTCCTGCTGGCCGACGCGTACGGGGCGGCCCGGACGATCTACGTCAAGGATGTCGACGGCGTGATGACGCATGACCCGGCCGGACCGGGCCCGGGCGAGCCGGAGCTGATCGAGCGGATCTCGGTCGACGACCTGCGGGCGATGGACCTGCCGTCGCTGCCGATCGACTCGCTGGTCCTCGAGCTGATGACCCGGGCCAAGCACCAGAAGGAGATCCAGATCGTCAACGGACTGGAGCCGGAGAACATCGCCCGGGCGCTGCGGGGCGAGCCGGTCGGGACGATCATCCACGTGTAGTTGAAGACGCCGGACCCGTGCCGTCGGACCGACCGAGGGCACGGAGGACGGCGGCCTTCCTCGAGAGAGCTTCGGCGACCTGGTCGGAGAGGGCGGGTTCGGGCGCGTCGCCGAACCGCGTGGCGAGCTCGTCGTAGGCGGCGAGCGCCTGATCAGGCTGACCGAGGCCGCCGAGCGTGCCGGCCTTGTTGAACAGGGCGCCGGCTGCCCGGACCCGGAGGCCGAGCTCGCCGGCGTCGGCGAAGCGCGCGACGAGCTCCTCGTAGACGCCGACGGCGTCGTCGAGGCGGCCGAGCTCGCCGAGCGTGACGCCCTTGTTGAAGAGGGCCTTGGCGACCCGGTCGCGGAGTTGGAAGTCGGGCGACGCAGCGAACCTGGCGACGAGATCGTCGTAGACGGCGATCGCCTCGTAGAAGCGGCCGAGGTCGCCGAGGGCGATCGCCTTGTTGAAGAGGGCGCCGGCGGTCCGGTCGCGGAGGGCCGGCCCGGGCGCGGCGGCAAACCGGTCGACGATCTCGTCCCAGACATCGACGGCGTCGTCGGGTCGGTCGAGATCGCCGAGCGTGACGGCCTTGTTGAACAGGGCGTCGGCGACCAGCTCGGTGAACGCCGGCCCAGACGCGCCGGCGAAGCGGTCGACGACGTCCTCCCAGACGGCGACGGCGTCGTACGGGCGGTCGAGATCGGCGAGGGCGGTGGCCTTGTTGAAGAGGGCGTCAGCGACCGACTCGCGCAAGCTCGGGTCGAGCGCCCGGCCGAAGCGGGCGACCACGTGGTCATAGACTCCGACGGCCTCGGCCAGGGACCCGGACGCCCCGAGCGCGACGGCCTCCTCGACGAGGGCCGCGGCGACATCCGCCGGCGGATCCGGATCCGGATCCGGATCCGGCGCAAGGTCGTGATCGGCCCGTTCGTCGGCGACCGGCTCTGCGATCTCGGCCTGCCGGACAGGCGCCGCCACAACCGGCTCGGACACGACGACCGCCTCGGAATCCGACGGGACGACAACCGGCTCAGAAGCCGGCAGGACCACATCCGGCACCGAAACCGACGGGACGACGTCCGGCTCGGAAACCGGCAGGACGAGATCCGGCTCCGACGCCGGCAGGACGACGTCCTGTTGAGAAGCCGGCAGGACGACGCCCCGTTGAGAAGCCGGCAGGACCAGATCCGGCACCGAAGCCGGTGGCACGACATCCGGCTCCGAAGCCGGCAGGACGAGGTCCGACTCGGCCGCTGGAGGACCCGAATTCAGGCGAGCCGCCACCGGGGCGAGGCCCGGCCTGGGCGGAGGCGCGGGCTGGGCGAGGCGCTTCTCGTAGCGGGCGCGGGCGACCTGTTCGCGCAGGGTTGGCTGGGGAGCCCCGGCAAACCGGGAGATGACCTCGTCGTAGACGGCGATCGCATCGCGTGGGCGTCCCAGGGCGCCCAACCTGAGTCCCTTGCTGACAAGCGCCCGGGCGATCGGCTCACGGAGGATGGGCGGGGCGGCGCACCTGAAGATGACCTCGTCATAGATGCCGATCGCCTCCTTTCCGCGCCCGAGGATCCCGAGCCGGTAGGCCTTGTTCAAGAGCGCCTTGGCGACCTGCTCGCGGAGAGCCGTCTCGGAAGCGGCGGCAAACCGGGCGAACACCTCGCCATAGACGCCGACGGCCTCCTCGGAGCGGCCGAGCACACCGAGCGTGACACCCTTGTCGACGAGGGCCTTCGCGACCTGCTCGCGCAGCTCCGGCTCGGGGGCACCGGCGAACCGGGCGAGAACGTCGTCGTAGACATCGATTGCCTCGTCCGCGCGGCCGAGCAGGCCCAGCCTGAAGCCCTTGTTGAGGAGCGCCCGGGCCAGCAGGTCGCGGAGCGCGGGTGCCCGAGCGCGACCGAAGCGGGCGACGACCTCGTCGTAGACGACGATCGCCTCGTCCGAGCGGCCGAGCACGCCGAGCCGGTAGCCCTTGTTGAAGAGCGCGTTGGCGACCTGCTCACGCAGGGCCGGCTCGGGCGTCCCTGCGAACCGGGCGACGACCTCGTCGTAGACGGTGATCGCATCTTCCGAGCGCCCGAGAACGCCGAGGGCGACGCCCTTGTCGACGAGGGCTCGGGCGACCTGCTCGCGCAGGACGGGCTCCGGCTGGCCGACCGGCCGGATCGTGTCGTCGTCGGCCGGCTGCCGACCATTCGGGCTCGACCGGTCCGGCGTGGGGACACCGGTCGTGGCCGGGCGCGGGGCTTGGCCGGCGGCAGTGGCCCCCGGACCGAACTCGTCGGGTGCGACCGACGCGGGCCGCCGGCCGGGGACGGGCCGGCGTCTGGCGGCCACGGTCCGGCCGAGCAGTGCGACGACGGCGAACAAGAGCGCGGCGAGGCGAAGCCACGGTGTGCCGAGCGGACCTGCGACCGCGGCGGCTGCCGCTGCGGTCGCGAGGCAACCGAGCAGAGTGCGCTCCCGGCGGAACAGGTCCCTGAGCGTGGTCGACTCCACCGCGCCGGCACTGTGATCGTGGGCTGTCATCAGGGGTCGTCGGTCGTGGAACATCGTGCGCAGGCCATGATCGTCGTTGTGAGGAGCATCGACAAGACGACTTTCGACGGAGCGCCGCCCCGCCTGACCGCCGGCTCGAGGCGACACGGGCTTCCGAGGGCCGGGCGAGCGCCGGTGGTGGGCGTAGAACGACCAGCGCCCTCGGAACGTGGGCTGTTCAGAGGGCGCCGGACGGCTCGTCATCTAATTCCTCCGGAGAGAAGGAACGACCTCACCAAATCTAGGCCGCGGCGCCGCGATCGTCCAATACGTTTCGGCCGCGTGTGTGATTCGAAAGACGACCCACGGATCGGCGTTTGAGACGGAGCCGGGCGGCTGGCCGTATTCCCGTCTGTGCGCCCGGGCGCCGCGCCGCAGGGCGCCGGTTGATGCAGGGCGTTCGGAACCGGCCCGTGGGGCCCACCGTAAGGCAGCGAGCGTCGAATCACGCTCCGGCCGGCGCCATCGCGTCGAGGTTCGCGAGGCTCCCGAGGGTTTCGACGCAGGCTCTGGCCGCCTCGGCGCCCTTCGTGGCGAAGTGCTCGCCGAAGAACTTCGAGTGTGCCGCGTGTTCATGGAAATGGTGCGGCGTCAGCACGACCGAGAAGACAGGGACATCTGTCGCCAGTTGGACGCGCATCAGCCCGCTGATGACCGCTTCGGCGACGAAGTCGTGCCGGTATATGCCGCCGTCGACGACCAGACCGGCTGCGACGACGGCCGCGTACCGGCCGCTTGCGGCGAGCCGGCGAGCATGGAGCGGGATCTCGAAGGCTCCCGGGACCCGGAAGAGATCGATCTGCGCCGCCGCCACGCCAAGCTCGTCCATCGTCGCAAGAAATGACGCTCGGCCTCGATCGACGATGTCGGCGTGCCAATTCGACTGTACGAATGCAACGCGCGGCGCTTGCGACATGGCTGGTCTCCTCCGTCTCGACGGTGCGATCCCCTATTTCTACCGCTCATCGGCCGGCGGCCGGCGGCCGGCGCAACGGGCGCGACGTCGGCGACGGTCCCCGGAGCGTCGGCGACGTCGCACCGCTCTGAGATGCTTCTGCGATGGCCGATGCAAGGAGCACGGGCTTCGCCGAGGACTCGGTACCCCGGGCCTACGAGCACCACATGGTGCGCCAGCTGTTCGAGCCGTGGGCTGGTGAGCTCCTGCGAAGGGCAAGGCCTGCCAGGGGACTCTCGGTGCTCGACGTGGCAAGCGGGCCGGGTACCGTCGCTCGCCTCGCGGCTGCGTTGGTCGGCGAAGCCGGCCGAGTCGTGGCGAGTGACATCAGCGCGTCGATGATCGCGCTCGCCGCCGCCAAGCCAGACGAGCCGGGTTCGGCGACAGTGGAATACGTGGAGTGCTCGGCCGACGACCTCGACGTCGCAGACGCCGGCTTTCACCTGGTGCTCTGCCAGCAGGGTCTCCAGTTCTTCCCGAATCGGCTCGGCGCCGTGCGCGAGATGCACCGCGTCCTTGCGCCGGGCGGCGTCGCGTATCTCTCGACCTGGGCCGCCGAGCGGCCACTCGGCCTGTTCGGGCCGATTACGGACGCGATGCGCGGGTGCGGCGTGAGCGAGCCCTTCCGTCGGGCCTTTGACGCACGGAGCTACGCGATGCGCGCCGGGGAGCTGCGCGAACTGCTCGAAGCGGCCGGCTTCGGCGACGTCAGTGTCGAGACCGTGGAGCTCGACTGCGTCTGGGAGACCAGCGACGACGCGCTCGCCACGATCTCTGGGACGCCGTTCGGCCCGATCCTCGCGGCGCTTCCCCTGATTACGCAGAATGCCGTCAGGGCATTCCTGCTCGAGCGACTCGGGTCCACGGACGCAGGCGCGGTGACGCTGAGGACGGCCAGCAACATCGCCCGCGCCGTGAAATAGACCGCTCACGGCCGGGGCGCGGACGCTTGCCGGTAGCGTTCGCCGGTTCATCGTCGGGCGGCGACGGCCGTCCGAGCCGGTTCCACGAGCATGCCCTGGAGCCGGCGTGCGGCGTCGAGGTGATCGCCGGTCCAGATCATCCGCACCGCCGTCGCCGTGGCCTGCCCGTGCGCGCCGCGCAGGTCGTGGCTCACGGCATCCACGAGCCGGCGATCTGCCAGCTCGTCGCGCGGCAGGGGTTCGGGTATGGCGCCGGCGCCGGTGAGGCTGGCCGCGAAGCCGTCGTACCAACCGGTCGTCAGCGCGGTGCTCGCGAGCACCTCCCTCCGCGCTGCCGCCCGGTCACCGCCGGCGGGATCGTCGCGCTGCCACAGATCGAGTACGGCGTCGGCCGCGAGGCGTAGCCCCGCCTCGCCGGTGATCAGCCGGGTCACGTCGGCCAACCGGGCGGGCTTGGCGCCGCGTTCGGCCAGGTAGCTCCGGAATGTCCCGTCCAGGCGCTGGGAAGCTGCCTGCGCACGCGTCGCCGCGTCGATCGGCGGGGGTCCCGTCGAGGCACCGACCTCGCAGCGACTCATACCGAACTCGACCGCACGGGCGAGGTAGCCCGCGCTGTCGACGTACGCCTCGGCCAGCGCCTTGCCGAGAGCGGCGCCGGCGCCGCGAGGCCAGAACAGCAGTCCCACGATCAGGCTGACCGCGCTGCCAAGCCCCACGTCCTCGATCCGCACGAGGCCTATGCGCCAGCCCGCCGGCTGGAGGATGTTGAACAGAATCAGCAATGTCAGGGTGAAGGCGGCCTGGCCGGCGGCGAACGAGATCGCCGCCGGCGCGAGGCCGGCCAGCAGAACGACCGGCGGCAGCAGCAGCCAGAGCAGCGTGGTGTTCGTGCCGATCAGCCCTACGATCACTGCGCCGACGACGAAGCCGGCAACCGTGCCGAGCAGGCCGCGCACCACGTTCTGGCCGGTGTTCAGGGCACTCGAGCGCAACACCGACAGCGTGCCGAACACCACCCAGAACCCGTGCTGTACGCCGGTCAGGTTCGCAACCAGGACGGCCAGCCCGAGACCGACCGCCCCGCGAACGCTGTTCTGAAGCCAGACCGAGTGCCGCTCGACATGTGCACCGGCTCGCTCTCGCGCCTCTGACAGCCGTCCGGCCAGGCCTGCCGGCTGGCGCCCCAGGAGCTGCTCCAGCCAGCTGCGCCGCTCGGCGGCCGCCGCGCGACCGACATTGCCCGCGACCTGCGAGACGACGAAGCTCAACTCCTGGGCGCGGAAGCTCGGGTCAAGCGCGGAGACGACGTCGCCGAGCTGGTCATCGGACGCCTGGCTCGCAGCAGCCGCGGAACGGATCGGAAGCCTCACCGTGGTGCTGCGCTCGAGCTCGGCGAGCTCGTCCCGGAGGCGCTCCAGGGCGCCGCGCAGGCCGTCAGCGGGCGTCCCAGGCTGGTCGAGCAGATCCGCGCTGCGCTCGAGCACGGACGCCGCCGCGCACTTCACCGCGCAGACGGGCGGGCTCGGGGGTGCCTGGTTGGCGCGCGGCGCCGCGTGGACGATAATCGCGTTGAGCCACCTGAGCTCGTCCACCAAGCGCACGACCGTCCGGGCGGCCGTGCCCAATCCGGTCGGCCGGTAGGGGGTCGCAAAGAACACCGCGTGCAAGGCGTCGACCGCGTCGTTCGCGTGCGCGACCGCCGCATCGTGCTCGGCCGCGGACGGCCTGGACGCGCCGCCGAGGACGCGCGCGGCCTCCGAGCGCAACCGCCCGGCCAGGGCCCGGCACGCGGAGATCGCCGCACCGCGCAGGGGATTGCGAGCCGGCGCCGGCCAGAGCACGCCGATCGCGAGCAGTGACGCGCAGGACGCCATGCCCCAGCCAGCCAGGCGATCCGGAATGGAGGACGCCGGTCCGGGCAGGGAGACCGGCAGGATGAACGCCAGCAGCAGCGTGGTTGTCGCCCCGGCGAGAACCGAGCTGACGACGCCGGCGAAGAGGACCAGGAATGCGATGACGGCCATCGCCGTCGTGGCGAGCCAGACCGAACGCGACGCGAGGGTCCCGACGCAGACCAATAGGACGCTGACCACCGCCAGCGCTGCCTGGGCCTGAAGTCGATCGCGCATCGGGCCGGCGAAGTCGACGAGCAGGAGCATCGCGAACGATCCGAACGCGGCGAACGTCGCCACAGTCGGATTGCCGATCACCCGGTCGCCCAGGGCGAACATCGCCGGCATCACAAGCGCGGTTCGCCCAGCCCGGCGAAGCGCGCCGAGTCCGGGGTCACGGCCGCGCAGCCAGCTCAGCCAGGACACCGGACTTCGCCTGCTCAGCATTCCGGCATGGCGGTGCGGTCACGTTCGCCGATCGTGCGGTGCACCCTGGCCGGAGCGCCGAACGCCACGACACCCGGCGGGAGGTCGCGGGTCACCACGGCGCCGGCGCCGACGACCGTCTCGTCGCCGATGCTGACTCCCGGGCATACGATCACGCCCCCGCCGAGCCAGACGTTGTCGCCCAGCGTGATCGGCTTGGCGTACTCCCAGCCGCGTCGGCGCGGCTCGGGGGCGATCGGATGAGTCGCGGTGAGCAGCTGCACACGACTGGCGATCTGGCATGCGGTGCCGATCGTGATCGGCGCAGCGTCGAGCATCACGCAGTCATAGTTGACGAACGTCCCGGCCCCGATCGTGATCGACCTGCCGTAATCGCAGCGGAACGTCGGCTTGAGAACGACGCCGTCGCCGACGCTGCCGAGCAGGCTGCGCAGCAGCCGGTCACGTTCGGCCTGCGCGCCGTGCCGCGTGGCGTTGTAGCGCTCCAGGAGTTCCTGGGCGCGGGCGTGGTCTGCCTTCAGCGCCGGGTCGTCGGCGATGTACAGCGCGCCGCGCAGCATCCGATCTTTCATCGCTCCCATCAACCCTGATTGTGGCGGAGCGCGTCCGCCGGGGCCTGATCGGCTGGATCGATCGGGTGCCAGGCGGTGCGCGCCTGCGGGGTCACGTCGGCCGCGGCCGCGGCCCCTACGATTCAGCAGGTGCGTGCATGCGCGTCATCCGGCCTCTCCTCGCCGCGGCGCTCCCGGCCACCTGGCTGGCGGCCCCGCCGGGGGGCGCCGGCGGCGCTGCATCCTCGAGGATCCGTAGGAGCCGGGAGATGACCGGCGCGACGCTCGCATTCATCGGGTGCTGCTGGTTCGCCTGGGCTGTCTATTGGGTGGGCATGGCCTTCACGACCAAGCGTACGGTCGAGCGAGGGGGCTTCATCGGATATCGCCTGGTGGGGGGCGTCCTCATCGTCGGGCTGGCTGGCGCCGGACGGCTCTTGGGCGTGTCTTCCCAGTCACAGCTCTGGCGCACGACGTTCGCGTTGGGAGTCGTGACCGACCTCATCGTTCTCGCCGGAGCCGCCTTCTCGGTCTGGGCGCGGGTCACGCTCGGCCGCAACTGGAGCGCGGAGGTCACGTTCAAGCAGGGCCATGAGCTGATCGAGTCCGGCCCGTACGCGCTGGCGCGACATCCGATCTACACGGGCCTGCTGGTGATGGGCCTCGGCACGGCGATCAACGACGGGCGCGCGATCGCCTTTGCCGTGCTCGTCTCGCTCGGCGGCGCTCTGTGGTGGAAGGCCCGGCTCGAGGAACGGATCATGAGCCGGCACTTTCCCGACACCTATGGCGACTACAGGACACGCGTCCGCGCGATCATCCCGTTCGTGCTGTGACTCAGCTTTCGCGTTTGGCGGTCGCCCGCAGCCGAGGCGGGGACAGCGTGTGGAGCCGGTGTCGAGACCGTGCGAGCTTGACGTCGCCGAGCTCTGCTGGTGCCCGGGCAGCGCTGCGCGCGGGCGCCGACCTTCCGGAACGCGGTGCGCCGGCCGCGACGGGCCGGCGCACCTCACTGACGGTCAGACGCGGCGGCTCAGCAGCCGCACCCCGCGTGGTACTGGGCGGCGATCTGCGCTGGTGTCAGCACGATCGGGTAGTACAGGATCTCGTCGAGCGTTCCCGTGAACCACGGGGCCGACTGCCCGTAGCCGACGTAGAACGTCGAGGCCCCAGACGGCTGAGCCGTGCTCGTTCCCGCGGCCACGAGCACCCCGTCCACATACAGTCGCGAGGTGTGCTCGACGCTCGACCATGTCCCGACCACGTGATGCCATACGCCGACGCCAGGTGACTGCGCCGAGCAGATGTTCGTTCCCGGGCTGGTCGTCTGCCGGAAGCAGAAGCTCGTCGGCGTGACGAACAGCGCCCCCGAGCCGCCGTGATCGACGATCGTCCCGGACGCCAGGGTTGAGAGCTTCTCCCAGCCCTCGATCGTGTAGGCGTTCGTCGGTGCCGTGATCCCGTTGGCGTAGCAGTACGCCGCTCGGCCGTCGAATACGCGTGCGGTGTTCGGATCGCCGGCGAGGGCGCCGGACGCGCCGGTGACGACGCCGTTCACACAGTAGCCGTTGTGTCCCGCACCGCCAGTGTCGATCATGCCGGTGCCGGATGCTTCGCCGAGCCGGTACCAGACCGTCGGTCCGGTGTACTGGACCGACGCGGTGTAATCGACGCCGTTCGGCCCGCCGAAGTCGGTGACCCGGATCTCGAGCGTGTTCTGGCCCGTCTGGAAGAACGCCGGGTTGCTCGAGGTCACCGTGGTCGGCGCACCCCCGTAGTGGGCCGCATCGTCGGTTGCCGGCTGGCTGCCGATGAGGTTGCCGTTCAGGTAGACGGCGCCCCAGTTGTCGGCGAGGAACGTGACCGAGATCGAGGGTGCGGCGGACCCCGCCGGAATCGTGAACTGCGTGTCATAGAGCGTCGTCCTGTTCGACCCCGCGTTGTCGCTCGTGCAGTTCGAGCCGGTCGCCGCCCAGCGGGTTCCGGCGATCAGGCCCCACCCTCCGTTCTGGCAGGGGATCACGGCGGGCTGGAAGCTCGAGCTCACCCCTTGGATGAAATATGTCGTCGCGGGATCGCCGCTTCCGAGGCCACCCGAGCCGCCGCCGCTCACCAGGTTGATCTGCGTCGCGGCCGCCGCACGTCCGGGCAACAGTCCGCTCGCGGCAAGCCCGAGAGCGAGCACGGCCAACAGCCACGCGACCGCCCTGACACCACCCACACTCGAATCGGTCCGGCAACCGCCCGGGAATGCTCCCGCGGCCGGAGATGACGACAGCCGTAGTCGACCTCGCACAGCCCACTCTCCTCGCCCTTGGCGGTCACCACGCCCAGTACAGTGACCGGAGGCCCCCGCCCGATGACTGATCACAGCAGCCCACTGCTGCGGGCATCAGCCTACGGATATGTACACCGATGTGCAACCCCCAACCAGGCGAAGGTCACGCGGTGAAAGCACAGCACGCTCCACTCGATGCGAAGCTCACTTGAGCAGGTAGTAGATCTCCGTCTCGAGCTCGTCCGGATCGGCGCGCCAGTGCCCGTATATCTCCCACCGCGGACCCGCGAGGTCGCGGCCGTGCGCCGCACACCAGGCGCGAACGACACGGTGAGCCGCGTCGAGTCCGGCGTACGGTCCTCGAAGGGTGGTGGCAGCCGCCGTGCCACTCGGAAGCCACGACGAGATCACATTCTCCCGCTCGACGTACGGCCCGGACGCGAGGACGCCGACCTCGACATTCGGAACGTCGTCCTTGTAGAGCATGACGTTCTGCCAGCGTGGCCCGCCACGTTCGGCCAGGTCGCCGTCGGCAGGCCTCACGGCGCCATACACCTCGTCGAGCATCAAGCCCCACAAGGACGGGAACTCGCTCCAGGTCGTCCGCCGGGCGACGACCACGGTCGGTCGCGCGGCGGTCTCGGTCAAACGCACGCCGGAAGCGCCCACGGAAACCCTTTCGCTGAGCTAGGCGCCTTCGACCTTCTGGTCGCGCATGCCGCGGACCGCCGCGGCGATCTCCTCGGCCTCCAGGACGTCGGCCATCACGCCGATCTGGTCCTCCCAGACGTCGTCGGCGATCTGACTTCTGAACTCCTCTTCGAGAACGTGATAGACGGAGAGACCCAACTGGGCCTCGGCCAATGCACCTGCGTAGGTCGGATCACCGAGCACGACTGTCTCGGCTGCGATCTCGGCGCTCTCCGGGTCCGGCGCTCCCAGGATCACCAGAAGGTGGTCGGGCCCGTGCTCGTCGGCGAGGCGCTTGATCGTTTCCTGACTGTTCAGGTCCATGGCCCCCGAGGCCGTTCAGACGAAGCACTCCGTCGATGCGTAGGCCACGTGGCCTCCCGCGCTCTTCACGCAGGCGGCGATCGCCGGACCGGCGATCCCGTCGCGCTCTCCGAGCACGATGATCTGCTTGCCTTCGAACATGAGTTTCAGCTCACCTCCTCTCCGACTTGGTCGAGGCTCTCGTCGAGCCAGGTCTTGAGCTGCGCCGGGGAAAGGGTCGACGCGGACAGCCGCGCGACCTCCTCGCCGTCGCGCATCAACAGGAACGTCGGCAGGCCGTGGACGCCGAGGCGGATGCAGACGCGCCGCGCCTTCGGGGCTTCGAGCTTGACGAAGTTGAGGTCCGTGCGCTTCTCCGCGAGCTTCTCGACGTGCGGCATCAGCGCCAGGCACGGCTTGCAGTCCGGGCCCCAGACGTCGACGACCGTCGTCCCGCTGGCAACCAGCTCGTCGAAGTTCTCTCGTGTCGCTTCGGTCAGTGCTCCCACGTCGTCAACCTCCTCGCTCGTCGTTGCGCTGAATTATGACGCTCATCCCGTCGGACTGCTCGGACATTCGCCCGAGGAACAGGCTGCCCTTGGCGATCAGCTGGATTCGTTGGGCGTCACCGCTCGTCAGGCGAGTGAGGGCGTGCGGGACGTAGCAGAGCGCCGAGGCGATGTGGCCCTGCGTCGGCGCGAAGCCCGGCATGCCCCGCGTCGCGACGAAATCGCCGATCTCCGAGCGGGCGAGGTCGCCGCGGCGCACCGCCAGCGCGGCGATCGTCTTGTAGTTGCGCTCCGGCACGTTGCCCGACCCCTGCGGCTCGGTGATCTCCGGGTTGTGGAGCTCGGTCGCGTAGTCGTCGATGTCGAGCATGTTCAGACCCAGGCGGTCGAGCGGCGCGATCGACAGTGCCTCCATCACCTTCGGGTTCGACGAGCCCGCGCCGACCGGGTGGCGCCCGACGCTGTCGAGCCGAACCTGCGGCGAGACGCCGTCGTCGGCCTCGATCAGCAGCGCTGAGGCCCCAAGCACGTCCTCGAGCACCGGCAGGTCGTGCTTGAGGTGACCCTGGAACTTCATCCCCAGCTTCGGCAGCGAGCCGCCGGCGACGACCACGACCCGCCGGAAGACGCCGGACGCCACGAGGGCCGAGGCGATCACGATCGCCGGCACCGGGGCCGCGCAGAAGTTCTTCACGTCGCACCCGGACGCCTCGGTGCAGCCCGCCGCGGCGGCGACGGCCTTGCCCATGTTGCCCCCACCCCGTTGGTAGCGGTCGCCGATCGCCTCCTCTCCCGCGCCGATCACGTAGTCGATCGATGTCGGATCGATCTCGTTGTCGGCCAGCAGTCGCACCAGCGCGAGCGTCGCGCTCGCCTTCCCCGCGAGGTTCTCGAGCAGCACGTCTGCCCGCAGCGCCTCGTCGGATTCGTGGACCCGGCGGATCGCCCCGACCATGCTCCCGTCGCGCAGCCGCAGGGCGAGCGCACCAGGCTCAGCCGCGATCGCCTCGACGTCGCCGCCCGCCGCAGCCAGGCGCGCAAGGTCGAAGCGCGCCGCGAGCGGGTGTCCGCCCAGCGCCGCCACAGCCGCGTCAGCGGCCGCGAGCTTGACCAGATCGAACTCGTCGACGGCCGCCATCAGCCCGAGGAACTCCTCCTCCGGCATCAGCTCGCCGGCGCCGGCGAAGCGGACCGCTCCGTTGGGCGGCGCGGCGACCCACGGGCGTGCCGGCAGGTCGCGCGGGTGCAGTGTGCCGAGGAACGCCTGGTGGGGCGGGTAGGCCACAGCCTGCTCGAAGGTGCGCAGTGCGCCAAGGAACGCTGACCCGAGTCCCGCGTCGCGTGCGAGCTCGCGCGACGGTTTCGACCCATGAGCGGCGAGCCCGGGTACGTGGGCAAGCACCGCGCTCGCAGCTGAGATCACCGGGGCGTTCATCACACCGTATTCAATCGAATACCGTCGGCTCGGTGACCGACGTCGCCACGGCGACCAGTGCCCGCTCGACCAGCTGCCGGCGCCAGGCCCGTTCCTGGTCGGGCCCGAGCTCCGGGTCGCCGGTCGGGTACGGGATGCCGCGCGTGGGCACGATCCGTGGTGCGCCGACGCGCAGCGCGATCGACACGAGGTTGCACAGCAGCGCCGTGGGAATTCCGGCGCGTTCCAACTCTTTGCTGAGCGTTGACCCGCAACGCGTGCCCGTTCCTCAGGTCGCGGTGAGGATCGCCGCCTGGATGCCGGCCTGGTGCAACTCGGCCGCCCACTCGACGCCGAAGCGGCGTGCGTCGGCCACGGTGGTGCCGTTCCCGGTCGTGGCGAAGTACTCGGCGTGCAGGGCGCCGATCGCCCCCTCGCGCGCGAGCTCGCGGGCGATGTCGAGCGGGAGGATGCGGTTGGGGTCGGCGTTCGCCCACTGGGTCGAGAAGCCTCCGTGCACCGATTCGAACGTGCCCGCCTCAGCCGAGTCATGCCCGTCGAGCGAGTGGCGGATCCACTTCGTCGCCCGCGCCGACTCGAGCCGGTCGGGGTTCCCGACGGGGACGAACCCGCCCTCGGTGAGCAGGGCCACGACGGCGTGGGCGGGGTCGCCGACCGGGGCTGCGGGCGTGACCTGGTCGAAGGCCGGCAACGGGATCTCCGAGGCCTCGAGATCGCCCGCGAGGCGCACGAGCACGAGGTCCACGGCGCGCTCGGCTGCGCTCCGAGCCGCCCGGCGGTTGGTCCGCGGGACCGACCCGACCCGCCCGTCGTCGGCGGTCAGCTCCTCGCCGGCGGCAAGCTTGGCCACCGCGGCGGCCAGGCGGTCGAGCGACGGGCGCATCCCGCGCGCGGTCTCCGCGCTCTCGACCACCGGCGCGCCGGCCGCCTCGGCGAGCCCCGGGTTGTCGGGGTGCATCGAGGCGACCGCGGGTAGCCCGGCAGCCGCCGCTGCGGCGGCGATCCGAGCGCATGCGAGGCCGTAGCGCCCGCTCGTGAAGGCGGGCCCCGCGACGAGGAGATCGGCGCCGCGGGCGCGGGCCTCGTCGAGAAGGGTGGCTGCGAAGTCCGCGTGCCCGGAGGCGTAGTCGTCGCCGCAGACGGCCGTCGCGACGATCTCGTGCTCGTCGCCCAGGACCGCCGCCAGGCGTCGACCGGGGCCCAGCGGACCGTCGTGCATCACCGGTCCGGTGCCGGCGGCATCTTCGCCGCCGACGCCGGCAAAGAACTGGTTGATGTAGTGGACGACCTTCACCGGACGACCCTCATTACGCGGCCTCGTAGCACGTGAGCTGGCCCCAGCCGAGCGGGCTCAGCGCGCAGTAGATCGCCGCGACAGGCAGCTCGAGCGCGTCCGTGGCCGGCCGGTCGAGCAGGGCGAGCCGGTCGCGGCCGAGCGCCCGGTCGCAGGCCGGAAGGCGCAGCAGCTCGTCGTAGTTGCCGACGCTGACCATCGCCGTCGCGCGGGTCGGCGGGACGACGAGCGGCGGGCCGGTGCCGTCGCGCCCGGCCATCTCGGCGAAGATGCCGACCGCCACGATCCCCTCCTCCTCGAGCCGATCCATCTTCAGGGCGACGTCCGCGTCGGCGTTGCCGCCACCCTCCTTCGTGAGGATCACCGCGTCGAGTGAGAGCTGGCGGCACAGCCGTGCCGCGTGTGACGAGATCAGCTCCTTCGCGTTCTGGCCGACGGGCTCCGGGCAGAGCACTAGCGCCGCAAGGCAGACGTCGTCGCGGGCGCGCAGGGCGGCGAGGACCGGATGCGTCTGGTGGACGTAGGTCGGGTTCTTGAGCGCCGGGTGGCCGTACTGGCCGCTGACCACCGCGCCGTCGTCGAGCTCGTTGGGCGAGATCACCGTCGGCAGCCCACCGGACAGGCTGCGGCCGTACACGAAGACGTCCTTGAAGCGCCCCTGCGTCTGGAGGTTTGTCAGGACCCCGACGCGCGGGCGCCCCACCGGCCCAGTACCCGGTCCGGGGAGCTCCTCGACGGCGTCGGGCTCTGCTTCGAGCGCCGCGTCGGCGAGGTGGACCGCAACCCGCAAGAGGCCTCGGCGGACCGCTGCCTCGACGTCCTCCCACGGCGCGTCGGGCGCCGGGTCGAACTCGATCACGAGGTTGTGGGTCTGCGCGAGCGGCGACAGCGGCGCGGCCGGTCCGGACATGTCGATGACGGCCTCCTGGGCCCGCGGCAGGTAGCCGGCGGCGACCACGGCGGCCCCGCGTAGCACGTGGGTCTCCCCGCGGCCGGGCGGCATCGCCGGGGCGACGAAGCCGGGGAAGACCCCCCCGCCGCCGGGTCCCTTCGAGCATGGCTGGACGGCATCGAGCGCACCGACGATGCGGACCGCCTCGCCGGGGGCGGCACACGCGACGCGAACCTCGGCCAGCGCGGGATCGGCGACCAGGTCGCCGGCGGCGGCCGGCGAGACCGTCAGCCGTCCGGCGGAGTAACTCGTGCTGTCGCCGAGCACGAGCTCTCGCACCTCGTGCACCAGGCGACGCAGCCCGTCGGCGTGCGCCTGCAGCTCAGTCTCGGCGGTCATCTCGTGTAGAGCCTATCCGTCTCCCGGGTGGTCGTGGCGAGTCGGCTGACCTAGGATGCCCACCGTGAACGCTCGGACGAAACAGAGGGGGTGAGCCGCGTGAGATCTCGCTGAGTGCCTCCGTTTTCGGCCGCCCCGTGTGGGCGGAGAGCCCATTCGATTTTCTCTGAGGAGAGTTGTCCATGTCATCAGCGACAGTTCCGCTGGTCGAGAGTGTTCGCGAGGTCGCGCACGAGCAGGTAGCGCCGCTCGCGGCGACCGTTGACCGCGACAGAGCCTTCCCCGATGCGTCGATGCGCGCCCTCGGCGAGCGCGGGGCCTTGGGCCTGCTGGTCCCCGAGGTGTTCGGCGGGGCGGGCGCCGGGATCGCCGAGTTGGTTGGCGCGTGCGAGGCGCTCGGCAGTGCGTGCGCGTCCTCGGGAATGGTCTTCCTGATGCACTCGGTGACGGCCGCGACGATCGCCGTCGGTGGAGGTGAGCGTGCGGGCGAGTACCTCGAGGCGATGGCGACCGGCGCGAAGCTTGGGACGCTGGCGTTCAGCGAGCGGGGAACCGGCGCGCACTTCTACGCGCCGGAGCTGACGGCGGAATCCGAGGGCAGCGGGATTCGCATCCGTGGTCGGAAGAGCTTCGTGACCTCGGGCGGCCACGCGGACATTTATTTGGTCCTCGTGCGGAGCGCTGAAGCCGACGGACTGGACTGCTACGCCGTGGAGGTCGGGCACGGCGTTCGCTTCGAAGGCGAGTGGGACGGACTCGGGATGGCAGGCAACTCGAGCGTCGCCGCCGAGTTCGACTGCGTCGTGGACGTAGCGTCTCGGATCGGCGGTGCCGGCGAGGGGCAGGGGCTCGTGTTCACGGCGGTCGCGCCGTTCTTCCTCGCGGGGCTGGCCGCCGTCAACGTGGGGATCGCCGCGGCGGCCCTTGCCGCGACCGTGGAGCACGCGTCGAAGCCGCGCTATGCCGACGGGGGGTCGCTCGCCGAGATCCAGTCGATCCAGCACGCTCTGGCCGACATGGACATGACCACGCGAGCGGCGCGGCTCGTCGTCGCGGAAGCCGCGCGACTGGGTGACTCGGGAGACGAGGGCGCTCTGGTCGCGCTGATGGAGGCGAAGGTGATCGCCACGGAGGCCGCGGTCTCGGTCACGCAGACCGCCCTCGAGGTCTGCGGGGGCCAGGGTTACACGCGGTCGCTGCCAATCGAGCGTCACCTGCGTGACGCGCGCGCCGGCGCCGTGATGGCGCCGACGAACGGTGTGCTTCGCAACTGGACCGGCAAGGCGCTCGCCGGCCTCCCGGTCCCGTGAGCCGCGCGGACGCCGACGTGCGCGTGGGGGCGGTCGCCTACCACCCGCGCATCGTCACGATCTGGGAGACGTTCCTCGAGCACTTCGAGCGCGACGGGGTCACGACCGACTACATCCTCTACTCGAACTACGAACGGCTGGTCGCGGCCGTGCTCGCCGGAGACGTCGAGATCGGCTGGCACACGAACACCGCGTTTGTCGCGCTCGAGCAGGAGCTGGGCGGGGAGGGCCGGATCCTCGGGATGCGCGACGTCGACGCGGAGTTCGCCACGGTGATCGTGACGCGGCGGGGCGAGGCGTTCGACGACGTGCGCGGTCTGGCAGGGAAGCGCCTGGCGCTCGGCAGCCGTGACTCGGGACACGCGGCGATCCTCCCGCTGCACTACCTCGCCGAGCAGGGACTCGACGCGGCGGCGGAGTGCGAGCTGGTCCGCTTCGACACCGATCTCGGCAAGCACGGGGATACCGGCGACTCGGAGCTCCGCGTGATCCGCGCGGTGTCCGAGGGAGCGGCGGACGCGGGGGCGCTCGGCGAGACGACGCTCGCCGCGTTTCGCGCCGAGCTCGTGCCGGCGGCGGCGGGCCTCGAGGTGGCCTGGCGCAGCCCGGCCTACTACCACTGCAACTTCACGGCTCTGCCGTCGCTCGACGAAGAGCTCGCGGAGCGGTGGCAGGCGGCGCTCCTGGCGATGAGCTACGACGACCCGGACATGCGGCAGGCGATGACGCTCGAGGGCGTCAAGCGGTGGCTGCCCGGCGATCGGTCGGGCTACCGGGCGCTCGCGGAGGCGATGGCCGGAGGCTCGGCGGGGGCCGGGGGGTCGTCGGGGGCGTGAGCAGGCGGCGCCTGGAGACGGAAGGGCTCGAGCTCGGCGGCGGGCTGGAGGTCCTGCTCGCCGCCGCGCTCGAGGGGATGGCCGCGGGCGAGCGCGTCGAGGTTCTGACCTCGTCGCGCTCGACTGCGCTCGAGCTCCACGGCTGGGCGCGGTCCGCGGGACACCGGTCGGTCGGGGAGCGGATGCCGGCGGGCGGACCGTATGCCGTCGAGATCGAGCGGGGCTCGTTTGCCCGGGTGCTCGCCGGGCCGTTGCCGGGGCGGGCGTCGGGGCCGCCGCTGCGCGATGGGGAGCTGCACACCGCGGACCTCCGTCGTGCGGTCGACGTGCCGGCTTCGGTGGACGGGGCCGCGGGCTTCGCCCCACTCGGGGCGATCGCCGAGCTCGGAGCACCTGCGTTTCGATGGACCTTCAACGAGCGGGACGCGATCTGGGCGGATAACGTGGCGGAGCTCGCCGAGCAGGGGTCGGCGGCGCAGTGGGACGCGTCGCGCGACATCCCCTGGGACGCAGCCCGCGGGCTTGCGGACTTCATGGAGCGCGCCGTCTCCCAGGTGATGACGTTCATCGCGCAGAACGAGTACGCGGCGCTCTACGTGCCGGCGGCGTTCATCGCGAACATCAACCCGCGCTACCACGAGGTGCTCCTGTGGCTGGCGGGCCACGTCCACGACGAGGCTCGGCACATCGAGGTCTTCACGAAGCGATCGCTGATCGGCGGTCAGTCGAGCTACGCGCTGGCGTCGACCGAGCTCTCGCTGCACACGCTCCTCGAGGAGCCCGACTTCAGTGGCGCGGCGCTGCTCCTGAACGTCCTCGGCGAAGGGACGTTCCTCGACCTGCTGCGCTTCGTCGAGCGCCATGCGCCCGATGCGGCGACCCGGGCGGCGGCGGCCTTGGCCCACCGCGACGAGGTGCGCCACGTCCACTTCGGGATCTCCCACGTCCGCCGGCGGATCGCCGCCGATCCCGCCCAGGCCGCCGTGCTCGTCGATGCGGCCGAGCGGCGCGCCGGCAAGCTGACGCAGATGTCGGGGCTGAGCCCGCTGCTCAGCGAGGGACTCACGGTGATGGCCGCCGGCTCGCTCCAGCCGGCCGAGCTCTCCGACGGCGCGGCTGCCGTGCGGCAGCTGATGGCGACGATGGAGGTCAACCGGATCCGCCGGCTGCAGGCCGCCGGGTTCGATCTGCGCACCGCCCAGCACGTCTCCGACCTCCACACGCCAAACCTCATGTGAGCCTCGGGCGGGCCCGCCATTCGTTGTCGAGCAGGGCGAGACGACGAGATCGGCCCAGGCTCCCCTGAACATCTCACTGGCGCGATCGTGGCCTCCCGGCGCATGCCGAGACCGGCGGGGTCGAACGCCGAGGTCTCCCGCGGCGTGGCGGACCGATCTGAGGAAGAGGACGACGTCGCCGACCAGCCGGCCGCCGTCGACCAGCTCGACGCCGAGCGTCAGGCCCTGGACCTCGGCGGCGATCTCGGTCCGGCCGAGGTCGCCGTCCAGGCGTTCAAACGGGTCTGCACGCACTACATCCAGTCGTCGGCGATCCCGACGCTGGAGCGGCTCGGCCTGATGGACCCGGACACCGACCTGCCGGCGAACGTCAACCTCCGCCACGAGCTCCTGGACCCTGTCGGGGCGCCTGAGCCGGTGCTGGCGGCTGCGGCGACGATGCCGTAGGCACCCCCTCCGACCGCGATGGCCGCCGCGCCGATTGCGATCGACCTGGTGAGTCTCGTGGGCACTCGGGCCTCGACTCGCGGATCGACCACCCGCCGACCGGCGGCGTCGGCGGCTGGGCGAAGACGCTCGCTGCTGGGCGAAGACGCTCGCTGCTGGGCGAAGGCGCTCGCCGTCTATGCGGCGCTTCGATCAGAGGTCAGGCCGAGAGCCGGCGCTGAATCGGGCCGCCTGGATTGAGCGATGCGACTTGCGGGTACGCGTCGGAGGTGACGGATGAGAGCGACACGAAGGGACGTGGGATGCGAAGGTTGACGTTGACGTTGACGTCGACAGCGGTCGCGGTCGTGGTCATGACGAGCTCGATGCTCGGGATCGGGGCTGCGGCCGCCTCCGCCGCGACACAGACCATCGCGGGAACGAACTGCTCGCTTGAGGCGGACGGACCCGGTCCGAACTACGGCGGGTCGTTGAGCTGCAGCAGCCATTACTCGGTCAGCCTGACGGTCTGCGTACAGGTGTACAACGCCAACGGCAACTGGTACACGAGCCAGGTTGGGTGCCAGAACGCCTCCGGCAGCACCCCGGGTGGAATCGGCGTGTCGTTTGTCGGCGGCGCATCCCTGGTCTGCGGTCACACGTATCGCACTCAATCGGATGGCACGGCGAGCGGCCACCACGGCGTCGTGAATAGCGCGACCTACGTCGGACCGTGCCCCCCACCTCCGCCGACTCCCACCCCAACGCCGACGCCGACGCCGACGCCGACGCCCACCCCCACGCCGACGCCCGGCCCCACGCCGACGCCCGGCCCCACGCCCAGCCCGACGCCTAACCCCACGCCCATGCCCGGCCCGGCGCCGGTTGGCTCTCCGAGTTCAACCCTCCCGTCTCCCAAGCTCACCTCCCGACCAGCAGCCCGGCTGACGATCCGGACCAAGCACGCGCGGGTGCGGGTCCGCTTTTCCTCACGGAGTGCCGGAGCGGTCTTAGAGTGCAAGCTCGACCATGGGCACTACAGGCGCTGCCATTCGCCCCACTCGGTCGACGTGGGGGCGGGACGCCACACGATCTTCGTTCGCGCCTCGGTCGGGTCGGTCACGTCCAAGCCGGTGAGCGTGAGCTTCACGGTGATCCACAAGTAGGCGAGCGTCGCCTCGCCTCGGCTTACTCTGAGCCGCCGTCGCCGGTGTTCAGCCGATCGAGGACTGAACCGTGGGGTTGGGCCTCGGCGTAGTGTCCGGGCTTGCCCGAGGGGCGATCCTCGCCGGCGGCTCTCCGGCCACCGTGACTTGGCCCGGGCGGTCATCACGCCGACGCGCGCCCCTCCTCTACGTGCCTGAGGCCCGTTTGAACTCATGCTCCGCGCCGGCTGATCGTCAGGGGATTTCGCGACCCGCGCCGGTACGCAGCACTCGCCACTCAGACGAGACGGCGTGCTGAACGAGCCGCACCGGGCCGATCACGGGAACCCGCAGCAGGCGGTCCGAACCAGGTGGTCAGCGCCTCTGGGAGTCCGGATCGGGTTCGGACTCCGACCCAGGCAACGTATCCGTCGGGCCGGATCAGCACGGCGGTGGGAGCGGTGACCGCGCCGAGCACCGGAAGATCCCACTCGCCCTCGTAGCTCGCGTCGAGCGGCCGAACCCGGTCAGCCCACGGAGTGATGTCGAAGCCGGCGGACTCACCGAGATCGAGCAGGACCGGCCGGGCGTCGTGCAGCAGTTCGAAGACACGCATCGGGCCTTCTGCGGTGGCGAGGTCGAGGTCGGGCATCCGGCGTCCGAGCAGTGGATGTCCGTCCCCCAGGTCGTAGTGGATGTCGAGCCCGGAGGCGATCCCCGCGAGCCGTTTGCGAGGCTCGTCCATGCTCGCCATCTCCGACACGACGCCGACGAGCGCCTGCGTGCGCTCGTCCTGGCGTTGGAGCGCCGTCAGAGCCATCGTATGCTTGAGCCAGCGGGCGGCGACCGGGTGACGCTCGTCGTAGTACGTGTCCAGGAGGCTCTCCGGGGAGGTGCCGTTGACCACCTGCGCGAGCTTCCATCCCAGATTCACGGCATCCTGCACACCGAGGCCGAGTCCCTGTCCACCGACCGGGTAGTGCACGTGCGCAGAGTCGCCGGCGAGTAGGACGCGTCCCGCGCGGTAGGCCGCGGCCTGCCGAGTCGTGTCGGTGAACCTGGAGATCGTGGAGGGGTTGTGGATGCCGAAGTCGGTGCCGTACAGGGTGATGAGCGCCTCGCTGAGGTCGCGCAGGGTGGGTTCGGTCGTGGATCCGACGCGCGGTTCGGTCACCATGACCCGTACCGGCCCGGACTCTTTGTAGACCACCTCGCCGTCGCGGATCTCGTACTCCAGCCTGCTGAGCGCATGAACGCCGATCGCGTCGCGCCGCATCCCCAATCGTGGCTCCTCGGTCATGTCGACCTCGGCGATCAGGTGGCTCCTCGTCGGATCCCACCCCGGGAAGTCGATGCCGGCCGCTTTGCGGATCAGACTGCGCCCTCCGTCGCACCCGACGAGATACTGCGCCCGCAGGGGCCCGCCGCCGGAGCGCTCGACGTCGACCCCGGCGTCGTCTTGGGCGAAGCCCGTCACCTCGCATCCGTAGTAGATGTGCACCGGCAGCTCGGCGATCCAGGCGGCCAGGATCCGCTCGATCTTGCTCTGCCAGATCCCGAGCGTGTATGGGTGACGCGTGGGGAAGTCGCTCATGTCCAATGCGGTCGTGCCGAACGTCGCGACCTGGACCACCTGGCCCTCGGCCAGGAACCGATCGGCGACCCCGCGCTGATCGAGCAGCTCGATCGTGCGCGAGTGGAATCCGCCGGCCCGTGAGCCGACCGGGGCGTGATCGGGACGCCGCTCGACGACGGCGACGTCCACCTTCGCCAGCGCCAACTCGGCCGCCAGCATCATCCCCGCCGGACCCCCTCCGGCGATCACCACAGCATGCTCGGTCGTACGCATCTCGCTTCTCCCGTGTCCGTGGTTTCTGACCTTCGACGGGCGATTATGCGGCACGACCCGAGGCCTCATGAAGGCCTCGTGTGCGGTATAAATTAGAAGTGGAGGAGAGGGCGCGACGTCCTGATGGCCGTCGCTCACGCGCCTCGCGCCGAGGGGCCGGTCATTGCCGTAGCAGCCAGACTCCGGCTCGGTCGCCTGTCCGGGCCATCACCATGAGCGGCGCCGCCATCGCCTTGATCACTCGCCCGCGGAGCCTGCTCTGCTGGCTGCCGAGTTCTTCCCCGAATCGGCGCATCGCCGCGGTGGTGGCAGGCAACGGCCGGAAGAAGACGGTCATCTCGGCGATCAGCCCGTCGTCGCGGATCCTGAGGTGGTCGGAGAACTGGAGTCGCAGCCCGTCGACGCTTGCGTGTCCGACAAGCACCGCCGTGTTCTCGGCGCGCAGCTCGTCGGTGTATGTGAGGTCCTCCAGCACGTCGAGGATCACCGCGATGAGCGGGTCGAGCTGCTCGTGACCCGTGAAAGTCAAGTTGTCTGTGAATGGGGAGCGGAGCACGGCGTCCTTTGCGAACGCGTCTAAGGCGGCGGCGCGGTCGCGTGCCTCCATCGCGACTCGAAGCGGGAGCTTGGTCTCTAGCGAGAGCACGTCAACCTCCGATCGGTGGGCATCCGGGTGAATCAGTCAGCCTGACATGTTAGCCTGACTTGTATGTCGTCGTCTGCAAGCCTCAGCTCGCCGGACTACGTCGTGCTCGGGATGGTCGGCCTCGGGGCCCGGTCTGGCTACGAGATCAAGCAGTCGGTCGAACTCTCGATTCGCTTCTTCTGGACCATCTCGCCCGCGCAGGTGTACCCGAGCCTGGCCAGGCTCGAGCGGGCCGGGATGCTGGTCGGCCGCGACGAGCCTCAGGGCAATCGGCCGCGACGGGTGTACGAGCGCACCACGGCCGGCACGCGAGCTCTGCTCGACTGGCTCAAGCAGGCGGAGCCGATGCCTTTCGAGCTACGGGACATCGCGATGGTGAAGCTCTTCTTCGCCGATGCCCTGGACTCGACAGACGCACGCCGTCTGCTGGCCCAGATCAGGGCACGCAGCGAAGAGCGCCTCGCGACGCTCGAGGCAATCCGACCGGGCGCCGAGGAAGCCGCTCGTGGAGGGACTCTCCACCCGCTCCTGACGCTCGATCTCGGAATAGCGTTTCACCAGGCGATGCTCGACGTCTGCCGGCGGTTCGACGGTGACGACGCGATCACCGCCAGGACCTGATCACGACCTCCCTCGCGGCGCCCTGATGCCGCGCCGTCTCCGCTCAGACGCCCAACTCTGGGGAGTTGACTTTCCCTTCACGCACGATCTCGCTGCGCGCTTCCAGCTGATCGAGGACGCCGGCGGGCTCCGCCCAGTCGAACCTGCCCTCCTGGTCCTCGAGATACCCGTCAAGCGAGGCGATCGCCGCATAGATCAGCTGGGCGATGTCCACCCCAATCGGCCTTTACGTGGAGCCACGGCCGCACATGCTTAGAACCGCGATCCGCGGCCAGAAATATCATCGATCACGGCATCGCCTGGAACCGAGTAAGGACCGACGCCTTGACCAGCCCAGACGCCTTTCCCTTGGAGCCCACCCGGATCCACGTGCCGGACGTGGTCCTCGATGACCTGTGCGCCCGTCTCGCGCTGACCCGTGCGCCGCTGGCCGAGGGGAATGGAGACCAGTTCTACGGCGTCCCGGACAGCTATCTCCGTGAGCTCGTCGCCTAAACGCGATCGGCGACGACGGCGCCGATGGTCACCGGGCTCGCACGGAGCTGCTCGCTGCCGGCGAGCTGCCGCGCCGGACCTCGTTGATGTCGAGACGACGGCCGTGCTCCGCAAGCGCTGGCTCGCCGGGTCCATCAGCGACCAGCGCTTTGCCGTCGCGATCGAGGATCTCGAAGACCGGCTCCTCACCTGAACAGTCCGCGGCCGTGACAAGCGCCGCCAGTGGCACCGCAGCCATTCGGGGTGACCGGCGTCAAAGATGGCCGGTCCGAGCACCGGAACGTCTTCATCCCGATAGTTGAGCGGGCACGCCCTCGACGACGGACGCGATCGTCGGTCGCCGCGGAACGCCGTAGCCGCGGCTGTGGCGCTCAAGCGCTCGCTTGCGCGGCGCGGATCACCGTCGCGTCTGCTCCGATGAGTTCTCGCCAGCCGCGCGGTCTATCTCAGAATATCGTTGAACCCAACGCGAGGAGATTTCTCCGATGCGCAAAGTAGTCGTCTACGAATTGCTTTCGCTTGATGGCATAGCCGAGCAGCCGAACGAGTTCATGACGGCCTTCGATGAGATAATGCGAGAGAACCTCGGCCGTGTCATCGCCTCCCAAGACGCCGTGCTCCTAGGGCGCCGCAGCTACGACGACTGGGCTGGATTCTGGCCGAACAGTGACATTGAGCCATTTGCGGGCTTCATCAATGGCGTCCAGAAGTTCGTGGTCACCTCGACGCCGCTCGACCAGCCGTGGGCGAGCAGTTCGGTCGTCGGTAGCGGTCTCGCGCAGTTCGTCGCCGATCTCAAACGTCAGCCCGGTGGCGACATCGGGGTCCACGGCAGCATCTCGCTGGCCCAGTCGCTCCTCAAGGCGGGCCTGGTTGACGAACTCCGGCTTGTGATCGCCCCAGCCGTGCACATGCAGGGGCGAAGGCTCTTCGATCACGGCAGCCCCAAGCGGCTGTCACTGACTCGCAGCATTACCTCTCCATCCGGGTGTCTGCTTGTCGACTTCGAGGTAAGGCACTGACGTCGACTGGCCCTCGACGCGTCAGCCGAACCGCTCGTTGACCTGCGGGTCATACAGTCGGCAGCCGTGGGCAACAGCGATGTCAATTAGATCATTCATCGTGTCATTGGACGTTCCACGGCAACACACGAGAACATGCTGGGGCGACCACTGCACCTCAAACATCGCCTGCTCGTCCGAGGCGACCCACACCACCCAGTCCTCGCTGCCATTCGGCTCACGCACCGAGCCCGAAAAGGTCCCGAGGATCGCCGACAGGAACTCTTCGACGCGAAGGTCGAGAATGCCGTCGACGCGCTCGCCACGTAGCAGCGAGCTGTAGATAGCCTCGGGCGCTGCGGTCGC
The DNA here is from genome assembly GCA_036510225.1 of Solirubrobacteraceae bacterium. GTDB lineage: Bacteria > Actinomycetota > Thermoleophilia > Solirubrobacterales > Solirubrobacteraceae > Palsa-513. Next base: position 11,295 of record DATCEH010000037.1, on the reverse strand, counting down.
TGCGTGGTCTTGGCGCCAGAAGACAAGGTCGTAGCTCATACCGGTCAGCCTCAGCTCGCCACGTAGCTCCGGCACGCTTCGCGCGCGCTGAGGCACGCTGTGACAACCATGCGCGCAGTATCGCATCCGAGCGGTGGGAGACTTCTGCGCCGCCGGAGTCGCGCTGACTGACGGCCGCGTCGGACGCGTATCAGGTCTGTCGCCGCACGTAGTCGTATCTTGCTGCGGCTTTCGACTCGAGGCGGGACAGCTCTCCGCGCCCCGACGCGGACGTGCGGGGCCGTCCCTCGGACCCTGGAAAGCGCCTGACTGGCTTCCAACCGTTCGAGCTCTCCGGGCAGACCCTGGACCTCTATCTGCTCACTTCCGACATCCAGGCAACGCTTCAACGCCCCCGGTAGCGGCCCGGCACCGACGACTCACAGCCTCATCGAACGCTGCCGTCAAGCGCGGCAGGCGCCGGCGTCCAACCGGTGAGCCGGCTTCTGGATTGCGTTTGGTAGGGCTTCGACCCGCCGGTCGCGAGCCTGTCGGCCCGCAGCGATTGCCGTCACGCAGCGACCGTCGCCTTTGGCTGCGCCTTTCTCGGATTTCATCTCAGTTATGCGAACGTCGACGCCGTCGATCCTCCCAGCTGGTTTGCCATACCGGGCCACCCGCTGGTCGCGGCGCGGCCCAAGCCGGTCGTCGCCGTGTGAATTGGCTGTGCCGATGCAGACAGCTGCTCGTGCGAGGATCCGGCGGCTACGACGGCCACGGCTCGCGGTGGCCCTGCGAGGTAGGCCGTTGCGTGATCCTGAGACTCCTTGACTCCGACACTCTTCATGCTGCCCTTTCCAGGAAGTGGCCACTTAGGGTTTCCAGAGTCCGTGTTCCACGCCGCCCTGGATCAAGATCGCAAAGGTGCCGTGATCGCCCTGCCGGGTTGGGGGATAGGCAATCGTCGCGCCGCACTCCTCGGCCTCCTTCGTTGCCTGTTGGATGTCTTTGACCTCGAGGTACGTTCGCATCATCGGCTGCTCATGCGCAGCCAGCGGCTTCCGGATGCCGACCACGGTTCCGTCTGACTGAGTCGCCACGCGAGCCTGTCCCAGATCCGGATCCGGGGGGGCGAAGGACAGGCCGTAGACCTCCTGATAGAGACCCACCAGCGCGTCTACGTCGTGGGTGACGATCTCCAAGTAGTGGACGGCCATCCCGAACTCCTCTCCATATACGTCGGCTCCGAATCGCTGGCGCCTCGATCTAACCACCTTGACGCGAACAATGCCGGGCGATCAGCCGAGTTCTTGGGCGAGCCCTATGAGGAGTCCTTCGGGCCCGCGGATGTAGCAGAGCCGATACGCATCTTCGTATCGGACCACTTCGCCGACGAGCTCGGTGCCGTGCTTGCGGACCCGGGCGAGCGTCTCGTCGATGTCGTCGACGGCGAACATCACGCGCAGGTAACCGAGAGCGTTCACTGGGACGTTCCGGTGATCGGCGACCGGAGCGGGCGTGAGAAATCGCGAGATCTCGAGCCGGCCGTGACCGTCCGGTGTGCGCATCATGGCGATCTCGACGCGCATGTCACGTAGTCCGGTGACGCGGCCCGCCCAGTCTCCCTCGATCGTGGCTTGGCCTGCGAGCTCTAGGCCGAGCTCGCGGAAGAACGCAATCGCCGCCGGAAGGTCCTCGACGACAATCCCGACGTTGTCCATCCGTTGAACCGGCATTTGGCCAATCTAGCCGCTCGGCCGGAGTTCCCCCGCCGCGAGCATTTCGCCGGCCCGACGCAACGGGCCCGCGAGGGGTTTACGCCCTGCGCGAGCCGGCAACCCGACGCCAGGCAAAGACCTGCTCTCGAGATCGCCCGACCACCTGTCCGGCCGTCGCGGTGACCCGCTCCCCGCGGAGAGCGCATCTCGCTGGCGTCGCTTTCGCCTCTGGACCGGCCCCGGAGCTCAGGAGCGCCTCGGCGACGAAGCGCTCGTGGGCCCGAGCCGTCGCCCGGCGGCTCGGGCTCGCTCCTACTCGCGATGGAGCGAGAGTGCCAGGCTGGGAACGACGAAGGACAGGAGAAAGATCGGCAAGATGCTCTTTCCGCTGCACCGGAAGCCGACGGTTTCGCCCTCGGCGGCGTCGAAGGTCTTGGTTGGGCTGGAGTTTCGGCCATTGCGGACTTGCAGGGTGTGACGTCCGGGTTCAACTGGTATCTCGATCGGGTCGTTCAATTCGAGGAGCCCGACACGCTCACCGTCGAGCACGACGTCGTATGTGCCGCGACGGACCTCCACTCCGATTGCTTTGTGCACCAGCCTCAGCGTTGCCGCCATTGTTGATTTTCGGTCTCTTGTTTCTGAAAGGCGTCTTCTCTGGGTATCCCAAAGAATACTGGCCCGCGGCCAGCGCGCTGCCGCCGACGCTGAGTCGCCGCGCGGTGAACCGGCGGCGCTTCGCGCGCTCGGCGAGCTCGGGGTCCGGGCGAGGGGTCCCGGCCACGGCAGGCGCGACGGGCGAGACGTTCCGGTCGCCTACGGCTCCCTCCCCGTCTCGCGCGTCGCCGGGCACGGCGACTACGCTGTTCTGGGCTCCGACATCGCTACAGCTCCGTTCTCGCCCTCAGACTCAGCAATCCAACAACAGGATCTGTCTCACCTCCGCTTGGCAGAGAGGGCGCGACCGAAGGCTCGGGGTCGCTAAGGTTCGGATCGTGGTCGAGGTTCTCCCAGCGCGTATCCCCCTACGGGTGGACACTGGAGCTGGCGTGGCAGGTGCGCTAGGGAGTTTCGCCGCGGGCATCCGGATCAACGAGCTGCGGGAAATCGTCGTACCTTCGCGGACCGTAACGTGGCAGACCAAGGTCTGACCCGTCGCATCGCCCGGACTTCACCGGCCCCTAAAGACCACACAGAGACCGCGTGAGCGAAGCCGGAACCGATAGAGGCTCCGAAGCCATGCGCTTCGGCCTGTTCGGCGGCGCCCAGGCGCCGCGCACCACGGACGGCGACCCGGGCGGCGGCTTTCGCGAGTACGTCGAGACCAACGTCGAAGCCGAACGCCTCGGGTTCTATTCGACGTTTCTAGTCGAGCACCACTTCTCGGGCTCCGGGCAGGTTTCGGCCCCCCTCGATCTCCTGAGCTGGGTGGCCGCACGCACGACGTCGATTCGGGTGGGGACCGCGGTGCTCGTGCTGCCGTGGCATGACCCAGTCCTGCTGGCCGAGCGCGCGGCGACGCTCGATCTTCTCTCTGACGGGCGTCTTGACTTCGGCGTGGGAAAGGGCTACCGGCATTCGGAGTTCGCTGGCTTCTGCATGCCCACGGAGGAGGCAGAGGCACGCTTCGACGAGTCTCTGGCGGTGATACTGAAGGCGTGGAGCTCCGATGAGCCCTTCTCCCACGAGGGTCGCTTCTGGCACTACCACGAGATCGTGGTGGAGCCGCCCACCGCTCAGAAGCCGCATCCGCCTGTGTGGATCGCCGCAGGTAAGCCCGAGTCGGTTCGCAATGTTGCCGTGCTCGGTGCCAACCTGTTGCTCGACCAGTTCGCCTCCGCGGAGGCGATCGGCGAGCGGATCGCTCTGTTCAAGGCTGAGTGTGCGGCTTGCGACCGCGCCTTTGATCCGATGGACGTGGCGGTCGCGCGCAATCTCTTCGTGGCACGCGACGCAGACGACGCGAGCGCGGCGCTCGCCCGGCAGGTAAACATCCATGACCGCATGATCGAGCGCTCGCGCGGCGCGGACGGGTCCAGGCGCTCGCACATCATGGCCTACGCGGACAAGGCTGGCGCGACCGAGGCCCATGCCCTCTTCGGCCCGCCGCAGGAGATCATCGCGGGGCTGCAAGCACTGCAGGCGGTCGGCGTGAGATATGTGCTGATCAGCGGCGGAGACGCAACCCGGCAGAGCATGCAGCGCTTCGCCGCCGAGGTGATGCCGGCGTTCCTACAGGACAGCTGACCTGGAATCGACCACACCCCGACCAAGCGACGCGGTGCCGATTTCTGTGTGGTCGCGTCCCAGGCCAGGAGCGGCACGCACACGCCCGCTATCGCTTTCGCCATCGAGCGTGACTTTTCTGTGTGAAAGGGAGAGGCGCAGCCCGTACTCGCCGTCCGTCCCGCGGGCTCCGCCTGACTCAGCAGTTCCACTTGGATTCACGGAGCGGCCAAGGCGTCGAACCTTCCAGCGCGATCAGACGCGCCCCACCGATTTGAAGTTTGGTCTTAAATCGTCCGGTCAGCCGCCGTCGCAGGCCATCAGGTCTCCTCAGGTGCTCTCAATTGACGGCAGAATTGCTGAGTTCGGGACACGGTCCGGGCGGCGCAGGCAGGCCGGCGCTGTCCGCCGATCGGCGATCGCGGTCGGCCGGCAGCGATAGCCGCCACGCGACCACCCTCGCCGTGACTCATCGCTCCTCGCTTTTCTGGGATTATCTTCTCAGTTATGCGAACCTCAGCGCCGTCGATCCTCCCGCTGTTCCGCTCGCAGATGCAGATCGAGCTGCTCGGCCTACTCCTGCTCCAACCGGAGCGCAGCTGGAATCTGCAAGAGCTAGCCCGCAACTTAGCCGCCCCGTCGTCCTCGGTGCACCGTGAGCTCGGCCGGGCCGAACAAGCAGGGATCATCACGCGGGACGCCAGCGCGCGTCCGCATCGATTCGCTGCCGCCACAGACGACGGGTTCTACGAACCGTTGGTCGCGCTGCTCAGTCGATCGGTCGGGGTCGAGCAGGACCTCCGCGCGGCACTCGACGGACAGCCCGGCGTACTCGCCGCCGTGATCCACGGCTCGTGGGCCGGCGGCTCCCGACGGCCCGACAGCGACATTGACGTCCTTGTCGTGGGCGACATCGTCCTACGTGACCTGCGGCGCCACCTCCGCCCGATCGGCGAGCGAGCCGGCCGGGCCCGGCCTGACCGTCCTCAACCCTGAGGAGCTCCAAGGCCTGGTGCGTGAACGGTCAAGCTTTGCGCGTCGAATCCTAGAGACACCGACGATCCCACTTGTCGGAGACCTGGATAGCATCGCCGGCCCGTGACCGACGCCCGCACCGAGCACGTCCATGCGGACAGGATCACGGCCCGCGAATTCCTCGACCAAGCCAGCCACTTCCTCGACGACGCCCGCATCGACGGCCTCGGACCTCCGTCCCGGATCGTGCTCCTGCACAACGCCGCAATCGCCGCATGCGACGCCATCCTCCAGGCAGTCGGGCTCCGCGTCACGTCCGGAGACCGCTCCCACATCCTGCGCCTCGAGACCGCACTTGACAAGCTCGACGCCGACACCGACGAACTCCTGGAGCGTCTCGACGCCTCTCGCGAACGCCGCAACGAAGCGTCCTACGGCGGCAGCTTCATCGCCCAAGCAAGCGTCCTCGACGCCGAAGAGGCGACCACCGAACTCCTCGCGCTCGCTCGCGCCTTTGTCGGTGCCAGCAACGACCCTGACGGCTGAACAGCGCCGGCCGGAGCTCCGACGGCGCCTGCGCACCGGCGCGGCTCGCCGTGGTGGCCCGCAGCGTTCAACCCACCGTCAGTGCGCCGCGACGCGAGCCAAACGCACCCTCGGGAGCAGCATGGTGGTTTGCGTCGGCGCCGCCAACGGCCACGCTCGCTCCTTCCTGGAACGAACGCGCGAGCCCCAGCCGCGGGGCGACCGCTCGTGGCCAACGAGCGCCTCGTGCCGTCGCCAAGCCAATAGCGCCTCCATGGTGGCGGCCCGGAGGTCCAAGCGCTCATCCGAGATGCGAGCTTCCGCGCTGAGCCAGGGGCCAGCGCCGGAAGTTTGCAGTAGCCCTCATTTCGGCCGGGGCGTCGTCGCCTCTCAGTCTTGCGGTGTGCTCCACAATCCGATTCGCGACAACGTCTGGGAGCGACGTTCCGCCGAGGCGAGATAGTCTCGACCGGTGGAGACCAGCGCCGATGTGCCTGAGGTCGATGACTTCTCCGAAGACCTGGACGAGGTCGGCGGCGAGCCGGAGGTGGCGGCCAGGATTCCTCAGTTCTTCGAGCTGTTCCGACCGCTGCTCGAGGTTCTCGCCGATGGGTGCGACTGGAAGGTGTCTGCCTTATCAGAAGCGATCGCGAACCGCATCCGCCTCGACGATGAGGCGAAGGCATTGAGGCTCCCGTCCGGCCGTCTCGTGTTTGAGAACAGGATCAGGTGGGGCGTCACCAGCCTCACGAAGGCGGAGCTGGCCGAGCTTGTCGGACGGTCGACGCTCCGCATCACCAGCGACGGCCGGGCAGTGCTTGACACCGATGAGCGGATCGACCGGGAGTTCCTTCTTCGGACTCGCCCGAGCTTTGCGGCTTGGCACGTCGACATGGGCATCAAAGAGCCGCAGTCCATCTCAGAGGTGGAGGCCGGCGCTTCCGTCTGGATGGTCCGCGCCGGACGCGGTGGCGTGTACGCGCCACAATTCGTCACGCGGTCCGCGGCGATCGTTGGATGGGGCGAGACCGATGACGTGAACGACCTGCCGCGCGAGACCATCGCTGACCGCGTCAACCAGGCCTTCCCCGAGGATGGCGCCCGCCAGCGTGGGCAAGCCACCAACACCCTCCATCACCTAGTACACACCATGCAGGCCGGCGATCTCGTCGTGACGCCCGAGCCTGCGACGAGGACTCTCCTGCTCGGCCGGGTCGCAGGGCCCTACCGATACCTGGACGATCCCATCGGGCCGAGCTACCGGCACGCGCGCGAAGTTTGGTGGTTCGCGCGCGCGGCCAGAGCCGAGCTGTCCTACGGTGCCCGTAACAGCCTGGGCAGCCTGCTGACCTTCTGCCGACCTGGTCACCAGGGCGAGCTTCTGCGGCTTGCGGAGACCCACGCCGATGACCGGCCGCCCGAACCCGTTGAGCAGACCCGCCGATCCTCATCTGAGCCTGAGGCGGTTTGGGCGCCGGTGGCCATCCCCTCGACAGGGTCGCTTTCGAGGCGGACGGCGCTTGGCGAGTTCCAGACCTTCCCTCGACAACTCCAGCACATGCTCGAGCAGCTGCACACCGGAGAGCTCGCCCTCCCGGACTTCCAGCGCAGCTTCGTCTGGGCGCCTGACGCCACTCGCGAGCTGCTCGTCTCGATGATCCGGGGCTTCCCCGCGGGCAACCTTTTGTTTCTGCAAGGTGGAAGCGCACGGTTCAAGGCGAGAACCGCCGAAGAGGCACCTACCTCCCATTTGCAGCCCTCGCACCTCATCCTCGATGGTCAGCAGCGTCTCACATCGCTCTACCAAGCCCTCTTTGGAGTCGGCCAATCCCGGTTCTTTCTCGACGTAGGAGGTCTGCTTTCCGGCGCGGAAGTCGACGAGAGCGTCCGCGTTCTGCCGGCCGACCGTGCCGAGGGACTGATGGCACTCGAGGCGCAGGCCAACGCTCTTATGATGCCCCTCCCAAGGGTGCGCAACGGAGATTCGATCCGCTGGATCGACAGCGTCGTCCGCGAACGTGGCGACCCAGACCCCGATCGGGTCCGGTCGCTCCTCTACGACGTACAGCAGGCCTACATCGAACCGCTCGTTCGGTATGCCTTCCCCGTCACGGTGCTGGCGGAGTCCACCGGGCTCGAGGCGGTCTGCACGATCTTTGAAACGCTCAACCGTACCGGCAAGCCGTTGACGCCCTTCGAGCTGATCAGCGCGCGGGCGTTCTCCGGAGGGCTCAGCCTGTTCGACTACTGGGCCACCGCGCAGGCCGAGCACCCGATCCTCGACGACTTCGACATCGAGCCCTACTACCTGCTGCAGGTGGTCGCGCTACGCCTCGGCGCTCAATGCAAGCGCAGCATTGTGCTGCGGCTCCCGGCGGACTCCATCGAAGGCGAATGGGTCGCCGCCGTCAGCGACCTGTCCGCGGCTCTCACGATGCTGCGCAGAGAGTGCGGTGTGCTCGTCGGCAAGTGGCTGCCGTACCGTCCGATGCTCATCCCGCTGGCCGTCGCATGGCGGGAGATCGCGAACGCCACCGGGCCAGAGCAGGGCGCCATGCGCGCGAAGCTCATGCGATGGTTCTGGTGCGCCTGCTTCAGCGGCGAGTACGAGAGCTCCTCCGCGACCCTCGCCGAGCGCGACAGCCCGCTACTACGCGCGTGGCTGACCGGCGGCGACGCCCCGCCGATCGTCAGGGATTTCGGGTGGGAGAGCGAGAGGTGGCGCACGATCACCTCGCGTCAGCAGGGACTCTACCGAGCAACCATCGCTCTCACCCTCAGCCAGGCACCGCGCGACTTCTATACCGCCGCGCCGTTGACACCTGAGCTGATCGAGGCTGCCAAGGTCGACGATCACCATGTTTTCCCGCGGGCTTTCCTTCGAGATATCGGCCGGGGCGCCGAGAGCGACTCTGTGCTCAACCACGTCCTGATCGACCGGGCGACGAACATCCGGATCGGCAAGAATCCTCCGTCTAAATACCTGACCGAGGTTCGCTCTGGCCTCGGCGAAGGTCTCGACGCCGTCCTTGCTAGCCACCGCCTGCCCCTTGAACCCGATAGCCCGCTCATGACCGACGACTTCGACGCGTTCCTCACCTGGCGACTGGAACATCTCGACGAACTGCTTGCCAAGAAGACGGGGCGGATCGGCCCGCCGGTCCCAGCCGTGGCTCCGCATCTACGCACCCTCGATGCCCGCATCGAAGAGGTAGAGCTAGCCCTCCGCCAACTGATCCATGACCGCATCAACGGAGGGAGCGACCAACTTCCGTCACATGTCCTCCAGAAAGTCCGTGAACGGATCGAACTCGCAGCCCGCAAACAGCCGAGTCTCGCACAGCGCGACGCAGCGGATCTCTCGATGCTGCTGCAGTACTTCGACCTGCGCGAGCTCCAAGACACGATCACAGGCAGGAAGCTGTGGGCCGAGTTCTCGAGCATCTTCGCGACGAAGGAATCCCTAGCGATGCGTTTCGGACAACTCGCCGAGCTGCGCAACGCAATCCGGCACAGCCGCGAGGTCACCGCGATCACGCGCAACGACGGCGAAGCGGCCATCGGATGGTTCAAAGGAGCTATCGACGCCACCCGTGCAACGCGTGCCGGCTGACAGGGAGTAAGTCCGGGGCGTCACAACCGTCGATCATCTCCGGCTCGGGCTTCTGCGTTTGTGAAATGAAGGGGGGGCTCCTGCCCGAGGCTTCCCAATGCTGACGGCGGAGCGGTCATCAACGACCGTCTCGCCCTTCACGCAATGCGTTGAGATTCACGGAGCGGCGAAGGAGTCGAACCATCCAGCCTGATCAGACATGCTCCACCGGTTTTGAAGTTCGGTCTCCAGGGGTCCGCTCAGCCGCCGTGGCAGGCGATCAGGCGTCCTCAGCTGCTCTCAAGTGACGTCAGAAGTGCTCACTTCGGGACACGGTTCGGGACACGGTCGAAGCGATAAGGCCGACGCCCGATACTGGGCGCGGGACATCGGGCCGCCCGGGCGAATGGGCGGCCCCGTCGCCCGCCGGACCGGGGGACCGCGACTTCCTCGGGTGCGGCTGTCCGACGTGGACGGTCGAGACGCTCACGCATGAGTTGGAATCGCAGGAGTCGTAGAAGCCGCGGCCGGACGCGCGAGCACTGATCGTCGGGTCCCGACGACTTCAGATCCGACGTGACGCGCCTGGTCATAACGGCCCGGCCCCGCGGCGCGGGCAGATCTGAGCGCGGATGACTCCCATGGATTGCGGCGCCCGGGACGCCGGTCAGAATGGCCGCGTCGAGGACGATCGCCAGCGCGACGGTTGGCCAGTCTCGCGCATCGCGCGGGACTCGCCGCAGCGCGGTCGCCCGCAAGGCGGCGTACGCCTCTCGTGGGGCAACCTCGAGCGCACGGCTGTCGATCAGGCGGCGCACCGACCGTTGCATAACGTCACGCTGAGCAGCAGTCAAGATCCCCTTCTCCGCGAGGATTTCCAACCGTCGAGATAGCTCGTGCTCAGCCTCGTCCCACTGATCTTCGGCGATGACGACGCGGAGACTCGGATGCGTGAGGAGCTCCCGCCCGCGACGGCGCAGGAGCTCTCCGACGAGAACGCTGGCGTCCGCGACGACGATCATTCAGGCAGCGGCCGCCGCAAGTCGAACTTCAGCGACAACTCGTCTTCCGTCATCCCGGTCTCGTCGAGCACCCGTTCGACGGCCTCGCCCAGCTGGACGACCGCGCGTCGCGCCTCGTCCTCGTCGCGCTCGAGCGGGATGTAGAAGCCGATGACCCGACCGTGCTTGCTCACGGCGAGCGCATCAGGTCCCGACAGGTAGGCCGTGGCGTGATCCCGGAACTCCTTGACTCCGACGCTCTTCATTGTTCCCTTCCCATCAGTGGTCACTCCGTGGTCATATCCTACTCGGATGCCGGCCCGCCTACGCAACGGGGCCAAGGGGCGGACCTCAGTCAGCCGTCCCGTGCGTTCCGAGTTGCCGGCGAGGCCGTTTGGCCGATTGGGCCCCAGCGGACCTTGACGCGTCCGCCGGCTGCCACGACTTGGTCGGCGGCGCGCGATGGGAGGCCCACGGGATCACCACGACTCCGTTGGAGACCCGTGCGAAGCTCCTCCGCTCGGAGGGGGGAGCAGGACCACGGGCGGCAGTTCCGATCGTCGTCCAGAGCAGTTGCGTCGGCGTAGCCGACGAAGCTCGCTCCTGAACGCACGCGCAGGGCGAGCCGCCTGGCGGCCGGTGTGCGCCCATGACCGCTTCGTCGCGACAAAGCGGTCGGCGGCACCGAGCGGCCGGGCCGCGGCCAAGTCCCTGCGCGTTCCTCGGTGAGCGAGCGGCGAAGTGGTCGGTCGGCGCCTGCTCGTGTTGTCGGACGACGAGAAGCAGTCGCGGCGACGCCTGCTCGTGCGGGACGAAGCGAGCGTCTCGCACCAGCCCGCTGGGAGTCGTGTCGGTCGCCGCCGGCCGGCGGCCGGCGCGCGCCGGCCGGTGGGCGCCTCACGGTTCGACGAGTCCGACAGCCCAGCGGACGGCCGCCGCGGCGAAGCGCAGCGCAGTAGCGCGGTCGACCGTGGCGGGGCTCCTCGATCCGTAGCGCGCCGCCACGGCGTAGGGAGTCAGGCGGTCCGCCTCTTCAAGCTCCGCCGGAACCTCGACGCCGCCGTCCTCGCACAATTGGAAGAGCGCAGCGAGGTTGTGCGTGAAGGGAAAGTCAACTCCGCGCGATGCCAGGACGGCCTTGAGAGACTTCTCGACCGCCTGCTGGGCGTGAAACGCGCCGATCGCGTCAGACACGCCGACGACATCGAGCAGGGCCGCGGCGGCGGCACGATCGTCCTCCGCGAGACCGATGAGCTCGCGCGCGAGGTCACGGTGGTCG
>DATCEH010000036.1:0-18731 GCA_036510225.1 Solirubrobacteraceae bacterium | reverse complement strand
CCCGCGGAGAGAGCTCGCCCGCTTCTGACCGCGTTGAGCCCGGCCCGCATGATCCTCGACGGCATGCTCGCCAAGCTCCTCGCCGCGTGCGCGTCGCCGCCGCGGAATACCAGCCGGAACGGGGACCCAACCACAAGCCCGGTGAAATCGCCGACGTCCAGCACGCCTGGCCCGCGCGCGCGGGCCCATGAGCCGCGGAAGCCGACAGGCTCAGGCGACTACCTTGCGAAGAACACGCGCTGCTTCGCCGGGCCCGGCCGATCACATCCCACGCCGCCCGGGACCGACTCGCACCAGCACCAGCACCCGCACCAGGCACCAGCACCGGCACCAGCACCAGCACCAGCACAGACACGCGCTCGGCTCGCCGGCCGACGGTGGCAGATGGCGCAGAAGAAGGTGTGCGGGACCTGGGTAGTTACCCGCAACCCTCGGTTCATCGGCGCCCGTAGTTTCCCGCAGGCGGCCGCGGTCTTCCCCGCTTGGTGGGAGCGGGAGGCCCGCATAGAGTGGCCGTCACGAGCACTCCGCCGGGTTTTCCCGTAGGGGGTTGAAGGTGCGGCCGTCGCGCGCGGGCCACTGACTGGAACTCGCAGCCGGCGTCCCTCTCACCCATACGGAGAAAACGTGAATCACTTTCGAATTCGCAGTGCTTCGGCACGCGCCAAGACTTTGCGCGGTCGCCCGCGTCTCGCAAGGCTGGCAGGCCCGGCCGTCGCGGTCGCGTTGTGCGCCTCGCCTCTCGTGCTGGCTTCGCCGGCGAGCGCCGTGGCCACGAGCCCGCCGCTCGGGTCGGCGTCAACCTTCGCGGTGCTCGGGGGGAGCGCGGTGACGAACACCGGCGCGACGGTGCTGACGGGCGATCTCGGGGTCAGCCCGGGCTCGTCGATCTCGGGTTTCCCGCCCGGACAGGTCAACGGCACGCTCCAGAGCACGCCGGTCTCGACGGCGGCTCAGACGGACATCGCGACGGCGATCGGCGCGGCGAACGCCGAGTCGTGCGACGCGAACCTGAGCGGGCAGAATCTCGGTGGAATGACCCTGACCCCGGGCGTCTACTGCTTTGACAGCTCAGCTCAGCTCACCGGCCTCCTGAAGCTCGACGCCCAGGGGAGCTCGACCGCCCAGTGGCTCTTCAAGATCACGAGCTCGCTGACGTCGGCGAGCGACGCGGGCGTCGAGCTTGTCAACAGCCCGTCGGGAACCTGCTCGAACAACGTCAACTGGCTGATCGGCAGCAGCGCGACGGTCGGCTCGGGGAGCACCTTCCTCGGGAACATCATCGCGACGACGTCGATCACGATGGCGACGGGGGCCAACAGCACCGGGAGCCTGTACGCGCACACGGGAGCGGTGACGATGGACACCAACAAGGTCAGCACGTGCTCCGGCTCCGGGACGACGATCCCGCCGCCGCCGCCCGTCGCGATCTCGACGACCCCGTCGGGAAGCGTCCCCTCGGGTGGCGTGATCTCCGACTCGGCCACCGTGTCCGGGGGCCTGTCACCGTCGGGCACGGTGACGTTCAACCTGTTCGGGCCGGGCAACACCATGTGCACCGGAACGCCGCTGTCGAGCACGAGTGGGACCCTCGTCGGGCAGACGACGTCGTCGGGCAACTTGACGGCGGGCGCTGCCGGCACCTACAACTGGGAGGCCATTTACGGGGGTGACGCGAACAACGCGGGGGTCAAGTCGCCGTGTGGAAGTGAACAGGTGCTCGTAACGGCGCCACACACGCTGACCGGACGGGCTTACGGCTTGACGGTCACGGCGTCGCTCGCGGGAATTCCGCTGATCAACATCCTGCCGACCCCTGACACGTGGGCGATCTCGACGACGTCCTCGACGACGACGACCACGCCGTGCCGGGCGGCGATCACCACGCTCGTGACGGCTCACGTCCTGTGCGCCAACGTGACGACGCTGGCAAGTCCGGGTGAATCGACGGCGACCGCGTCGCTCGCCGATGCCGCCGTGCCGATCGCCGGGATCCCGACGATCACGGCGAGGACGGTCCAGTCGACGTCGACGACCACGTGCGCGGGGTCGAGCGGAACGACGACGATCGCCTATCTGGCAGTCGGCAGCACGGTCGTGATCGCCTCGCCGACGAGCATTCCCCCGAACACGGGCATCTCCGTCGCCGGAATCACGCTCGTCCTCAACGAGCAGATCCCGGTCACGGGGCCGGATACCGGTCTGACGGTCAACGCCGTCCACGTCGCCGCGGGGGTGTTGGGTCTGGTCCAGGCGAACATCGTCCTGGCCTCGTCGGAGAGCGATATCGGCGGCTGCTAGCAGGGGCGGCGAGAGTCCTCGGCGGCCGACGGGCCGAGGACTCAGGATCCGCTCAGGGTCCACTCAGGAGGCTCGCGGGGGAGTGGTCAAGGATGGACCGCATGACCACTCCTCCAACAGCACCTCCACCCCAGGCGCGCGGGCCGGCGCGCCATCCAAGCCGGCCGACGGGCACGGCGCCGGACGTCGAGCTCGTCGTACCGGTCCACAACGAGGCCGCCGTGCTCGAGCGGAGCATCCGGACGCTGCATTCCTTCATCACGCGGGAGTGCGACTTCAGCGCGCGGGTCACGATCGTCGACAACGCGAGCACCGACGACACGCTGGAGCTCGCCGAGGGCCTGAGCCGTGAGCTCACCGATGTCGAGGTTCTCCACCTCGCCCGGAAGGGCCGGGGGCTTGCGCTGCGGGCGGCCTGGAGCCGGAGCGAGGCGACGGTCGTCGCCTACACGGACGTCGACCTCTCGACCGACCTGTCGGCTCTCCCCGACCTGATCGAGCCGCTGCTCGACGGCCGCGGCGACCTGGCGATCGGGTCGCGCCTGGCCGAGGGCGCCGAAGTCACGCGAGGCCTGAAGCGGGAGGCGATCTCGCGGACCTACAACATCCTGCTCCGCGTCCTCCTCGATGTCGGCTTCTCCGACGCCCAGTGCGGCTTCAAGGCCGGCCGGCGTGACGTCGTCGCGGGGCTGCTCCCATCGGTCGAGAACGACCGATGGTTCTTTGACACCGAGCTCCTCTACCTCGCCCAGCGGGGCAGGTTCTCGATCCGCGAGGTCCCGGTTCGCTGGGTCGACGACCCGGACTCGCGGGTCGCGATCCTCTCGACCGTCCGCGAGGACCTCCAGGGGATCGCCCGGCTGCGCCGCCGCGGCCCGCTCACCCCGGTGGGTGGCCGGCTCGACCAGACCGGCCGGCCCGTGTCGAGCGCCGGCCCCCGCACGGCGCCCGACCGCCGGCAGTCGGCCGGCCGACGGCGCCAGGTCCTCCACTCCGGACGACAGTCCAGCTGATCAGGCGGGGCTCCCGCTCGAAAGGAACCACGGTATGTCCACTCCGCCGATCACCGCCCCCGGGCCCAGGCTCTCCCTACCGTCACTGCGCTCCCGCGCGGAGGCCCGCGTGCGGGTCGCCGTCCGGGGCAACGAGGCCGATCCGACGTGGTCGCGCCGGCTGCTCTGGGCGGTCGCCCTGCTGGCCGGAGTGCTCGGCTTCTGGGGCCTGACCCGCAACGGCTACGCGAACACTTACTACTCGGAGGCCGCCCAGGCGGCCAGCCGGAGCTGGACCGCGTGGATCACCAACGCGCTCGACGTCAGCGGTTCCGACAGCCTCGACAAGGGGCCGCTCTCGAACATGGTGATGGGCCTCTCGGGACGGGTGCTCGGGTTCTCGAGCTTCAGCATGCTCCTCCCCGAGGCGCTGGCCGGCGTCGGATCGGTCGTGGTCCTCCACAACCTGGTCAGGCGAACGCTCGGACACCGGGCGGCGATCCTCGCGGCCGTGATGCTCGCCCTGACGCCGATCTTCGTGGCGATGACCCGCTTCAACAACCCTGACGCGATCCTCCTGCTCACGGAGATCGGCGCTGCCTGGGCGCTTGTTCGGGCGCTCGAGTCGGGCCGGACCCGCCACCTCCTGCTCTGCGGCCTGTTCGTGGGGCTGGCCTTCAACACGAAGATGCTCGAGGCCTACCTGGTCGTCCCCGGCCTCGTCCTGACCTACCTGATCGCGGGACCCCCGAAGCTGGGCAGGCGCTTTGCGCAGCTGACGGCGGCCGGCGTCGCGATGTTCGGGGTCAGCTTCGTCTGGTACGGCGCGATGATGCTCCTCCCGGCAGCCGACCGGCCGTGGGTCGGGGACACGACCGACAACTCGTGGTTCTCGTTGATCTTCGGAGCGAACGGCTTCAGCCGCGTGTCCGGCAGCACCGGCGGCCCGGGTGGCGGGGGCGGCTTCGGCGGGTCGACCGGCCCGCTGCGTCTGTTCAACTCGATCGTCGGCGGCCAGATCGCCTGGCTGATCCCGCTTGCGCTCGGCGGTCTCGCGCTCGGCGTGTGGAGCCGTCGGCGGACGCCGCGGACCGACCCCGCGCGTTCGGCCTACATCCTCTGGGGCGGCTGGGGGCTCGTCTCCTGGGCGATCTTCAGCTTCCAGGCGGGGATCTTCCACCCGTACTACACGACGCTGCTCGCCCCGGCGGTCGCCGTGCTGGCGGCCGGTGGGCTCGTCGTCGCCTGGGACCGGGCCCGCGACTCGGCGGTGTGGGCAGCAGTCCTCGGGCTGGCGCTGACGGGGACGGCAGTGCTCGGTGCGGTTCTTCTGGGGCGCGCAACGGGCTTCGTGACCTGGCTGGGACCGGTTGGGATCGCCCTGGCCGCGGCCAGCGGCTGCGCCCTGCTCGCGAGTCGGCTGCGGCCGACCGCCGGTCGCCCGGAGCTCGTACGCAGGCTGGCGGGCTTCGCGATCGTCGCCGGCCTGGTCGGAGTGCTGGCCGGGCCGACGTCGTATTCGCTGGCGACGGTCGGCAGGTCGATCACCGGAAGCAACCCCCTGGCCGGACCGGCCAGCGCCGAGTCGGGGATCGGCGGTTTCGGCGGCGGCGGTGGCGGACGACCGACCGGGACTCGCGGTTCCGGCCGGCCGGCCGGCGCGCCGACCCTCCCGAGCGGCGCGGCGCGGCGCACTGGCGGGGGCTTCCCCGGCGGTGCGGCGAGGCCGACGGGTGCGCCCGGCGGCGGGTTCGGCCCGGGCGCGGCAGCCGGCGGTGGGCCGGGTGGTGGCGGGTCGGTCAGCGCGGCCGTGGTCAAGTACCTCGAGGCACACCAGGCCGGCGCGAAGTACCTGGTCGCGACGGTCGGCTCCCAGACGGCGGCCGACGTGTCACTCCAGACGGGTCGGAACGTCGTCGACATGGGCGGCTTCACCGGTAGCGACCCGACGCCGACCCTGGCCAAGCTCCAAGGCCTGATCGACAGCGGCCAGCTCCACTACGTCCTGCTCAGCAGCAGCGGCATCGGCGGTGGGGGAGGCCCGGGCGGCGGCGCACGCGGCGGAATCGGAGGCGGGTCGAATGCGGCGACCACGGCGCGGGACGCGTGGATCAAGACCAACGGGAAGCTGGTGACGGTTTCCGGGTCGAGCTCTACCGGCGCGTCGCTGTACTACTTCGCCGGGTGAGGGGCGTTCGCGGAGTCCGCGTCCTCGCCGCCCGGCTCGCCTCGGCTCGGCTGGTGGCGTGAGAGATCCGGTTGGAGGGAGTCGCTCGGCTTCGGGGGCGGCTGCGGGTCGGACTCCGCTCTCTTGGGAGAACGCGGCGGACGTGAGGTGGCTGGTGGGTCGCGTCCGGATCGGGGCGCGGTCCACGGCGAACGGCGGGCGATCGGCGTTGCCGGCGAGCGGCAGGCCGATCGCGGCTGCTCAGGCGTCCGCGCCGCCGGGCGGCTTGGACGGGCGACGGCCGGCGGGGGTGACCGGAGCGATCGCACGGAGCTCGGCGAGGATCCGCGCGGACAGCTCGGTCGCCGACTCTCCCGGCCGGAGGCCGCCGCCGGCGGGCGCGAAGAACCGGACGCGGATCCGCGGGCGCCTGGGAAAGCGGGGGATGTCGGTCGTCCCCGCGATCGCGCAGCCGATCAGGCGGGCCTCGGGAACGGCCTCGGCGAGGCGACCGAACCCACTGCGGGCGCGGAGCGGCCGGCCGAGGCTGCGGGTGCCCTCGGGAAACAGGCCGATGCACGCACCGCCGCGCAGCTCGGCGATCGCCCGATCGAACGCCCCGGTGTCACCTACACCCCGGGTGACCGGGATCTGTCCCATGCCGTTGAGGATCCAGTGGAGTCCCTTGACCTTCCACAGCGACGCCTTTGCCAGCGCGCGGATCTGGCGGCGGGGAAGCGCGGCGATGCCGCCGGTGACCGGGTCCCAGTAGCTGTCGTGGTTGGCCGCCAGGAGGATCGGACCGGACTCGGGAAGCTGGTCGAGGCCGGAGACCTCGAGTCGGCCCCAGTGGCGGACGATCACCGAGAGGATCGCCATGACGACCCGATATGTGCGTGTGATCGGCTCGTTCGGGCTCATCCTGGGGATTCTCGCAAGGCGCGCTCCGGCGGGTCGGGGAGGCGCCGGACCCGCCGGCGGCGCGGCGCGGCGGTCGGTCGGCGGTCGGCGCCGCTCGGTGCTCGGTGCTCGGTGCTCGACGGTCGGTCGGCGGGTCGGCGGTCGTCAGCAGGTGTATGCGTCGCTGCGAAGCTGCTGGGCGGACTCGAGGCCCTGGAGCGTCTTGATCGACTGGGTCTCGATCTGGCGAATCCGCTCGCGTGTGAGGTTGAACTTCCGGCCGATCTCCTCGAGTGTCCGGGGCGGCTGGCCGTCGAAGCCGTAGCGCAGCTCGAGAACCCGCCGGTCGCGGTCGGAGAGGTTGCCGAGGACGTTTCGGAGGGCCTGCTGGGTCAGAGCCTGGGCAGCCCGCTCGTAGGGCGACTCGGCCTGCTCGTCGGCGATCGACTGGCCGAGCTCGGCGTCGTCGTCATCGCCGACCGGTCGCTCGAGTGAGACCGGCGGCTGGGCCGAGCGCATGATCGCGACGACCTCGCCCGCGTCCATGCCGGTCTCGACGGCAAGCTCGGCCGGGGTCGGCTCACGTCCGAGCAGGCCGGCCAGCCGGCGGTCGGCCCGGCTGATCACGTTCAGCTTCTCGACCATGTAGACGGGGAGTCGGATCATCCGGGACTTGTCGGCCAGCGCGCGGACGACCGCCTGCCTGATCAGCCAGACGGCGTAGGTCGAGAACCGCAGGCCCCGCCGATAGTCGAACTTCTCGGCCGCCCGGACCAGGCCGAGCGTGCCCTCCTGGATCAGGTCGAGGAATGGCAGGCCCTGGTTGCGGTAGTTCTTGGCGATCGAGACGACCAGCCGGAGGTTCGACTCGACGAGCTTCTGCTTCGCCCGGAGGTCGCCCCGCTCGATTCGCCGGGCGAGGTGGAGCTCGTCCCGTCCGGTCAGGAGGGGGATCCTGCCGACGTCCTTGAGAAAGACCTGCAGCGAATCGATCGTGATGTCGGCGTCGAGATCGAGCGGCCCGTTCGGCCCGGTCGGGTTGCCGCCGGGTCGGGCGTCCGCGGCGAGCGCGATCGGCGGTCCGGCTTCGTGGCGCGGCGCGAGCCCCTCGTCGCGGTCGAGGACGCTGCGAATCTGGGCGAGGTCGTCCTCGTCGAGGTCGAGCTCGGCGATCAGCTCGCGCGGCGTCAGGGCGGCGAGCAGCCCGCCTCTCGAGGCCACGCCAAGGATCTCTTCAAGCCCGTCCAGCTCAACTGCAGACAATCTGACTCTCCTCGAGAACCGCCGCATGTCTCCGGCACGCGGCGCTCAGGCGCTGCAGCATAGTCAGCCGCAGGCCGTGCCCTCTCGCTACGCAGACCGACCGGCCCTGGATCACACGGCGCGAAGGTCGCCGGCCGGGTCGAGTCCGGCGGCCGGACTCGCTACAGGGAGGCGAGCAGGCCGAGCAGTCCGTCGGAGTACTTCTCGACGAAGGCCGGGCCGACCCCGCGGATCGCGATCAGCTCGTCGGTCGAGCCCGGCCGGCGGCGGAGCAGCTCCTCGAGCACGGCGTTGCTCGCGACCGTGTAGGCCGGCTTGCCCTCGGCCCGGTCCAGCCGCCACCGCTTGAGCGCGGCGAACTCGACCTCGTCGACCGGCGGCCCCGACGGCGTGGGCGGCTCGCCGCGCCTTGACGAGCTCGACTTGCGGACGGGCAGGGTGACCGCGTCGATGTCGAGCCAGTCGATCGGCGAGCAGACGTCGCAGCAGCGGCCGTCCGCAGCGGTCGGCGTGTCGTCGCCGAAGTGGTCGAGCAGCTGACGGCGGCGGCAGACGTCCCGGCTGTCGGCGAAGCGCTTGAGGGCCTGGTAGGCGTTCCACCGGCGGTTGGCGGCCTCCCGGCAGAGCCGGCGGGCCTCGTATTCGTCGAGCCGGCCGGTGAAGCTGGCCGCGAGATTGCCGCCCGGGGCGGGTGAGAGCGTTACGTGGCCGGCCCGCTCGGCGACGGCCAGGGCGACCCGCTCGCGGTCGTCCTGCCCGCGTGAGTCGATCACGGCGACCCCGCCTGGCGCCCGCCGGCGGAGTCGGTCGATCACGCCGCGGACGTCGTCGACCGACATCTCCGAGTTCTTGATGAACTGGATCAGGCGGCCGAGGTCGCCGCGCATCGCCAGCAGCACGGCCTTCGCGGGCGCTCCGTCCCGGCCGGCCCGGCCGGCCTCCTGGTAGTAGCCCTCGACGCTCGACGGGAGCGCCCAGTGCCAGACCGAGCGGATGTCCTCCTTGTCGATCCCCTGGCCGAAGGCGTTGGTGGCGACGACGACGTCGACGGCGCCGTCCATGAACCGCCGCTGACTCTCGTTGCGGGCGGCCGCGTCCATTCCGGCGTGGTAGCACGCGGCTGGGATGCCGACGTCCCGGAGGAGCTCGCCGACCAGCTCTGTGTCCTTGCGGGTCCCGCAGTAGACGATCGCCGGTCGGTTGGTCTCGTCGGCAAGCCCGGCGAGGAGGATCTGGCGCTTGCGGGTGACCGCGCCGTCCCCGGCGAGGGCGATCACGTCGAAGCTGATGTTCGGCCGGTCAAAGCCCCGACGGACGATCAGCGGGTCGCGGAGGTCGAGGCGTGCGGCGATCTCCAGGGCGACCCGGGGCGTCGCGGTCGCCGTGCAGGCCATCACCGGCGGCCGGCCGAGCAGGTCGATGACCGGGCGGAGGCGGAGATAGTCGGGGCGGAAGTCGTGGCCCCATTCGCTCAGGCAGTGGGCCTCGTCGACGACGAACAGCCCGATCTCCCGGGTCAGGAGCGCCGCCCGGAGCGCCCGGCTGACGAACCGCTCGGGGGCGCAGAAGAGGATCTGCGCCCGGCCGGAGCGGATCTCCGCGAGCGTCTCGCGGTTGCGCTCGGGCCCGAGGTTCGATGCCAGCATGGCCGAGCGCTGGCCGGCCGCGACGAGACGCTGGTGCTGATCGGCGATCAGCGCGATCAGGGGACTGACGACGACTGTGAGCGCGTCGCTGGCCAGCGCCGGCAGCTGATAGCAGAGGCTCTTGCCCCCGCCGGTCGGCATCACGACGAGGCTGTCGCGGCCGTCGAGCGCCGCCTGGACGGCCTCCCGCTGGCTCGGCCGGAACTCGGTCAGCCCCATCAGGCCGAGCAGGTCCTCGGGCGTCCGCGTCGACCGGATGCCCGTTCGCCGGGGCTCGGCGACCCGATCGCGGCCGGCCGCCTCGAGGGCGACGAGCTCGGCGAAGTCGAAGCCGTCGTCCTCGGCGTCCTCACCCCCGCCAAGGCTCTCGTGGGCCGCGAGCCAGGCGGCCGTCTCGTCGTCGGGCAGGGCGGCGGCGAGGTGACGCTCGAGCGGTGCGATCAGCTCCCGCTCCGGCGCGGCGAGCTCGCCCAGGCGCCGGCGGACGCGGGCGAGGTCGCCCGCGGCAAGGGCGTCCAATGTGTCCGGCAGGGCGCTCGAGCGCTCGCCCGCCCCGGCCAGGAGGCGCCCGAGCCCGGCCAGCAGGGGGCGCTGTGCGGGTTCGAGACCGCTCCACGACGCCCGTGCCTGATCCAGGCCGGCCGGGTCGCCGGCGGCGGCTCTGGAGAATGCGGCGAGGACTGGCTCCACGGCCTGACCGTAGCGCGTCGCCCGGCTGGCACACCTCGGGCCGGCCCGAGCGCCGCGCGCCAGGGTCAGACGGCGCAGCCTCCCGCTAAGGTCAGGCCGCGCGTGACCCGGCCGCTCGCCCACCGATGAAGCGACGTCTCCCGATCGGCGTGCTCGTATCCGGCCAGGGCACGAACCTCCAGGCGCTGATCGACTCGGTCCACGGCGTCGAGGCCGAGATCGTCGGGGTCGCCTCCAATCGACCGTCGGCTCCGGCGCTCGCCCGAGCCGAAGCGACCGGCATACCGCACGCGGCGTTCCCGCTCGGCGACGGCGAGGACCGTGGGGTCCGCGACCAGCGGATCGCGGCGTGGATCTCCGATCAGGGGGCCCAGCTGATCGTCCTGGCCGGCTATATGCAGCTGCTCGGCCCGGAGTTCCTCAGGTGGTTTCCCGACGCCGTGATCAACGTCCACCCCTCCCTGCTGCCGGCCTTTCCCGGCCTGGGGGCGATCGAGCAGGCACTGGCCTACGGCGTCCGGGTCTTCGGTGTCAGCGTGCATCTGGTCGACGACGGCGTCGACACCGGGCCGGTGATCCTCCAACGTGCGGTCGAGCTTCCCCGGGCCCACCGGCCGGAGCACGTGCTCGAGGCGCTGCGTCCGCTCGAGCACGCCCTGCTCCCCGAGGCCGTCCGGCTGTTCGCCCGCGGGGCGCTCAGCCGGGACCCGGCCAACCCCAGGCGTGTCCTGATCGCAGAGGTCCGCTGAGCGGGCGGCAGGTCTGGCCGGGGAGTCCGGGCGCGGAGCACGGCTTCGGTAGAGGTCCGTCGAGCGGTCTGCCGATATGCTCGGGCCGTGTCAAAGGCCGCTGATCCTCCGCCTGCCACCGACGACGCGACCGAGCTCGTCGCACCCGGCGACGTGCCCGTCCGACGGGCCCTCCTATCGGTCTCCGACAAGCGCGGCCTGGTCGATTTCGCGCGTGGCCTGCGCGAGCTCGGCATCGAGATCGTCTCCACCGGCGGGACCGCCCGCGAGCTTGCCGGGGCGGGGATCGAGGTCCGGGCGATCGACGACTTCACCGGCTTCCCGGAGATGATGGACGGCCGGGTCAAGACGCTCCACCCCAAGCTGTACGCCGGCCTGCTGGCCGTCCGCGACAACCCCGTCCACGTCCGCGAGGCGGCCGAGCAGGAGATCGAGTTCGTCGAGCTCGTCTGCGTGAACCTCTACCCGTTCGAGCGGACCGTCGCCCGCCGGGGGGCGCTCGACGCCGAGGTGATCGAGAACATCGACATCGGCGGACCGACGATGATCCGGGCGGCCGCCAAGAACCACGCCTACGCGGCGGTCGTCGTCCGGCCGGAGAGCTACGACGCCGTGCTCGACGAGCTGCGCGAGAGCGATCGGCGGATCTCGATGCCGACGCGGGAGAGCCTCGCGGCCGAGGCGTTCGCGTACACCGCCCGCTACGAGACGGCGATCGCCCGGTGGTTCGCCGAGAAGGGCGACGACTTCCCGTCGCTGCACATGCGCGCCTACGAGAAGGTCGTCGACCTCTCCTACGGCGAGAACCCCCACCAGCGGGCCGCCTACTACCAGAACGTCGGCTCGCGGGCCCATCTCCTGTCGATGGTCCGCCAGCACCAGGGCAAGCAGCTCTCGTTCAACAACCTGCTCGACCTCGACGCCGCCCGCAGCCTGGTCGGCGAGTTCGACGGGCCGGCCTGCGTGATCATGAAGCACAACAACCCGTGCGGCGTTGCGCTCGGTGCAACCGCGCTCGACGCGTACACGCGGGCGTTCGCGTGTGACCCCCGTAGCGCGTTCGGCGGGGTGATCGCGTTCAACACGGGTGTCGACGGCGAGCTCGCCGAAGCCGTCGTCGGGCAGTTCCTCGAGCTGGTGATCGCTCCGTCGTTCGACGCCGAGGCCCTCGAGGTGCTCGCGACCAAGCCGAACGTGAGGGTGCTCGAGAACGGCGAGCGCCGGCGCAACGGCGCGGATCCCGAGGAGCGTCAGGTGATGGGCGGGATGCTCCTCCAGGATCGGGACATCGTGCTCGAGGAGCGCGGCCAGATGAGCGTGGTCACGCAGCGGGCGCCGACCGAGGACGAGTGGCGCGACCTGCTGTTCGCCTGGCGGGTCTGCAAGCACGTCCGGTCGAACGCGATCGTGATCGCCAAGGACGGTGCGACCGCGGGGATCGGCGCCGGCCAGATGAGCCGGGTCGACTCGGTCCGCCTCGCGATCGAGAAGTCCGAGCTCGACTCGCTCGACGGGGCGGCGCTCGCCTCGGATGCGTACTTCCCCTTCCCCGACGGGCCCGAGCTTGCGATCGACGCTGGGATCCGGGCGATGATCCAGCCGGGCGGCTCGATCCGCGACGCTCTCGTGATCGAGGCCGTCGACCGCGCCGGTGTCGCGATGGTCGCGACGGCCCGACGCCACTTCCGACACTAGACGACGCTCGCCCTCAATGGGCGTCGAGCATCTCGGCGATCGTCCGCATCGCCCGCGCCGCGGCCTCCAGGTCGGTCCCGGGCGCCGCGCCGAAGCGCTCCTGCCAGATCTTCTGCGAGCCGGCCCGCTTCTGCTCGAGCAGCCGGCGGCCCTCGCCGGTCAGCGCGACCAGGCAGACCCGCCGGTCCCTCGTGTCGCGGCGGCGCTCGATCACGCCGGACGCCTCGAGGTGGTCGAGCATCGCCGTCGTGCTGGCCGGGTTGCAGTTGGCCGCCTCGGCGAGCGCGCCGGCCGTCCGCTCGCCGTCGCGCAGGGCCGTCAGGGCCCGCAGCTGGGCGTAGGTCAGGCCGTCCCGGTGCTGGTCGCGCCCGCGCAGGCGCCGCTCGGCCCCGAGCAGTTCCGAGAGGGCTGCCCGGACATCATCGATCAGCCGGTCGCGGTCGGCAGGGACCGCGTCGAGCCGGCGGTCGCGGTCGGCAGGGACCGCGTCGAGCCGGCGGTCGGGGTCGGCGCCGAACACATCGGCGACGGCGCCCGCGGGGCTGGGATCGGCCGCCGTGCTCACAGGACCGCCTCCGCGAGGACCGCCTCGGGGGCGTGATCCGGCGCGCCGAGGCTCGGCGGCTGGGGCAGCGATCGGGCGATCCGCCGCCCGCGACGCTCGATCGCCATCAGCACGGTCGTCGGCGCGAGGGCGACCAGCGTGAGGCCCATCACCCACCAGTAGGTGCTGCCGAAGGCGCCCGCCAGCGCCGCCGGCGTGGCGTGAATCCCGGCGTGGGTGGTCTTCGCCTGGAGGACGACCGCGATGATCGCCGTGCCGAGCGATCCGCCGACCCGCTGGAGCACCGTGAGCTGGGGCGACGCGTCGTTGACCTGCTCGCTGGTCAGGACCGAGAAGGCAGCGGTCATCGCCGGCATGATCGCCAGCCCGATTCCGATCCCCCGCACGGCCATCGCGGCGCCGATCAGCACGTAGGACGTCTGGGCTTCGATCAGGACGAACGGAACCGTCGCGACGGTGAGGACGAGCCCGCCGATCAGGGAGGTCACGCCGGCCCCGAGCCGCTCGGTCGCCCGACCGGAGAGGAACATGCCGATGCCGGCGCCGAGGCCCTGGGGGATCAGCAGCAGCCCGGTGTTGATCGCGTCCTCACCTCTGACGGTCTGGAAGTACAGCGGCATCAGGATCATCGCGCCGAACAGCGCGCCGCCGAGGCAGAACGTGACGACCGACGCGGCCGAGAAGGCCCGGTTCTTGAACAGCGTCACATCCAGCAGCGGCCGTTGGATCCGCCGCGATCTGACTACGAACGCCGTGACCAGCCCGATGCCGGCGAGCACCGGCCCGAGCACCCGCCCCGACGTCAGGCTGCCGGCGGCGTCGCTCTCCGACAGCCCGTACGTGATCCCGACGGTCCCGGCGGCCGCGAGCACGAGGCCGAGCCGGTCGAGTCGCCCGGCCGCACCGGCGACGACCTCATCGCGCGGGAGCAGGCGCATCGCCAGCGTGAAGGCGAGGATTCCGACCGGGACGTTGATCATGAAGATCCACTGCCAGCCGGCGTCCTGCAGGAGCAGCCCGCCGAGCGTCGGCCCGAAGACCGGGGCGAGGACGATCGGGATGCCGATCGCGCTCATCACCTTCGGCAGGTTCCTCGGCCCGGCGGCCTTGACGAGGATCATCTGTCCGATCGGTGTCAGCATCCCGCCGCCAACGCCCTGGAGCACGCGGAAGGCGATCAGCGACCCGCTCGACCAGGCCAGCCCGCAGAGGGCCGACCCGGCCGTGAAGACGACCAGCGCGATCAGGTAGAGCCGGCGGGCGCCGTAGCGGCGCACGGCCCACCCGGTGATCGGGATGACCGCAGCCAGCGAGAGGAGGTAGCCGGTGATCACCCACTGGATCGAGTCCAGCGGGGCGTGGAGGTCGCTCGAGAGGTCGTGGAGGGCGACGTTGACGATCGTCGTGTCGAGCACCGACATGATCACGCCGATGATCACGACCGTCGCGATCCGCCAGA
Organism: Solirubrobacteraceae bacterium; assembly: GCA_036510225.1. Taxonomy (GTDB): domain Bacteria; phylum Actinomycetota; class Thermoleophilia; order Solirubrobacterales; family Solirubrobacteraceae; genus Palsa-513. The sequence goes on along the minus strand of DATCEH010000036.1, from coordinate 4,304 downwards.
CGTGCGCCTCGATCCGGGGTGCTGGTTGAGCTGCTGGAGTCATCTGCCGCCTTCCTGAAGTTTCGATCCCGACAGTTTAGCGCCCAAAGATTGCGTGCGCAAGGATCTCTGTGGCGGTGGGGCTAGGATCCACGCGACGAGATGGTTCTCCTCAGCTGGAACCTCGCCGGGCGCGTCCGACGACTGCCCGAGCAGGTCGACCGGGTGCTCGGCGCCGGACCGGATCTGATCTGTCTGCAGGAACTCACGCCGACCACGCTTCCCCGGTGGCGAGAAGCGCTGCTGGACGCCGGGTATGCCGGCGTCGAGCACGCCGATGTCGACCTGCGGAGCGGGCGGGTCCGGCCGCTGGTGGTCCTCACCGCGTGCCGCGAGCCGCTGACTCCGATCCGCGTGGCGGATGTCCCGTGGTCGGAGCGGGCACTCGCCGTCAGGAGCGCCGACGGCATCGAGGTCGTCAACGTCCACTCACCGATCGGCTCGAAGCCCGCGCTCGCCAAGGTCCACACACACGAGGCCGTCCAGCGGCATCTCGCGACGGCCTCCGGTCGCCCGCGGATCCTCTGCGGGGACCTGAACACCCCCCGCAGGGAGCTCGCGACCGGCGAGCTGTGGACGTTCGCCCGCGACCAGTGGGGCCGCCTGCGGCCGGACCGCGGCGAGCGCTGGGATCAGGCGGAGCTCGCGCTGCTGCGGGGACTCGAGCCCTACGGGATGCGCGACGCGTTCCGCCTGCGTCACGGCCATGCCCGCCGTGAGCTCAGCTGGAAGTGGCCGCGATGGGACGGCGGGTACCGCCTCGACCACCTGCTCGTCTCGGCCGACTTCTCCGTCGCGGAGATCGACTATCTACACCGGTGGCGGACCGACGGGCTCTCGGATCACTCACCGCTCGTCGCGGAGCTCGACCGGACGGCTCCGGCGGCCTGAGCCCTACGCGTCGCCGGCGACCTCGGCGACCTCGACCTCGCCGGCCGACGAGTCCGGCATGCGGAACGCGGTCGAACCCGGCTGCAGCGGCTTCGGCGCCTCGGTCGGCCGGCGGGCGTTGAAGGTCCGCGGCGCTCCGGTCGCCGCGATCACGGGCGCCGTCCAGATCCGCGCGGCCTGGGCGCCGCAGTCGGGGCACTCGGCGGGGGCGCCGGCCTCGGTGTGGTGGCGCTGGGCCTCGAAGGCACCGCAGCGCTCGCAGTTGTAGTCATAGAGCGGCATTCGGCGGCTCCTTTGAGTCGATTGGGGCGGGACTCTCCCGGGAGTCAGCCAGCGTAGTCGAACGACCACCTCGTCTCGCGAGGTCGCGTTGGTCGGACGAGTCGAGGGGTGTAGTGTCGAGCCGTCAATCTCGAGTCTGGGGACCGCCATGAACCACCGCCTGCGCCCGCTGACGTTACGACTTGCCCTCGCTCCGATCGCGGCGGCAGCGATCGCCGGACTCGGCGCCTCCAGCGCGCTGGGCGCGCCGACGATCGCTCCGTCCGCGGCCTCGGTGGTCTCGATCCCCGCGACCGCCGCACCCATCCCGCCAGCGCCCGCGCCCGCGCCGGCGGCGGCGGCGCCCGCGTCGACGCTCACGATCACCGGTGAGGGGACGGTGGAGATCGCGCCCGACGTCGCGACCCTCTCGATCGAGGTGCGCAGCACGGCGGCGACGGCCTCCGGCGCTCGGTCGAAGGCCAACGCCCGGACCAATGCCGTGCTGCTCGCGATCACCAAGCTCGGCATCGACCGGGGATCGATCCAGACCTCGGGGATCTCGCTGTCGCGCAGCCAGGTCGCGGCAACCCGCCACCACCCGGCCCACAAGCTCTACGCCGCCGCGAACGACCTGACCGTGCGGACGACCGAGGTCTCCCTGGTCGGGCCGCTCGTCGACGCGGCGACGCGGGCCGGCGCCGACAGCATCGACGGTCCGGACTTCTCCTTTGGCGACCCGTCGGCCGGGAAGGCCGCAGCCACCCGCGCGGCGCTCGCCGACGCCCGCTCCCGCGCCGACGACGCCGCCGCCGCGATCGGCTACGCCGTGGTCGGGGTCCAGTCGATCGCGATCGATCCCGACGAGTCCCAGACGCCGGTCGCGCTCGGTGCCGCGGCACCGGCGGCCGCCGAAGTCAAGGCGCCGACCCCGGCGCCGGTCGACCCCGGCCAGCAGGAGGTCGACGCGACCGTCGACGTCGTCTTCCTGATCGCCCCTGCGCCGTGAACGAGCGCGCGCTCGACGTGACCGGGCACGGTCGCCCTGACCGAGCACGCTCGCCCGGCCGAGCGCCGGTCGACCCGGCCTGAGCACTCGTCGCGGGAACCCTTGACAGGCGCGGTCGGCGGTCGTAGGTTCTCGGGATAGAGTGGGGACGCGGTGAGGATGCCGCAGCACCGGGGAAAAGTGTTGGATCCGAACGGGGGCACAGCAATGGGGCAGTTGGCACGCAGGGTCCTTCTGACGATCGCGGGCGTTGTCGTGCTCGGCGTCCCGCTCGCGCTCTCGACGCCCGAGGCAGCGTTCGCGGCCACGGCCTGCACCCGCGTCGGCAACTGCAGGTGACCAACACGGACAGCAACACCGTCGTCGGCTTTGTCAGCAAGACGTGGAACTCTTTCGGCGAATTCGTCGTGACGACCACCCCCAGCGACTACCTCTCGGTCCAGGTCACCGACGGAGCGCAGACGAGCATCACCGCGCTCAACGGCCAGAACGCCAGCTTCCCGCTGGTGGGCGGGATCGAGGGTTTTGCGAGCAACGGCCCCAACCTCGGCTCGGGAAGCTTCAACTACTCCTACCTCGGCGGCACCACGGCGACCGCGCCCGGGGCGACGCCACAAAACGGCGCGAACTCGTTCACCGACATCAACGGGATCCCCGAGGACATCGAGTCCTCGATCTGGACGGACGGGCCGGGCGCTCAGATGATCCCGCAATGGATCAACACGGACAGCAGCCAGGCGCCGACCCACCTGATGGATACCACCGGCATCCTCGTCGTCACGGGCGACACGTCGGACTTCGTGAGCACGTTCGGTCCGGCTTCCAACGTCAAGCTCAACCTCGTGCCGACGGCTGTGCAGAGCGGCCCCTGCGCGACGACCACGACGCTCGCCGCGCCCACGCCGGCGGCGGCCGGCACGCCGGTGACATTCACGGCCACGGTGACGACGAGTCCGCTCGCCGATGGCCCCCCGACCGGGACCGTCGGCTTCGCGTCCGACGGCACGACGATTGCCGGCTGTCACGGACAGCCGCTCACCGGCAGCGGTCCGTACACGGCGACCTGCACGACGACCTTCCCGACCGCTGCGGGCTCGCCGCACTCGATCGTCGCAACCTTCTTCGCTGACACCAATGACCAGGGGAGCGCCTCGCCGCCGATCTCGCAGGTGATCACGGCGGCGACGACCACGACGACCTTGAGCGCGTCGCCACCAAGCCCGTCGGTCTTCGGCCAGCCGGTCACGTTCACCGCATCGGTGACGCCCGGCGACGGGGACGGGACGGTCGCCTTCACGGATGGAACTACGACGCTCAGCGGGTGCGGCGCGAAGACGCTGACCGGCAGCGGGCCGTACACGGCGACCTGCACGACCAGCACGCTCGCGGTCGGCTCCCACTCGATCGTCGCGACTTACTCCGGTGACACGAACTTCACCGGCAGCGGGTCGACGGCGCTCGCCTACACCGTCAACAAGGCAGCCACGACGACGACCGTGACCGCAGCACCGGCCAGCCCGTCGACGTTCGGCCAAGCGGTGACGTTGACGGCGACCGTCGCACCGGTCGCACCGGGGGCCGGGTCGCCAACCGGAACCGTGACCTTCAAGGTCGACGGGACAACGGTCGGGACCGTCCCGGTGTCGGGATCGGGTCAGGCGAGCATCTCGACCAGCTCGCTGTCGGCCGGGTCGCACACGATCCTCGCGACCTACTCGGGCGACGGCAACTTCCTCGGGAGCAGCGGGAGCCTGTCGTACACGGTGACGTGCGCGGTGACCATCACGGGCAACCACTCGGGGGCGCTCGAGGTGACGAGCAGCACCTGCGTGAAGCCGGGCGGGTCGGTCAGCGGGCCGATCATCGTCCACGGCGGCGCGAGCCTGGACCTCGAGGGAGCGATCGTCAACGGCTCGGTCAGCTCGACCGGGGGCTCCGGCGCGATCCGGATCTGCGGCAGCCGGATCAGCGGGTCGGTCGATATCAAGAGCCAGACGGCGCTTGTGATCGTCGGCGATCCGGGTGACGCGGCGTGCGCGCCGAACACGATCGGCGGGACGCTGATCCTGCAGAACAACACCGGTGGGGTCGAGGCGATCAACAA
>DATCEH010000035.1:0-27988 GCA_036510225.1 Solirubrobacteraceae bacterium | reverse complement strand
CGACCGGACCGCGTGGTCCGGTCGGTCGGAGAGGTCCCGGCGGTCCGGCGGGACCCGCCGCCGGTGACATCGACCAGCAGGCGGTCACGATCAACTGGCAGAACGGCCAGTCGGCCGGGCGTGACTCGGCGAGCTTCGTCGCACCCGGCATCGGCACCGGCGTGATCGTCTGCAACCTGGATACGCAGTGGCTTCGGTTCTTCCCGGCGGACGCGAACGCCGACACCGCGATGACCTGGCTCGAGTCCGAGCCGGGCAGCCGGGTCGGCGTGAACACGGCAGTGCGAACCCAGTTCACCGGCCCGGACTTCTATGCCGGCTTCAACGACTCACTCGGCCAGCAGACCGGCTCGGGCTCGGTGCAGGGGATCATCAGCTCCCGGCTGGACCGCAGCGCGCTCGGCGGACCGGGTCCGTCGCCGACGACGTTCCGGGTGACGTGGAATTGGAACTTCGGAAGCGGTTCGCCGCGGTGCTCGATCGCGGGCGAGTTCGTCTCGGCGGGGTCCGCGTCATGAGGTGGCGCTCGCGCTCGCTCTGCCTGCCGGTACTCGCCGCCGCCGGCCTCGGCTGCGCGACCGGCCTGATGATCTCCGGTGGTGGTGGTGGCTCCGAGCGGATCGGCGTGATCGACGCCGCCGGCACGCAGACGCTCGCGTTCCCCCTGCCGACACCGTCGTCGACCGCGAAGCCGGCGGTCACGACGACGACGCAGTCCAAGCCTCCGTCGACCACGACGTCCAAGTCGACCTCGACCGGGAAATCCAAGTCGACCACCAAGACGTCCAAGGGGAAGGGCTATCCACTGCCGAAGCCCAAGGCGAGCGGCGGGAGCGGCTCGTCGTCGAAGTCGACGGGCTCGGGCTCGAAGTCCGGCTTCAACCTCGGCGAGGGACCCCGCGGGCCGGCGGGTCCGGCCGGCGCCGCCGGTCCGGCCGGCGCGGCCGGACCCCAGGGCCCGACGGGCCCGGTCAGCAACGTGGTCCGATCGCTGACGATCAACTGGCGTGACGGGGTGTCCCTGGCGGACCCGGTCGCGACGACATCCCTGCCGGGTCTCGGCACGGCGACCCTGACCTGTACTTCGGGGGCGCAGTCGCTCTCGATCACGCCGGCGAGCGGCGGGTCCCGGCTCGTCGTCGACACCGACACGGCACAGGGCGCCGGTACGCAGGGCGCGACGTCGTTCGTCAGGGCAACGAGCACCGGCGGGCCGATCACGGTGGCGGTTCCCAACAACGGCATGATCTTCGCGACGGTCAGCGTCGAGCCGGTCAGCGGAAACGGCGGGACGGGGCCGGACCCGGCGACGATGACGCTGTCTTCCGAGTGGAAGCTCAACGATCCGAACCCGGTCAACAACTTCTGCTTCATGGCCGCCCAGTTCGTCAGCAAGCCCTGAGTACGGCCAGTCCCATAGGCCTACCAGACGACGTCGTCGAGGTAGACCGGCCCGTTGTAGCCGACCCCGTCGTCGATCTGGATGCCGATCGCCTGGAGTGGTGTCGAGATGCCGGCCGGAACGGTCCAGGTGAGAACGTTCCAGCCGTGTGCGAGGTTGAGGGCCGGCCCGAACGTCTGCACCCAGGTGCTGTTGGAGACGTACGCCTCGGCTTGGAGTCCTGCCGGCGCCGCGGACGGCACGTAGAGGTGATAGGTGATCGTGCTGCCCGTCCCGGCCCCGGTCGTGGACATCGTGCCGGCCGCCGGATAGGCGACTCCGTGGACGGTCAGGGCGAGCGAGTCGTTCCCGTCGACGGCCTCGGTCGACGAGTTCGAGAGTGACAGGCTGCCGGCTTGCCAGGCGACGTTCCAGCCGTCGATGCCGCCGTCCTCGAATCCGTAGCGCAGGGTTCCCGGGCCCGCGCCGAACGACTGGGCAACGCTCGTCGTGACGGCGTTCGTCGGGTCGGGGAAGACACTCGACGGACCAACGGCATACCGGCCGTTGTCGAGGTTGTAGCTCGAGTTCGAGGCGTCCTGCTCCTTGTCCCAGATGACGTAGCCGACGACGCCGTTGCCGAACGCGGCGGTCAGCTTCGCGTCGAAGAAGCCGGCCCGCAGCTGGAGCGACGTGCTGTTGATGGTCCCGGTCGACTGGCCCGAGTCGCCGACATCGGCCACGATGCCCGACTCGCCGACGAACAGCGGCTTGTTCAGCGACCGGCACTGGGCGATCCGCTGGGCCAGTCGGTTGTAGCCGTCGTTCGGGATCGCGTGGACCGGGTCGCCGTAGTCGTGATACTCGCAGAGGTCGACGTTGCCCGCGTGGACGTACTGGTAGTCGGCTCCGGCGAGGCCGCACTGGCCGGTGCCGAGCGTTCCGAGCGAGACGAGGTGGTTCGGGTCGACGGCCTTGATCGCGCCGGTCATGTCATCCGCGAACGCCCGCAGCGCAGTCGCGCCGGCGGTCTCGGCAGACGCGCCGCAGCCGCTCGGCGTGTCGCTCTCGAGCTCGTTGCCGATCTGCCAGAAGGCGATCGTCGGATTCCCGGCGTAGTGCGCGGCCACGGTCGTCGCGTAGGTCTTGAAGGCAAGCGGATAGCCATAGCCCGGCGATTTGTAGCCGTACTGGTAGAAGCCGAGATTCTTGTTGACCGAGGCCGGCTCGCAGTCCTGCCATTCGTTGACCAGCACGGGTATCACCTTCAACCCGTAGGACGCGGCCGAGCTGAGCACCCGGTCGAACGCCGACCAGTTCGGGGAGATCGTCTGCTGCTTCGCGTTGAGGTCATAGTAGCTCTGGAAGAACCACGTCCGAATCGCGCCGGCCCCGGAGTTCTTGGCGTCCTGGAGAATCGCGTTCAGCGTGGTTTGGTCGATCGCTCGGCCGCAGTAGAACCCGCCTCCCGGCGCCGAGGTCAGCTGGTAGTCGTTGAAGCCGACGAACCGCCACGGCGCTCCGCTCAGTGTGAGCGTGCTACCCGACCGTTGGACGAACACACTCGACGGCGAGGCCAGCGCCGCCGCGGATGCGACGAACGCGGAATTCCTGTCGGTCGCCGGCGCGGCGGCCAGGGCGACCACGAGAAGGACGGTGGCGGTGGCGATCGCCAGGGCCGTTCCGGGGCGCGCGATCGTCGGGCGTCGATGGTCCACTGTGTCCTTCCGTCGTGCTGGAATGGCACTGCTCACAGTGTCATCGGACACGTGATGACATCTCGGGATAGGTCCTTCGTCCAGGTGAGCGCCGGATCGGCGAGTAGCACATGTCAGATCGCCGGCTCGCCGGGCGGGCTCCCCGTGCGAGAGGGATCCGCGCGGGCCGGGGCCGCCGCGATCGCGCCAGTCCCGGCGCGGGTGGGCGACCTGCTGAAATAGAGCTGATGATGCCGGCCAGGACCACCGAGAAGGCCGAGCTGCGGGGTGGCGACGCGCCCCGCGATGGCGCGCCTGCGGCCGACGGGGCCGCGGCCGACACGCCGGCGGCACTCGAGCTGGTCGAGCTCGACGTCAGCGGAATGACCTGCGCATCGTGCGTCTCGCGGGTCCAGCGAGCCCTTGGCCGCGAGCCGGGCGTCGCCGAGGCGATCGTCAATCTCGTGACCGGGCGCGCGACCGTCGAGGTCGCCGGCGGTGCGGTCGAGCCGGAGCGGCTGGTCGAGGTTGTGCAACGACTCGGCTACGGCGCTCGGAGCGTCGATCCCGCGGCGCTCACGCCGGCGGCGGCGGTCGCCGAGCTCGAGGCCGCCGAGGCCCGCGACCGGGCAGGCTGGCTGCGGCGAATCGCGCTGGCCGTGCCCCTGAGCATCGCCGTCGCCGTCGTGACCTACGCCGATCCGCATGGGACGACAGCCCGGTGGCTGGCCGGGGCGCTGTGCGTCCCGGTCCAGTTCTGGTGCGGCTGGCCGTTCCTCCGGGCGGCCTGGGTCTCGGCGCGGGCCCTGACGACCAACATGGACACGCTGATCGCCGTCGGCACGCTGACCGCCTTCGTCTACTCGACGGTCGAGTTGCTCACGGTCAACGACGTCCACGAGCACGGCGGGCCGGGCGGCGAGTTCAGCGGCCATCTCCACTACGACATGGCCGCCGGGATCATCACCTTCCTGCTGATCGGCCGCTGGGCCGAATCGAGCGCACGGAGCCGCGCCGGACGGGCTGTTCGTGAGCTGACGACGCTCGGAGCACTCCAGGCACGGATCCTCGACGCCGACGATCCCGACGCGCCCGAGCGCCTCGTCCCGGTCGAGGCCGTCCGCAGGGGAGACCGCTTCGCCGTGCGCCCGGGCGACAAGGTCCCGGTCGACGGCGTCGTCGTCTGGGGCTCCTCAGCGGTCGACGAGTCGATGCTGACCGGGGAGTCGCTCCCCGTCCAGAAGACGGCCGGCGCGACGCTGACCGGGGCGACCGTCAACCTCGACGGCATCCTCCACGCGACGGCGACGGCCGTCGGCACGGACACCGCACTCGCCAAGCTCGTCGAGCTCGTCGAGCGGGCTCAGGTCTCGAAGCCCGACATCCAGCGGCTCGCCGACCGGATCGCCCGGATCTTCGTCCCCGCCGTGCTCGTGCTCGCCGGCCTGACGCTCGCGGGCTGGGCGGCGGCCGGTCAGGCCGAGCGGGGTCTGCTCGCCGGGATCGCCGTTGTCATCGTCGCCTGTCCGTGCGCTCTGGGCCTCGCCACACCGGTCGCGATCCTCGTCGGCAGCGGGCGGGGCGCGAGCCTCGGCCTGCTGATCAAGGGCGCCGAGATCCTGGAGCGCAGCCAGCGGGTCGACACGATCGTGCTCGACAAGACCGGGACGATCACGACCGGCGAGCTGTCGGTCGCCGGAGTCTGGGCGGCGGTCGGTGAGCAGCCGGGTGAGATCCTCGCCCTGGCGGCGGCCGTCGAGGCGAGCTCCGAGCATCCGGTCGCCGCGGCGATCGTCCGGGCCGCGGCGGCCGACGGGCTCGAGGTCCCGCGGGCTGTCGAGTTCCGCGCCCTGCCGGGTCTCGGCGTGCGGGCCGAGGTCGGCGCGGCGAAGGTCTGGGTCGGCCGCCCGGCCCAGGCCAGCGGGAGTGGAGCGGGGTCGCGGCCGGCGGTGCTCGACGAGTGGGAGGCGGCCGGGCGGACGGCGGTTGTGATCGGCCGCGACGGCGTCGTCGTCGGCGCGTTGGCGCTCTCGGACACGGTCAAGGCCGAATCCGCCGACGCCGTCCGCGGCCTGCGGCGGATGGGCGTCGATGTCGTGATGCTGACCGGAGACAACGCCCGTGCGGCGGCGACGATGGCCGAGCAGGTCGGCATCGCCAAGGTGCTCGCCGGGGTGACGCCTGCCGAGAAGGTCGCCGAGATCGTCCGCCTGCAGGGGGAGGGGCGGCGGGTCGCGATGGTCGGCGACGGGGTCAACGACGCCGCGGCGCTCGCCCAGGCAGACCTCGGCATCGCGATGGGCACCGGCGTCGGCGCGGCGATCGAGGCCGCCGATATCAGCATCGTCTCCGGTGACCTGCGCGGCGTGGCTCGGGCTCTGCGGCTGGCCCGGGCGACGTACGCGATCGTCCTGCAGAACCTCGGCTGGGCCTTCGGCTACAACCTGATCGCCCTCCCGCTGGCGATCACCGGCCTGCTGAGCCCGACCCTGGCCGGCCTGTCGATGGGCCTCTCGAGTGTCTGCGTCGTCGCCAACAGCCTCCGCCTGCGCGGCTTCGGCCGGCCTGGGCGGCCGACTCCGGTGCATTCCCGTCGCCGTCAGGTCGCCGGCATCGCCGTCGCCGCGGCCGCACCAGCCCTGATTCTCGGGGGGCTGGTGCTCGCCGACCCGAACACGTTCGTCGGGCCGCCGAGCGCGAACCGTACGCTGTCCGAGCCGAACGGCGAGAGTCTCCTGATCACGGCGGAGAACCTCGTCCCCGGCAATGTCCAGCTCCACACCTATCTGGTCAGCCCGTCGAGCTCGCAGCCGTCGTTCGCGACGATGTCGATGCGCGCGACATCCGATGCGACGGGAGTGGCCACGCCGGTCCGCGTGCTCCCGGCCGGTCCCCAGCACGAGATCGGCCAGGTCGACCTGAGCAGCACTGGTGAGTGGACGATCAAGCTCTGGGGCACCGACGCCGCCCGCCACCCGCTGACCGGGAGCTTCACGATCCGGATCAGTTGAGCCCGGTCGGGTACGTATCAGCCGGTCGGCCAGGTCTGAGCCGGGTCGGCTACATCGAGAGCTGCATGGCGGCGAACATGTACGCCATGCCGAGCGTCATCACGCCGACCGAGACTCGCAGGTCGCGGTCGCAGACCAGCGGCGCAGCGGCCGTCGCGGCGATCGCCCCGCTCGGCCCGACCGACAACCTCCGTCCGATCGCGAGGTCGTCGGCCTGGCGCATCCTGTTCGACGCCCAAAGGACGGTCTGCGCGGCGAAGTAGGCCACGAGCAGCCAGGTGATCGGTGCGGTGAAGCCGCTGGGTGACCACATGTAGACCATCGCGGCCAGGTCGGTCCCGATCACGATCCAGAGCACGTTCACGACCTGCCGGCTGAGCGCCTGGGCGAGGATCCAGGCGAGCACGACGCCGGCGGCGTTCGCGAACAGGAGTTGCCAGAAGCCGCTCGGAATGCCGAAGTGGTCGATCGAGGCCGGCGCGAACATGAAGATCATCCCGAGCGCCATCAGGACGTGACCGGAGTGCCAGAACCTCCGCGGCCCGCGGCTGTCGAGGACGTGGCGGGCGTGGATCACGAGGCTTGCGACGAAGACCAGCGTCCATGCGATCGCCAGCCATTGGGGAAGGATGTTGATCGTCCCGTGGCCCGCGCCGGGGCCCGACATGACCATCGAGCCGTGGCTCCCGCTGATCTGCGTGGAAGCGTTTGCGCCGGTCATGTTCATGCTGCCGCCCATCCGCGAAACCGACTCTACCAGCACGATCTTCCCGGTTTCGCGGGCTGCGCCGGCGCTCCCGGGCCGGCGATCGGATCGGTTCGGTGACGAGGGTCCGGCGTCTCGCGGGTGGGCTCGCCGGGCGCACCGCCGGCACAAGCCGGCTGGCGGGTCGACGGTCTCGGCTTGATCTGAGCCTCGCCCGGCCCGGCGGTCGCCGCGATCCGCGCCCTTTGGGTGACGAGCACGCAGACGATCACGACGACGGCGACCGCGAGCGCACCCGGGCCGGCGTGCTCACCGAGCAGCACGGCCGACCAGGCGACGGTCAGCAGGGGCTGGGCAAGCTGGAGCTGACTCGCACGCGCGACGCCGGCCAGCCCGAGCCCGCGATACCAGGCGGCGAAGCCGGCGAACATCGAGACCGCCGAGACGTACCCCAGGCCGCCGATTGCCGCCGCAGACGGATGCGGCCGGCCGGCTCCGGCCGCGGCGATCACGGTGATCGGGAGCGAGACCGGGAGCGCGAGGATCACACCCCAGGCGATCACCTGCCAGCCGGGCATCTCGCGGGCCAGTCGGCCACCCTCGGCGTAGCCGGCCGCACCGACGATCAGGGCGGCGAGCAGGAGGAGGTCGGCCGATGTGAGCCGGCCGCCGCCGAGTGAGATCGAGTACGCGACGATCGTCGCGCTGGCCGCCGCGCTGGCCGCCCAGAACGCCGATCCGGGCCGCTCGCCCGACCGGAGTACCGCGAAGACGGCGGTCGCCGCCGGGAGCAGGCCGACGACGATCGCCGCGTGGGTCGACGTCGTCCGGTGGAGGGCGAGCGCCGAGAGCAGGCCGAAGCCGATCCCGCAGCCACCGGCCACGGCGATCAGACCGGGCCACGCGGTCGGATCGGGCAGCCGCGCCCGCGCGGCGAGCAGGCATCCGCCGCCGATCACCGCGGCAGCCACCGAGCGGCCGGCTCCGACGACGTAGGGGTCGAAGCCGCGGAGGGCGAGCGACGTCGCGGGGAACGTCAGCGAGAAGGCGAGCACGCCGAGTGCCGCGAGCCAGAGACCCGGCGGAAGCGATACGCCCGGCACGACAGTAGCGGTACTCTGATCCTTCATGCCCCAGGGTACCAGTACCGACACGCTGCGCTCGGCGCTGCGCGACACGGTCCAGGGAATGCGACCCGGCGAGCGGCTCCCGGCCACCCGGGAGATCAGCGCGCGCCACAGGGTCAGCCCGGTGACCGTCTCGCGCGCGCTGGCCGGGCTCCGCGCCGAGGGCGTGATCGTCACCCGACCCGGGAGCGGGACGTTCGTCGCGCAGCGGCGCCCGAGCGGCCCGGCCGAGGATCTCGACGCCTCCTGGCAGACCGTCGCGCTCGGTGATCGCACGGTCGACGCCGCGAGCGTCGCGTTCCTCCTCGCCCCTCGCGGCGAGGCCGGGGCGATCTCGCTCGCCGGCGGGTATCCCCACCCGTCGCTCCTGCCGACCCGTCCGCTCGCCGCCGCGCTCGCCCGCGCAGCCCGCCGGCCGGATGCGGCCGAGCGCCCGCCGCTGGAGGGGATCGCCGGCCTGCGGAGCTGGTTCGCCGAGTCGGTCAACGCCGCGCTCGGTCCCGAGGACGTCCTGATCACGACGGGAGGTCAGTCAGCCCTGTCGGCTGCGTTCCGGGCGATCGTCCCGGCCGGAGGCGTGGTCCTCGTCGAGTCGCCGACCTACGTCGGTGCACTGGCCGCCGCCCGGGCCGCCCGCATCTCGCCGGTCGGGGTGCCGATCGACCATGGCGGGATCAGGACCGACCTGCTGGCCGACGCGTTCGCCGCGACCGGCGCCCGGGCGGTCTACTGCCAGCCGACCTACCAGAACCCGACCGGGTCGGTGCTGGCAGCCGAGCGCCGCCGCGAGGTGCTCGAGATCGCCCGGGACGCGGGTGCCTTCGTGATCGAGGACGACTACGCACGGTGGCTCGGCCACGAGCGCCCGGCCCGGCCGCCACTGATCGCCGACGACGTCGATGGCCGGGTCGTCCAGATCGCGTCGATCACCAAGGTGACCTCGCCAAACCTGCGGATCGGCGCGCTGATCGCGCGGGGCCCGGTGGCCGAGCGACTGCGGTCGCTGCGGATCGTCGACGACTTCTTTGTCCCGAGACCCCTCCAGGAAGCAGCGGTCGAACTGCTCGGGGCCGCGTCCTGGGCCAGCCGCCTCGCGGCCCTCGGCCGGGCCCTCACCGAGCGCCGGACGGTCCTCCTGGCTGCGCTGGCCGAGCACCTTCCACAGGCCCGACCCGGCCGCCGGCCGGACGGAGGGCTGAATGTGTGGGTCGCCCTCCCCGACGGGATCGACGATCTCGTGCTGGCTCAAGCCTGCCGGGCAGCCGGCGTCCTGATCAGCCCCGGGCGTCCGTATCACGCGGCTGAGCCGCCCCGTCCGTATGTCCGGCTGTCGTTCGCCGCGGCGCCCGACGCCGCCGCGCTCGAGGAGGGGGTCCGCCGCCTCGCGAGGGCCTTCGCCGCCGTGCGGGCCGCCACGTAACATGGACCTGGTGTCCACTGCTACCGCCCCGGTCGCGGTCTACGAGCTGGACGTCACCGGAATGTCCTGCGGGTCGTGCGCGTCCCGTCTCCAGGTAGCCCTCGGGTCGGAGCCCGGCGTCGCCGACGCGCTCGTCAATCTCGCGACCGGCCGCGCCCGGGTCGACGTGGCCGAGGGAAGCGTCGAGCCCGAGCGGCTGATCGAGATCGTCGAGCGCCTCGGCTACGGAGCCCGGCCGGTCACCGCCGAGCGGTCACCCGTGCAGGCCGCTGCCGACTACGAGGCGGCCGAGGCGATCGAGGTGTCCGCGTGGCTGCGGCGGGTCGTCGTCGCAGCGCCCCTGACCACCGTGATCGTCGGCCTGACCTACTGGGCGCAGGACAGCGTGACCGCCCGCTGGCTGGCCTTCGTGCTCTGCGTGCCCGTCCAGTTCTGGTGCGGCCTGCCGTTCCTGCGCGGGGGGCTCGCACGGGCGCGGGCGAGGGGGGCGAACATGGACACGCTGATCGCACTCGGCACGCTGACCGCCTTCACGTACTCGACGGTCGAGCTCCTCCGCGGCTCGGATCTCAGCGGTGGGGTTCAGGGATCCTTCACGGGCGGCGTCCAGTACGACATGGCAGCCCTGATCATCACGTTCCTCCTGCTCGGCCGCCTCGAGGAGGCCAACGCGCGGGGCCACGCCGGCAGGGGGCTGAGGGAGCTCGCAAGGCTCGGCGCCAAGGAGGTCCGCCTGCTCGACCCCGACGATCTCGACGCACCCGAGCGGCTCGTCCCCGTCGAGGCGCTTCGGTGCGGCGACGTCTTCCTGATCCGGCCGGGCGACAAGGTTCCCGTCGACGGCGTCGTCCTCTCCGGCGCGTCGGCCGTCGACGAGTCCATGCTGACTGGCGAGTCGCTCCCCGTCGACAAGCGCGTCGGATCGCCGGTGACCGGTGCGACCCTCAACATCGACGGCGCCCTCCGCGCCCGGGCGACCGCCGTCGGCGCGGAGACGGCCCTCGCCCAGATCGTCGCCCTCGTCGAGCGCGCCCAGGCCTCCAAGCCCCAGATCCAGCGCCTCGCCGACCGTGTTGCCGGGGTCTTCGTGCCGACGGTGCTCGCGATCGCGGCGGTGAGCCTGGTCGGGTGGTCGCTCGCCGGGCATCCCGCCCGCGGCCTGCTCGCCGCCGTCGCCGTGCTGATCGTCGCCTGCCCGTGTGCGCTCGGGCTCGCGGCGCCGATGGCGATGCTCGTCGGGACGGGGCGCGGCGCGTCGCTCGGCCTGCTGATCAAGGGTGCGGAGATCCTCGAGCGGAGCAACGAGGTCGACACGATCCTGCTCGACAAGACCGGGACGATCACCACGGGCGAGCTGTCGATCTTCGGCGTCTGGGCGGCTGAGGGCGAGGATCGGTACGCGATCCTCGCGACCGCCGCGGCGGCCGAGGCCGCGTCCGAGCACCCGGTCGCGGTCGCGATCGTCGCCGCGGCCGGCGAGCTCGGGTTGGAGTTGCCGACGGCGACGGCTTTCCGCTCGGTCCCGGGGCAGGGCGTCCGCGCACGGATCGGCGGAGCGGACGTCTGGGTCGGTCGGCCAGAGCAGCTGGCCGAGCTCGGCGAGCCGTGGAGCGGCGACCAGCTCGGACAGCCGGGGCTCCCGGGTGTGCTGGACGGGTGGCAGGCAGCCGGGAGAACGGCGGTCGTCGTCGGGGCCGGCGGCGCCGTCGTCGGCGCGATCGCGCTCGGCGACAGCGTCAAGCCGGAAGCCGGCGCCGCGGTCGCGGGGTTGCGGGCGATGGGCATCGAGGTCGCCCTGTGCAGTGGCGACAACGCCCGTGCGGCGGGCGCCGTCGCGGCGCAGGTCGGCATCGAGCGAGTCGTCGCCGGAGTGACGCCGGCCGGCAAGGTCGAGGAGATCGTCCGCCTCCAGGACGCCGGTCAGCGGGTGGCGATGGTCGGGGACGGCGTCAACGACGCCGCCGCCCTGGCCCAGGCCGACCTCGGGATCGCGATGGGAACCGGCGTCGGCTCGGCGCTCGAAGCCGCCGACATCGTCGTTCTCTCGGGGAACCTCACCGGCGTCGCCCGGGGGCTCAGCCTCGCCCGGGAGACCTACACCGTGATCCTCCAGAACCTCGGCTGGGCCTTCGGCTACAACCTGATCGCCCTCCCGCTGGCGATCAGCGGACTCCTCAGCCCGACGATCGCCGGCGCGGCAATGGGCGTCTCGAGCGCGTGCGTCGTCGGCAACAGCCTCCGGCTCCGAGGATTCGCCAAGCGTGGCCGGGGCGTGCCGGTGCGGTCGCGCCGCAGGCGCTACGCGACGATCGCCGCGGCCGCGATCGTCCCAGCCGTGCTCCTGGGGGCGCTCGTCTTCGCCGACCCGGAGACCTTCGGGACGTCGTCGGGCTCGACACCGGCGGCTGCGGTGCCCTCGGCGGCGCCGGTCGCCGCGGTGGTCGCCTCGCGCCGCGGCGGCTGAGGCGTCCCTAGAGAGAGCCTACGCTGCGAGTCGGTCCTCCGGGCGACGTCCTCACGGCGCCGAGCGTCGCCGCCGTCTACGGCCAGGATGTCGTGATCGTCAGGGGCGAGGGACCGGACGGCGCGGCCGTGAGGTCATGTGTCGTACTCCTCTGAGCGCTGCCGACCGCGACGCCGCCGTCAGGGGCGACGCGCCGCGCGCCCGTCGGCACTCAGGCGCTGACGGCCGCGTAGCCGGCTTCCTCGATCGCCGCGCGGACGGCCGCGTCGTCGAGGTTCGCGCCGCGGACGCGGACGAGCTTGGTGTCCAGGTCGACGCCGATCGCCTTGACGCCCGGAACCTTGACGAGCTCGCCGGTCACGCTCGCCTTGCAGTGGTCGCAGGTCATCTCGGAGACGAAGTAGGTCAGCTCGCCGGCGTCGGCGGCGTGCGCGTCGGGCGTGCCGGCGGATGTCTGGCTGGACGGAGTCTGGCTCATCTGTTGGTCCTCGCCTCGGCGTCGGGTTTCGTGATCTGCGCGGCGGGGTCGTCCCGCCGGCGCCTACGTATGACATTAGCGACCCGGCGACGGCGGCTCGTCCGATCGGCCGGCGGGCGGATCAGCGGGCGGCCGGTGCCTCGTTGAGCTTGGCGTCGCCGAGCGCGCGGTGGAGGTCGCGGAGCTCGTCGCGAAGCCGGGCGGCGTACTCGAAGCGGAGGTCCGCCGCGGCCTCGAGCATCTCCTGCTCGAGGTCGACGATCATCCGCTCGAGCTCGTGATGGCCGAGGCGGTCGGTGTTGCGGGCTGCCCGCCGCCGCCGTTTCGGGGTCTTCGACTCGGCGGTCAGGAAGTCGGAGATGTCGGAGATCCCCTTGACGATCGTCGCCGCGGTGATCCCGTGCTCGATGTTGTGGGCCAGCTGGATCTCCCGGCGGCGATCGGTCTCCTCGAGGGCGGCCTTCATCGCCCTGGTCTCGCGGTCGGCATACATCAGGACCTTGCCCTCGATGTTCCGGGCGGCCCGACCGATCGTCTGGATCAGTGAGGTCTCCCCCCGGAGGAAGCCCTCCTTGTCGGCGTCGAGGATCGCGACGAGCGAGACCTCAGGGAGGTCGAGCCCCTCGCGGAGGAGGTTGACCCCGACGAGGATGTCGTAGTTCCCGAGCCGGAGCTCCCTGATGATCTGGATCCGCTCGAGCGTGTCGATCTCCGAGTGGAGGTAGCGGGCCTTGAAGCCGAGCTCGAGCAGGTAGGTCGAGAGATCCTCTGACATCTTCTTGGTCAGCGTCGTGATCAGGACCCGCTCGTTGCGATCGACGCGGATCCGGACCTCGCCCATCAGGTCGTCGATCTGGTGGAGCGTCGGGCGGACCTCGACCGCCGGATCGACGATCCCGGTCGGCCGGACGATCTGCTCGACGACGTTCCCCGAACGGGTCCGCTCGTAGGCGCCGGGCGTCGCCGAGACGAAGAGGATCTGCGGCGTGATCGAGAGGAACTCCTCGAAGCGCTGGGGCCGGTTGTCGAGCGCGCTCGGGAGGCGGAAGCCGTAGTCGATCAGGGTCTGCTTGCGGGACCGGTCACCCTCGAACATCCCGCCGATCTGGGGGACGGTCTGGTGGGACTCGTCGATGAAGCAGAGAAAGTCGTCGGGGAAGTAGTCGAGCAGGCAGTAGGGGCGGTCACCCGGCTGGCGGCCGTCGAGGATCCGCGAGTAGTTCTCGATCCCCGAGCAGAAGCCGACCTCTCGCATCATCTCCATGTCGTACTGCGTACGCTGCCGCAGGCGGTGGGCCTCGAGCAGCTTGCCCTCGGCCTCGAGCTCGGCACACCGGTCGTTGAGCTCCCGGCCGATCGCCTCGATCCCCCGCTCCATCGTCCCCTCGGCGACGTTGTAGTGGGTCGCCGGCCAGATCGCGACGTGCTCGAGCCCGCCGTGGATCAGCTCGCCGGTCAGCGGGTCGAACTCCGCGAGCGACTCGACCTCGTCGCCGAACAGCGTCGCCCGATAGGCGGTCTCCGCGTAGGCCGGGAAGATCTCGAGCGTGTCGCCCTTGACGCGGAAGTTTCCCCGGGCGAGGACCGTGTCGTTGCGGGTGTACTGGATCGAGACCAGCTTCCGCAGCAGCTTGTCCCGGTCGATCTCCTCGCCGCGGCGGAGCAGCTGCATGTTCATCTCGTAGACCTCGGGCGACCCGAGGCCGTAGATGCACGAGACCGACGCGATCACGACGACGTCCCGGCGGGCGAAGACGGCGGCCGTGGCCGAGTGGCGGAGGCGGTCGATCTCCGAGTTGATCGACGAGTCCTTCTCGATGTAGAGGTCCCTGCTCGGGACGTATGCCTCGGGCTGGTAGTAGTCGTAGTAGGAGACGAAGTACTCGACGGCGTTCTCGGGGAAGTACGTCCGGAACTCGTTGCACAGCTGGGCGGCGAGCGTCTTGTTGTGGGCGATGATCAGGGCCGGCCGCTGGACGGCCTCGATCACGCCGGCCATCGTCATCGTCTTGCCGGTCCCCGTCGCCCCGAGCAGAGTCGTGAAGCGGTCGCCGTTCTCGAGCGAGGCCGCGATCTCGTCGATCGCCTTCGGCTGGTCGGCCGCCGGGGTGAAGATCGGATCTAGCTTGAACGGCGGCATTCGTCTCCGGCACACGATAGCCACCGGGTCGGCGCGCGCCCGGTGGGGCGATCACCCCGTCGAGGCTACGGGTGCTCGACGCCGCAGCCGTAGATTCCCCGGCCGGGACGGCGCCGCTCGCCGACGTAGCAACCGCTTGCCAGGACCTGCACCTCGTACCGCGCGACTTCGCCGGAAATCGTGATCAGGCACGAGAGGACGGGCCGGTGGGTATGGCCGAAGGGTGCTGCCGCCCGCTCGGTGGCCGTCGGGCTGCGGCAGTTGGCCGAGCTTGGTCGGGGTGACCCGGGATTGGTGAGCAGCGCCTGCTCGAGGCGGCCGGCGGCGACGTGCGACGTCGTCGCAGGCGCCGCCGAAGCCGTCGAGGCCGCCGTGGCCGCCGGGGCCGAGCCGGGGCTGCGGGCGGACGCTCGGGGAGACGCGGACCCGCCGCAGGCGCCCAAGGTCCCCGCCGCTGTCACGAGGGCGGTGATCTGCCAGACGCGGAGGCGAGCGGTACCGGGCTTCACGACGGGCCCAACGCTACCGGGCGAGCGCGGCGACCGGGACGGCCGGTCAGTCGGCTACGCGAGTTCTGCGACGAGGTCCGAGAGCCAGGCGTGGATCGCGGACGTCACGGCCGGCAGGTCGGCCTTCAGCCCGTGGTCACCGGCGACCTCGACGACCGTCCGCCGGGGTCCGGGAGGAGGCATGCCGAAGGGGTCGCGGACGCCCTGGACGATGAGGACGGGAAGGCCGACGGCATCCAGCTCGGGGAGGCGACTCGGCGCCTGCACCCCGGTCGAGCGACGGGCCGGCTGGAGCGGGAAGGCCAGGCAGAGGAGACCGACCGCGCGTGTCGCGTCGATCGTCCGGCAGGCAACCCGCGCGCCGGAGGACCTGCCGCCGACGATCACGGGGAGGCCGGCGAGGTCGTTGGCGCTCAGGTGGTCGACGATCGCCGTCCATGCCGCGTCGAGCACGGGTGCCCGGGGTGGGCTGCGTCGGCCGGCCGCGCGGTACGGCTGCTCTACGAGGGCAACGCTGATTCCGAGGCGCAGGGCGGCGTCGGTGGCCGCGAGGAGGTCTCTCGCACCGATGCCTCCGCCGGCGCCGTGGCCGAGCACGAGGGCGGCGGCTGGCCGCTCGGCTACGTGCAGGTTGACGCGGCCCGGGCCGGTCGGCGTGGTGATCTCGATGATCGCCGCTGGGTCGGTCGACGGCGACACGACGCCCAGGCTATCCCGGCGACCCGCGATGTGGCTGCGCCGGTGTTCGGGCGCCGGCTTCGACGGGCTTCGCGCCGTATCACGCGTGATACACTCGACGAGTGGCCGACGTCAGTATTCGGGACCTGCGCAATCACGGCGGCGAAATCGTCGACCGGGCCGCGCGGGGCGAGGCGATCACGATCACCCGCAACGGTAAGGCGGTCGCCAGGTTGGCCACGGCCCCGACGTCGGGCCTGGGCGCGAGGACGCTCGTCGAGCGATGGAGGAGGCTTCCGGCGGTCGACGCAGCCAGCTTCCGCGCCGATCTCGACGAGACGCTGGACGCCCGGGTATGACCGACGGCCGCGGCATCCTCGATACGTCCGTGGTGATCGGGCTGGAGCTGATTGCAGATCATGCGCTGCTTCCCGACGAGCCGGTGATCACGGCTGTGACCCTCGCTGAGCTCTCGGTGGGTCCGCTCGTCGCCCGGAGCGATGCCGAGCGGGCTGCGCGTCAGGCTCGTCTGCAGCAGGCCGAGGCCGACTTCGTGCCGCTTCCCTTCGATGCGGACGCGGCCCGGGCGTTCGGGCAGGTGGCGGCATCCCTGCGCCGGTCGGGACGAAAGCCGGCGGCCCGGGCGTACGACGCGATGATCGCGGCGACGGCGATCGCGAACGAACTGCCCGTGTACACGTACGACGGGTCGGATTTCACGGGCATCGACGGGCTCGAGATCGTCGAGCTCGCGAAATAGGGCTCCGGCCGGGCCATGGCTCCGCCGGGAACCGGGTGATGGGGATGTCGCGAGTGGCGAACACACGTTCGCCACGGTAGAATCCATAACCGTGCCGCCGACCAACCAGATCGTCGTCTCGGGAGCCCGGGAGCACAACCTCAAGAACGTGTCGCTCGTGCTGCCGCGGGACGCCCTGACGGTGATCACGGGCCTGTCGGGGTCGGGGAAGTCGAGCCTGGCGTTCGACACGATCTACGCGGAGGGCCAGCGGCGGTACGTCGAGTCGCTGTCGGCCTACGCGAGACAGTTCCTCGGGCAGATGGACAAGCCGGACGTCGACTCGATCGAGGGGCTGTCGCCGGCGATCTCGATCGACCAGAAGACGACGTCGAAGAACCCGCGGTCGACGGTCGGGACGGTCACCGAGATCTACGACTATCTCCGCCTGCTGTGGTCGCGGATCGGCAAGCCCCACTGCCACAAGTGCGGGGCGCCGATCGCCGGGCAGTCGGTCGAGCAGATCGCCGACCAGGTCCTCGAGCTGGAGGCCGGAACCCGCTTCATGGTCCTGGCGCCGGTCGTGCGGGGGCGGAAGGGGGAGTACGGGAAGCTCTTCGAGGAGCTCCGGGCCGACGGGTTCACGCGGGTCCAGGTCAACGGCGAGCTGCTGCTGCTCGAGGAGCCGATCATCCTCGACAAGCGCTACAAGCACGACATCTCGGTCGTCGTCGACCGCCTGGTGATGCGCGCGGACGTCCGCAAGCGACTGGTCGACTCGATCGAGACGGCGGTCGCCCTGGCCGAGGGGATCCTCGTCGTCGAGCTCGTCTCGGGCAAACACGACGGGACGGGCGACCCGCCAGCGCCGACCCGCCTGACCTTCTCGGAGAAGTTCGCCTGCCTGAAGTGCGGTACGTCGATGCCCGAGCTCGAGCCGCGGATCTTCTCGTTCAACTCACCCCACGGGGCGTGCGAGCGGTGCACGGGCCTGGGCACGCAGCGTGAGATCGACCCCGAGCTCGTCGTCCCCGACCCGGGCCTGTCGATCACCGACGGGGCGCTGGCGCCGTGGGCGGCGAGCGCGTCGAACTACTACGAGCAGATGACGCTGGCGATCGCCGACCAGTACGGCGTCGACCTCGAGGCGCCGTGGGAGCAGCTCAGCCCAGAGCACCGCAGCGTGTTCCTCAACGGGACGGGCGGCGTGCCGGTCCAGGTCACCTACAAGAACCGCTACGGCCGGCGGCGGACGTATGCGGCCCGCTTCGAGGGGATCCTGCCGAACCTCGAGCGACGGTACACGGAGACCGACTCGGAGTGGACGCGGGAGCGGATCGAGGAGTTCATGAGCGTGCGTCCGTGCCCGGCCTGCGGGGGAGCCCGCCTGCGGCCGGAGTCGCAGTCGGTCCTGGTCGCGGGGACGCCGATCCACGAGTTCACGGCGCTGTCGGCCCGGCGGGCCCTGGAGTGGCTCGAGGACGTCAAGCTGTCGGCGACCGACCGTCACATCGCGCGGCTGATCCTCCGGGAGATCGACGAGCGGCTGCGGTTCCTCGAGAACGTCGGGATCGGGTACCTGTCGATGGACCGGGCGGCGGCGACGCTGTCCGGCGGGGAGGCCCAGAGGATCCGGCTGGCCACACAGATCGGGTCGTCGCTGGTCGGCGTTCTGTACATCCTCGACGAGCCGTCGATCGGCCTTCACCAGCGCGACAACGCCAAGCTGATTGGGACGCTCGAGCGGCTGCGGGACCTCGGGAACACAGTGCTCGTGGTCGAGCACGACGAGCAGACGATGCGCGCGGCCGATCATGTGGTCGACATCGGACCGGGGGCGGGTGAGCACGGCGGGCGGATCGTGGCGGAGGGCACGGCGGCGGAGGTCGAGCTGGTCGCGGAGTCGCTGACCGGGCAGTTCCTGGCGGGCACGCGGCGGATCGACGTCCCGGCGGCGCGGCGCCGGCCGACCGGGTACCTGGAGATCGTCGGGGCGGCGGCCCACAACCTGCGGGGGATCGACGTCGGCATCCCGCTGGGCACGCTGACCTGCGTGACGGGTGTGTCGGGTTCGGGGAAGTCGAGCCTGGTCAACGAGGTCCTCTACAAGGCGATTGCCAATCGCCTCCACCGGGCACGCCAGCGGCCGGGCGGCCACCGGGAGGTCCGCGGCCTGGACCAGCTCGACAAGATCATCGCGGTCGACCAGTCGCCGATCGGGCGGACGCCGCGGTCGAACCCGGCGACGTACACCGGCCTGTTCGACGTGATCCGCGACCTCTTCTCGAAGACGGTCGAGGCCCGGGCGCGGGGCTATAAGCCGGGGAGGTTCTCGTTCAATGTGAAGGGCGGGCGGTGTGAGGTCTGCAAGGGTGACGGGCAGATCCGGATCGAGATGCACTTCCTGCCTGATGTGTACGTCCCGTGTGAGCAGTGTCACGGCCGGCGATACAACCGTGAGACGTTGGAGGTCCGCTTCAAGGGCAAGACGATCGCCGACGTGCTGGAGATGCCGGTCGAGGAGGCGGTCGTCTTCTTCCAGCACATCCCGAAGGTCCACCGGCGGCTGGAGACGCTGAAGGACGTCGGGCTCGGGTACATCCGCCTCGGCCAGCCGGCGACGACGCTTTCCGGGGGTGAGGCCCAGCGGGTCAAGCTGGCGACCGAGCTGTCGAAGATCGCTACCGGCCGGACCCTGTACATCCTCGACGAGCCGACGACGGGACTCCACTTCGCCGACGTCCAGCGCCTCCTGGAGGTGCTCCAGCGGCTGGTTGACACGGGTAACACGGTCGTCGTGATCGAGCACAACCTCGACATCATCAAGTCGGCCGACCGGCTGATCGACATGGGCCCGGAGGGGGGCGACGAGGGCGGGATGGTGATCGCGTCGGGCACGCCCGAGGAGGTCGCGGCGACACCGGGCTCGTACACGGGCGTGTTCCTCGCCGACCTGCTCGAACCGGCGAAGTCGCCGGTCCGGGCGCGCCGGTCACGTAGACGGGTGGCGGCGGTCAGCTGACGTGTGTTCGGTCGCGCTGCGGGGCCGCGGCAGCTCGCCGGCCGGGCTGACGCGGAGCGGCGTCCCGGACGGATCATTCGTCGAGCGCCGCTACATTCGCCCCCGCCGGGCGTTGTAGCGATCATGACAATCTCTCGCCGGGCACTCTCGCTCGTCGTCGTGACATTGTGTGGTTCGTCGGCGTCGACGGCCGCCGCGTCGGCGGCCGGGCCCGGCGTCGCGCTCGCGCCGGGCCGGGTCGTGTTCTCGGTCAACGGCGGCGGGGTCGCCGATAATGTCAACGGCGGCGGAGCGACAATCGGAGTCGCCCTTCCGAACGGTGGCGCGGTCCTCGTCGGTGATGCGATCGGCCCCGGGGAAAACGGATTCTACGCGGCGCAACTGACGGCCGATGGGTCGCTCGACCCGTCGTTCGGGAGCGCGGGTATCGCACATGTCACGGTCGACACGTCGTCGTTCTTCATGCCCTCGACGATGGTGCGCCAGGCCGACGGAAAGCTGATCGTCGCCGGCTACGGTCCGCAGCGCAACCTCCAGGGGTCGCCGATCGTGCTGGTGCGGTTGGATCCAGACGGCAGCCTCGACGAGAGCTTCGGCACCGGCGGAATCGACGACCTGGCGATCCAGGGCACGGGGGCCGGGCTCGCGCTGCTGCACGACGGGGAGATCGTCGTGTCGGGCGCCACCGGAGCGCAGTCGTCGGCGATCGCGACGGACCCGTTCGCGATCCCCGAGACTCACTGGGTCGTCGCGGTCCTGAGCAGGTCGGGTGCCCCGGATCCGAGCTTCGGTCAGGCGGGCATCGCGACGCTGCCGGAGACGGGGTCCTACGGCGGCCAGGTCGCGACGCTCGCCGACGGAGACATCGTGGCGACCGGGAGCGCGGAGGTCGCCGACCTTCACTACACGGAGTACCTCACCCGCCTGACGCCCACCGGTGCGCGCGATCCGAGCTTCGACGGTGGGACGCCGCTGACGCTGGTCGCCGCACCGAACAGCATGGTCGTCAACCCCGACGGGACGGTCGTGCTCGGCCTGCGGGGGTCGGTGATCCGCTACACGGCGGCCGGCGCACTCGACTCGGGCTTCGGCTCGGGAGGGCTGGTGCCGATCGCGTCGAGCGACCTCATGCAACTGCTCCCCGCGCCGGACGACGGCGCGCTCGTGATCCTCCAGAGCGGGTCGGCCTACGGCCAGGTGATCGCCACCAGGCTGACCGGCGGCGGCGCGATCGACCCGACCTTTGGCGGGCCGACCGGCCGGAGCCTGACGATCCCCTTCGGCGGCGGCGGATCCGGCTTCGTCGTCAGCGTCCGCCCACGACCGCTCGGGCCGCTGGCCCAGAACAGCTTCCGCGACGGCTTCTTCCTCGCGCGGCCGGACGGCTCGTATCTCAGTGTCGGCGGCGTCCAGGTGGTCCAGGGATCCGGCGAAGGCGTGGGCAAGTCGATCTTCGACTTCGCGGCCGCCGCGCTGACCTCGACGTTCGCGCCGGATCCGACGTTCGGCGGCGCAGTGACCCCGCTCGGGACCGATCTGAGGGTGATCAGGCAGCGTGCGAGCACCGACCACGCGCGCCACGGCATCCGCGTCGAGCTGACGCTCTCGCGGCCCGGCCTGGCTCGCGTCGTGATCAGGGCCCACGGGGGCGTCGTCGCCCAGAACGTGCTGCCGGCGTTCGGACACGGCGAGACGACGATCCCCGTCGAGCTCACGGCCTACGGCAACACGCTTCTGCGCAGCCATCGCGGCGTCAAGGTGACGGCGACCGCGACGGGCCGCGACCTGCTCACCAACACCGCGATGGCCACGGCGTCCGGCACGCTTCGCTGAGCTCCGCGGATACCCAACGGATCGGATTCCAATTCCATGACGAAGTCACGCCACGCCCTGATCGTCGCCCTTGCCGCCGTCGGCGGGTTCCTGACACTGTGCGACATCGCGGCGGCGGCAGCGCTGCCGCCCGGTGTCGATGCGGCGGCCCCGCCCGTGATCCGCACTGCCCCCGGTCGCGTCGCGTTCTCGGTCGACGGCGGGGTGGTCGACGGCCAGGACAACGCCGGCGGCGGCGGCGACCCGGCGGTCGCCCTGCCGGACGGCGGCGCCGTGGCGCTCTACGGCGGCGAGCTCGGGCATTCCGATCTCGTCCAGATCAAGGCCGACGGAACGCTCGATCCGGCGTTCGGCGCCGGCGGGATCGAGCCGGTTCCGGTCAACCTCCCGGACTTCGGCGCCGGGCAGATCCTTCGCCAGCCGGACGGCAGGCTGGTCGTCGTCGGCGGCCAGCAGTCGTCGAACGCGGTCCCGTTCCCGCACGTCGTGCTCGTCCGTCTCAACCCCGACGGAAGCCTCGATCCAAGCTTCGGCGCCGGCGGCGTCGACGTCACGCCGATCCAGCTGAGCTGCGACTGCTCGACGGTCGGCCTGCGTCCGACCGGCGGGTTCGTCGTCGGCGGCGCGACGACGCAGCAGGCCGGGCCGAACGTCGGCAATGTCAAGACGCAGATCACGCAGTGGACGCTCGCCGGGCTGACCTCCTCCGGTGCGCTGGACCCGAGCTTCGGGCAGGCGGGCCTCGTCACACTCGCCGGGAACCGAGCGTCCGGCCTGGACGTTCGCGTGCTCCCCGACGGCGACACCGTGACGACCGGCGACGCCACGCTCAGCGCGACCCGCTCCCAGGGCGAGCTCGCTCGTCTGCTCCCGTCCGGGGCGCCCGATCCGAGCTTCGACGGCGGCACGCTCGAGGCGCTGCCGACCACGCCGATCCCCGGCCAGATCCTCGCCTACCCCGACGGGACGGTGATCGTCGGCGTCGACCACGCGATCGTCCGCTACACCGCCGCCGGCCTGCCGGATGCCGGGTTCGGGACGGGCGGCATCGTCCAGACTCGCCCTGCGACCGATGTCACCGCGGGCGGCCAGCTCCTCCCAGCGGCCGGCGACGGCGCCCTGTTCCTCGAAGAGACCGGTCCCGAGTACTCCCAGGGCCGGTACACGGCGGAGCTGATCGGCCCCAGCGGCGCGATCGACCCGTCGCTCGGCGGTACCGACGGCCTGGCCTTCTCGATTCCCTTCGGCGGCGGCAGCTCGAACCTGCTCGCGACGATCCACCCTCCGCTCGCGACATCGCTCGGGCTCGCCGGCAACACCTTCGTCGGCAACGTCGTCCAGCGTCCCGACGGGTCCTACCTGTTCCTCGGCGGCGTGACGGTGTCCCAGCCGACCGGCGAGGGCACGGGCAACTCGATCGCCGAGTTCGCAGCCGCCGCCCTGACGTCCGCGTTCAAGGTCGACACGTCGTTCGGCGGAGCCGAGGCCCCCCTCCACGCGAAGCTCGCCGTGATCAGGCAGCGGGCCACGACCGCCCGGTCGAAGCACGGGATCCGCGTCACGGTGACGCTGTCGGCTCCGGGTCTCGCGCGCGTCGTCATCAAGGCGTCCGGCCGCGTCGTCGCCCAGAACGTCCTGCCGGTCTTCGGCACCGGCCCGAGCACCCTGCCGGTCGAGCTGACCAGCTTCGGCAACCAGTGGCTGAAGTCCCATCCCCGCAGCAGGCTCACGGCGAGCGTGACGGCACGGGGCCTGCTGGCGAACTCGGCGACGTCCACCGCCGCCGGCAGCCTGCGCTGAGCGCCGGGCGCACCGCTGGACGGCCCGGCCGGGTGGTCTTCCCGGTCGACGGGGGGCTCGTCAGCGACAACGTCGACGGCGGCAGCGCGACCGCGGCGGTCGTGCTCCGCGGGAGCCTGGTGACCCGGACCGAACGGATCAGTCGATCGTGACCCGCTTCCAGCGGCCGTAGTTCCCAGCTCGATCGACCGCCCGGATCCAGCGGGCGCCGGCCAGGCTGGAGAGCGTCGTCCGAGCCCGGTAGGTGAGCGTGACCCGGTGCTTGGCGGTCGGCGAGCCGGCGAGCTGGAGCTTCGCCACGCCGGAGCTGTCGTCGGTTGCGTGGACCCGCAGGACGTATCGCGCCCTGGCGCTCGCCACGCTCGCCGTCTTCGCGGACGGCGAACCGCCGGTCGTCGGGCTGAGCGTCGCGGACTTGACCTGGGGTGCCGTCTGGTCGAGGATGATGTCGTCGGTGAACGTCTGGTTGGCGTCGATGCCCGAGCCGGCGAAGCGGACGTAGACGGTCTTCGGCAGACGCTCGGACCCGCTGCTTGTCAGCGTCCAGGCGTACTGACAGTTCGCGGCGACGGTGAACGTCCGCGCGCCGCCGAAGCCGCCGTCGTTCGCGACGACGACTGACGTCGCGCCACCGGGTGCCTTGATCGTCAGCGTGACCGCAGTGCTGTTGGTGTAGGTAGCCGCCGCGTTGACGCTGACCCCAACCGTCGCCGGGCAGGACGCCGGCCCGGTCGGGACGACCGCCGCGGAGCTCGCCGGCTGGCTGTGGCCCGCGCCGTTGGTGGCGACCACCACGCACGTCAGCTGGTGCCCGACGTCGGCGGCCTGGATCGTGTACGACGCGCTGGTCGCGCCGGTGATCGCAACTCCGTCGCGGTCCCACGCATACGCGTAGGAGGTCGGTGAGCCGGTCCAGGTCCCCGTCGAGCAGGTCACCGAGCTGCCTTGGGTCGGCGTTCCGGAGATCGCCGGCGGGGCCGTGTCGGTCGGCACGCTCGGACCGGCCGGCGCGCTGGCCGCGGCCGTCCAGATCGTCGTACCGTATGCATCCCACCGCTGGATCCGGGCGTTGCCGTAGTCGGCGATGAACAGGCCCCCCGACAGGCCGGTGCCGTCCTGGGCGTGGACGTCGAAGGCCAGTGGTTGGTTCAGCGACCCCGCCGCGGAACCGGGTCGGCCGAGCGTGCGGTACGGGCTGTAGCTGTTGTTCGTGTCATAGAAGGAGACCGTGTCGCTGGTCGAGTCGGCGATCACGAGCTGTCCGTAGATGTCGGTGAAGACGTCGGTCGGCGTGCCGGAGACCGGCTGCGAGTGAACCAGGGCGAGGCTCTGGGCGTCGAAGGTCTCGACCCTCGCGGCGGTCGGCTCGGCGACGTAGAGCAGCGCCGGGTGGCCGTTCTGCGCCGCGCCGACCGAGATGCCCTTGGGGTGGGCGGCGAGGCTGAGCGTCGCGGGACTCGAGAAGTCGAGGTTCATCCGAATCACCTGATCGGCGCAGGGGTGGGCGACGAAGATCTGTGTCGCCGTCACGTCGAGGCCGCCCCGACTGAGCGGATCCGGCGTCCCGCCGCCACCGCAGGCGGGGAGCGTCGTGCCCGAGACGTAGCTGCCCGCCGGCGTGAACTGCTGGACCCGGTCGTTCGTGTCGAGGATCCAGACGTTGCCGGTCGGGGCGACGCTGATCGCGACGACTCCTCCGAGCTGACCCGCCGCGCTGCCGGGCGTGCCCCAGGAGGAGAGGACGTTGCCGTTGGCGTCGACCCGCTCGACCTGTCCGCCGGTCGCGAAACCCACATACGACGTGCCCTGCGCGTCCTGGCCGATCGCCGTCGGGCCGGCCGCCCGGGCGACGGCGGGGGATGCGCCCAGCAGCAGGAGGACGACGACGCTCAGCAGGGCATCGCGTCCGCAGAGTCGCGGACGGCTGCTCGTTTCGGACATCACAATCCGATCGTCGCGTGACACTGTGTACACACCAGTGATCCGGAGTCTAGCCCGATCTGCCAGGCGCAGGAGATCGATTCTGGCCCGGGCTCGCTCGCCGATCCTCGGGGATCCGGGGCTCAGACGACGAGGCCGTGGCGGATCGTGTTCTCGCTGGCGACCCGCGGCTCGACGAACTGGAGCAGGTAGTCCGGGCCGCCGGCCTTCGTCCCGTTGCCCGAGAGATGGTTGCCGCCGAACGGCTGGCGACCGACGACGGCGCCGGTGATGTGGCGGTTGACGTACAGGTTGCCGACCGGCAACTCGGCGATCGCCCGGCGGACGTGTCCGGGGTGGCGGGAGAAGAAGCCGGCGGTCAGGCCGAACGGGCTGGCGCGGACCGCGGCGAAAGCCTCGTCGAGCGAGTCGACCACCTCGATGCTCAGCACCGGCCCGAAGATCTCCTCGCCGAGCAGGGGCGAGTCGGCCGGCAGATCGGCGACCAGAGTCGGCGCGACGAAGTGACCGCCGGCCGGCAGCCTTCGCGGGGCGGTCAGGACCCGGCCGGTCCGGCGGGCGAGGTCGACGGCACGCTCGATCCGGTCGCGGGCGGCCGCCTCGATCAACGGGGGAACCTCGGTCGCGAAGTCATCCGCCTGCCCGACCGCCAGCAGATCGATCGCTCCCGCCAGCCTGCTCCCGAGCTCACCGGCCAGAGAAATGGGAACAAGCAGCCGGGCGGCGGCCGAGCATTTCTGCCCGGCGTAGGAGAAGGCCGATTGGATGACCGCCGGCACGACCTCGTCGAGATCGGCGTCCGTGTCGACGATCACGCAGTTCTTGCCGCCCAGTTCGGCCACGACGCGCTTGAGCTGACGCTGGCCGGGCGTGACCGCCGCCGCCGTCCGGAGGATCTCCAGGCCGACCGCCTGCGACCCGGTGAATGCGATCGTCTCGACATCTCCGGCGACCAGCGCCCGGCCGACCTCACCGTCTCCGAGCAGCAGGCCGAGCACCCCGCCGGGCACGCCGGCCTCGTGGAGGATCGAGACCAGCCCGGCGCCGCACGCCGGCGACTGCTCGGCCGGTTTGAGCACGACCGTGTTGCCCGTCGCCAGGGCGGCCGCCGTCATCCCGGCCGGGATCGCCAGCGGGAAGTTCCACGGGGCGATCACCGCGGCGACCCCCCGCGCGGCGTAGGTCAGCGAGTTGCGCTCCCCCGGCGGCGAGATCAGCTCCCGCCCGGCGGCGAGCGCCACCCCGCCGCGGGCGTAGTACTCGAGGAAGTCGATCGCCTCGGCCACCTCGGCATCCGCGTCGGCCCACGGCTTGGCGCACTCGCGGACGATCAGCGCAGCCAGGGCCGCCCGTCGAGCCCGCATCAGCCCGGCCGCCCGGACGAGGATCTCCGCGCGCGCGGCGGCCGGCCTGCCGGCCCAGGATCCGGCCGCCGCGCGGGCCGCCGCCAGCGCCCGCCGGACGTCGCCCGGGCCGGCCTGCGCGTGCGTGGCGACCACCCGGTCGGCGTTGCCCGGGTCGGTCGACCCGATCGGCTCGCCGCCTTCGATCGGCTCGCCGTCGACGAGCAGGTCCAGACGGAGCGGGAGGCGGCTGTCGAGCTCGGCGAGGGCCTCGAGACACGCTGCCCTGACCGCGGGCCGGCGGAGCTCGGCGAGCGGCTCGTTGACGAACGGCGGCAGGTCGGGGATTGCCTGCGGCGGCTGGGTCATGGCGCCCGCAGGAGGTCGGTGAGCGCCTGGCCGGCGGCGGCCTGGTGGAGAAAGCTGTCGTTGCTCGTGTTCTCGAGCAGCCTTCGCACGAGGTAGGCCATCCCGGCGACGAGGTCGCCGACCGGGCAGTAGACGCGGACCCGCAGACCACAGCTCGCCAGCGCGGCGGCGAGGTCGTCGCCGAGCCCGCGGAGGACCTGGAACTCGACGTCATGCTCGGCTCCCGCCCGACGGGCGACGGCCAGGGCGTGGGCGATCGACCGGAGGTTGTGCGACGCGATCAGCGGCCGGACGACTCCCCGGGCGTCGATCAGGCGGGTGGTCAGAGTCTCGAAGCTCCGGTCGGTGTCGGCTTTGTCGGAGAAGACCGGCGGCGTCCAGCCGTGTTGGGCGGCCTGCGCCGTCTCGGCATCCCAGTAGGCGCCCTTGACCAGGCGGACGGCCAGGGGAGAAGTCCGACGCATCGCGGCCGCCCGGTCGAGGACGTCATCGAGGATCGGGCCGCTCTCACGCAGGTAGGCCTGGACGACGACGCCGGCTGACGGCCCGGCCCGGAACTCGTCCTCGGCGATCGTCTCGAGGGCCAGCTCGAGAGCCGGATCGCGAGTGTCAAACGACTCCGCGTCGATCTGCACGTGGGCGCCCCGGTCGGCCGCCAGCCTCAGCAGGGCGCGCAGACGGGGCTGGGCCGCCCGCGCCCGCTCTGGGGCCTGAGCCCGGAGCAGGGGCGTCAGGGCCGACAGCTTGATCGACAGGTCCGCCCGCGGGACCGCCCGCCCGGAGGCGTCCCGCTCGAGCCGGGCGTTCGCCGGCCACCGGCCGGCGCGGTCTGAGACCGTCCGCACCGCGTCGGCGCACCGCCGGCCGTAGCGTTCGCCCTCGGCCTCGGTGACGGTCGCCTCCCCGAGCAGGTCGAGCGTGCTCGCCTGCCCGGCCCGCCACATCCGCTCGAGCTCGCCGGCCGCGGCCGACGGATCGCCGCCGACGATGAAGCGCGCCGCCATGTGCCTGACGATGCCGGCCGCGACCCGGCCGAGCACGGCGTCGGGAAGGTGGACACCGCTCCGGAGCAGCAGCGGGCCCTCGTCGACCTCGGCCAGCAGGGCCCGGAGATGGTCGGCCAGGTCGTGGTCGTCGCGGCACGCCGGGGCGACGTCGACCAGCCGCAGCAGGGCGGCCTGGAGCCCGCGGCGCCGGCTCGCCCATTCGAGCGCGCCATCCTCGGCCCGCTGGAGCGACGGCCGCCCGTGCGGGCGGGCGGCGTCGAGCGTCCGTCCGATCTCCTGGATCTCCGTCTCGAGCCGATCCGCTGAGCTCGCCGCCGCCATCG